>CAVBBL010000011.1:0-77645 GCA_963593905.1 bacterium | reverse complement strand
TCGCGAATTTCTCCTCGTGCAGCCGCAGCAGGCTGCGGCTTAAAGAGGAAAGTTTAAAAGAAATGCTCGATAGCATTTCTTTTAAACGGCATAAAGAGGTAAGTATGGCAGCAGCAAATGTAAATCCTACCCGCATGGAATTGACAAGATTAAAGCGCAAGCTTGTCACAGCCAGACGGGGACATAAACTTTTAAAAGACAAAAGAGATGAGCTGATGCGGCAGTTTTTAGAAACGGTCCGTCAGAATCAGGCGCTGCGGGAAAAGGTGGAGGCGGGAATTGCCAGGGCAAATAAGAGCTTTGCGCTGGCACGCTCTTCCATGAGTGAAGAAGAGGTGAGAGTGGCCTTTATGTCTCCCAGACAGGAGATTGCTCTTTCCTGTGAATCCAAAAACATCATGAGCGTGGAGGTGCCGGTGTATACCTGCAGCATGCGTTTGGATCATCCCGGAGACGTTTATTCCTATGGGTTTGCGTTCACCTCCGGGGACCTGGACGCGGGGGTTGGCAGTCTTGCGGAGATACTTCCGGATATGTTAAAATTGGCGGAAAGTGAAAAGACCTGTCAGCTGCTGGCGGCAGAGATCGAGAAGACCAGACGCCGCGTCAATGCGCTGGAGCATGTGATGATCCCGCAGACCCAGGAGAGCATCCGCTTTATTACCATGAAGCTGGATGAAAACGAGCGAAGCTCTCAGAGCAGACTGATGAAGGTGAAGGATATGATGCTGGAGGAAAAGCATCATTATAATCAATCATCACAGGAAAGCTAACGAGAGCATATGCGAAATACAATTTTCAGAGTGATATACGCCGTCCTGCTGTTTGGGGTGGCTGTAGTAGTGATGGAACTGCTTCTGAATCATGAAAGCGTGAATTCGACCGCGGAAATGAGAGAAGCAGTTTTTCCTGTTATAACGATGCAGACCCAGGGGCAGACGGTGAATGAACTCCATGGATTTAAGACGGAGCGGAGTCTGCAGCGCTACCGGGGACCGGTGACACCGCTGGGGACAGACCGGAAGGTGAGTTTTACGATAGACACCTTTGGACAGACCCCGGAGAGTCTTTCTTTTGAGGTGCGTGCATTGGAGGACGGACGGCTGATCGAGGACGGAGAGCTCACGGAGCTGACGACCTCCGGTCAGGAGAGTAAGGGCAGCTTCACCATCCATGACCTTATTGAATATGATAAGGAATATATGCTGGTCTTCCTGATGAAGATTCCGGGGGAGGAGAATACGCTTCGGTATTATACGCGGATCATCGCCTCCGAGGACAATTCTGCCAGGGAAAAGATGAGCTTTGTCCTTTCTTTCCATAATGCCACCTTTTCCAAGACAGCGGCCAGCAGCATCACTACGTACATTGAGCCAAACAGTGAAGGAGATAATTCTTCCTATGCCCATGTGGATATACACAGCAGTTACGGACAAATCACATGGGGAGATCTGGAGCCGGAGCAGGTGGGCGAGGCCAGTATTTCCGTGGAGGATATGCAGACAGAGACAGCCATCTTCCGGGTGGATTATCTGGTCAGGGCAAAGAGCACGGAGGGCAACAGCATCCTGCTGCGATGTCAGGAATATTTCCGGATCCGTAAGGGAGAGAGTCGGATCAATCTGCTGGATTATGAGCGGTATGCAGAACAGGTCTATGTGCCTTCCGGCAGTGTGCAGACCGATGGTGTCGTCACGCTGGGGGTCACCGGGGAGGACAGTGTCTGTGCAGAGAGCGACGGCGGCAGTGCCTTTGCCTTTGTACAGGCGGGGAGACTCTATGCCTGCAACCCGGTAGATAATGCCATCGCCTATGTTTATGGCTTCGGAGATTTCGACAGTCAGGACGCGAGAGAAATCTGGAATCGATATGAGATCAAGATCCTGAACGTGGATGAGACCGGAAACGTGGATTTCCTGGTCTACGGATATATGAACCGGGGAGATCACGAAGGAGAGCTGGGGGCGGCCGTCTATAATTACAACAGCATTTACCGCACCGTGGAGGAGAAGGCCTTTGTGTCCTATGATGGCTCTGCGGCACTGTTAAAGGCCCAGATAGAGAGGCTTTCCTACTTAAATAAGAGCAACAGCCTTTTCCTGATGATGAACGAGACTATCTATGAGATCGATCTGGCCAGCCGGCAGGTATCTGAGATTGCGGCGGGACTGACCGAGGGCAGCTACCAGGTTTCTTCCGACGGCCGGATGATCGCCTGGAAACAGACAGACGAGCAGGGGACAGAGCAGATCGTGCTGGAGGATCTGTCTGATAAGACCACCCAGACCATCGATGCAGCCGCAGGGGAGCATGTAAATCCCCTGGGCTTTATCGGAGAGGATCTGATATACGGAAAAGGACGAAAATCAGATGTGGTAGCGGATCCCACCGGCAGTGAAGTACAGCCCATGTACTGTGTACAGATCATCAACAGTTCGCTGGAGGTATTGAAAAACTATCAAATCACCGGCTACTATGTGACCGGCTGCGAAGTAAACGGCAATCAGATTACCCTCCATCGCTTAAAAACCCAGGAGGCTGACAGCGGTGTATCGGAAACGACGCAGGAAATCATCACAGCAGCGGTGGCAGAGGAGGAAGATACAGAGGATGCTCCCGAGGGGCAGACGGCAAAGACCGATGAGGAAGCGGCGGATGCATCGCCTGAAAACAGCAATACGGGAGATGTGAGTACAGCGCAGAGTGGTGCGGACACGGCAGAGACAGGAGGTGCAGATTCCGGCGAGGATGGAAAGGCGCCTTTGACAGTGCTGCCTGCAGAGAGCAGCAGATTTGAGACAGCACTGGATGATCAGATCATGGATGCCCAGGAGGAGACCACCGGCAGCCATCAGATCCAGCGTGTATCCTCTGAGGAATGGATGCTGGTAAGTCAGGTCTCCGCCAAGGGAATGAAGGCAGGGAGCTTTAAATATGTTCGCCCCAAGGAGGCATTGTTTGAGGGGAACAGAGAGGTGGCACTGGCCGGAGAGGAGACGGCAGAGGAGCTGTATGTGGTCTATGACCTCTACGGCGTGGCAGGAGTTTATCAGAAAGCCTCCCAGGCGGTGCAGAAGGCAGATAATGTTTCCGGCTTTGTGACGGATGAGAAGGGACTCTATATCTGGAAGAAAGGCAACCGAAACAGTGTCAATCAGATCATGTCCATCAAGGCCCGCTCCTTGCAGGAGGGAGAGAGCAGCTTGAGCGTGTGCCTTCAGACAATCCTGGATTTTGAGGGAAAATCCGGCGTCAATGCAGCGGCCCTTCTGTCCCAGGGTAAGACCCTGCAGGAGGTGCTCACGGAAAATATTGACGGGGCAAGAGTCATGGACTTAACCGGTGCCGGTCTGGATGCGGTGCTCTACTATGTAGGTACAGAGAAACCGGTGCTGGCGGCCAGAAACAACGGTCAGGAAAGCGTGCTGATCGTAGGCTATAACGAGTCTCAGGTGGTGTTGATGGATCCTGCGGCGGGCACATTATACAAGATCACCAGAACCAATGCGGAGACTTTGTTCGGACAAAGCGGGAACGGCTATGTGGCTTATGTGGTGCAGGATTAGCACAAAGAAAAAGAACCGACTGTATTCATACAGTCGGTTCTTTTTAAGTTCTTAGAACTGCTCCCAGTTTCCGCTCTCCTGTGCTTCTTTGTAACGGGATACGATGTTGGTAATGCGGTCATTGGGATTGAGCAGATCACTGATGGAACTGTCGTGGTTTAAGGTATCGATGATGTAAGCGATGTATTTGCTCAGATCACAGCTCACATACCAGGGGCGCTCCAGGAGCTCCGGTGTCTGGTAGATCAGATTGGTGGTCAGTACCAGATCTACGATACCCTGCTCATAGGCCTCGTCAAAACGGGAAAGACCGGCGGTGAAAAGGCCAAAGGTGGAGAAGATGAAAACTCTTCTGGCCTTGCGCTTCTTTAAGGCAGCAGCTACTTCCAGGGCACTGTCGCCGGAGGAGATCATGTCATCAATGATGATCATGTCCTTGCCTTCTACGCTGGAGCCCAGGAACTCATGGGCAACAATGGGATTGCGGCCGTTGACGACTCTGGTATAGTCACGGCGCTTGTAGAACATACCCATATCCAGTCCCAGGACATTGGCAATGTAGACAGCACGCTTCATGCCGCCCTCGTCCGGGCTGATGATCATCATGTGGTCGGAATCCATCTGCAGGTCATGAACGCTGTGGAGCAGACTCTTGATGAACTGATAAGCGGGCTGTACGGTCTCGAAGCCGCTCAAAGGAATGGCGTTCTGTACACGGGGATCGTGGGCGTCAAAGGTAATGATATTGTCCACACCCATGCGCACCAGCTCCTGCAGGGCGATAGCGCAGTCTAAGGACTCTCTCTGGGTGCGGTTGTGCTGACGGCTCTCATAGAGATAGGGCATGATGACGGTGATACGTCTGGCCTTGCCGCCTACAGCGGCGATAATACGCTTTAAGTTCTGGTAGTGGTCGTCGGGGGACATGTGATTGGTCTGTCCGAAGAGAGAGTAGGTCATGCTGTAGTTCACCACATCTACCATGATATAGAGGTCCATGCCCCGGACAGACTGGCGCAGGACACCCTTTGCCTCACCGGTACCGAAACGGGGGACATCGCAGTTGACTACATAAGAAGGACGCTGGTAGCCGGCGAAGGCAAGGCTGTTTTTGTGCTCGCTCTCACGCTCTGCTCTCCATTTGATCAGGTAGTTATCCACTTCCTTGCCGATGGCTGCGCAGCCTTCCAGGGGAATCAGCCCCAGAGAGCCTACCGGAATGGACTCCAGATTACGTTTCTCTTCTCTTCTTTGCATTGGAAAAATCCTCACTTTCTTGTGGAAGTTATGGAACGCCGTTTTAGTATGACCCGGAGATCCGGACCGCTAAACTTACATACTTCATATTGACCGCTGATCCTGGATGAGATTCGTTCGGAATAGGTCATCCGCAGCTCATTCAGGCTCTTATTGGAAGAAATAATCGTCGACTTGCGGCGTAAATCCCGCTCATTTAAGCAGGAAAACAGGGCAGAATTCACGTAGTTATTGGCAAGCTCTGCTCCCAGGTCATCGATGATCAACAGATCACAGTTGTAGAGATCCTCCTGCAGCTCCCGCAGCAAGTGCTTTTTTTCTATATTAAAGGTGTAGGAGGAGAGCTTCTCAAAAAGAGATACGGCACTGAAATACAGGACGCTGTAGCCTCTTTCGATGAGCTCGTGGGCAATACAGATGGAAAGGAAGGTTTTGCCCGTACCTACATTACCATAATAATAGAAATTGCGATAGTTTTTCGGGAAACTTCTCACAAATTCTTTTGCATCCTGCACGCGCTTCTGAAACCAAACATAGTCATCTCCCTGATAGAAGTCATCGGAGAGAGAGGAGAAATTCTTCTGCCTGGCCAGATCCTGAATGCCGGACTGATCATAGAGAATAGCGGTCTCCTGAGCTCGGAAGCAATGGCATTTCCTTCCCTCTATAAAGCCGGTATCCTTACAGTCCGGACAGTCATAGACCGGGGATAGGTAGTCAGCGGGATAGCCGTTGGCGGTCAGCATGGCCTCCTTTTTAGCGGCTACTTTGGCGATGTCCTCCTTAAGAGGAAGGGAGGAGGTATCCTTGCCGGCCAGACGGGCCCGCAGCAGGGCCATGCCCTGGGCAGGAACCTCTTCGTCCAACGCCCGGTATTCCGGGACATGCAAATAGACCTCTCTCCGGCGCTTTTCCAACTGGCGCCGGTGGAGGTCCTGCTTTTGTGTATAACTCTGCAGAATGCTGTCGTATTGTTCTCTGGTGAGTGCCAATCTGTACTCCTTCTAAACTGCCTTAGTTGCTCAGCAGCTCTCTCTCAAACTCATCGTAATCGAAATCACGCTGCTGGAACTGGTTGAAGGGATTTACCTTCTGTCTGGTATTCTGACGATACATGTCATTGCTGCGGGTACTCTTATTCTGTGCTAAAAGAGAGGGTGCCCGCCGCTCTGCCTGCTTGGGGGTGGTGATGCCGTTTTCTGCCCAGTTCGTCGCTACCTTCTGAATGTAGCGGAAGTCCTTTTTGCCTCTGTCGATACAGTACTGCATCAGATAGTCGATGAGATCATCACTGAAATGCAGTTGCGCAGAAATGTAATAGACGGACTTGATTTCAGAGACAGACAGGGGCTTGCCCAGATACTGCTCTATAATGAATAAAAGCTCTGCCCGGTTAGCATCTGCCCGGAAGGAAGCTAAGGCCTCTTCCTCCTCTCCTGCCGGTGCTTCTGCGGAAACAGTGGGGAAAGCAAGGGTCTGGGTCACCGTCTGTGTCAGGGGCATTGTCTGCGCCATAGGGGTAACGGAAAGGTTTTCCCGTCCCGCATTGGCAGAGGGCATACTGCCTGCCTCGCACAGATGGATACCGGTGAGATCTCCCTTTGCATCATAATTCAGGGAAACCAGTCCCTTCTTTTCCCAATAGGTCAGGGAACGGAGTACTTCCTTCTCTGTGTGATTGAACTGATCAGCCATATCTGCAATGCTGGTGGAACGGCCGGCATGCATCATGCGCACCAGATACAGATAGACCTTGATCTGTGCGTCGTTGGCATCTTTCATATACTCGTCGATAAATACATTGGAAACGGAGGTCTCCTCCGTGTTTTTGCTGTAAACCTGTAAAGTCCCCATAGTAATCCCCATTCTTCATGCGCCGCGGACGCTGCGAAAACTGCAAACCAAATTTCCTATTTTCATTTGAAATGAAAACGAAACAGGAAAGATGGTTTGCTGTCCGTTTTGCGGTCAGCACCGGCTTTTCTAAATGATTTTATATTGATTATTCGTTTATCTGGTTTCGAACAAGCCGCAGTATAGCACAGGTTTTTTTTCGGTGAAATAGACAAAGTGCCGAGAAAAAATCAGCTTCCGACAGGGCGGCAGACTGTCCTGTTTCCTGTGGAAAATGTGGAAAAGGTGGATGTCTGTGAAAAAAGTGAGGAATTCGACTTCTTTTTTCCACAAGTTTATCCACGTTAACCACATGGGGATAAGGGGGAGAATGTGGATAAATCTATCGGGAAAGGAGATTTTCCCCAATCTGATAGACATTTCCCGCACCCATGGTTATCAACAAATCCCCTTTGGTGCAATTTGCCGAGAGAAATTCTTCTATTTTTTCAAAACTGTCAAAATAGCTGCATTTTCCGCCTCGCTTTATGATCTCCTGCTGCAGGGTTTCGGAACTGATACCCAGGGTATCGGTCTCTCTGGCTGCATAGATATCCGCCAATACTACCTGATCTGCCAGGCAAAGGGCATCTGCAAATTCAGGTAAAAGTGCCTTGGTGCGGGTATAGGTGTGGGGCTGGAAGACACACCAAAGGGTGTTGTGGGGGTAATTCTTTGCCGCTGTCAGGGTGGCGCGGATCTCCGTGGGATGATGTGCATAGTCGTCGATGACGGTGACGCCATGAAGGGTGCCCTTGTACTCAAAGCGGCGGTCGGTGCCCTTAAAACCTGCCAGTGCAGGGACAGAGGCGCTGCGGGGGATCCCCATTAAGTCTGCGGCGGCCAGGGCGGCGATGGCGTTGTAGACATTGTGCTCTCCGGGAACGGTCAGACGTACCTCCTGGGACAGCACTTCCCCGGTCAGAGGGTTGGTGCTGTGGAGGCAGAAGCTGGGATGAGCGTGATCATCGTAGACGATATCCGTGGGATAGTAAGCGCTGCTTTCCGGTGAGGAGCCATAGAAGAGAACGTGGCAGGGCAGGTCACCTGCAATCTCCTCTACATCGGGAATATCGCTGTTGATCACCAGACAGCCCTCAGCGGGAAGAAGCTGTGCAAAGCGCCGGAAGGAATGGCGAATGTCTGCCAGGTCCTTAAAGAAATCCAGGTGATCCGCATCGATATCCAGAATGATACTGAGCTTTGGAAAGAAACTCAGGAAACTGTTGGTGTATTCGCAGGCTTCTGTGACAAAGTAATCGGAGTGCCCCACCCGGACATTGCCGCCGATGCTCTTTAACATGCCGCCGATGGAGAGCGTGGGATCGGTGTCATCCGCCAACAGGATCTCCGAGAGCATGGATGTGGTGGTGGTCTTGCCGTGAGTGCCGCTGACCGCTACAGGCAGGGCATAGTTGCGCATGATCTCTCCCAGAAGCTGGGCTCTGGTGAGCATGGGAATACCGAGATTCTGCACGGCGATATATTCCGGATTATCCGGATGAATGGCGCTGGTAAAGACGGCCAGATCGATGTCGGAGGTGATATTTTCCTGCCGCTGTCCATAATAGACTTTGATGCCCTGGGCGGTCAGTTTTTTCGTGACGGCAGATTCCTGTCTGTCGGAACCGGATACCGCAAAGCCCCGGCTTCGCAGAATCTCCGCCAGACCGCTCATGGAAATACCGCCGATGCCGACGAAATAGACATGGATAGGCTTGGAAAAATCAATCTGATACATAAACTCCCTCATTTCCTGATCAGTGTAGGAGGCTGATCATATATTTTCAACTTAATATTATGTAGAGTGTGGTACAGGACCCGCTCCCTTGGCCGGCGGCTGTACGCAACCTGTTAACAGATATTGCACTGTCATTGTGAGACATTGCTTATAACTTTCTTTCGAACATAGTTTACCACAAAAAATCCGGTTCGGACCGCAAAATACAAGGGGAAGAGGACGCAGAAAGGGGATACCTGCATCGGCTGTCGGCGAGAATAGAACTATTTCACAAAAAAAGAAACTATAGACAATGTAAATTGTGAAAAACATACATAAAAAATACACAGAAATGTTTTCAATAGCAAAGCGCTGTGTTATAATCTAACTATCGACAGAAGAAACTGTAAATTTATGGAATTACAGAAAGTACTGTGCGAAAAAACGGTCTGAGGTGATAACGATGATTAAAAAAGAAATGATTGCCATGCTTCTGGCTGGCGGCCAGGGAAGTCGACTTGGTATATTGACTTCCAAGGTGGCGAAACCAGCCGTGTCCTTTGGTGGAAAGTACAGAATCATTGACTTCCCGCTGAGCAACTGCATTAATTCCGGTGTGGATACAGTAGGCGTACTCACCCAGTACCAGCCGCTGCGTTTGAACACACATATCGGTATCGGTATTCCGTGGGATCTGGATAAGAATGTAGGCGGTGTAACCATTCTCCCTCCTTATGAAAAGAGTGAGAACAGCGAGTGGTACACAGGTACCGCCAATGCTATTTACCAGAATCTGGATTATATGGAGACCTTCCATCCGGATTATGTGCTGATCCTGTCCGGCGATCATATCTACAAGATGGATTATGAAGCAATGCTGGACTTCCATAAGGAAAAGGGCGCTGATGTCACCATCGCCGTTATGCCCGTGCCTATGGAAGAGGCTAAGAGATTCGGCATCATGATTACCGATGATGAGCAGCGGATCACCGACTTCGAGGAGAAGCCGGAGCATCCCCGCAGCAATTTGGCTTCCATGGGTATCTACATCTTCTCCTGGAAAGCTTTAAAGGATGCCCTGATCGCCAATGCTTCACAGCCCGGACTGGACTTTGGTAAGCATGTCATTCCGTATTGCAGAGATAACGGTATGCCTCTGTATGCTTACGAGTTCAACGGCTATTGGAAGGATGTGGGAACACTGACCTCCTATTGGGAAGCCAATATGGAGCTGATCGACATCGTGCCGGAATTCAACCTCTATGAGGAATATTGGAAGATTTATACCCGCAGCACCGCACTGCCGCCGCAGTACATGGGCGCCAACAGCGAGACGGAGCGCTCCATCATCGGCGAGGGCAGCGAGATCTACGGCAAGGTCTATAATTCTGTCATCGGCTGCGGTGTCACCATCGGTGAAGGCGCCGTGGTTCGGGATTCCATTATTATGAATAATTCCGTGATCGGTGAGAATACGCAGATGACCAAAGCCATTGTGGCAGAGGAAGCCGTGGTGGGCAGCAACGTCATCGTAGGTGAAGGAGAGCTGGTGGACAATGAGACAGCACCTTCCATCTATCGGGACGGTCTGACCGTCATCGCAGAGAAGACCGTCGTGCCGGATCATGTCAGCATCGGCAAGAATGTACTGATCAGCGGTGAGACGCAGGAAGAGGATTATCCCGATGGCCGCCTGGAGAGCGGAAAGAGTCTGGTAAAGGCAGGTGAACGCAGATGAGAGCAATAGGAATTATTCTGGCAGGCGGCAACAGCAACCGTATGAGAGAGCTGTCCGTCAAGCGCGCCGTATGCGCAATGCCTGTAGCAGGCAGTTTCCGCAGCATTGATTTCGCCCTGAGTAATATGGAGCACTCCCATATTCAGAAGGTGGCGGTTCTGACACAGTACAATTCACGCAGTCTTAACGAGCATCTTAGCTCCTCTAAGTGGTGGGACTTCGGCAGAAAGCAGGGTGGTATGTTCCTGTTCACGCCGGCCCTGACCAGAGAGAGCAGCAGCTGGTACAGAGGTACTGCCGATGCCATTGCGCAGAACATGAAATTCTTAAAGAATTCTCATGAACCCTATGTGGTGATCGCTTCCGGTGACTGCGTCTACAAGATGGACTACAATAAAGTCCTGGAGTACCATATTGCAAAGAAAGCGGACATCACCGTGGTCTGCAAGGATATGCCCGCCGGCTCCAATCTGGAGAGATTCGGTATCCTTCGGATGAACGAAGAGTCCAGAATCGAGGAGTTCGAGGAAAAGCCCATCGTGGCAAAGACGAATACCGTCTCCTGCGGTATCTACGTAATCCGCCGCCGTCAGCTCATCGAGCTGCTGGAGAGAAGCCAGCAAGAGGGAAGATACGATCTGGTGCAGGATATCCTGATTCGCTATAAGAATATGAAGAAGATCTATGGTTACAAGATTAAGGAGTATTGGAGCAACATCGCATCCGTAGAGGATTACTACCGCACCAATATGGACTTCCTGAAGCCTGAGGTTCGGGATTACTTCTTCAAACAGTATCCCTACATCAACAGCAAGGTATTGGACCTGCCCCCTGCAAAATATAATGTGGGCACCAATGTAAAGAACAGCCTGCTGGCCAGCGGCTGTATCGTAAACGGAACGGTGGAGAATTCCATCCTGTTCCAAAAGGTTTATGTAGGCAATAATTGCGTGATCCGCAATTCTATCATCTTAAATGACGTCTACATAGGCGACAATACCTACATCGAAAACTGCATTGTGGAGAGCCGTGATACATTACAGGCGAACGCTTGCTACAAGGGAGAAAACGGCGTGAAGATCGTCGTAGAAAAGAGCGATCGCTACAATATGTAATGTAATAGAACGGAGAATGTTATGCAGGTAACAGATGTTAGAGTACGCAAAATTGCGAAGGACGGCAAAATGAAGGCGGTGGTTTCCATCACTGTCGACAACGAATTCGTAATTCACGACATCAAGGTCATTGAGGGCGAGAAAGGGCTGTTCGTGGCAATGCCGAGCAAGAAGTCGGCAGACGGCGAATACAGGGATATCGCACATCCGATCACAGTAGATACGCGCACGATGATAGAAGAGGCGATTCTGCGGCAGTATGAGAGGACTTTGGCCGAGGAGACAGCAGAGGCATAGCATACTTAGTCAGTCAGCATTGGAATCAGTAAAAGTAAAACCGGTGGATCTTATTAGGAAGGGATCCACCGGTTTTTTTGTGTTTTTTTGGCTTCCCGGCCATGCACCGGAGCAGTGGAAGAAGTCTCGCACCATGCACGCCGCACCGTTTTGCTAAGGTCCGCCTCTCGCCTTCGGATGGCCGGCCCTTAACTCGCATCCCCGCCTGATGCGGGGATGCTCAGACAGGCGGGCCTATCTGCCGCGCACGGAAAGCGCGTCAGATACCATCCTCCGTCTTCGATGCGGACCTAAGCAAAACTGGCGCTTGGTGCAAAGGATGCGAGCCATTCTTCCCCTGCTCCGGTGCATTACCTTTTTGGCAGTTCAGCTGCGCGTTGTTTTGGCAGAAAAATAACTCTGAAGGCTGCTACGCTCCGGAAGGGGGCAGTTCAATGTCCGTTGTTTTTGTGGGAAAAATATGTTACCGTGAACGGGAAATAAATCATGAAACTACTCTTGAAAACAATGTAGAAAGGCAAGACGGTATGTCAGAATTATATATTATTGCGGGGTTGGGAAATCCGGGCAGGCAATATGAGGGAACCAGACACAATGTGGGATTTGATGTCATCGACGAATTGGCAGATGCCTATGGTATTGATAATCCCAGCCGGTTTGGAAAATCTTTAGCGGCAAAGGGCAGGATTGATGGGATACCGGTGCTTTTGATGAAGCCGCTCACTTATATGAATTTAAGCGGTGAGGCTGTGCGAGAGGCAGTAGACTATTATAAAGTAGATCCCCAGACACATCTTATTGTCATCAGTGATGATATTGATCAGCCGGTGGGGCAGCTCCGGGTACGGGGAAAGGGCAGTGCCGGCGGTCACAATGGTCTTAAGAATATCATTCAGCATCTGGGGACGGACGTCTTTGCCAGAGTGCGTGTGGGTGTAGGTGCCAAGCCGAGTCCTGATGCCAATCTGGCAGATCATGTGCTGGGGCATTTCCAGGGGGACGATAAGGAAAATATCGTGATCGCTGAGAAAAGAGCGGCGGATGCCGTCACCACGCTTATGACAGACGGGGTGGATGCAGCCATGAATCAGTTCAATAAAAGAATATAAAATGCCGGCAATGAATTGCGGCATAAAGGAATAAAATGACTGAAAATGACATCAGTCATTTTCAGTCATTACAAGGATGCCTGCGGCATCCTTGCAGGATCGCACACGCAGCCGCAATGAATTGCGGTTTAAAGAGGAAGAAAATGAGAGCTTTGACAGCGCCCTTACGGGAATTAAAGGAATACAGGGATATGGTGCAGTGCCTGGAGAAGGCGGGGGCAGCTGTCTGGGCAGATGGGTGCGTGGAATCCCAGAAAATGCAGTTGGCCTGTGCCATGTGCAGTGAGCCTGGGCTGGCGGCCTACAGCAGGAGGAAGGTGATTCTGACCTATAGCAGTCAGCGGGCCAGGGAGCTGTGGGAGGATTATCGCTTTTATGACAGAAATACCATGCTTTTTCCGGCGAAGGATCTGATTTTTTATCAGGCGGATATTCGCGGCAAGGAGCTGGAGACCCAGCGTCTTAAGGTGCTGCGGAGGATTGCGGAGAATCGTCCTGTGACAGTGGTCACCACGCTGTCCGCCTTGATGACGCCTCAGATTTCTCTAACGGTCATGCAGAACATGATCTTATCCGTCAGTAAAAGAGAGCCTGCCGAGGAGTCTGCCATTGCAAAGCAGCTGGTGGCTATGGGTTATGAGAAGAGCTTTCAGGTAGAGCACGGTGGTCAGTTCGCCATTCGAGGGGATATCATCGACATCTATGACCTGACAGAGGAAAATCCGTACCGTATCGAGCTGTGGGGGGATGAGGTGGAATCTATCCGCAGCTTTGATGTGCTCTCTCAACGCTCCATTCAGCAGCTGGAATCGGTAAAGATCTACCCGGCTACGGAGATGCTGTTGGGAGAGGCACACCTGTCGGCAGGTCTGGAACGAATTAGAAAAGAGGCGGACAAAACAGAGAAAACATTCCGGGAAAAGCGGCAGAGTGAGGAGGCTCATCGTCTGAAGGAAACCATAGAGGATGTATTGGATCAGGCGGAGAACTGGAAAAATTATGAGGGGCTGGAGAGTTTTATTCATTATTTCTATCCGGCGGCCTCTAATTTTCTGGATCTCTTTGACGCGGAGGACACCATGGTTTTCCTGGATGAGCCAAAGCACTGCCAGGAGCATGCCTGCGCCGTGGAATTAGAGTTCAGGGAGAGCATGACCCAGCGGGTGAAAAAGGGGTATATCCTGCCGGGACAGATGGAGTTGCTTCGAAGCTATGACAGTCTGCGCAGCCAATTGACGGACTACAGAAGGGTGGGACTTTCCGGGCTTTCTGCGGGTTGTGATCTCATGGAAAAGGTACCGGTTTATTCCATGCACGCCCAGAGCACGGCGCCCTATAATAACAGCTTTGATACCTTGCAGACGGATTTGGGGAAGCTGCGAAAGGAAAACAGTCGGGTGCTGATTCTCTCTCCCTCCCGCACCAGAGCTAAGCGTCTGGCGGCGGATCTGACGGACAATGGTATCACGGCCTTTTACAGTGACAATCCGGACAGAGAGTTAAAGCCCGGGGAGATCATGACCCAGTATGGTGCTGTGCTGCACGGTTTTTCTTATCCGGCATTAAAATTCACTGTTATCGCCGAATCCGATATTTTCGGCACGGAAAAGCAAAAGAAAAGGGCTCGGAAAAAGAAGAAATACGAGGGTGAGCGCATTCAGGATTTCAATGACCTGAAGGTGGGAGACTATGTGGTTCATGAGGATCACGGTGTGGGAATCTACCGAGGCATTGAAAAGATAGAAGTAGAGCACATTGCCAAGGATTATATCAAGATCGAGTACGGTGGCGGAGGCACACTTTATGTGCTGCCTACTGAATTGAATGTGCTGCAGAAGTACGCGGCGGCAGGGGCAGTGAAGCCTAAGCTCAATAAGCTCGGCTCCCAGGAGTGGACCAATACCAGAAATAAGGTGCAGAAGGCTGTAGAGCTGGTGGCGCAAGATCTGGTGGAGCTCTATGCAAAACGTCAGTCTCATCAGGGACATGCCTTTACCAAGGATACAGTGTGGCAGCAGGAATTTGAGGAAATGTTCCCTTACAATGAGACAGAGGATCAGCTGCAGGCCATCGCTGATACCAAGGCGGATATGGAGAGTACCAGAATCATGGATCGCCTGATCTGCGGAGATGTGGGTTATGGCAAGACAGAGATTGCCGTCCGGGCTGCCTTTAAGGCGGTGCAGGACGGCATGCAGGTGGCAGTCCTGGTTCCTACCACGATTTTGGCACAGCAGCACTACAATACCTTCTGCGAGCGGATGCATGCTTTTCCGGTGAATGTGGGACTTCTCTCCCGCTTCCGCACCCCTACAGAGCAGAAGGCCACCCTGCAGGCTCTCAAAAACGGACAGTGTGATATCGTAGTAGGAACACACAGACTCCTGGGAAAGGATGTGCAGTTTAAGAATCTGGGTCTTTTGGTAGTGGATGAGGAGCAGCGCTTCGGTGTCACTCACAAGGAAAAGATCAAACAGATGAAAGAGGATGTAGATGTGCTGACGCTGACAGCCACACCCATCCCCAGAACATTGCACATGAGTCTGGTGGGCATCCGGGATATGAGTGTCCTGGAGGAGGCGCCGGGAGAGCGTCAGCCCATCCAGACCTATGTCATGGAATATAATGAAGAGATGATTCGGGAGGCCATCGTCCGGGAGCTGTCCCGGAAGGGGCAGGTCTATTATGTCCACAATCGGGTCAATGACATCGAAATCACAGCATCGCGAATCGGGGAGTTGGTGCCGGAGGCAAGGGTGGCCTTCGCCCACGGTCAGATGAGCGAGTCCCAGCTGGAAAAGATTATGTATGCCTTTATAGACGGGGAAATCGATGTGTTGGTGTCCACGACCATCATTGAGACTGGTCTGGATATTTCCAATGTCAATACCATGATTATCAGCGATGCGGATCAGATGGGCCTCTCCCAGCTCTATCAGCTGCGGGGGCGTGTGGGGCGTTCCAATCGCACTGCCTTTGCTTTCCTGATGTACAAGAGGGATAAGATGCTGAAGGAGGTGGCGGAAAAGCGTTTGTCTGCCATCCGGGAATTCACAGAATTGGGAAGCGGCTTTAAAATCGCGATGCGGGATCTGGAGATCCGAGGCGCCGGCAGTGTGCTGGGCAGGGCGCAGCACGGTCATATGCAGGCAGTGGGGTACGATATGTACTGTAAGCTCCTGGACGAGGCGGTGAAGACGGTCAAGGGTCTGCCGGTGGAACAGGAGAAAAATACCAGTGTCAATCTGCACGTGGATGCCTATATTCCGGAGAGCTATATCGTCAACGAGGTGCAGAAATTGGATATCTACAAGCGCATTGCCGCCATTACCGGCACAGAGGACTGCGAGGATGTACGGGATGAGCTGCAGGATCGCTTCGGAGATATCCCCATGCCGGCTAAAAATCTGCTGCGGGTGGCACTGATCCGTGCCATTGCCGGAACGCTGGACTTAAAAGAGATCACCGGGGCAGGAGGGAGCGTTCGCCTCTATCCGGCGGACGGGGCCAAGCTTCGAGTGGAGAATATTCCCCTGTTTTTAAAGCAGTTCCGTGGACAGATGCAGTTCACTGTCAAGGGTGCGCCGGTGTTTACCTATAGCTTTAAGACCAGCGGCGTGACGGTGAAGGACGAGGAGACGCTTCTGGAGGCTGTGGAAGAGATATTGGTGACTATGGCCAAGCTGCTGCGATAGTATAGTGATTTCTTGAAAGTGTTGACCTGGTTGCATGAAATGAGCATAATATAGTTAGAATATTACTACCATAACTGTTGCAAGGAGGTATCATTATGAATATTCGTCCGTCCGCAGCAATCCGCCAGAACTACAATGAGATTGCCGATATGTGCCGTAAAACGGCAGAGCCGGTATTCCTAACCAAGAATGGTGAGGGAGATTTGGTGGTTATGGATATTGAAACTTATAACCGTTGGGAAAAAATGCTGAAATTAAGGGAAGAACTGCTTGCTGTTGAAGAAGACAGAATGGCAGGAAGAAATGGCTGTACTCTTGATGAACTGGATGCGTATCTTGATGATGTGATCGCAGAGGTATAGTGTATGGCAGATAAGAGATATAAAGTGATTGTTTCTGACAGGGCAAAGAAAATGTTGGGAATACACATCCGCTTTATGGCTCAGGTCAGCAAAGAAGCCGCCGTTGCAAAAAAGAAAGAACTGCTGGCGGCGATGCGTTCTTTAGACCATATGCCGCAGCGTTTCCCGTTCTTTGAGGAACCTTATATACCGCCGAATAAATATCACAAGATGTTTGTTGAAAATTGGTATCTTATTCTTTATCAAATCAAAGATGATATGGTGTATGTGGATTATATTCTTGACTGTCGTAAGGATTACAGTTGGCTGATCAGTTAAACAGAATAACAGATATAAAAAGCGTCACTTTAAAACGGATGGCGTTTTTGCATGCAAAGGGCACAGACAAAAATGAACTGTGCCTTTTTTGTTGTTTATTTTCTGTCATTATCTTGTGATTTGCGCCCAAGTGGCATGCAAAGGACACTTTACCTCCTTTTTACGTACATCTTACTTTTGCATGCTATCAGGAAAAACGGACCTGGAATAGAATCGGGTTGTACCGAAACGAAACAGGTTTTAAAAAGGAGATTATTATGAAAAAGAACGTAGTATCAAAGATGATCGCTTTGACAGCAGCATTGACCATGGCCGGTGCTATGCTGGCAGGATGCGGCAGTTCTTCTGCAAGCACAGATGCTGCTTCCACCGAGGCAGCTGCTACGGAAGAGAGCGCCGCAGAGGAATCCGCTGACGCAGCGGCAAGCGAGAGCACAGAGACCACGGAGGCAGCTGCAGATCTGACTGGCACCATCACCGCAGCAGGCTCTTCCGCATTAAAACCTCTGGTAGATGAAGCTGCTGACATGTTTATTTCCAAGTATCCCGATGTTTCCATCACGGTAGATGCCGGCGGTTCCGGTGAGGGCTTAAAGCAGGTGGCGGAAGGCACTGTTACTATCGGTGATTCCGATGTGGCAGCAGAGGACAAGCTGGAAGCTGACCAGGCAGCAGACCTGGTAGATCATCAGGTTTGCATCGTGACTATGGCTGCCATCGTCAATCCTGATGTGGCAGAGGCAGGCGTAACCGACCTGACCAAGGAGCAGCTGATCTCCATTTTTACCGGTAAGACCACCAATTGGAGCGAAGTAGGCGGACCTGATGAGGACATCGTTCTGGTAACCCGTCCCACCTCTTCCGGCACTCGCGCTACCTTCCAGAAGTATGCACTGGACGGCAACGAGGAAGCTTCCAACGCATCCATGGAAACTGATGATTCCGGTGTCCTTCTCCAGAATGTAAAGGATACCAAGGGTGCGATCGGTTATGTAGCACTTTCCTATCTCACCGGCAGTGACACAGGAGTATCCACCATCGCTATCGACGGCGTAGAGCCTACACTGGAGAATACCTACAACGGCACTTATCCTGTATGGACTGCAGAGCATATGTATACCAAGGGCGAGCCTGATGAAGTAAACAAGGCATTTCTTGACTACATCATGTCCGATGCAGACTTTAATTCTCACACAGAGGAGCTTGGCTACGGCGTAGCTGCTAAGATGAGCAGCTTAGAGCACTAAGAAAAAGAAATCTGAGTTTTTTCATTCGGCGTAATCCTCTCTGAAGGGGATACGTCGGTGAAAAGGAATAACTGCTGTAAGGTTCTCCAAACACAAACGATAGATAACTTGCTAAATTTCTCATAAACTCCTACAAAACTCCTATAAAGAACTCCTATTCAGAAGCGGGCGGACAAAAAGCGAAAGCCGAGTCCGCTCGTTTGTGAATAAAAATATCTGAAACAAGCGTTGACACTATCGGAACAGACGTCAGCACTATCAGAACAGACGTCAGCATTATCAGAACAGACGTCAGCACTATTAGAACTAACATCAGCATTATCCGAATTAACTTTTGAAATAAAAAGTAAATAAGAAGCATTTTCTGAAACGATTTTATTAGATAGGCACACTCCATGCGGAGGAAATGATTCATGGAAAAAACAACGGAAAGGAATATGTTCGCCAAGGAATATTTCTGGAGAGAGCTCATGACGGTCTGCGGACTCTTTGTGATCTTTCTGACCATCGTCATCGGCGCATTCCTGATTTATAAGGGCTCGGCTACCTTCCTGGTATTTGGACACAGCCTGTTTGAATTTCTGGGAAGTGCCGACTGGTCCCCGGTGGACGGCGCAGCGGGCGGCGGCGCAGCCGGTGCACTGATTTTCATCGTCGGTTCTCTGGCAACCTGCGGACTTGCGCTGCTGATCTCTACCCCATTCTCACTGGGATCTGCCATTTTCATCACCGAAATCTCTCCGAAATTCGGTGAGAAGTTCTACAGACCGGTAGTGGAGATCTTTGCGGGTATTCCCTCCGTGGTCTATGGTTGGGTGGGTCTTACTGTCCTGATACCTTTTATCAAAAATGTATTTCACAGACAGGTGGGACATTCTATTCTGGCAGCCGGCATGGTATTGGCAGTCATGATTTTTCCTACTATTACCAGTGTGTCGGCAGATGCCCTGCGGGCTGTCTCCAAGGACTGCCGCATGGCAGCCTATGGACTGGGCTCCACCAGATGGCAGACCATCTACCGCATCGTCATTCCGGCAGCGGCTCCCGGCGTCGTCACCGGCATTATCATGGGCCTGGCAAGAGCCTTTGGCGAGGCATTGGCTGTGGCTATGGTTATCGGACAGACCACTGCCCTTCCCGCCGGTATTTTCTCCACCACTAAGTCCCTGACCACAGAGATTGCAGCCCAGATGGGCAATGCCATGGAAGGCGGCGAGCTGAAGTCTGCTCTGTGGAGCATGGCATTGCTGCTGTTCCTCATCTCATTGCTGTTTATCTTCCTGATCCACCTGGTATCGGCTAAGAGACCGGAAAAAGAGACCCGGCAGAAAGGAAAGGAGGCTAAGAAGGCATGAATGCAAAAATCCAGCGTTCCCGCAGCATTGATAAGATCATGACCGGCGTCTTTTATGCCATCGCCTTTGCTTTCTTTGCATTGCTCATCGGCTTTGCCGGCAAGGTAATCATCGGCGGTCTGCTGCAGGCGACCCCGGAGATGTTCCGCTTCGCCAGAAAGGGGAGCATCGGAAATCAGCTTTTTAATACGCTGTATCTGGTATTTATCTCTTTGCTGGTCTCCATTCCCCTGGGGGTGGGGGCGGGTATTTATCTTGCCATGTATGCCAAACAGGGAAAACTGACCCGGTTCATCCGGATGTGTATCGAGACACTCTCTTCACTGCCCTCTATTGTAGTAGGCCTGTTCGGTTATCTGGTGTTTCTGGTCTTTATGGGAATGGGAAAGAGTCTGCTAGCAGGTGCCCTTTCTGTATCTATTCTCACATTGCCCTTGATCACCACTACCACCGAGGATGCCATCAAGGGGTTGCCCGCCGGCTATCTGCAGGCCAGCCTGGGACTGGGTGCTACCAAATGGCAGTCCATCATCCATGTACTGATTCCGGCGTGTATTCCCAGAATCATGACCGGTGTTATTCTGGCAGCAGGCAGAGGGTTTGGTGAGGCTGCAGCCCTTTTGTATACCACCGGATCCGGCACGGATCTGCGCTGGGGAAACTGGAATCTGACCTCTCCCACCTGTCCTTTCAATGTGCTGCGGCCGGCAGAGACCCTTTCCATCCAGATCTGGAACCTGCAGGTCAACGGACAGGACAAGGCATTGGCAAACTGTTCCTCTGCTATCCTGATGATCCTGGTGCTGGCTTTCAGCATCGGTGCCAATATGCTCAGTCAGCATATTAAGAAAAAGAATGCCGGTGAGGAAGCATAGAGACAGTAGAGTAAAGTCTCAGATGCCAAATGGAAAAGCAAGGCAGAAAACTGTTTGCGGAGCGAGCCTCCCGGCAGGATCTGCAGAATGGAGATTATTCGTATGAGTCAGGAAAAAACAGCAAAGACTCCCAAATTTGAGATCAGTGACCTGAACCTGCACTACGGTGCTTTTCATGCACTGAAAAACATCCATATGGAGATCCGGGAAAATGAGATTACCGCTTTTATCGGTCCCTCCGGCTGCGGTAAGTCTACTTTTTTAAAGACACTCAACAGAATGAATGATCTGGTAGAGGGTGTGAAGATCGACGGCAGCGTAAAGCTGGACGGTAAGGACATATTCGGAGAGATGGATGCCATTACTCTGCGGCACAGAGTGGGCATGGTCTTCCAGCAGCCCAATCCGTTCCCCAAGAGTGTCTATGACAATGTGGCCTACGGCCCCCGGATCTTCGGTATTCGCAAGAAGGCAGAGTTAGATGAGATCGTGGAGCGCAGTCTTCGTCAGGCCGCAATCTGGGATGAGCTAAAGGATCGTCTTAACAAGAGTGCGGTAGGCCTCTCCGGCGGACAGCAGCAGCGTCTTTGCATCGCCAGAACTCTGGCGGTGGAGCCGGAGGTTATTCTGATGGATGAGCCCACCTCTGCGCTGGATCCCATTTCCACCTCCAAGATCGAGGATCTGGCCATGGAACTGAAAAAGAAATATACCATCATCATCGTGACCCATAACATGCAGCAGGCGGCCCGTATCTCCGATAAGACAGCCTTCTTCCTGTTAGGGGAAATGGTAGAATTCGGAGAGACAGACAAGATCTTTGCAATGCCCCAGGATAAGCGGACAGAGGATTATATCAGCGGACGTTTCGGGTGATAAAATGACCGAAAATGGCTGATGCCATTTTCGGTCATTGCCAGGATGCCGCAGGGCATCCTGGAGATCACATCGCAGAATTCGCCTTCGCGAAATTCTGCTCGTGCTGCCGCGATAAATCGCGGCAGAAAGGTGTTAAATGACCGAAAATGGCTGATGCCATTTTCAGTCATTGCCAGGATGCCGCAGGGGCATCCTGGTGTGTTTCGGAGAATTCGTCTTTGCGAAATGGAGATTAATATGCGGGATAAATATAATGAACAGCTGCAGGAATTAAATGAAGAACTGACACAGATGGGTTCCCTGTGCGAGGAGTGCATCAGCCGGGTGATGCTGGCGCTTTCCGGGGATGACGGAAAAAAAGAGGAGAAGCTGCAGACCATTCTCGCCAACGTATACCACACAGATGCGGAAATCGACGAGATGGAAAAGACCATCGAGACACTGTGCTTAAAGCTTTTGTTAAAGCAACAGCCGGTGGCCAGCGACCTTCGCCTGGTTTCCTCAGCCTTAAAGATGATCTCCGATATGGAACGAATCGGCGATCAGTGTGCAGATATCGCCGATATTGCCAAGTACTTAGAGCATGAAAATGCAGGGGAGATCCTGGCAGCAGTATCGCTCCGGGAGATGGCGGCAGCTACCATGCGCATGGTGACAGAGGCTGTGGATTCCTTCGTAGACAGAGATCTGGAGAAGGCCAGAGAAGTCATCGCTTCCGATGATGCAGTGGATGCGCTCTTTGACAAGACCCGCGCTGATATTGCAGCATTAGCAGCAAAGTATCCGGAAAAAGGCATGGTGCTGCTGGATGTATTGATGGTAGCCAAGTATTTCGAGCGCATCGGCGACCACGCCACCAATGTAGCAGAGTGGGTAGAATTTGCCATGACCGGTGAGCATGAAAAAAAGTTAAAGTATGAGGGAAAATAATAGGTAGAGCACAGATATCCGTTCATCATTTTCATAGTCCAACAGGAACGAATTCTGGCGGAGATGTCTACTCCCTCTGGATTGTGGCTGTACAGTATCAGTGCAGCAATTGTCACAGTTTACACAGGTCATCTTTTTGGCAAAATGTAATGCACCGGGGCGCGGCAGAATGGCTCGCATCCTTAGCAAAACGGCGCAAAGTGTACGGTGCGAGACATCTGCCGCGCCCCGGTGCATGGCCGGGTGGCATAAAATTTATCTTTTTTTATTTTTATCATTTTGATCATTGTATATTAAAAGTTACGGTTCCGACTGACACGTGAACAAGCAATAACACCTTCACCGAACAGCACGCAGAACGGAGAATATTCCGTTACAAGGTTGCGCCTCCATCACCTCTCATGTAAAATGAGAATGATACCTTGGGAGTGCTGGCTTTATAAAGGCCAATGGTGGAGGATGAAATGGATATTTTCGGAATATTATCAATGGTAGGGGGACTTGCGCTGTTTTTATACGGTATGCAGGTGCTTGGTGATGGATTAAAGAGAGTCTCCGGCGGTCGGCTGGAAGAAATCTTAGAGTCTCTGACATCCAATAAATGGAAGGCAGCTCTGCTTGGCTGCGGCGTGACGGCAGTGATTCAGTCCTCGTCGGCCACTACGGTCATGGTGGTAGGTCTGGTGAACTCCGGCATTATGAAACTGTCTCAGGCAGTGGGCGTCATCCTGGGTGCCAATGTAGGTACCACGGTGACCTCCTGGCTGCTGAGTTTAACCGGTATCCAGAGCAGCAATGTCTTTTTGCAGCTCTTAAAGCCTGCCAACTTCTCACCGATTTTCGGCATCATTGGCATCATCATGATTATGGGTGCCAAAAGTGAAAAGAAGAGAGACATCGGCACGATCCTTATCGGCTTTGCAGTATTAATGTTCGGTATGGAGGCTATGTCCTCCGCGGTGGAGCCTCTTTCCGGAAATGAGCGCTTTACCAGCATCCTGACTATGTTTTCCAATCCTATTCTGGGTATGCTGGCCGGTTTGATCCTGACGGCTATTATCCAGAGCTCCTCTGCATCTATCGGTATTCTGCAGGCTATTTCCATGAGTGGTACTCTGACCATCGGCTCTGCCATTCCGATTCTGATGGGTGAGAATATCGGTACAGCCATTACGGCCATGCTCTCCTCCGTGGGCGCCAGCCGCAATGCAAAGCGGGCCGCCTTGATGCACCTGTATTTCTGTATCATCAAGACCACCTTCTTTATGATCCTGTTTTACACGGTGAATGCCATCGTACATTTCCCTTTTATGACCCAGACGGCCAATCCTTTTATCATCGCCGTGATCCACAGCGTATTTAACCTGGCAGCCGTGCTCATCATGCTGCCAATCTCTGAGATTCTGGTGAAGCTGGCTATGAAGACGCTGCCCATTACCAAGGAAGAATCCGAAGACAGCGCTGCACAGAAGAATATCCAGATTCTGGACGAGCGTTTCCTGACTTCTCCTCATTTTGCATTGGAGCAGTGCAAGACGGCAGCCTGCGACATGGCCCAGTACGCAAAGGAAGCTTTGTACATCGCTATGGAGCTGGTGAAGGATTACAATCCTGAGCGGGCTAAGCGGGTAGAGAAGCTGGAAAATCTGGTGGATACCTATGAGGATCAGCTGGGCACGTATCTGGTGAAATTAAGCAGTCGCAATTTAAGTACCAAGGATAGTCATATCCTTTCCACGCTGCTTCATTGCATCGGAGACTTTGAGCGGATCAGTGATCACGCCATCAATATTATGGAATATGCCAGAGAAATGTCTGACAAAGAGCAGACATTCTCCGCCAAGGCCCAGGAAGAGTTGGAAGTTTACAGCGCTGCGGTCAAGAATATCATGAATACCACAGTTCTGGTTTTCCAGAATGATGATCTGGAGCTGGCACAGACGGTGGAGCCTTTAGAGGAAGTCATCGACGGACTGAACATGGAGATCAAGCGTCGCCATGTCCGCAGACTGCGCAAGGGCAAGTGTACCATCGAATTGGGCCTGACCCTGTCCGATATTACTACCTGCTATGAGCGTGTGGCCGATCATTGCTCCAATATTGCCGTATGTCTCCTGCAGGTCAATGAGGACGGCTTTGACACCCACGAGTATCTGGAACTGATGAAGGATACGGACAATCCGCAGTTCCATGCCCAGGTGGCACGCTTTGAGGAAAAGTATCAGCTGCCTCATATGAAGAAGGGCGACATAGAGGAGATGCCTACTGTGGCCCAGGCAAACGGCAAGGTCATGGAGCCGGTACCGGTATCCGCACTCACCGGTCCCAAGAAGAAAAAGAAAGACAAAAAGGACAAGCCTAAAGAAAAGAAGTAGTTGCAGAATTCGCCTTCGCGAAATTCTGCTCACAAAGCCGCAATAAATTGTGGCAAAGAGAGGTTAAATGGCTAAAAATGACTGATGTCATTTTAAGCCATTGCCAGGATGTCACGAGTGACATCCTGGGGATTGCATCGCAGAATTCGCCTTCGCGAAATTCTGCTCACAAAGCCACAATAAATTGTGGCAAAGAGAGGAAATAATGGCGCTGATTTATATCCTGGAGGATGATCAGAATATCAGTGAGATCGAGATGTACGCGCTGACGGCATCCTCCTTCACCGTGCAGACGTATGGCAATGCCAGGGATTTTTACGGGGCGGTGGAGAAGGAACTGCCGGATCTGGTGCTGCTGGATATCATGCTGCCGGATGCGGATGGGTATGAGATCATCAGGAAGCTCCGGGCAGAGAAACGGACGGCTAATGTGCCGGTACTGATGGTGACGGCCAAGACCGCGGAGATCGATAAGGTACGGGGACTGGATCTGGGAGCAGATGACTATCTGACCAAGCCCTTTGGGGTGATGGAGCTGATTTCCCGGGTGAAGGCACTGCTGCGGCGCACCGCCCCCAGAAAGGGGGCAGAGCTGCTGCAGGCCGGACGCATTGCCATGGACGATGAGCGTCACAAGGTGATGGTGGCAGGTTCTGCCGTGGAACTGACCTTTAAGGAATACAGTCTGCTGCGCCTGCTCCTTCGCAATGTGGGGAAGGCAGTCTCCAGAGAAGAAATTCTCAATGAAGTATGGGGCACGGATTTCGAGGGCGAATCCAGGACATTGGATATGCACATCCGTACGCTGCGCAGGAAACTGGGAGAAGAAGGAGAGCGCATCCGCACCCTCCGCAATGTGGGGTATATAGTAGATCCATGAGAAAAAAAATCAATGAGTATTTAATTGGGGTCGCCGTGCTTTCTATCGGTCTGACCCTTTTTTTGACCATTTGTTTCTTCTGGCGTGTGGAATTAAACCAGACCATGAATGCCTTAGGACAGATGACCAGACAGCTGGCCGCTATGGAGGGCACCGAGGAGCCTGATCGTCTTAGTGCATTTGTGGAGAAATGGGAAGCCGGCGAAAAAAGTGTACCGGAGAGCGAGAAGCTTCGGGTAACGCTGATCTCTGCCGACGGCACGGTGCTCTATGACAATATGGCTAAACCGACGGAAATGGAAAATCACAGCCAGCGGCCGGAGGTGCAGGCCGCCATGCAAAATGAGGACGGCAGCGGCGAAGGAACCAGATATTCCTCTACCATCGGTGTCTCCACCTGCTACTATGCCCTGCGTCTCTCCGACGGCAGTGTGCTGCGGACAGCCCTGACCACCACGGGAATCTGGGATGCGCTGGAAGATATGCTCCCGCTGGGCATTGTGGTCATTGTATTGCTGCTGGTGCTGGCTTCCGTGCTGGCTCTGACATTGACAAAGCGGGTGCTGGCACCGATTCAGGAGATGGCAAAGGACCCCCTTCGCAAAAATGTGCCGGAGATCTATCCGGAGCTGCAGCCTCTGTTGGAGACCATCACCAACCAGCACAAAGAGGTGTTGGCGGCAGCCAATATGCGACAGGAATTCACCGCCAATGTCTCCCATGAGTTAAAGACGCCCCTGACAGCCATTTCCGGCTACGCGGAGCTCATCGAAAGCGGCATTGCCACGGAAAAGGATACCCTGCGCTTTGGACAGGAGATCCACCACAATGCAGACCGGCTGCTGAAGCTGATCAATGACATTATCCGTTTGTCGGAACTGGATATGGGTGCTGCAGAGGAGGATAAGGAAGAGCTGGTGGATCTGCGGGAGCTGGCTGCCAACTGCGTGGGCAATCTGGAGCTGAACGCGAAAAATTACGATGTACAGATCAGCCTGCTGCCGGCAGAGGAACCGGATAAACAGGTGCTTTTAAAGGCTTACAAGCAGCAGATGGAAGAGCTGCTCTATAATCTGTGTGACAATGCGATCCGCTATAATGTCCGGGGCGGCAACGTGAAGGTCAGCGTGGGAACCTGCCGGGAACAGGAAAAGACTATGGCAAGGCTGGTGGTAAAGGATACCGGCATCGGGATTCCCCCGGAGCATCAGGGCAGAATCTTTGAGCGTTTTTACCGGGTGGATAAAAGCCGCAGCAAACAGACCGGAGGTACCGGACTGGGACTGGCCATCGTCAAGCATATCGTGGCTCAAAGCGGCGGCACCATCCGCTTAAATAGCGAGGTGGGGAGAGGTACGGAAATTACCGTACTGCTGCCTGTGAAAAAGTAGTCATTTTCTGCGCACCTGGCCGATGACCGTATGAATAGAGTAGTCGTTACAAAGTAGTTGTGCACTTTTTTGGAAAATGTGCTATGATAGGGAAAATTACCGCAAGGTGATTTGATAGGTGTCAAGACACCTAACCTGAAAGGAGCATAACCAACTATGGACAGACAAAACCTGACGCTGCTCACGGATTTATATGAGCTGACCATGATGCAGGGTTACTTTAAGCACAAGGACCAGAATAAGACAGTAGTCTTTGATGCCTTTTTCCGCAATAATCCCTGCGGCGGCGGCTATTCCATCATGTGCGGCGTGGAACAGCTCATTCAGTATATCAAGGAGCTGCATTTTTCCAAACAGGACATTGATTACCTGGCGGGACTTGGCATTTTTGACAGGGATTTCCTGGATTATCTGGCCAACTTCCACTTTACCGGAGACGTGTGGGCCATCCCGGAAGGATCCCTGATTTTCCCCAGAGAGCCCCTTGTCAAGATCGTAGCGCCGATCATGGAGGCGCAGCTGGTAGAGACGGCCATTTTAAATATCATCAATCATCAGAGTCTGATTGCCACCAAGGCAGCCCGGATCTGTTATGCGGCCAGAGGAGACGGAATCATGGAGTTCGGTCTTCGCCGTGCCCAGGGGCCGGATGCAGGCACTTATGGTGCCAGAGCGGCAGTGATCGCCGGCTGTGTGGGCACCTCTAATGTGCTCTGCGGCGAGCTCTTTGACGTGCCGGTGAAGGGAACCCACGCCCACAGCTGGATCATGAGCTTTGAGGATGAGCTCACTGCCTTTAAGACCTATGCGGATCTGTATCCCAATGCCTGCATTCTGCTGGTGGATACCTATGATACTCTTCGTTCAGGTGTGCCCAATGCCATCCGCACCTTCCAGTACATGAAGGAAAAAGGAGTAGAACTGAAAAAAGGCTACGGTATCCGCCTGGATTCCGGCGATCTGGCTTATCTTTCCAAGAAGGCCAGAAAGATGCTGGATGAGGCAGGATTTGAGGATGCAGTCATTTCCGCTTCCAACGATCTGGATGAGTATCTGATCGACTCTCTGAAAACCCAGGGGGCAGCGATTACTTCCTGGGGAGTGGGTACGAACCTGATCACATCCAAGGACAATCCGGCCTTCGGCGGTGTGTACAAGCTGGCGGCCGTCATGGGAGATGACGGGAAGTTCATTCCCAAGATCAAGCTCTCTGAGAATTCAGAGAAGATTACCAATCCGGGCAATAAGAAGATATACCGTGTGTACGAGGAGCCGGCTCACAAGATCAAGGCAGATCTGATCTGCCTGGAGGACGAGGTCTTCACAGAGGATCAGTCTCTGCTGCTCTTTGACCCTTATGAACCCTGGAAAAAGACCCGTCTCAATCCCGGAGAGTACTCCCTGCGGGAGTTGATGGTGCCACTGTTTAAAAACGGTGAATGCTGCTATACCTCTGCAAAGACCATGGAGATTCGGGACTATTGTCTCAAGGAGCAGGATACCCTGTGGGATGAGTCCAAGCGTCTGGTGAATCCTCATGAGGTGCATGTGGATCTGTCCCGGAAGCTCTACGATACCAAGATTGCCTTGCTGGATAAGCTGGGAGATGAACAGGCAGACCGGAATGCGGGACTTAAGAAATAAAAAGAATATACAGAATACAACAGGAGGAATTATGCACATGTATGCAGTCATCGATCTGCACTGTGACACTATACCCAATATGTATTCAGAAGAGAAAGAAGGGAAAGAAATTTCCCTTCTTTCTCATTCTGGGATGATCAATCTGGAAAAGATGAAAGCTGGGGGATATTGGTGCCAGTGCTTCTCCCTTTTTACCAACCTGGGAACATTAAAGGAAAAAGGAGAGCAGCCCTTTGATCATGTGAATCATTTGTCCGATTTCTGGATGCAGGAGATCGGCAAGTATCCGAATCTGATCAGGCAGGTGACAAACGCCGGGGAGATTGAAGAAAATGCAAGAGACGGCATCCTCTCCGCCATGATGACCGTGGAGGAAGGGGCTGTCTATGAGGGAAAGCTGGAAAATCTTTATGCCCTCTACGAAAAGGGTGTGAGAATGTCCACATTGACCTGGAATTACTCCAATGAGCTGGGATATCCCAATCCGGAATTTGCTCCCGGCGTCAGACCCATTCCGGATACAGAACATGGATTGACGGATACGGGACGCAGCTTTGTGGAGGAAATGGAACGTCTGGGGGTGATCATCGACCTGTCTCATTTAAATGATGCCGGCATCCGGGATGTGCTGGATATGACCAAAGGACCTGTCATCGCCAGTCATTCCAATGCCAGAGCCCTCTGCCCCCATCTGCGGAATCTGACAGATGCTAACCTTCGCAGCATCGGGGAGAAGGGAGGCATCATCGGCATTAACTATCTGGTGGATTTTCTGGAGGAAGGTGCTACAATAGCACGTGTTGACAGAATGGCAGAGCATATGGCATATATCCGGAATCTGGCAGGCATAGAGGCCGTGGCTCTGGGCAGCGATTTTGACGGCTTCGAGGAGCCCTGCGAGATAGACAGCGCAGATAAGCTGCCCTTGCTGGCACAGGCCATGGAGCGGCGTGGATTTAAGCCCGGGGAGATCGAGAAGGTCTTTTCCGGCAATGCCCTGCGTGTCTTTAGGGATGTGCTGGGGTAGGAGCTGTCGAGGACGGCAATCAAGATCACAGAAACATACAGGAATACAGCATTCATGAAAAAAGTAGAATTCGGCAACGGAAAGATCGTACAGAACATTCTCTCTACGGCTTTTCCCATGCTCATCGCACAGGTGTTGAGTCTTTTATATAACATTGTAGACCGAGTCTATATCGGACGGATTCCCGAAGTGGGCACAGAGGCTTTGGGCGCAGTGGGATTATGCTTTCCGGTCATCATCCTGATTACCGGATTTACCAATATGTTCGGCATGGGCGGCTCTCCCCTTTTCTCTATCGAGTTGGGACGGGGAAACCGGGAGAAGGCCAGAGAGATTCTGAGTACCGCCTTTAAGCTGCTGGTGCTGGTGGGCGTCCTTCTGCTGGTGTTTTTCGAGATATTGGCGGCGCCCACCCTGTCTGTTTTCGGCGCCTCCCGGGAGGAGATGACCTACGCATTGCCCTATCTGCGTATCTACGTGCTGGGAACAGTGTTTTCCATGGTCAGCACCGGTATCAATCCTTATATCAATGCGGAAGGATATTCATCCCTGGGTATGTGTACGGTGCTGCTGGGAGCAGTGGCAAACCTGATTCTGGATCCCGTCTTTATTTTCCTTCTGGGAATGGGCGTGGAAGGGGCAGCAGTGGCTACAGTGATCTCTCAGCTGTTGTCCATGCTTTTTGTGTGCTGGTTTCTCTGGAGTGATCGCAATGAATTTCGTATTGACTTAAAGCCGGCGCTGCCCTGGGCGGGGGAAATCGTGAGCCTCGGCCTTTCGCCCTTTATCATGCAGGTCACCAATGCGTTGGTTTCCATTTCCTGTAACCATGTGCTGCTTCGCTGCGGCGGCTCTCTTTACGTATCGGTAATGACTACGGTGAATTCCGTACGCCAGATCCTGGATACCCCGGCCCAGGCCATCACGGAAGGATCCTCCCCTTCCATCAGTTACTATTATGGAGCGGGCAGACCGGCGAGTGTAAAAAAGGCGGTCTGTTTCATGATGACCTTGACCATTCCCTATACGGCCATCATCTGGGGGTTGATCATGTGGAATGCCCCTATGTTCATCCGGATCTTTACGCAGGATGAGGCATTGGTTGCGGCTGCGGCGCCGGCTTTGCACATCTATTTCTATGCCTTTATATTCCAGTCCCTGCAATATGCCGGTCAGACAGTATTTAAGGCCCTGAATAAGAAAAATTATGCCATCTTTTTCAGTCTTCTTCGGAAAGCAATCCTGGTGGTGCCCCTGACCTTCCTGCTGCCCTACGCCTTTAACATGGGCACTGACGGCGTCTTCATGGCGGAACCCATCTCCAATGTCATCGGCGGCCTGGCCTGCTTTATCACCATGCTTGCCACCGTATGGCCGGAACTGAACCGGATGAAAGAAAAATGACAATTGTTGTTGGGCGCTCTGCTGATCAAGATACCGACCGAGTCAGTGGCGAGAACAGAAAACAAGGAGTTCATACAGATGGGCATACTGGAAAAATCGTCTCTTTGCGAAGCGCTGAGAGATCTGGAGGAATGCAAGAGCCGTCGAAAAGAGGACATAAAAAAACTGGCGCCTGATCTTCGGATAATCGGCTCCCTTGAAAGAATGCTGGTTCCGAAGTTCCATGCGGAGAAAAGTGAAAAGGAAAATCGGCTTCTTCGTAAAGTTCTGCAAGGCAGATGGCTTGGAAAGCGTACCACCATGCAGGAATATTCGATCAGGCGCATCGATGGCAGCAGGCTGCGTATTCTGATCATCCGCCCAAAAAAAAGACTCGAAGCGGAAGCTGTCCCCGGACTTCTCTGGATGCATGGTGGTGGTTATGGCATCGGTATACCGGAAATGGATTTTGGCTACATGGATCGTTTTGCATCTCTTGGGAATTGCGTGATTGTTTCGCCGGATTACCGTCTGTCCTATGAAGCAGCATACCCTGCTGCACTTGAGGACTGCTACCTTGCTCTGAAATGGATGAAGAAGAATGCTGTAAAGCTGGGAATACGTACAGATCAGCTCTTTATTGGCGGAGAGAGTGCAGGAGGCGGACTTGCGGCAGCGCTTGCTATATATGCAAGGGATAAAAAGGAAGTGTCTGTTGCTTATCAGATGCCGTTTTATCCGATGTTGGATGATCGAATGATTACCTCATCCTCGCAGGGGAACTGCATGCCGGTGTGGGACAGCACGTCCAATGAACGGGCGTGGCGGGCTTATCTCGGTGATCTGTATGGTTCAGATCGTGTGCCATCCTATGCTGCACCATCAAGGGAGACGAATTACGCAGGTCTTCCGCCTTGCTGTACATTTTGCGGGACAGAGGAACCATTTTATGATGAAATCATACGCTATGTGAATGACCTAAAGAGCGCAGAAGTGCCCGTCGATTTCAAGGAGTTTCATGGCTGCTACCATGCTTTTGATATCATGGCTCCGCTCTCAAGGGAGGCAAAGGAGGCAATGCGGTTTTATACAAAGAGCTTCCTGTATGCTGTGAAGTATTATCATGCATCGCAACCGGAAAATACTAAGGAGCATGGCTAATGGTGCCAGAGTTCAAGGTTACAATGTTTGTCAACGTTGTGATGTATCCCCCAATATTGATTTAGTGTTACGCTTCTTGTACATCCTCCGTATTAAGATAAGCACAACAAAGAACAAAACAACAAAAACAAAAAATAAACCGAGACAAAATATAAAGGAGGAAACAAAAATGGAAGAAATCAAGATTGGAGCAATCTACAAACCGATACCGGAGCTTTCTAATCCCGGCCATCTGGATATCGTGATCAACTGGTTCCGCAAGATTTTTGGTTAATCAGAAACAAAACTTTTTGGTTAATCAGAAACAAAACTACTACAAATATAATAAAAATTAAAAGGAGATAGCAAAATGTATCGTAGATTAGATGATGACAGACCTATTGGTTTAATTATTACCCCCGCGCCTGAGTTAAAGCCGAAGGAAGAAACGATATTTACCTGGTTCCGTAAGATCTTTGGTTTATAAAAACCAAGTGGTCCTGCATTAATGGTACCTGACCATTTAGACTTATAGGATAAATTTAGAAAGCCTCTTTCCCATGACAGGGAGGAGGCTTTATTATTGTTGCTTTTAATGATGTCTGAGTACAAAGCTGCTAACATTAGAAGAAATCTACAAATAGGAAACAGAAAGATTGCAGAGTGCTCTATTTATAGGAACTGCGTGCCGCACTTCGGTCATGGTCGGGGCACTTCTTTTTTAGGGGTGCGCCATCCCTGTTTTTGTTGTATGATAGAAAAATCGGCATGGTCAGGGGAGGGTGCTGCCCGGATATGCCGGCATACAATTTGTCTGATAGAAAAGTGGGGACAAGAGATGAAAAGTAAGTTAACGGTTTATCTGCATGATTTTAAAAAGGAGAGCATTCTGGCACCGCTTTTTAAGATGCTGGAGGCTCTTTTTGATCTGTTTGTGCCGCTGGTGGTGGCGGCCATCATCGACAAGGGCATTGCCGGAAATAACAAGGGATATATTTTCCAGCATTGCGGCCTGCTGATCCTGCTGGCGGCCATCGGTCTGACCTGCAGCATCACCGCCCAGTATTTTGCAGCCAAGGCCAGCGTAGGATTTGCGGCCAGACTGCGCCAGGCCCTTTTTGATCACATCGAAAAGCTCTCCTTTGCGGAGCTGGACACTCTGGGCACCAACACCCTGATCACCAGAATGACCAGTGATATCAATCAGGTGCAGAACGGTCTGAATCTGGCCCTGCGCCTGCTGCTGCGCAGCCCCTTCATCGTTTTCGGCGCCATGATCATGGCCTTTACGATTGATGTAAAGTGCGCACTGGTCTTTGCAGTGGCTATTCCGCTGCTGTGTGTGGTGGTCTTCGGCATCATGCTCATCAGCATTCCCTTGTTTAAAAAGGTACAGGCGGGGCTGGACAGGGTCCTTGGCACTACCAGAGAAAACTTAACCGGTGTTCGTGTAATCAGAGCCTTTAATAAAGAACAGAGTGAGATTGCTTCCTTTGATGAAAAGAATGAAGCGCTGACCTCTATGCAGAAATTCGTGGGACGTTTCTCCGCTCTGATGAATCCGGTGACCTATATCATTATCAACCTGGCTACCATTGCCCTGATTCAGCAGGGTGCATTGCAGGTGGATATGGGCAGCCTGACCCAGGGACAGGTGGTGGCGCTGTACAACTACATGGCTCAGATTTTGGTGGAGCTGGTGAAGCTGGCTAATCTGATTATCTCCATTACCAAGGCCCTGGCATGCGCCGGCCGTGTGGAAAAGATTCTGGATGTGGAGCCGGGGATGATTTATCCGGAGACGGCAGGAAAGGCAGCGCAGGAGAGTAAAACTTCTGCGGGTATTTCAGACAGTCAGGAAGGAAAGAACAGATCGCCCAAAGCCGGTCAGGATGAGGGACAGAAGGAGGAAGCGGATACCGCGGTTTCCTTCAGGAATGTTATCTTTACCTATGCCGGAGCAGGGGCACCTTCCTTATCACAGATCAGTTTTCAGGCAAAGAGAGGGCAGACCATCGGCGTCATCGGCGGCACCGGCAGCGGCAAGTCCAGTCTGGTGAACCTGATTCCCCGTTTCTATGATCCGGAACAGGGAACCATTGAAGTAAATGGTGTAAATGTAAAGGACTATGCAGCAGGAGAGCTGATCGGACAGATTGGCGTAGTACCGCAGAAGGCAGTGCTTTTCGAGGGAACTATCCGAGATAATATGAAGTGGGGCAATGAACAGGCTACCGACGAGGAAATCTGGCAGGCCCTGACCACCGCCCAGGCCAAGGAGGTAGTAGAAGGCAAAACCGGGCAGCTGGACTTTGCTCTGGAACAGAACGGCCGGAATTTATCCGGCGGTCAGCGGCAGCGTCTGACCATCGCCAGAGCACTGGTGAAAAAGCCTGAGATCCTGATTCTGGATGACTCTGCCAGTGCCCTTGACTTTGCTACGGATGCGGCTCTTCGCCGGGCTATTCGGGAGATGGAGGGTGAGACTACGGTCTTCATCGTCTCTCAGCGTACCTCCAGTATCCGCTATGCGGATCTGATCCTGGTGTTGGATGACGGCCGCCTGGCAGGAAAGGGTACCCACGAGGAGCTTCTGGCAGACTGCGGCATCTATCAGGAAATTTATTATTCGCAATATCCGGATGAGAGACCGGTGCAGGGAAAGGCGGTGAATGGCTGATGAAAGAGAATAAAAAAACAGACAAGGCCGGAAGCATGCAGACCCTGCAAAAGGTGATGAAGTATATCGGCAATTATAAGATTCTGCTCTTTATCTCTGTGGTGCTGGCAGCGGCTACGGTGATTTTGACATTATACGTGCCGATTCTTTTCGGCGATGCCATTGATGGTATTGTTGCAGCAGGATGTGTGGATTTCACCCTGATTTCCTACTATATGAAGCGCATCGCCGTATTGGTGATTCTGACGGCAGTGATGCAATGGGTGATGAATACGGTAAATAACAGAATTACCTATCATATCGTTCGGGACATTCGGGCAAAGGCCTTCCGCCGGATGCAGATCCTGCCCTTGTCTTATCTGGATGCCCACAGCGCCGGGGATATCGTCAGCCGTATCATTGCGGATGTAGACCAGTTCAGCGACGGTCTGCTCATGGGCTTTACCCAGCTTTTTACCGGCGTGGTGACTATTGTGGCTACCTTGGTCTTCATGCTCTCCAAGAGTATTCCCATCACCCTGCTGGTGGTGGTGCTGACTCCCATCAGCTTTATGGTGGCGAAGTTTATCGCTGGCCGCACATACAGCATGTTCAAGGTCCAGAGTGAGACCAGAGGAAAGCAGACTGCTCTGACAGAGGAAATGGTAGGCAATCAGAAGGTGGTAAAGGCCTTCGGTTATGAAGAGAGAGCCAGAGAGCGCTTTGCGGCTATCAATGCGGATCTGGAAAAATACAGCCTCCGGGCTGTCTTCTACAGCAGCATCACCAATCCTGCTACTCGCTGCGTCAACAGTCTGATCTATGCGGCAGTGGCATTGGTGGGCGCGATGTTCGTCATCGGCGGCGGACTGACGGTGGGCGGCCTGAGCGTACTCCTTAGCTACGCGAACCAGTATACCAAGCCCTTTAATGATATCAGCAGCGTCATCACGGAACTGCAGAATGCACTGGCCTGCGCAGCACGGGTATTCGAACTCATTGAGCAAGAGCCCCAGACACCGGATGCCCCCGGAGAATTGGCAAAGGCCAAGGGAGAAGTTTCCATCGAGAATGTATACTTCAGCTATGATAAGAGCAAAAAGCTCATCGAAGATTTCTCTATGCAGGCCAAACCAGGTATGCGTATTGCCATCGTAGGCCCTACGGGCTGCGGCAAGACGACGCTGATTAACCTGCTGATGCGCTTTTATGATGCAGATAGCGGACAAATCAAGGTGGACGGCACCAATATCTACGATGTGACGAGACATTCCCTGCGGTCGAACTACGGCATGGTATTGCAGGAGACGTGGCTTAAGAATGCCACGGTCCGGGAGAACATCACCATCGGTAAGCCGGATGCCACGGAGGAGGAAATCCTGCAGGCAGCAAAGGAAGCCCATAGCTACGAGTTTATACGGCGTCTGCCCCAGGGATTTGATACAGTCTTAAATGACGACAGCGTAAGCCAAGGTCAAAAACAGCTGCTGTGCATTACCCGTGTCATGCTCTGTCTGCCGCCTATGCTGATTCTGGATGAGGCTACCTCCAGCATCGATACTCGTACAGAACTGCAAATTCAGGAAGCCTTCAATAAGATGATGCAAGGCAGGACCAGCTTTATTGTGGCGCATAGACTTTCCACCATCCGCAATGCAGATGTGATCATCGTCATGAACGAGGGCCATATCATGGAGCAGGGCAGCCATGACGAGCTGCTGGCCAAGGGGGGATTTTACAGTAGACTGTATAAGGCACAGTTTGAACGTTGACAAATGACTGAAAATGCCTTTCGGCATTTTCAGTCATTACGAATGCCCCTTTGGGGCATTCGGCAGTAGAGGAACGCATTCGACAGTAAAGAAACGCATTTGGTGTTTTCAGTCATTACGGGATGCCTTTCGGCACCAAAGGAACGCCGCAGGGCGTTCTTTTGAGTTAGAAACGGAGATTAGAATGGATATCATAAAATCGATTACAGAGGAACTGGGGGTACGGCGTTCCCAGGTGGAAGCGGCCGTGAAACTCATCGACGAGGGAAATACCATTCCCTTTATTGCAAGATATCGAAAGGAGGCCACCGGCTCTTTAAACGACGAACAGCTGCGTACTCTTTCCGAAAAGCTCAATTATCTGCGGGGACTGGAGGATAAGAAGGCCTCTGTACTTGCCAGCATCGAGGAACAGGGTAAGCTGACAGAAGAGCTGCGCGCGCAGATTGAAGAGGCGCAGACATTGGTGGCAGTGGAGGATCTCTACCGTCCTTATAAGCAAAAGCGTAAGACCAGAGCCAGTGTTGCCAGAGAAAAGGGCTTGCAGGGCCTGGCGGATCTGATCCTGGAGCAGAGTGCGAAGGCACCGATTCTGGAGGCGGCCGCTGCCTATGTGGATGCCGAAAAGGGAGTGGAGAGCCCCGAGGACGCTCTGGCAGGCGCCAAAGACATTATCGCAGAGCAGATTTCTGATGAGGCGGCCTACCGCACCGAAATCAGAGAAATGACCTGGAAAGAGGGACTGATCACCACGGCAGCCACCAAAGAGGCCAAAGCTGCCCAGGAGGACAAGAAAGAAAAGAAGGCAAAAGAAACTGAAAAGACAGAAGATGCTGCGGAGGAAGCAGAAAAAGCAAAGAAACCTGCATCCAAGACAGCAGCAAAGGCGGCACAGCAGAAAACGGCGGAGCGCCGCAATGTCTATGAGATGTATTTTGAATTTGAAGAGCAGGTGGCGAAGATTCCCAGCTATCGGATCCTGGCCATTAACCGGGGCGAAGATGAGAAATGTCTCACCGTAAAAATTAATGCGCCCAGGGAGAAGATTCTGGCATGGCTGGAGAGTCAGGTGATCCGTAAAGAGATTACCGGCGGCAGCGGTTTCCATGTAAAGGACAACGAGTTTACGGCACCGATTCTGCGGGAAGTCATTGCAGACAGCTATGACCGCCTTATTGCGCCTTCCATCGAGCGGGAAATCCGCAGTCAGCTTACAGAGAATGCAGAGGACGGCGCCATCGTGGTTTTCCGCAAGAACTTAGAGCAGCTGCTGATGCAGCCCCCTATCGCAGGAAAGACAGTGTTGGGATGGGATCCCGCCTTCCGCACCGGCTGTAAGCTGGCAGTGGTAGATCCCACAGGTAAGGTGCTGGACACCAAGGTCATTTATCCCACAGCGCCTCAGAATAAGGTGGCAGAGGCCAAGGCAGAGTTAAAGAAGCTGATTGAGAAGTACCATATCACCATCTTCAGCGTGGGAAACGGCACGGCTTCCAGAGAGTCTGAGCAGATCATCGTGGATCTGTTTCACGAGCTGAAGCAGCCTCTGCAGTATGTCATCGTCAATGAGGCCGGAGCTTCCGTTTACAGCGCCAGTAAGCTGGCAACCGAGGAGTTCCCTAATTTTGACGTAGGGCAGCGAAGCGCCGCCTCTATCGCAAGACGTCTCCAGGATCCCCTGGCAGAGCTGGTAAAGATCGATCCTAAGTCTATTGGTGTGGGTCAATACCAGCATGACATGAACCAGAAAAAGCTGGACGAGGCGTTAGGGGGCGTGGTAGAGGACTGTGTAAACCGGGTAGGCGTGGATCTAAATACAGCCTCCTTCTCTCTGCTTTCCTATATTTCCGGTATTTCCCAGACACTGGCAAAGAATATTGTGGCTTATCGGGAGGAAAACGGCCGCTTTACCAGCCGTGCCCAGTTAAAGAAGGTGCCAAAGCTCGGACCGAAGGCTTTTCAGCAGTGCGCGGGCTTTTTGCGGATCAGCGGCGGCAAGAATCCCCTGGATGCCACCAGTGTCCATCCGGAATCTTATCCGGCAGTGGAAAAGCTGCTGGAAGAGCTGCAGGTGTCCATGGAGGATACCGCATCCCTTCGCAGCGTGGGCAAAATGGTGAAAAATAAAAAGCAGACCGCAGAACGTCTTGGCATCGGAGAGATCACTTTAGAGGATATTCTGAAAGAGTTGGAGAAGCCGGCCAGAGATCCCAGAGAGGATATGCCGGCGCCTATCCTGCGCAGCGATGTACTGGCAATGGAAGATTTGACTCCTGGCATGAAGCTGAAGGGGACGGTCCGCAACATCGTGGATTTCGGTGCCTTCGTGGATATCGGCGTGCACCAGGACGGTCTGGTGCATATTTCCAGACTTTCTGAGCGCTTCATAAAGAGCCCTCTGGAGGTAGTCCATGTGGGAGATGTGGTGGATGTCACCGTAGTCAGTGTGGACCTGGCTAAGAAGCGGATCGCTCTTTCCATGAATGGTAAGATGTAGTGAGAACAGGAAATTTTTCCGGATCACATAGGGTTTAAAGAGTTTAAAGAGCTTGGAGCGTTAAAGAAAGGTGATGCTGCGAATCCGGGCATAGCCTGTAGAGGACACAGACAATAGCTGTAGATAATAGCCACATAGGATGGCAGGATTAACAGCACCGGAAGCAGACAGGGAGGATAAGGATGCAGTATGTATTGTTGATTGCTGCCATTATATTTGAGATTATCGCAACTTCTTTTTTAAAATATTCTGAAGGATTCACCCGCCTGTACCCCACCATTGCCTGCGTGATTTTTTATGTGCTGTGCTACTTGGCATTTGGAAAAGCCATGGTAAAATTGAACTTAAACATATCCTATGCCATTTGGTGCGGTGTAGGCATCGTAGCGACGACCCTGATTTCCGTTCTTTTCTTTAAGGAAAAGATCAGCCTGTATGGGATCCTTGGCATTGCATTGATCGTGATCGGCGGGATATTGCTTAATCTTGGCGGAACGAAATAAACGGGCGTATCTTTCACGCAGCGATTTGTGCCGCAGGCGTCACAAATCGTGTTGATCGCCAATCAATAGTGATCTGATTGGCGATTCCTCCGACGCAAAGCGCCTGCGGAATGGAGATTACTATGATATACAAGACAAAAGGAACCTGTTCATCAGAAATTGAAATCGAACTGGATGAGAATCATATCATTCAGCATGTAGCTTTTAGGGGCGGCTGCAGCGGCAACCTGCAGGGAATTACGCAGCTGGTGATCGGCCAGAAGGCAGAGGATGTCATCGAGAGAGTCTCCGGCGTGAAGTGCGGCTTTAAGCAGACATCATGTCCGGATCAGCTTGCCATAGCGCTGAAGCAGGCAATCGGACAGTAGGAGAAAGCGCTTCCTGCAGGATTTTGCGGGAAATATTTACATTACACAGCATCGGGAGTGATAGAAGCAAATGGGAAAGGATAGAAAGAAAATCGTATTGACCGGCGGCGGTACAGCAGGTCATGTGACGCCGAACATTGCACTTTTGCCCTATTTAAAGAAGGCAGGTTATGAGATCTACTATATCGGATCCTTAAACGGCATCGAGAAGAAACTGATAGAAGAATGCGGCATTCCCTATCTGGGGATCGAGACAGGCAAGCTGCGCCGTTATTTTGATCCCAAGAACTTTTCGGATCCCTTCCGTGTGATCAAGGGGTACAAAGAAGCTTTCAAGTTTTTAAAGAGTTATCAGCCGGATCTGGTATTCTCCAAGGGCGGCTATGTCAGCGTACCGGTGGTGCGGGCGGCGCACAGACTGCATATCCCCTGCATCATCCATGAATCAGACATGACACCGGGACTGGCAAACAAGCTGTGCATCCCCTGCGCCCAGAAAATCTGCTGTGATTTTCCGGAGACATTAAAGGACCTGCCGGCTTCTAAGGCTGTACTTACCGGGACACCGATTCGGGACGAACTCTTCCAGGGAGATGCAAAGGCAGGAAGGGATTTCTGCGGCTTTACGGACAGCAAGCCGGTATTGATGGTCATCGGCGGCAGCCTGGGAGCAGCTTCGGTGAACGAGGCGGTGCGGGATAATCTGGAAAAGCTCCTGCCGGATTTCAATATCGTTCATCTGTGCGGCAAGGACAAAGTGGATAATCTAAAGCTGACGATCCCCGGTTATAAGCAGTTCGAGTATGTCAATGAGGAATTAAAGGACCTCTTTGCCATGGCGGATATCGTTATCAGCCGGGCCGGTGCCAATGCAATTTTTGAATTGCTGGCGCTGAAAAAGCCCAATATTCTGGTGCCTTTGCCTGCTAAAAGCAGCCGGGGCGATCAGATTCTTAATGCCAGAAGCTTTGAGCAGCAAGGGTACAGCATGGTCATCGAAGACGATGCTCTGCCGGACGTGATCGTAGAGAGCGTGCATAAGCTCTACTTCGAGCGGCAGTTCTATATTGACGCCATGGAAAAGAGCAGTCTGATCAATTCCATCTCCATGATCATGGAACTGATCAAGAAAGCAAGCTGATGAAGTAATTTCAATATGGTAAGTTGAAAAACTGTAATAAAAGCAAAAGCCCTTCAACACGGAAGATGATGTACCGTGATGAAGGGCTTTTGTCATTTATGAATGTATTTCTAATGCACGTCCGTCAGGATGATTTCTTCCAGTACATCCAGGATTGCCTGGGGTGCACCCTCCACTGCGCGCAGGGATGTCAGGCAGGCGGGGGTGGTGCCGTGGTTTTTCAGGATGTTGTACAGTACCTGCTTTATATCATAGCTCATCTGGGCTCTCTGCAGGGCCTGGAACGCCATTGCCAGCTTATTATTGTCGGCGGTCTCACTCTTTGTAAAGGTGATGGTCAGACGCTCCGTCACAGAGTAGGCAGGAAGCATTACGGTGAGAAGGCGTCTATCCTGATCGTAGTGCTGCTGACAGGACACAACTTCTTCTCCCAGACGCACAGTCAGTTCACTGTCTTCTATCCCGTAGAAGGCCAATGTGTATTGCCTCTTCTCCGGGATAGCCCGGAGATCACCCTGGGCAGGATGAATGGTGAAGATGGCCTGTGCATCCCACTTCCAGGTATATTCCGTAACTGCATAGTCTTCTGCAGCAGGCTCTGTCTTTTTGCCGTCATCCTCCACCAGTTTAAAACTTCCGTCTGCGCCGGGGTAAATGCGCAGGAGCAAAGAGGCGGGATTATGGAGGAGAGGATCGTAGTCTTCTCCCTGATCCATGGGGATGATGCCGCCTGCTTTTACGAAGACAGGCCATTCTTCCAGACTGCGGAAGATGGGAAGCATTCTGCCGCCGGTATAGCGAGTTCCCTTCTCAAAGTCATACCAATCGCCGGCAGGCAGCCAGGCATCAAAACGTCCGGTCAGAGAAATGTCGTCCCGTGGTGTGGTGATGGGGCATACCAGCATCTGGGTGCCGAACCAGAACTCATTTCGGACATTATAAGCCTGGGGCTGCTCTGGCTCCTCAAAGTACAGAGGCGTCACGATGGGGCGAGCCTGGGTGTGGGTCAGGTAGTTCATGGTATACAGATAAGGGACCAGCCGGTAGCGCAGGCGCAGGGCATCTTTCATGACAGCCTCGGCCTCACGGTTATATTTCCAGGGTTCCTTGCCGTTAAAGTCATTGTCACTGCTGTGGAGACGAAGGATAGGGGAGAAGGTGCCTAGCTGCAGCCAGCGAGTCGCCAGCTCATCGTCCCTAACGCCCATCATATGGCCGCCGATATCGTGACTCCACCAGGTATAGCCGACGTTGGCAGCGCGGATGGTGAAATAGGGCTGGAAGTCCAGGGAAGCCCAGGTGACGAGGGTATCTCCGGAGAAGCCCACAGGATAGCGGTGGCTGCCGATTCCGGCATAGCGTGAGAATATCAGGGGGCGCTTTCCCTCTCCGGCATTATCCAGATAGTAAAAATGGTTCAGCATCCACAGAGGATCCAGGCCTTCTGTTTTGGTGGCTGTTCCCTGCTGCCAGTCGATCCACCAGAAGTCTACGCCGTCCTTTTCATGGGGGTGGCTGATGCATTTAAAGTAAGCATCCAGGAAATGGGGATCGGCAATATCGAATTCTACTTCCTCTTCGGTGGCCGGATCGATGCCCATCTCTCTGGCCATGGCGGGATATTGTGCTTCAAAGCCTCTGACGCCGTCGGCGGGGTGGACATTCAGAGTGGTCTGCAGACCGTGCTCGTGGAGCCAGCGAAGGAAAGCAGGGGGATCCGGGAAAAGCTCCCGGTTCCAGGTATAGCCGGTCCAGCCGGTTCCCCATTTTTTGTCGATATCCACCAGATGCCAGTCCATGTCGATGACAGCTACGGAAAAAGGCAGACCCTCCTGCTCAAAACGCCGAATCAGTGTTTTATATTCTGTCTCATCATATTTGTGGTATTTGCTCCACCAGTTGCCCATGGCAAAACGGGGCAGCAGCGGCGTGGTGCCTGCCAGATGGTAGAGGTCCTTGAGGCACTGCTTGTAGTCGTGGCCGTAGCCAAAGAAGTACAAATCCAGCTCCTGGTGTGCTCGGCGGCTGATCCAGTGATCCTCTCCGATCAGCAGGGCATCGGAATCATCAAAGACCGCATAGCCGCCTTTGGACATCAGTCCCTCACCGATATCAATAGCGCCGTCGGCCATATCCAGCGTGCGGGCAGTGCCGCCCAGGTTCATGGCGCGGTCCATGTCACCGCCCTGGTCGCCGTAATGCCATACCATGGCGCTGGAGAGAATACGCACCTGAAGGCCATAGGCGGAGGGTGCTTTCTCATCGTAGCGAAGCCGCAGCAGTGCTGTCTCCAGATAAAAATAGTCGCCGGAGTGCCAGGTCTTAAAGGCAGGTACCTGGAAATTACGGTTAATGATGTGCTGGGTGCAGTGATCTTCAAACAGGCCGCTTTCACTGTACTCAAATCGCAGCAGGGCAGGGGTCAGGACAGTGATTCTGTAGTGCTGTCCCTGGATGATGGCGTCGGAATCTGCGGCGCCGTGGGTCTGGTCTTTGGGCAGGTGTAGGTTCATGGTATTCTCCATTCCGCAGGCGTATTGTGCTGGAAAATCGCAATCAGATATCATCTGTGATCAAAATACCTTATGACTGCAGCATCATCTGATTGGCAATCAGGGCTATTTGTGACGCCTGCGGCGCAAATAGCTGTGCCAAATACCATATAGAAAGTATTATTCGCACCAGCATATGATTTTAAAGTAACTACATTTTTAAATGTTTTAAATGACTACACTTTCTAAATGCTGGAAAATAGCTTATATTCAGGACTTCTAAAATCCTGATAGTGCAGCTGATTAAAAATGTTTATACCAATTATTTCCTGAGATGGTTGGAAAACGTTTTCCTCATCCCGTGTAAAATCATCATACTCTTGATGATAGGGGATGTCAAAGTTAATTTTTTATAAAGATGCGAAGACAGGGCAAGTCTTTCAAACGTAGCTCGCCATGGTGTAGGGTAAAGAAGTCAGGGAGTGCAAAGAGTGGAGTAATCCGGGGATGACGGGGACAAAAGTGCTTTTGCCCACGACATCATGTTATAATGTCCGTGAGCAATGACCTTATGCCATTTTGAGAAATGGATGCCGCAGATAAGCGGCGGCATCATGAGGGAGTTATGAAATTAATCCATTTATCGGACTTGCACCTCGGCGTGCGTGTCAACGAATTTTCCATGATCGATGAGCAAAAATACATACTGCAGCAGATCCTGCAGATCATAGACCAGGAGGAGCCGGATGGTGTCCTGATTGCGGGAGATGTCTATGACAAGACGGTGCCCAGTGCGGAGGCGGTGGCGCTTTTTGACAGCTTTTTGTCAGAACTGTCAGACAGAGAAATTCCGGTTTTTGTCATCAGCGGCAATCATGACAGCCCGGAACGGATCGCTTTCGGTGCTTCTATTATGGGAAGAGGCGGTGTGTACTTATCCCCGGTCTATCACGGCCATGTGGAGCCGGTATCCTTGACCGGACAGGACGGGGTTACTGCGCAGATCTATATGCTGCCCTTTGTGAAGCCTGCTCATGTGCGGCCTTATTTTCCGGATCAGGAGATCAGTGATTATACGGATGCAGTGCGGGCAGCAGTGGAAGAGATGACCGAGCAGCGCATGCAAAGTGCGGCGGATGCATCGGAAAGAGAAGGGGTAGAGTCAGAGAAAGTTTGGAAAATTCTGATGGCCCATCAATTTGTCACCGGTTCCGGAACAGGCGAAAATGACAATACAGAAAACAGCGACACCGGCCAATCTTCCGTTTATGTGGGCGGCACGGAAAATGTAGATGTCTCGGTGTTCGCACCTTTTGATTATGTGGCGCTGGGGCACATTCACAGGGCTTACAATGTGGGGAACAGCCGCTATTGCGGTACGCCTTTAAAGTATTCCTTCAGTGAGGCAAGTCAGGAGAAGTCTGTGACGATCCTGGAGCTGGGAGAGAGGGGAGAAGCAGGCATACAGATTCGTACCGTTCCTCTGCAGCCTCTTCACGATTGGCTGAAGATTCGAGGCTCCTATCTGGAGGTATCCTCCCGGAAATTCTATGAGCAGTTCGACAGAAATGCGTATATGCATGTCACGCTTACGGACGAGGAGGATGTACCGGATGCGGCCGCCAGGCTGATGGTGATTTATCCCAATCTGATGAAGTTAGAATATGACAACTGCCGTACCAGGAGCAGACAGATCATAGAGGGAGCGGGGGAGCCGGAGAGCCGGGATCCCCTTACCATCTTTGGTGAATTCTATGAAAAGCAGAATAATCAGCCCATGCAGCCGGAGCAGGTACAGTATATGCAAAAGCTCATAGAGGAAATCTGGAAGGAGCAATAACGCAGGGGGAAAAGTCTGCCCGTTAGCAGGGGGACGCTGCTGACGGCTTCGGAAAATTCTCTTCATGCAGCCGCAGACAAGCTGCGGCAGAAAGAGGTAAGTTTGAAAGAAATGCTTGATAGCATTTCTTTCAAACAGCATCGATGACGCAAGCGCCATCAATGCTGATCCCATCGGAGAAATCGCCTGCGCGAATTTCTCCTCGTGCAGCCGTAGACAAGCTGCGGCAGAAAGAGGTAAAAATGAGACCTCTCAAACTGAAAATCACAGCCTTCGGCCCCTATGCGGGGACGACGGAATTAGAAATGGATCAATTGGGAACCGGCGGCTTGTATCTGATCACCGGCGATACAGGGGCAGGAAAGACGACGATCTTTGATGCCATTACCTTTGCACTCTACGGAGAGCCCAGTGGGGACAACCGGCAGCCGGATATGCTGCGCTCCAAGTATGCGGCGCCGGAGACACCCACACAGGTGGAGCTGACTTTTTCCAATAAGGGGAAGACCTATGTGGTCACCCGGAATCCGGCTTATGAGAGACCAAAGAAGCGGGGAGAGGGCACGACACTGATGCCGGCGGATGCCTCTTTGCAGCTGCCGGATGGGCGGGTAGTGACCAAAATGAAAGAGGTAACCGAGGAGATTGAAAAGATTCTGGGACTGGACAGGGAGCAGTTTACGCAGATCGTCATGATCGCGCAGGGGGATTTTTTAAAGCTTCTGCTCTCTTCCACCCAGGATCGGATGGAGATCTTCCGGCGGATTTTCCGGACGGAACGGTATCAAAAGCTGCAGGGGCAGCTGAAGGAGACTTACTTAAAGCTTCAGCGAGACTATGGGGAACTGGAAAACCGGCGGAAAATAGCGGCAGAGTCCATTCGCTGGGATAGGGTGGTGCCACAGCAAACGGCAGAGTCGCAGCAAACGGCAGAGCCTCAGCAAACGTCAGGGGCACAGCAACGGTCAGAGCTGCAGCAAATGGCAGAGCAAACGTCGAAGCAAACCTTACAGCCAAAACTCCAGAAGGAATCAGAGGAAGAAATGCCGCCGGCAATTTTGCGGCAAAAATTAGAGGAACAGATCAAAAGGGATCAGTTGGCCCGGGAGGAGTGTCAGGTCGATCTGGTAAAGATCGAAGAAAAGATCCAGCAGATCACAGAGCAGCTGACGAAGGCTCAGACCAGAGGGCAGCTGCAGGAGGAAAAAAGGCGGATCGAGGCAGAGCTTGGCAGGCAAAAGCAGGAGCTGGCCAGATGGACCGCAGAGTGGGAGAGGGCGAAGGAAAGGGAGCCGGAAAGAGAGAGCCTTTTAGGACAGATCGCAGCGTTGGAAAAGGAACTGGAGCAATATAAACAGTACGAAGACGGAAAGAGGAATCTGCAGGAGCGCAGAGAAGGGCTTGCCGGTTACAGAGCAGATTGGGAGAAAAATTGCGCACTTCTGCAGAAAAGAAAGGAAAATCAAAGACAGGCCAAGGAAAAACTGGAAATATTGCGGGATAATCCGGTGCTTCTGCAGCAGCTTCGCACAGAAATGCAGCGGCTGCAGGATGGGCAAAAGCATCTGCAGGAAGCCTCGGGGAGCCTCAGTAGTCTGCAGCAGCAATATGCTGCATTAGAGAACGCACAGAAATCTTATCAGAAGAGCGCCGGAGAGGCAGAAGAGGCACAGCAGCAGTACAGACAGGCTAACCGTCTGTATCTGGATGCGCAGGCAGGGATTCTGGCGAAGACGCTGCAGCCCGGAAGGCCCTGCCCGGTATGCGGTGCGCTGGAACATCCTCATCCGGCTCAGGCAGCGCAGAAAGCGCCCACCAAGGAAGAACTGGAAAAACTCGCGGAGCAAGCCGAGAAGCTTGCCGGGCAGGCGGCAAAGGCAAGCCGGCAGGCCGGAGCACTGCAGGCTGCCGTTATGGAAAAGCAACGCAGGGCACAGGAGCAGCTGCGGGAGATTTTTGCAGAACGTGAAGCCGGTGTGGAGGATGTCGGTGTGGAGAGTGCCGGCGCGGAGAATGCAGGATGGCTGTCGGAGATGATCTTTACAGAGAATCCTGCAGAAAACGGAGAAACAGTCAGCCGTGCACGCAGCCATATTGCTGCGGCCCAGGAGAATCTGCAGACAAAAAGCGTACGTCTGACAAAGGCCCTGCGGGAAGCAGAACACAATGAAGAACTGCGTTTGAATCTGACAGAAAAGCTGCCGAAATTTGAGAAAGATACGAAGGACACCGAGGAAATACTGCTGCAGCAGCAGACGCATATGGCAGCGGAGCAGGCTACCTTGCAGGAGCGGGAAGCAAAGCTGGCGGAGATCGGAAAGCAGCTTCACTATGCAGGAGCCAGGGAGGCGGCGCAGCAGATCACGCAGTGGAGGCAGTCCGCAGAGCAGATAGCCGCTTCTTTGCAGAAGGCAGAGAGGGGAATGCAGCAGGCAGCCGGTGCCGTGCACAGCGGTGAGGGAAAGATCACGGCATTGCAGCAGCAGCTCTCCCAGCTGCCGGAGACGGAGAAAGAAGCGGTCCTGGAGGCCAGAAACCAGGCGCAGCAGACCAAAAAAGAAATCATGCAGTGCAGTGAAGAACTTAACCTGCGGATTCAGTTCAATGAGAAGGCAAGAGAACAGATCCGGGATACAGAGAGCAGGATGGACAGGGCCGAGGAAAAATTAAGGTGTGTGGGAGCACTGTCCGAGACGGTCAACGGCGAATTAAAGCAAAAGGAAAAGATCCGTCTGGAAACCTATGTGCAGATGACTTATTTCGAGCGGGTGATACAGCGGGCGAATCTGCGCTTTCTAAGGATGTCCGACGGCCAATATGAGCTGCAGCGCCGAAAAGAAGAGAATAACCGCCGCAGCCAGAGCGGTCTGGAACTGGATGTGATAGACCATTATAACGGAACTGTCCGCAGTGTGCGGACACTCTCCGGGGGCGAATCCTTCATGGCCTCCCTTTCTCTGGCGCTGGGACTTTCGGATGAGGTGCAGTCCTCGGCAGGTGGCATCCGTCTGGACACGCTCTTCGTAGATGAGGGCTTTGGCTCTCTGGATGAGGATACCCTGGAGCAGGCTATCAGTGCACTTTCCTCCCTGACAGAGGGCAACCGGCTGGTGGGCATCATTTCCCACGTGGCAGAGTTAAAGGACCGCATTGACCGGCAGATCGTGGTCAAAAAGGACCGCATCGGCGGCAGCAGAGCAGAGATATGCCTGTAGAAAGTATCACGATCAATCTCCCTCTGTGCGAATATCACAATGCTGCTCCTGATATTGTACCGGTGTCATGCCGGTGCTCTTGCGGAACACCCGATAAAAATATTTCACATTGTCATAGCCGACAGCTTTTGCCACCTGATACATTTTGCGATCAGGCTGGAGCAAAAGCTGTTTTGCTTTTTCAATGCGCACCTCATTGACATAGTCTACAAAATTGCAGCCGGTCTTCTGCTTGAAAAGGTGGCTTAGATAGCTGCGATTCATGTAAAACCAGGAGGAAAGAAAATCCAGAGATAAATCCTGCTGATAATTGCGTTGTACATAGAATTTCAGCTTTTCCACCACATTATCGCTGCTGTACACATTCTGGGAGGACAGCATAGTGCACATATTCATGAAAAATCCCAGATAGTAATGTTTTACCTCCTCCAGAGAAAACAGGGAGGTGACCACATTCTGCATGCTGGAGGCATCGGAGTGGATCTGATCCGGAAAATAGTAGCGCAGGATTTCACGGCATTTGGCAGAGAGCTGGTAGCAGTGAAATTTGACGCTGGCCAGTGTGCAGCCGGGAACAGTCTGATAGAAGTCAAAGAGCTGATCCACCAGGGCAGAGGTCTCCTCCTTCATGCCTGCCTCCAGTCGGAAGAGAAACTCCTCCTGCCTGGGCCAGAGCGGAATTTCCGGAATATCCTGTCCGGAAAAGAAGAGAAACTGTTCTGTCATTTTTTCCTGAATGGGCTGGGTGTTCAGGGCGCTGGAGCATTCCTGAAAAGCGGTGTGAAGCTCTGTCAGATTTCGGTGCTCAGCACTGATGCCGGCGGTAAAAACATAGCCCTGCTGACGCAGCCAACAGGCGATGGCGCCGGTGATCTGCCGCAGCGTGCGGATGGGATCGACAGCGGGATTTTCCGGAATAAAGAAAATCAGAAATCCCAGATGGGGCATGTCCTCCGGTGCCAGATACAGAGCCAGATCTCCAAAGCCGTTTTCGTCCAGAAAGCTTTGCAGATCGATCTGAGCCATGGTTTGCGAGGCATACAGGGCAGCCAGAAACAGGTTATGAGTATCATTGATATAGGAAAGACGCCGGGAACTGATGGAAGAGGCCAGGGTGTGATAGCCAAAGATCAGGCTTTTTAACATCTGCAGATCGTACTCATAATAGGCGGCTTCTTTTTCTTCTTCGTTGGAGAGCAGTTGATTCTGTATCGCACTGCGGGAGGTGAGCCTCTGTATGGCACCCTCCATGGCTTTTTGTATGGCCTCCCGATTAAAGGGCTTGAGAACGTAATCGATGGCCCGGGCCTGAATGGCATGGCGCAGATATTCAAAATCCTGAAAGCCGCTGATGACGATGAGGGGCATCTCCGGGTAGTGCTCGGTTAAGTAAGGGAGCAGCTCTGTGCCGCCCATAACCGGCATCTGCATATCCAGCACGGTGATATCGGGATGCACCTGCTCGATGAGGGCGATGCCCTCTTTGCCATTGTCCGCCTCGCCTATGCACCGGACGAGATCCTCTCCCATGGCGGAGATCTTCTTGATGGTGCCCTGACGGATGAGCTTTTCATCATCGATGACGATATAGGTATACATGCCTTTATTCCTTTCTGTTTCTTACTGAATTGCGAATGTTTCGGTCTGCAGGATTAAATATGCGGATTCTATCGTAGAATTCGCTTTTGCGAAATTCTCCGATAGGATGATTTTTGCAAGGTCTTTATTGCCAAGGATTATTCAATGCGTGGCAGATGAATGCGGACAGTGGTACCGCACGCTTCGCTCTGCTGACTCTCGATTTCCAGTCCGTATCCTTTTCCGTAGTACAGCTCGATGCGGGAGTGGATATTTTTAAGACCGATGCTCTGTCTGGTGCGGTGTCCCAGCTCGGTAAAGCCGGACTCCTCCCGGAGGCGGGCGCGGAGAGTCTCCAGCTCCGAAGCGGACATGCCGACGCCGTTGTCTGTGACAGACAGCCAGAGATTTCGATCATCCATGGAGCCCTTTAGAGTGATGGAATCGCCGGCTGTGCAATAGTTAAGACCGTGGGTCAGGGCATTTTCCACCAGCGGCTGCAGAATCAGCTTCAATACCCGCTGCTCGTGCATTTCCTCCGGAATATCCAACAGGAGGCGAAAGCGATAATCAAAACGGATTTCCTGTACCGCCACATAATCCTGTACATGGCGGAGTTCATCGTCGATGGTCACCAGCTCGCTTTTGGTCTTGATACTGTAGCGGAACATATTCCCCAGAGCCATGACCATGGTGGAGATCCGCTCATCCTCATCCAGCTCTGCCAGGGAATTGATGGATTCCAGGGTGTTAAAAAGGAAGTGAGAATTAATTTGTGCTTCCAGAGAACGCATCTGGGCATCCAGAGTAATGAGCTTATCCTGATAATCCCGTTTAATGGAGGTATTCAGCTCCTCGATCATGTTGTTGTATTCATTGTACAGTACACCAATCTCATCGGTGCGCTGCAGATATTTCCCGGAGAGGGACAGATGACTGCCGCGCTGAGCGGCCATTTTGCGGCTCAGATGTTCAATGGGATGGGTCAGGGATTTGGAGAGCCGATGGGAGACGGCTACAACCGCCAGAATGCAGAACAGGGAGACACCCATGAGCAAAAAGCCGGTGAAATTAAACTCTTTGCGCAGGGCATTGTAATCAAATACAGCTTCCAACAGCAGCTTGCCTCCCGCGACTTCTTTTTCCATGGTATGAAGGTTTTTGCTTTGTCCCGTTTGCGGGTCTTCGTATAAGATGGCATCATCCAAGGCGGTGCGCAGACGAAAGCAGGTGATATCCGGCATGGGATTCATGACGGAGAGATCAAAGAGAGAAGGATCGCAGTCAAAAACCAGCACCCCCAGAAAATTATGGGAATAGACATCGTAAATGGCCCGGGCAAAGAGCACCCGGCTGCTGCTGCCGGAGAGCCAATAAGGGGTATAAATAGAGCTGATATAGAGCTTGCCGGAGAGCTGAAGGGTCTCCTGGTACCAACTGTCTCCCGTGGGGTCATAGCCGTAGATCAGGTCGCCATTTCTGCCACTGGTGTAGTTAAAGGTAGCGCCGGAGGGGGTAAAGATATAGATGCCGTTGAGATAAGAATAGCTATAAAAGAGATTTTCCGCCACGAAGCGCATGCCGCTGCTGGATTTAAGAATCGTATAGCTGTCCGGGGTATAGTCCTCGTCGGCATAGGGACGAAGTTCATCTACAATGGAATACTCGGAATTAGAATAAAAAGTAAAAAGTCCCAGAGAACGCTCGATATCTTCCATGGTATTGTCCACAGACTCTGCGGCATTGGTGGCAGTGGTATCGGCGATCTCTTCCACTCGTTCATAGGTGATGGAAGTAAAGCGGGAATAGGCCAGTACCGTGATGACCAGAAGGGGAATCAGTGCGGTAATGGTAAAACATAGAAAGATGCGAGTGCGTATTTTCATGGTTCCCTCCCTGGGACGCAACTTATTTCGTCGTCACGAGGAGAATTTCGCGCAGGCGAATTCTCCAATCTGATTACCGGAAATGCCGCAGGCATCCCTGCAATGCCACCAAAGGCATCGTCCGTTCTGCTGCATTAGCACTGTTTTTGGCAGCTATTCGCAACCCAACAAAAGTATACCTTCATTCCCAACAAAAGTATACAAAGGTTGTGGTATTTTTATCTCATCAAATGAATTCGGAAAGAAAAGCAGCGACAAAAGTACCCTTCGGGAGCACACATCCGTGCCCGGATGGCAGCAAAGAGCCGCTTGCATACAGGACAGCAGGCACCCATCATTGCATGGTGAAGTGTTTCAGTCCCGACAGCGAAGCGGCAGGGAGCAGGAAAAGGAGGCAGTAATCTATGAAAATGAAAAAGTTGATGGCAATCGGCCTGGCGGCAGCTATGTCAGTATCTATGCTGGCAGGCTGCGGCGCTTCGTCTTCCTCCGATGAGGAGACCACAGATACCGCAGCAAAGACCGAGGCAGCAGAGGATGAGGAGGAAGCTTCCGGAGAGGAGGGTGGCGAGACCGTCACAGCCGAGGCCGGCAGCTACAACACCCAGGCTATTGAAGAGGATGGAGATATCACTATTACTATGATGGTATCCGGTACCGCCTACGAAAATGATTTTGAGACGGAAGTGCTTCCAAAGCTGATCAAGGAGAAGTGGCCCAATGTGACGTTGGAGGCAACCAAGCTTCCGGATGATAATTACTACACTTCCTTAAAGACCAAGCTGGCCAGCGGCGAGTGCCCGGATATCATCAATGTACAGCCGATGAGCGCCGGCAACAATGCGGTTTACACTCTGGCAGAGGCCGGCTATCTGGCTCCTTTGGATGACATGACCTGTCTTACCTTAAACGGCGACAATTCCGGCATGACCTACAACGGTCACATTTATGGCATTACCGGTGGTGTGGCAATTCTGGGAACCTATTACAATAAGGACATCTTTGAAGAGTGCGGCATTACCTCCGAGCCGCAGACCTGGCAGGAATTTCTGGATGACTGCCAAAAGATTCAGGATGCAGGCTATCAGCCCATCGTTATGGGTGATAAGGATCAGTACGTGATCCAGTTCGGTCTTTATCAGCTGGCAGCAGAGGAAATCTACTCCAAGAATTCAGAATATGATGCACAGCTTCTCACCGGTGATGCTAAGTTCACCGATGAGGACACCTGGGATCGTGTTCTGGAGATGTACAAGGAGCTCTATGACAAGAAGTACATCGATGCTTCCCAGTCTCTGGGCCTTTCCGCATCCCAGGCTATCACAGAGTTTATCGACGGCAAGGCTGCTATGACCATTGATGGTTCCTTTAACGTGACCGCAATCATGGCAGAAGGTGCAGCCGGCAGCTTTGAGAGAGGCTACTTCCCGCTTCCCGGCGAGGATGGCATCAATGGTACCGCAACCTGCTTAGCCGGCGGTTTTGCCATTTATTCCGGTTCTCAGTATGTGGATGAGATCAAGGAGATCATGGATTGGGTATTTGATGGCCAGTCCGATGGCTGGAAGGCATACTTGGCATCCGGCAGAAACATTGTCACCTACGGCGAGGGTGCGGATTCCACACCGAACTACGACCTGTTCAAGCCCTTCGTAGACCTGCTGCAGGACGGCAAGGCATATCACTGGTGCAATCAGGCATGGCCGGGCGGTGTAGACAACACCATGGAGGAGCTCTTCAGTGAAATGGTAGGCGGTCAGGGTACTACTGTAGAAGAGGTCACCGAGGGCATGCAGGAAAAGCTGGAAGATCTGCTGGATGAGTAATCCTTTCATTTAAATAAACAGAGCTTGCATAAAAGGAAAGGCTGGTCTGGTCAGATGCATAGGGCACACAGAACAGCCTTTCTGCTATATACAGCATAAAGAGAAAGTTTGACGGCAAACGGCATCACTGCATACGGAATGACGTTTTGTTACATTACGTATGCTCACAATGGAGGGTTCGTCTTGGCGAAATTCTCCTCACGCTGCCACAGACAGGACGTAATATGAGAGGTAACTATGAAAAAGAAAAAAAGAAGTGGGGATTCCCCGGTTTTTAATGACAAAATGTATTTCTTCGTCATTCCGGCATTGGCCATGTTCCTGATCTTCTGGATCATGCCGGTGTTCCAGATGCTTATCTACAGTTTTACCAATTTCAACGGTGTCAATTACGATTACGACTTTGTGGGATTTAAGAACTATATCAAGATTTTCTCAAACGGCACCCTTATCAATTCTGTAAAAGTAACCCTGATTTACGCGGTCATCATCGTGGCGCTGAGCAACCTGATCGGTCTGGGCGCCGCTCTGATCCTGAATACCAAGATTCGTGGAAAAGGATTTTTCCGCACCTGCGCATACTTCCCGGCTCTGTTCAGCGCTATCGTGGTAGGATTTATCTGGTCTTATGTATATATGCCCTCCTCCGGTATGATCGCCAGCATCCTGACAGCATTAGGCTTCGACGGCTCCTCCTTTAACCCGTTGGCCAGCTTTACCTGGGCCCTGCTTGCCATCGCTATCGTAGAAGTGTGGAAGGGTTTTGGGACCACCATGATCATTTATCTGGCAGGTTTACAGACCGTGGATGAGAGTCTTTTGGAGGCAGGAAGAATCGACGGCTGTACCGAATGGCAGCTGACAAAGCTGATCAAGCTTCCTCTGATTTCCGCCACCATCACCATCAATGTGATCCTCAGTGTCATCGGCGGTCTGAAGGCATTTGACTATTCCTTCATCATGACCAACGGCGGACCCGGCAAATCCACCAAGACATTGATGTTCCAGATTTACGAGATGGCCTTTAACGAGCAGAAAATGGGACGTGCCAGTGCGCTTTCCATCGTGTCGTTCCTGGTCATCATCCTGATCACCGTCATCATGCTGTATTTCATGAATAAGAGGGAGGTAGAGCTGTGAGTAAGAAGGAAAATTATAAAGAAAAAGAAGCTTATGCAAAGTTCTCCCCCAAGGTGGCAGGCATCTATGTGGTCATCACCCTGTTTTGTCTCCTGGTCATCTCTCCTCTGGTGATCGTACTTTCCAGCTCCTTCCGTAAGCCGGGAAACCAGACTTCACCGCTTCGACTGTTCATGGAATTTTCCCTGGAAAGCTATGCCAAGGCTTTTTCCAATATGAATTATCCTGTGGAATTTATGAACAGTCTGCTGACCACCGGCCTTTCCGTGCTGATCATCGTTCTGTTAGCTACCATGGCCGCCTATCCCATCGGCCGCATCAAGGGAAAACTTGCCAGATTCCTGTATTACTTCTTTATCGCCGGTCTGGTCATCCCTTCCCAGATGGTCGTGGTGCCGGTAGTGCAGATGATCTCCCGACTGGGGATTCCCAACACCCGGTTTACGCCTATGCTGATGTTCATCACCTGCTCCATGCCCTTTTCCGTATTCCTCTATGCGGGTTTTATGAAGAGTGTCCCGGTGGAAATCGAGGAATCCGCCTACCTGGACGGTGCCACCCTCTGGCAGCGCTATACCAAGGTGGTATTCCCTCTGCTCAAGCCGGCTACTGTTTCCACGGTCATTACGCAGGGATTATGGATCTGGAATGACTATTTCTATCCCATGATCTTTGTCTCCAAAAAAGCGCAGTATTCCCTGCCGGTAGGCATGATTCAGTTCCTGGGGGATAAGGAGAATCCGGCCCAGTGGAACGTGCTTTTTGCAGCCTGCGTGCTGTGTGCACTGCCTTTGATCGTCATCTTCATGCTTCTGCAGAAGCAGTTTATCAACGGCATCGCAGCAGGTGCGGTAAAGGGTTGACGCAAAAGATGCAGCCGGATAATTAATAATTACAGATTTTGTAAAAATTTAGAAATTAAAAGACAGACTGTGCAGAATCCTGTCAGATGTGACATAATGAAACCAGATGACTGAAAATGGCATTCGTCATTTTCAGTCATTGCAGGTGTGCAGGGGCATGCCGGCGGGCACATACAGTATTCACGCTGCGGCAGACAAGAAAGGCTGCAGCCCACATACCCACATAATGAGGTGTTTATGGACAGAAAAATCTGGGAACATCCGGAACTGGAAAAATCCTTAAACGAGGCGGAGACACCCCTTTGGTTCTGGAATGACAAGCTGGAGAAGGAAGAGCTGCTGCGGCAGCTTAGGATGCAGACCGAAATCGGTGTTACCTGCACCAATCCCCACGCCCGCACCAACGGTGGCGAGGGATTTATCGGCGGCTATCTGGACGATGAGTGGTTTGAAAATATCAAGACCGTGCTGGACTACAAGAAAGAGCACGGAGAGACCATGTGGCTCTACGATGAGATTGACTGGCCTGCCGGCACCTGCGGCAAGACCATCACCCTGGACGAGCGCAACAGAGAGCAGTATGTGGAAATCGAGGAAGTAAAGATCCCGGCAGGGGAGACCTTCCGCAGCCAGCTCATGAACTTTGAGGGACAGATTCTTTTCGGCGTGGCAAAGGATACGGATAAGAGCGGCTTTTGCTATAATACAACAATTCTGGATGCAGAGACCGGCGCGCCCTATCGGCTGGAGGACTTCTTTATCTACGACATGTTTGGCCCTGAGCTGGAATTTAAGGCACCAAAGGATGCTGTCGCCTTTATCACCCGCGTGCATGTGGACGCCTATGAGATGGGCGGAGATGAGCAGGTAAACTATCTGGATGCCAATGCCACCAAAGCCTTCCTGGCATCTACCTATGACAAATATTATGAGCGCTTCGGAGAGGACTTCGGCGGCGCCATCCAGTGCGTATTTAATGACGAGACCCGTATGTGTCATGCCATCCCCTGGAGTCGGGATTTCGCAGCGCATTTTAAGGAGCATAAAGGCTACGATATCCGCAAAGAGATCTATCAGCTGATCATTCCCGGGGAGAAGGCCGGCAGAGTCCGCATAGATTATCTGGATATGGTGGGCCATGAATTCCAGGAGAATTATTTCGGGGAAATCCATCGCTGGTGCGAAAAGCATGACTTAAAGCTCTTCGCGCATCTGCTGGCAGAGGAGACCATGGTGGGACATGCCCGCTACAGCGGTGATTATCTGCGTCAGAATAAGTATCAGGACGTGTGCGGTGCCGATTATCTGGGCAAGGGTGTGGGCAGCCTGAACATCAAGTTCACCGCCTGCGGCGCCCATTCCTACGGCAAAAAGCGCACTGCAGTAGAGACCTTTGCAGGCTGCGGTTGGGATATGACCTTTGAGGAATACACCCGCATTGTGACCTGGCTCTTCCAGCAGGGTATGCAGATCATCATTAACCACGGTTTCTTCTATTCAGACAGAGGCAACCGCAAGAATGACTGGCCGCCGTCACAGTTTTTCCAGTGGCAGGGATGGCCCAGGATGAAGGAAGGCAACCAGATGATCCGCCGCCTGCAATATGCCATGACAGACGGTATCAACGAAGCGGACGTACTGGTCTACCATCCTCTGGAGAGTTTCCAGATGTACTACCTGCCGGATCAGCATTACACCCATGCCTTCTTCCACGGAGCCTTCACAAGAGATGAGCGGGCGGCGCAGATCGACCGGGATGAGCAGCTTTTCTTAAATGCATTGACAAGCGCCAATGTGGACTTTGACCTGATGCACCGGGATGCGGTGGAGAATTTCGCCGTGGAAAAGACAGCGAACGGCGCAGTCATCGTCAATACCAAAAGTGGTCAGCGTTTTTCTGTGCTGGTATTGCCTATGTGCTATGTACTTCCCACGCAGGCGGCAAAGCTCTGCGAAGAATTCACGGCAGCCGGCGGCACGATTCTGGCTCTGGACACTCTGCCCGTCTACGCAGCAGAGGGACCTGCCGGGGATGACAAGGTGCAGCAGATCTTTGCACAGATGAAAAAAGCCAAAAAGGAAATCGTCGGCGAGACAGAGGCAGAAAATGGGAAAGAGGACCTGAACGGCAAAGTGCTGCAACTTCCTGTGAACGCCCATGAGGAGATCCTGCACGTCCTGCGTCAGCTGATTCCCCATCCTGTGCAGATTGTGGCCGGTACCGACAGCACTGTAAATCATCATCCCTGCTATGACAGTTATCTCATCGATCCTTACATGCATACCGGAGAGGATATTTCCGGCGTGATGTTCGTCCGCTACATCAAGGGTGAGGAACGCAATGTTATTTTTATGAACTACAGCGCGGAGCCGGAGACTATCGAGGTACAGGTGCAGTCATCCCAGGTGCCTCAGGTATGGGATACACTCACCGGTCAGATGCAGGAGGCCGAGGTGCTTTCCCAGGCAGAAGGCAGCTATCGCATTCGCGTGACATTGCCCTGTGATCACAGCCTGGTGGTAGTGACGAGGTTGTAAAACGAGGAGCTCTATTTGGTGTGCGTTTGCCCGTCTGTAAAAGAGCCTGATGGGGATGGACGCAGAGTAACCAATGTCATGATTCTGCTAAAATAAAACGGAAAAATACAAGATTTCCCCGACACATCTACTCTATAATCATAGATGTGTCGGGGTGATTATTGTTATAGGAATCGCAATTTCTGATTCATATATTTTATATATAATTGCAGCACCAGGAACACACTATATAAAGGGAGGAACACAAAGCCAATGAGAACAATGAAGAAAGGAACAATGACCGGAACCACCCAGGTGGAAGTTACCGAGAGAGAAAAGGCCCATGCAGCTCTGTCCCGGAAGGCCGCTTCTGCCGGCATGGTACTTCTGAAAAACGAAGGCGCCATCCTGCCGCTGGATAAAACAAAGCCGGTGGCATTATACGGCTCCGGCGCCTATAAGACCATCAAGGGCGGCACCGGCTCCGGCGATGTGAACGAGCGCAGCACCGTGAGCATCAGCGAGGGCGTGAGAAATGCAGGCTGTCAGATTGCCAATGAAGCCTGGCTGAAGGAGTATGCAGATCTTTATGATGAAGCCAGAAAGCAGTGGATCGATCTAATGAAGAGCAGATTAGAAGAGAATTCATCGGAAGCTCTGCTGACCTTCTTTGATTTCTACTGTGCCAATCCTTTTCAGACGCCCAGCGGCAGTCTGCCCGCAGAGGCAGCCTGCGATACCGCTGTGTATGTACTTTCCAGGAATGCAGGAGAGGGTGCAGACCGCTTCGAGGCACCCGGCGACTACTATCTCACAGAGGATGAGAAGGAAATGCTGGGAACCATCTGCAAGCTGTATCAGCATGTGGTATTGATCGTCAATGCCGGCGGCATCGTGGATATGTCCATGATGGATGAGTTTGCCAACATCGATGCGGTACTGGTAGTCAGCCAGCCCGGTATGGAAGCAGGCAACGCCGTAGCGGATGTGCTCTTCGGTGCCGTATCTCCTTCCGGCAAGCTCACAGACAGCTGGGCATTTAAGTATGCGGATTATCCGTCTTCCGCCACCTTCTCTCACAATGACGGGGATGTGCTCCATGAACAGTACGCAGAGGGCATTTATGTAGGATATCGCTATTTTGATACCTTTGATGTGCCGGTTCGCTACGGATTCGGCGCAGGACTTTCCTATACAGAGTTTGCGCTGCAGGCAGACAGCATCAAGGCAGTGAGCGACGGCACAGATGCCAGAAACGGCAGCGGCCTTGCCAGAAAGATTGCTGTGGAAGTGACCGTAACCAATACAGGCAAAAACGCCGGCAAAGAAGTAGTACAGATCTATGCATCTGCTCCCGGCGAAAAGGGACAGGACAAGGAATTCCGCAGACTGACAGGCTTTGGCAAGACGAAGGAGCTGCAGCCCGGGGAGAGTCAGACACTGGTCATCACCTTCCCTGCAGAGCAGATGGCTTCCTATTGCATGGGCCGGAAGGTATGGTATCTGGAGGATGGCCTCTATGCCATCTGGGTCGGTGATTCCTTAGAAAACGCAAAGGTAGTCGGCGGCGTACATCTGGCAGAGGAAGTATTTACAGAGAAAAATCAGGAAATCTGCCCCCTGCCGGAGGAAGAAAAGGCACCCTTAAAAGAAGCTCATGACAAACTCATGGCCGCATTGGATACCGAGAAGCTGGCTGCAAGACGCTCACAGGCAAAGAAGGAAGCAAAGGATAGTAGCTGCGGAGTGATTGAACTGAATCTGACAGACTGGAAAGTCAGAGAAGTGGAATACAAGGGCAATGTGCCCACAGAGGATGATGAGGCGAAAAAGATTGCAGACGCCTTGACTGTGGAGCAGCTCATCAGCTTAGCCACCGGCGCGGTAGGCAAGGGACAGGGCGGCGCTCTGGGCGCTGCGGGAGAGTCCGTGCCCGGTTCTGCAGCACAGACCAGCGACTGCGCTAAGGAGCAGAGCGTGGCACCGGTGGTGCTGGCAGACGGCCCGGCGGGCCTTCGCCTGATGAAATACTATGATGTGGATGATGCCACCGGCAATGTACTGCAAAAGCCCTTCGCTTTCAGCCTGGAGGGCGGATGCCTTTGCGATGATGCGGGCATCAGCGAGGGACAGAGCCGTCATTATCAGTACTGCACAGCCATTCCGGTGGGTACTCTGCTGGCACAGTCCTTTGACACAGAGCTGGTAAAGGAAGTGGGCGAGATGGTCGGCAAGGAGCTGCAGCTGTTTAATGTGACCCTGTGGCTTGCTCCCGGTATGAACATTCATCGCAATCCTCTGTGTGGCAGAAACTTTGAGTATTACTCTGAGGATCCGCTGGTGGCAGGTGTTATGGCTGCAGCCATGACCCAGGGCGTGCAGTTAAATGCTGGGGTGGGCACCACCATCAAGCATTTTGCCTGCAACAGCCAGGAGGACAGCAGAAAGTTCTCCAACAGCGTATTGTGTGAGCGTGCTTTGCGTGAGATTTACTTAAAGGGCTTTGAAATCGCTGTGAAGTCCGCACAGCCTATGTCCATCATGACCAGCTACAATGAGATCAACGGCGTTCATGCGGCCAATAATGCAGATCTTTGCACCAAGGCAGCCAGAGATGAGTGGGGCTTTCAGGGTGTGATCATGACAGACTGGACCACTACAGAGGATGGTCCTCAGTGCACCGCCTCCGGTTGTGTACGCGCCGGAAATGAGTGGACCATGCCCGGTGTAGAAGCCGATCATGAGAACATCCGGCAGGCACTGGCAGAGGGCAGCCTGACAGAGGCAGAGCTTCGTGCATGCGCTTCCAGAGCTATCCGTGTGATCCTGCAGTCCGTGGCCTACGAGGACGCACAGCCCTACAGCGCACAGTTTGCGGATCTGCCGGTTTACGTGCAGGCGGAGAGCAAATAGAAACGGAAGATTTCGGTAAAGCTAAGGAAATACGGATTGAATCAGCATTTCCTTAACGCCTTCGGCGGAATGCAAATAAAAAGAGAACCGGATGACACCAGGTGGTCATTCGGTTCTCTTTTTTAAGGTGCTGATGTTGTTAGAATACGATGATTGTCTGTACAGGCGGTACATAAAAATCCGCAGGGTCCCGATGTAATTTCTTAATGAGCTCTTCGATGGTGATAACGGGGGATTCCAAAGTATTGTTTACTGTCATTTTTTTTCTCCTTTTTTAGTAGTTGATGCACTTTTTCTTTTTGTAAGGTGCATTGTTTTTTGCTTTAATTTTCGTTTAATTTATGCGGATATCCTTAGAAGATAATCAGCTTTGCGGAAAGATCTTCAGGATTCAGGTTCAGATTGTACTTCTTGATGATTTCCTCGATAGTGACCATTGTTGTGTTCTCCTTTCATTTGTTATAATTTTGCTTCACCTTTCTTTTTGTAAGGTGCTTTGTTTTTGTTTTGTTGAGCTTATGATAATGCAGGGGGTGTATAAGAAACGTAACAGGGAAAGCTGTGGCCGTTGCCGGGGCTGTAGGCATCTCTCTTCAATAGATGTGCGGATGACCTGCAGGGAAAACGGGAGACGATGTGCGGCCTTCCCCTTGTCCTCTTGACAACATCTGAAAAACCGCCGTATAATCGGGCATAACAGCGATGACGAAGACAGTACGCCTGCGATCGAAAGCGGCAGCGAGCCGGGGATGGTGAGAGCCCGGTACCGGTAGATGCAGGCAGAATATCCCTTCCGAGCTGCAGCGCCGAAGGATGCAGTAGGTGCTGCCGAGTGTTTCCATGTTACGGGGACGCATATAAGGCAGAGATGCCCGTATGTCTTACGGTGGTTTAGCGAGTGATCAGTCTCGTCCGTACAGGACGGGGCTTTTTTTAGTTTATCGCATGCAGACTGCGGCAAAGAGGCACGGGAATTCACTCTTGCGAAATTCTCTTCCTGCTGCCGTGGGTCATTTGCGGCATAAGAGAAAACTACATCACAATAGAAAACTACATCATAATAGAAAAGGAGAGAGCCATGTACAAAAAGGTAAATCCGGACCTGAACTTCGTGGAACGGGAAAAAGCCACAGAAAAGTTCTGGGATGACAATCAGATCTTTGAAAAGAGCATTGAGGAGAGGGAAGGCTGCCCTACCTATATGTTTTATGACGGTCCGCCCACGGCAAACGGCAAGCCCCATATCGGTCACGTGCTGACCCGTGTCATCAAGGATATGATTCCCAGATACCGCACCATGAAGGGCTATCAGGTGCCCCGCAAGGCCGGCTGGGATACCCATGGCCTGCCGGTAGAGCTGGAAGTGGAGAAGCAGATCGGTATCAACGGCAAGGAGCAGATCGAGGAGTACGGCATCGAGCCCTTTGTAGAAAAGTGTAAGGAAAGCGTCTGGAAGTACAAGAGCATGTGGGAGGATTTCTCCGGCACTGTAGGCTTCTGGGCAGACATGGAGCACCCCTATGTCACCTATGAGAATGACTATATCGAGTCTGAGTGGTGGGCATTAAACGAAATCTGGAAGAAGGGCCTCTTATATGAAGGCTTTAAGATCGTTCCCTACTGCCCTCGCTGCGGCACCCCTCTGTCCTCCCACGAAGTGGCACAGGGCTATAAGGATGTCAAGGAACGCTCTGCCATTGCCCGCTTTAAGATGGTAGAGGAAGATGCCTATTTCCTGGCATGGACCACTACCCCCTGGACACTGCCCAGCAACGTGGCACTTTGCGTAAACCCGGAGGAGACTTATATCAAGGTAAAGGCTGCGGACGGCTATACCTATGTTTTAGCACAGGCACTGGCTGATAAGGTGCTGGGGGAACTGCCCCGTGAGGAAGGCACACCGGCTTATACTGTGCTGGAGACCTACAAGGGCACAGATCTGGAATACAAGGAATATGAGCCTTTATTTGACTGCGCACAGCAGATCATTGCCAAGCAGCATAAGAAGGGCTACTACGTAGTCTGCGATACCTATGTCACCATGACAGACGGTACCGGTATCGTACATATCGCACCGGCCTTCGGTGAAGACGATGCCAAGGTAGGCCGGAATTATAATCTGCCTTTCGTACAGCTGGTGGACAGCAAGGGCGAGATGACGGCGGAGACTCCTTATGCCGGTGTATTCTGCAAGAAGGCAGATCCCATGGTATTGGAAGATCTGGATAAGAAGGGACTGCTCTTTGCAGCACCGAAGTTCGAGCACAGCTATCCTCATTGCTGGCGCTGCGGCACACCCCTGATTTACTATGCCCGTGAGTCCTGGTTTATCAAGATGACGGCAGTAAAGCAGGATCTGATCAACAATAACAAGACCATTAACTGGATTCCCAAGTCCATCGGCGAGGGACGTTTCGGTGACTGGCTGGAGAATATTCAGGACTGGGGCATCTCCCGTAACCGCTATTGGGGCACCCCTCTGAACATTTGGGAATGCCCGGATTGCGGAGAGCAGCTCTCCGTCGGCAGCAGAAAGGAGCTGGCAGAGCTTTCCGGTGATCCCGAGGCGGAAAAGGTGGAGCTGCACAGACCTTATATCGATGCCGTGAAGATTCCCTGCCCGAAGTGCGGCGCTTCCATGAGCCGTGTGCCGGAGGTGATCGACTGCTGGTTTGATTCCGGCGCTATGCCTTTCGCACAGCATCACTATCCTTTTGAGAACCAGGAGACTTTTAAGAAGCAGTTCCCGGCACAGTTCATCTCCGAGGCAGTGGATCAGACCAGAGGATGGTTTTATTCACTGTTGGCAGAGTCCACCATCCTCTTTAACCAGGCACCTTACAAGAATGTCATCGTCCTTGGTCTGGTACAGGATGAGAACGGCCAGAAGATGAGTAAGAGCAAGGGCAATGCGGTAGATCCCTTCGATGCGTTAAAGACCTATGGCGCGGATGCGATCCGCTGGTATTTCTACAGCAACTCCGCACCCTGGCTGCCCAATAAGTTCTATGGAAAGGCCGTACAGGAAGGCCAGCGTAAGTTCATGGGCACACTGTGGAATACCTATGCCTTCTACACCCTGTACGCAGAGATCGATCAGTTCAATCCCACCAAGTACACCCTGGACTACGCACAGCTTCCTGTCATGGACAAGTGGCTCCTCTCCAAGATGAATACCATGATCCAGGAGACGGATGCGGATCTGGATCAGTACAAGATCACCGAGGCCACTGTGGTCCTGGAGAACTTCGTAGATGAGCTGAGCAACTGGTATGTCCGCCGCAGCCGTGAACGTTTCTGGGCAAAGGGCATGGAGCAGGACAAGATCAATGCTTACATGACCCTGTATACCGCACTGGTAAATGTATGCAAGTGCGCAGCACCTATGATTCCCTTCATGACCGAGGAGATTTACCAGAATATTGTCCGCAGTGTAGATGCATCTGCACCTTTGAGCATCCATCTGTGTGATTATCCCAAGGCAGAGGAAGCCCATATCGACCGGGAACTGGAAAACCGCATGGAAGAAGTCCTGAAGGTAGTTGTCATGGGACGTGCATGCAGAAATACCGGTAATATCAAGAATCGTCAGCCCATCGGCCAGATGTTCGTCAAGGCACCGGAAGCACTGGATGCCTTCTGCCAGGAGATCGTGCAGGACGAGCTCAATGTCAAGAAGGTAGTATTCACCGACGATGTGCGTGATTTCACCACCTATACCTTTAAGCCTCAGCTGCGCACCGTAGGTCCTAAGTACGGCAAGTGCCTGGGCGGCATCAAGAAGGTGCTGGGAGAGCTGGACGGCAATGCTGCTATGGACAGCCTGAAAAAGGACGGCACCCTGCAGTTTGAGGTGGACGGCACACAGGTTTCCCTGACAGAAGAGGATCTGCTCATTGAGATGACCCAGAAGGAAGGCTATATTTCCCAGGAGGATGGGGATGTGACCGTGGTGCTGGATACCAACTTAACCCCCGAACTCATCGAGGAAGGCTTTGTCTATGAGCTGATCTCCAAGATCCAGACCATGCGTAAGGATTCCGGTTTTGAGGTAATGGATCATATCCATGTATCCCTGACCGGCAATGCAAAGCTGGCAGAGATCGCGAAGAAGCATGAGAAGGCTATCGCTGACAAGGTCCTGGCAGACGGTATTTCCGAGAATGTCACTCTGGCCAATGAAAAAGAGTGGGATGTCAACGGAGAGAAGGTAACCATCGGCGTTGAGAAACAGTAAGGACAGTCACAGTATTACTGTACGGATATCGTACAGATACTGTAAGGACATAAAACAGGCATCTCCTGGAGTCGGATATTTTTGCCGGGGCTTGCCGCTGTCTGTGTGAACTGTACCGCAAACCGCCCGGAATGCGTCATTGCATCCCGGGCGGTTTGCTTTTTGGTCAAAAACTTGTATAATAAAACAGGCATTTTATAAAGAACCTATTGACCTACGGGCTTTACCTATACAAAACAGGAGGGAGAAATATTCTAATGAATAAGCCGCAGCTCAAATTTGACAAGGAATTATTCAAGACCAGCGTAGAGTATAATATCAAGACGACCTACCGCAAGACCGTGGCAGAGGCTACCAAGCAGCAGGTTTTCCAGGCAGCCGCACTGGCCTTAAAGGATCAGATCATTGACTGCTGGATGCGCACCCAGCAGGCTTTTGATGAGCAGAACCCCAAGACATTGGTCTATCTGTCCATGGAATTTTTGATGGGCCGTGCTTTCGGTAACGATGCTATCAACCTGCAGGCTTATAAGCCTGTTGCAGAAGCTCTGGATGAGCTGGGCTTTGACATCAATGCCATCGAGGATGAAGAGCCGGATGCAGCACTGGGCAACGGCGGTCTCGGCCGTCTGGCAGCCTGCTTCCTGGATTCTCTGGCTACCCTGAACTATGCTGTATACGGCGCCGGCATCCGCTATCGCTATGGCATGTTCAAGCAGAAAATTGAGAACGGCTATCAGGTAGAAGTACCGGATAACTGGCTGGAGAACGGCAATCCCTTAGAACTGCGCCGTCCTGAGTATGCGCAGGAAGTACACTTCTACGGAAGAGTTTCTTCCTATGTGACAGAGACCGGCCGCACCATGTTCAAGCAGGAGGATTATCGGGCTGTCAAGGCAGTTCCCTATGATCTGCCTGTTATCGGCTATGGCAATGGATTTGTAGACACCCTGCGTATCTGGGACGCAGAGCCTGTACAGTGCTTCCGTCTGGATTCCTTTGACAAGGGTGACTATCGTCAGGCGGTAGAGCAGGAGAACTTAGCCCGCAATATCTGCGAAGTCCTTTATCCCTGCGATGACCACTATCAGGGCAAGGAGCTGCGCTTAAAACAGCAGTATTTCTTTGTTTCCGCTACCCTGCAGCAGGCTATTAAGAAGTATCTCACCCGCAATAAGGATCTGTGCAAGCTTCACGAGAAGTTCGTCTTCCAGATGAACGACACTCATCCGACTCTGACAGTACCGGAGCTGATGCGCATCCTCATGGATGAATATGCACTGACCTGGGATGAGGCATGGGAAGTAACTACCAAGTCCTGTGCTTACACCAACCACACCATCATGGCAGAGGCACTGGAGAAATGGCCCATCGAGCTCTTCTCCCAGCTGCTGCCCCGTGTATACCAGATCGTAGAGGAGATCAACCGCCGCTTCATCGAGGAAGTACACAGACGCTATGACAATGAGCCCGGTGTCAATGTAGATGAAAAGATCCGCAAGATGGCGATCATCTATGACGGACAGGTGAAGATGGCTAATATGGCTATCGTAGCCGGCTTCTCTGTAAATGGTGTGGCAAAGCTCCACACCGAGATTCTGAAGAATCAGGAGCTTAAGGACTTCTATCAGATGTTCCCGGAGAAGTTTAATAATAAGACCAACGGTATCACCCAGAGACGGTTCCTGCTTCACGGCAACCCGCTGCTGGCTGACTGGATCACCGCCCACATCGGCGATGAGTGGATCACCGATCTCTCCCGTCTGGACGGCCTGAAGGTTTACGCTGACGATGCTAAGGCACAGCAGGAATTCATGAACATCAAGTACCAGAATAAGGTACGTCTGGCCAAGTACATCGAGGAGCACAACGGTGTAGTAGTAGATCCCCGCTCCATCTTTGACGTACAGGTAAAGCGTCTCCACGAGTACAAGAGACAGCTGCTGAATATCCTGCACGTTATGTACCTGTATAATCAGCTGAAGGCTGATCCGAACCGCACCATCGAGAAGCACACCTTTATCTTCGGTGCCAAGGCCGCAGCAGGTTATCGCAATGCAAAGCTGACTATTAAGCTGATCAACGCAGTGGCAGATGTAGTTAATAACGATCCTGCTATTCACGATATGATCAAGGTGGTCTTCATTGAGGATTACCGTGTTTCCAACGCAGAGATCATCTTTGCGGCAGCAGATGTTTCCGAGCAGATTTCCACAGCCAGCAAGGAGGCTTCCGGTACCGGCAACATGAAGATGATGCTCAACGGCGCAGTGACCATCGGCACCATGGACGGCGCGAACGTAGAGATCGTAGAGCAGGTAGGCAGAGAGAATGCCGTGATCTTCGGTCTGTCCTCTGAAGAAGTCATTAACTTCGAGAACAACGGCGGCTATGATCCTAATTACATCTTTAACAATGACCAGAACATCAGACAGGTATTGATGCAGCTGATCAACGGCGCCTATGCACCGGATGATCCGGAGCGTTTCCGCCCGCTGTATAACTCCCTGCTGACCAACCAGGGCACCACCAGAGCAGACCGCTACTTCATCCTGAAGGATTTCGAGTCCTACGCAGAGGCACAGCGTCAGGTGGAAGAGGCTTATAAGGATCAGACACGCTGGGCAAGAATGGCACTTTTAAATACCGCCAGTGCCGGCAAGTTCAGCTCCGACCGCACCATCCAGGAGTACGTAGATGACATCTGGAAGCTGGATAAGGTAACACTGACAGAGAAAAAGCCTCAGGCTTCTAAGACCGCAGCAAAGAAGACTGTGAAAAAGTAAGAAAAATATAAAAGTAAGTAAAGTACAAAAGTAAGACGACAGATACAACAGAAGAACAGATCCACGGAATGGGTGCTCCTGCCGCCGCAGCAACTGCTGCGGCGTGGGAGTGCCCATATGAATATAAAGAGAAAGGACACAGGGCATGATAGAACTGAAAAAGCAGGGCATGTATTATCTGGAGGACGGCACCTTCCTGCCGGATGATCAGAACGCACAGCAGGCGCTGGCCGCAGCAGGGATACATACCACCAAAGAGGAAGCGAAAAACGGCACCATGGCGTGGCAGATCCTGGAGAAGCATAATACGTCGGATAACAGCGAGGCACTGCGCATTCGCTTTGACAAGCTGACCTCCCACGACATCACGTTTGTGGGTATCATCCAGACAGCCAGAGCTTCCGGTCTGACCCGTTTTCCCATGCCTTACGTGCTGACCAACTGTCATAACTCTCTGTGCGCTGTAGGCGGCACCATCAATGAGGATGACCACATGTATGGCCTTACGGCTGCCAAGAAATACGGCGGCATCTATGTACCGCCTCATCAGGCAGTCATCCATCAGTTCGCGAGAGAAATGCTGGCAGAGAGCGGCGCCATGATCCTTGGCTCTGACTCCCATACCCGTTACGGTGCATTGGGTACCATGGCTATGGGCGAGGGCGGTCCGGAGCTGGTAAAGCAGCTGCTGAACCAGACCTACGACATCAAGCGTCCGGAGGTAGTGGCTATCCATCTGACAGGCGCACCGGTTCGCGGCGTAGGCCCGCAGGACGTAGCTTTGGCCATTATCGGTGCCGTATTTGCCAATGGCTTTGTGAAAAATAAAGTGATGGAATTCGTAGGCCCCGGCATTGCTTCCCTCAGCGAGGATTTCCGAATCGGTATCGACGTCATGACCACCGAGACCACCTGCCTTTCCTCTATCTGGGAGACCGATGAGGAGACAGAGAAGTTCTATGAGATCCATGGCCGCAAGGAATGTTATCGGAAGCTTTCTCCGAAGAAGCCGGCTTACTATGACGGCGTGGTGGAAGTGGACCTCTCCGCGATTCGTCCTATGATCGCCATGCCCTTCCATCCCAGCAATGTCTATACCATCGAGGAGGTCAATGCCAACCTGGCGGATGTGCTCCACGATGTGGAGGAGAGAGCAAAGGTATCTCTGGACAATGCAGTGCCTTACTCCCTGCAGGATAAGATCGTAGGCGGAAAGCTTCTGGTGGATCAGGGTATTATCGCCGGCTGTGCAGGCGGCGGCTTTGAGAATATCTGTCAGGCAGCAGAGATTCTGGAAGGTGCTTCCATCGGCAGTGATAAATTCACATTGAGTGTATATCCGGCTTCCATGCCTGTGTATATGGAGCTGATCCGCAATGGCTGTGCGGCCAAGATCATGGAGACCGGCGCTGTATTAAAGACCGCATTCTGCGGACCTTGCTTCGGCGCAGGAGATACGCCTGCCAATAATGCCTTCAGTATCCGTCATTCGACTCGTAACTTCCCGAACAGAGAGGGATCCAAGCTCCAGAGCGGACAGATTTCCTCCGTGGCTTTGATGGATGCCCGCTCCATTGCCGCTACTGCTGCTAACAAGGGCTACCTGACGCCGGCTACGGACGTGGATAAGGATCTGGCTACCTATAGCTATCACTTTGACAAGACGATTTATGAGAACCGTGTCTTTGACTCTCACGGCGTAGCCGACCCGGATACAGAGGTACAGTTTGGCCCCAACATCAAGGATTGGCCGGCTATGCAGCCTCTTCCGGAGAATCTGGTCTTAAAGGTGGTTTCCGAGATCCATGATCCGGTTACCACTACCGATGAGCTGATTCCTTCCGGTGAGACTTCTTCCTATCGCTCCAATCCTCTGGGCCTGGCAGAGTTCACTCTTTCCAGAAAGGATCCTGCTTACGTGGGACTGGCAAAGGGCATCCGCAAGGCAGAGGAGGCGCTGGTGGCCGGAGAATGTGCCGCCAAGGCTGTGCCGGAGCTGGCGCCTGTGGTCAAGACCATCAAGGCACAGTTCACCGAGGTAAATCACAGCAATATCGGCTTTGGTTCCACTATCTTTGCTGTAAAGCCCGGAGACGGCTCTGCCAGAGAGCAGGCAGCTTCCTGCCAGAAGGTATTGGGCGGCTGGGCAAATGTGGCCAATGAGTATGCTACTAAGCGCTATCGCTCCAATCTGATCAACTGGGGTATGCTTCCCTTTGTGATCCCGGCAGGGGAGCTTCCCTTTGCCAACCACGATTTCCTCTTCTTCCCGGGCATCCGCAGCGCTGTGGCAGACCATGCACAGGAGATCACAGGTTATGTGGTCAAGGGAGAGGAATTAAAGCCCTTCACAGTTACTTTGGGCGACCTGACAGACGAAGAACGGGAGATCATCCTGGACGGCTGCCTGATCAATTACAATCGCAGATCGTTATAAAAGCCAGGCTGCGGCAATAGAGGCAAGGTTGAAAGAAATGTCTGATGACATTTCTTTCAACCCGAATGTCGTAAAACGACATTCGGGTTCGCATCGGAGAATTCGCCTTCGCGAAATTCTCCTCTATTTGCCGCAGCAGGCTGCGGCAAATAGAGGTAAAAATGGAAAAAGACGTACAGATCAATGGGCTTCGTATACATTACCGGGAGGAGGGGGAGACCTCTTCCCCTCTTGTGATACTCCTTCATGGCTGGGGGGCGAATTTCACTCTTTTTGCGGGAATCTTTCAGCTGCTGCAGGAGAAATATCACGTAGTGGGGATGGATATGCCGGGCTTTGGAAAGAGTGAAGAGCCTGACAGAGCCTATGATCTGGATGATTTTGCGGATTTTGTCAGCACGTTTATCACGACGCTTTTTCCGGAGGATAAAGAAGTAATCCTCTTAGGGCACTCCCACGGGGGACGCACCGTTATCCGGCTGCTGGCCAGAGGGGGACTTCCTTTTACCTGTCCCAAGGCAATTTTAGTGGACAGCGCCGGCATCGTGCCGGAAAAAACACCGGCACAGAAGCGCAAGGTAAAGACCTATCATTTTCTGAAGCAGACATTGGTAAAGACCGGGCTGGCAGAGAAGAATCCGGCACTTCTGGATAAATTACAGAAAAAATTCGGCTCTGCGGATTACAGTGCTGCTTCTCCGACAATGCGCGCCAGTATGGTGAAGGTGGTCAATACGGATCTGCAGGAAGAAATGCCGAGGCTGACGATGCCGGTACTCCTGATCTGGGGCTCTGCGGATACCGCCACGCCTCTTTCTGACGGAAAGAGGATGGAAGAATTGATGCCGGAGGCGGGATTGGCTGTGATCGAGGGAGCAACCCATTTCTGTTTTCTGGATCAGCCTGCGCTTTTTGCCCGTATCCTGGGCAGCTTTTTAAAGGTTTAGGAGGTGACCATGGTCATTCTGGAGACTGCGGGGGATTGGATCCTCGCTGCACTTTTTGTATTTTCCGCTGCCATTGCAATCCGATATTTTACGCATATGCTGCAGCTCTCATCCTATCAGTTCGCCGGTTATTTCCGCTTTCTTTGGGCAGAGCCGGGGCGTTGGCTGCCGCTTTTATTTGTGCTGATCCCTGCGGCAGCGCAGATTCTGCACTATGAGGCGTTGGCGATCATACTGGGAATTGTTTTTCACGGAGTGATGATCGCTGTCTACTGGCCTCGCCATGTGAAAAAGAAATTTGTGGCCACCAGACGGGTGCACAGACTGTTTAACATGATTGTGCTGCTGTGGCTGATCATTATCGGTATCACGGCGGTGATACCCAAGTTCTCTGCCTGGGTGCTGCTCTTTTCCATTCCCTTTGCGGCTATTCCGCTGGTGGTGGCGCTGGCTAACCTGCTAAACAGACCTATCGAGAAGGCATTTAATAATTACTATATCAATGATGCCAAGCGTATTCTGAAGGAACACGGGGACCTGACGGTCATCGGCATCACCGGCAGCTACGGAAAGACCAGTGTCAAGTATTACCTGACCACCCTGCTTTCCGAGGGATTCCGTGTGCTGCGCACGCCGGAGAGCTATAATACGCCCATGGGAGTGGTAAAGACCATCCGCTCAGATTTACAGCCCACGCACCAGATTTTCGTCTGCGAGATGGGAGCCAGACATGTGGGGGATATCAAGGAGATCTGCGATATCGTCCATCCTGATCACGGTATCGTCACCTCCATCGGCTACCAGCATCTGGAGACCTTCCACAGCCTGGATAATATTATCAGCACGAAATATGAGCTGTTGGATGAAGTGGCCGGAAATGGCAAGAATGGTCTTAAGTTCGTAAACGGCGACTGTGCGGTCATCAAAGAACATCAGAAATATAAAGATGCCGTCACCTACGGCCTTGATAAGGAAAATGATTATCACGGACAGATTCTGGAGGTGTCAAAGAACGGAACCGTCTTCACAGTGACGAACCCCGATGGAGAGACAGAAGAGTTCCACATGAAGCTGCTGGGCAGACATAATGCGGAAAATGTCATTGGTGCCATCGCTGTGGCTAACCGTATGGGGATTCCCATGCGCAGGCTAAAGAGTGCGGTGCACAAGTTAGAGGGCGTGCCCCACAGACTGCAGCTGTTGCCAAAGGGCGGTAATGTCACGGTCATTGATGATGCTTATAACGCTAATCCGGAAGGGACAAAAGCAGCACTGGATACTTTAAAGCTTTTCTCCTGTGTCAAGATCCTGGTGACCCCCGGTATGGTGGAATTAGGTGACAGACAGGAAGCGGAGAATGAGGCCTTCGGCAAGGCAGCCGCAGAGGTATGCGACTATATCATTCTGGTGGGCGGCCACAATACCTATGCTCTGAAAAAGGGCGCTTCCGAGGCAGGTTTTGTGCCGGAGAAACTCTTTGAGGCCCATGACCTGACAGAGGCCACCAGATTGATGTATGAGCTGGACGCAGGCAAGGAGAAAGTGATCCTTCTGGAAAATGACCTGCCTGATAATTATAAATGATACCCGAGTGTTTTTTCACAGCTGTTGGCGTGCAGGCGTCACCAACAGCGATAATCGCAGAGCAGATGGTGATTTGATTTGCGATTTCTCCGGCATAGGCGCCTGTTAAATGGAGACGATCATGAAAATAAAAGTAGCAGTTATATTCGGCGGCAAGAGCACAGAACACGAGATTTCCATTATCTCTGCCCTGCAGGCCATACAGTCTATGGATAAGGAGCGGTATGATATTGTGCCGGTCTATATGACCAAAAATGCGGAATTCTACACCGGAGAAGGTGCAGATGATATTGAAAAATATAAGAATATCCCGCAGCTCTTAAAAACCCTGACCCAGGTGATATGGATCCGGGAAGGAAACAGAGTAAAGCTTTATCGTTATCCTATGAAGAAATTCGGCAATAACCTGCTGCATGAAATCGATGTGGCTTTCCCCATCGTTCACGGCACTAATGTAGAAGATGGTGCGCTGCAGGGCTATCTGCAGACCCTGGGGGTGCCCTATGTGGGGTGTGATGTGTGTGCTTCCGCACTGGGTATGAACAAATATGCCATGAAGCCGATTTTAAAGGATCATAATATCCCTGTACTGGACTGCACGCTGTATACCTGGGCAGATTATGAGGATGCAGAGGCTTTGATGAGACAGGTAGAGGAAAAATATGCCTACCCTGTCATCGTAAAACCCCTGAACCTGGGCTCCAGTATCGGTATCAAAAAGGCGGCCGACAAGGAGGAGTTAAGAGAGGCTCTGGATCTGGCCTTTGAATTTTCCAGAACGATTCTGGTGGAGCATGCCATCGAAAATCTGCGGGAGATCAACTGCTCCGTATTGGGAGATTATGAGCATGCAGAGGCCTCTGAGTGTGAGGAACCCCTGAATGCAGAGGATATCCTGACCTTTGAGGATAAGTATATGAGCGGCGGCAAAGGCGCAAAGGGCGCTAAGAGCGGCGGCGCCAAGAGTGGCATGGCCAGTCTCCAGAGAAAGATTCCTGCAGACATTACGCCCGCGCAGAGAGATGACATTCGCCGGATGGCAGTGGAGACCTTCCAGGCACTCGGATGCAATGGTGTCTCCCGTATTGATTTCATGATGGATCAGGATACCGGCAAGGTCTATGTCAATGAGATCAACACGATTCCCGGCTCACTGTCCTTCTATCTGTGGGAGCCTTTGGGAAAGAGCTACCGCGAACTGCTGACGCAGCTCATCGAACTGACACTGAAAAAGCAGCGGGAAGAGGAAAAGCTGGTCTTTACCTTCGACAGCAACGTGCTGGCAGGGGTGCATTTAGGCGGCGGCGCCAAGGGTGCCAAAGGCAGTAAGATGTAAATAAAAGCCGGATGCAAATAAAGATAAGATACAAACAAGGTCAGATATAAACAAGATCAGATATAAACAAGATTAGATATAAACAAAGGAAAACCCCGATACGGAGAAGTCGATTTATTCTCTGTATCGGGGTTTTCCTATTTTTTTCTATGCTGCAGCTTTCTGCGACTATACGAGGAGAAATTCATAAGGACGATTCCTCCGATGTGATTTGTCGGCGTTGGCTCGTTGTTCCAAGGATAAGCACAGGGTAAATGGCCGTCAAGTATTGCCGGTCATGTATTGCCTGACTGGTCCTGATATACGATCCGGCCGCCGCAGATAGTGTAATGGATCACACCGGGCATGGTCTCACCGATAAAAGGAGAATTGGAAGCTTTGGAGGCAAAGATGGGTCCTACCTTCCAGGTCTCGTTGGGGTCAAAAAGTACCAGATCTGCGGGATCGCCCACAGAAGCGCTTCCTGCAGGCAGCCGGTAGTAAGCGGCGGGGTTGCTGGATAAGCAGGCTATCAGCTGCAGCATAGAGAGATAGCCTTTGTTGACCAGCTCCCTGATGCCCAGGGAGAGAGCGGTCTCCAGACCGATGATGCCGCTGGGGGCCTTTTCAAAGGGCTGGGCTTTCTCTTCGGCAGTGTGGGGGGCGTGATCGGTGGCGATGATATCTATAGTGCCGTCGCACAGGCCGTCGATGATGGCCAGACGATCCTCTTCTGTGCGCAGGGGCGGATTCATTTTGGCCAGAGTGCCGTGATGAAGGACAGCCTCCTGGGTCAGGGTAAAGTGGTGCGGGGTGGCCTCTGCATGGATGCGGGAATTGAGAAGTCTTCCCTTGCGAACGATCTCCACTGCTTCAGCGGTGCTGATATGCTGGATGCACAGAGGGCACATGAGCTTTACAGCCAGATCCACATCTCTTTGTACCATGGTGATCTCTGCCTCTCTGGAAGAACCCTCCAGATGCAGGAATTTAGCAGGATATCCCCCGGCGTTAATGCCGTTTTGACGGATATAGGCCGGATCCTCCTCATGGAGAGAAAGGGGGCTGTCCTCCTCCTTAGCAGCCTTCATGGCCGCCTCCATCACAGCGGTATCCAATATGGGCTTGCCGTCATCGGTAAAGCAGACGGCACCATGTTCCTTCAGCGCATGGAAGTCTGTCAGCGACTTCCCCTGCATGCCTTTGGTAGCGTTGGCGGCACTGTAGATACGGATGGGGGTCTGAGCGCCCCTGTGAAGTACATCCTCTAAGGTGTCGACATTGTCAATAGGCGGATTGGTATTGGCCATCATGATGATGCTGGTATACCCACCCTTCATAGCGGCATTGGCGCCGGAGACGATATCCTCCTTCTGTGTGAAGCCCGGATCGCGGAAATGGGAATGGGTGTCCACCAGGCCGGGCGCTATAATCATGTGTTTAGCGTCAATGACCTGCAAAGAGGTATCTTTTACCTGATTGACCGGATCCTTCCCATAAGCAAGACAGAATTCTTCTGTGATGCCGGTGCGAATCTGGGCAATCTTGCCGTCTGCAATGAGTATATCCCGATAGTCTTCCAGTTGTGTGCGGGGGTCTGTTAATTTGCCGTTTTTTATCAGAATCATACTAATCTCCATTTCTGAGCAGCTTTGCTGCGAAGAGGCGACGATACAAAATAATTATATACAGAAAGCGTGTATTCTTACAATGAACATTTGCTGAAGGATTTGTGAAAAATATAGGACTATGGCAAGCAATGCACTGCTGTGTTACAATATCCTGTATACAAAACAGAAAGCGGCGCCGTGAATGCGCTGCCTTCCGGAAAGACAGTCAGCCTTTTGGAGAAGCAGTCGGTCTTCCGGGTGAACTTTCTGTCATAAACGGTAAAAGGAGCTTTTAAATATGGTAATGTGGCTGCGTGCAGGCCTGACTTTATTGGCGGCTGTGCTTTTTCTGATCATCAGTATCCCTGTCTATCTGATTCTGTGGATTGTGGGTAAGTTTTCAAAGGAGGCAAAGGATCTGGCAAGCCTCCGGTTTATCCAGGGCGGACTTCACTTCGTGTGGTTCTTTACAGGATGTAAATTGACCGTCATTGGAAAGGAAAATATCCCCAGGGATCAGGCTGTGCTCTACATAGGCAATCACCGCAGCATTTTCGACGCGGTGATCACCATCATGCAGCTGCCCTCTGTTACAGGCTATCTGGCTAAGATCCAGCTCTCCAAAATACCGCTGTTGCGGCAATGGGCGCATAATCTTCACGTACTCTTTCTGGACAGAGAGAATATCAGACAGGGATTGCAGGTCATTCTAAATGCCATCGAGGAGATTAAGGCAGGTCACTCCATCTTTATTTTCCCGGAGGGCACCAGATGTAAGGAAGAAGGAGTGATTCTTCCCTTCCACGGCGGCAGCTTTAAGGTGGCCACCAAGGCGAAGTGTCCCATTATTCCCGTAACGCTGGTGAACACGGGAGATATTTTTGAGGACCATTGGCCAAGGATCAAGGCAGTGCATGTGATTGCAGAGTACGGAAAGCCCATCGATGTGGCTTCCATGACACCGGAGGAAAAGAAGCACATCGCTGAGTATGTGCGGGATATTATTGCCGAGACCTATGAGAGGGATAAGGCGTTATTATAAGAATGCCGGGCATTCGTAGTTTATGGTTTTGAAGGAAAAAATTCAGTGATGGCAAATCGAATTAGGAATTCGATTAAGAGAATCTGAAATTCTCGTCGCATCTTCGCAGCATAGCTGCTCAGAAATGAGGATTAGTGTGAAAAATATGCCCGATGGCATATTTTTCGCACAACTATTGGTGCCGCAGGCGTCACCAATAGCGCTGATCTCAAAGCAAATCTGAAATTTGCTTTGAGATTCCTCCGGCGCAAAGCGCCTGCGGAATGGGGATTAATATGAAA
>CAVBBL010000010.1:0-81211 GCA_963593905.1 bacterium | reverse complement strand
TGATGCCGTAAACGTCATCAATGCAAGATCACATCGGAGAATTCGCCTGCGCGAAATTCTCCTCGTGCTGCCGCAGTAAACTGCGGCATAAAGAGGTAAATATGGCAGAATATGACTCCAATGCAGGAGTGAAGGGTGTTCGTGTAAAAGCGGGCGTGCTTCCGGGAGTGCGAGAGATTAAGAGACCGGATTTTACAAAGAAGGCGGCTGATATCGAAAAGGCAGAGGCTGAGCGCGTCCTGAATCAGGATGATGCAGATGCTGCTGCTGTAGAGGCTTCCCTGGCGGCACAGTCAGAGAATAGCGAAGAGCAGCTGGATGAGAGTGCCATCTGTGATGAGGCACATTGGTATGTGGCTCACACCTATTCCGGTTACGAGAATAAGGTAAAGGTCACCATTGAGAAGACTATTGAGAACCGTCATCTGGAGAATCAGATTTTCGAGGTGCGTGTTCCCATGCAGGACGTGGTCGAAGTAAAGAACGGCACCAAGAAAGCTGTTCCGAAGAAGATGTTCCCCGGCTATGTACTGGTCAATATGGTGATGAATGATGACACCTGGTATGTAGTCCGCAATACCAGAGGTGTGACAGGATTTGTGGGACCGGGAAGCAAGCCGGTTTACCTGACAGAGGCAGAGATGAAGCCTCTGGGCATCCATGTCAATAATATTACCGTGGACTTCGCAGAGGGCGATATGGTCTCTGTGGTGGCCGGTGTCTGGAAGGATACCATCGGCGTAGTACAGAAGATTGACTACACCAAGCAGTGCGCTACGATCAATGTAGAGCTCTTCGGCCGGGAGACACCGGTAGAGATCGGCTTTGCAGAAGTGCGCAGATGCCAGTAAGCGTGAGCTTTTTGGAACACTGCTGAAATGCATCGAAGGTATTAAATATAATTAAGTATGATGCTGCAGCCTCGGCTGCGGTTTTCATAGATACAGTGGGAGCAGCCAGACTGCGCCAAAACCACAAAGGAGGAAATTTGAAATGGCTAAGAAAGTCACAGGTTACATCAAGTTACAGATTCAGGCCGGCAAAGCAACCCCTGCACCGCCGGTAGGTCCTGCACTTGGACAGCACGGTGTCAACATCGTTGAGTTCACCAAGCAGTTCAACGCAAAGACCGCAGACAAGGGTGATCTGATCATCCCTGTAGTTATCACTGTTTATGCAGACAGAAGCTTCAGCTTTATCACGAAGACTCCGCCGGCAGCAGTTCTTTTAAAGAAGGCATGCAATCTGCAGAAGGCATCCGGTACACCGAACAAGACCAAGGTGGCTACCATCTCCAAGGACAAGATCCGTGAGATCGCAGAGATGAAGATGCCCGATCTGAACGCAGCTTCCATTGAGGCAGCTATGAGCATGATCGCCGGTACCGCAAGAAGCATGGGCATTACGGTAGAGGAGTAATCCGTTACCGGGAACTGATGCAGGAATAGTGGGAGACAGAAGCCGCAGAGGCGGTGAGAAGTCAATGACCACATAGGAGGATGATAGAATGAAACACGGAAAGAAATATATCGAAGCGGCTAAGTTAATCGACCGCGCAACCTTATATGAGCCCGCAGATGCCATTGCTCTGGTAAAGAAGTCTGCAACCGCTAAGTTTGATGAGACTGTAGAGCTTCACATCCGCACAAGCTGCGATGGACGTCATGCAGATCAGCAGATCCGCGGCGCTGTAGTTCTTCCTCACGGCACCGGCAAGACTGTTCGCGTACTGGTATTTGCCAAGGGCCTTAAGTTAGACGAGGCACAGGCAGCAGGCGCTGATTTCGTAGGCGGCGAGGAGCTGATTCCCAAGATTCAGAACGAAGGCTGGCTGGATTTCGACGTTGTAGTTGCAACTCCTGATATGATGGGTGTTGTAGGTCGTTTAGGTAAGGTTTTAGGTCCCAAGGGCTTGATGCCAAACCCGAAGGCTGGTACTGTTACCATGGATGTTACCAAGGCTATCAACGAGATTAAAGCCGGTAAGATCGAGTACAGACTGGACAAGGCAAACATCATTCACGTGCCGGTAGGCAAGGCTTCCTTCTCCGAGGAGCAGCTGCTGGACAACTTCAACGCACTGATGGCTGCCATTGAGAAGGCAAAGCCCGCTACTGTAAAGGGCCAGTACCTGAAGTCCATTTCTCTGGCTACCACCATGGGCCCCGGCGTAAAGCTGATTGCTAACCGCTACTAAGAGGCAGAGATAGAAATTTAGAATCCCATGCTGTCGTATTGACAGCATGGGATTTTTCGTAGCCGCAGACAAGTTGCGGAACAGAAAGGTAGCTATGAAAAAAAGAATTTTCACCTGGATAACGGACCTGGCTATAGCGGTCATTATATGTATCGCGCTGGACTGGAATAAACTGTCCATGATCCTTCTGGCCTGTGCCATCGGCTATGTAGGGGTGGAGATCATAGACTGGCGAAACAGCAGAAAGTAGAGTGTGCACGGAAGGTTAAATATTGTATTGTCTACAGTTGGGAGCGGGTCCTGGTGAAGTGACCCGCTCCTTTTGCTATTGTATATGCAGCTATTATTCGATGGAAGAAACATAAATAATTGCATTTACGTCTTTTTATATAGCCGGAAAGTGTTATAATCAGAATATCGAGTGTATCAGACAACGGGAGGACGGAGTATGGGGTGGAATAAAAAAAGGACAATAGCTTTGGCAGCAGTGTGCATGATGACAGCGGCATCTGGTATGAATGTTCTGGCGGCGTCTTTGAAAGACCAGAAGAGCACCGAGATCGAATATCAGGTCAGCAGCGGCTATGAGTGGATGATTCATGACAAGGTCTCCTTTGGCAGTAATCTGGGGGTGAATCAGAAAAAGGAAGTCACCACCGACCAAAATAACAGTGTGCGTGTGACCAAGAATGTGATTCCGGGAAACACAAAGCTTCAGATCACAGTGAGCAGTGACACTGTGAAGGACAATAAGTATGTGATTTCCAATGGATCAAAGGAACTCTACTATACGATTCGCAAAGCAGGAGATGCGGCAGAGATCATTCCGGGAGGTGCGGTATTAGAAGTTAAAAACGGCACCAACAGCGCCAGTCAGCCATTGGTATTTACCTTAGATACCGGCAGCGCAGAGACGGAGGAGGCCGGTTATTACACAGGACGGGTGACGTATACGGCGGCAGTGGTGTCGCAGTAGCTGATTAGTTTCTTATTGTTCGTAAGCGGAAAACGGCAGATGGGTTAAAAAACTTCGAAATAATCTTTTTATATAACACTAAAGTGTAGTATAGTAATATAGTAAATGGTACAGAAGTTATTATGAAATCGTAAATGTAAAGAGTGTAAAGAACGTAAAGAACAAAAGAACGTAAAGAACAAAAAAACGTAAAGAACAAAAAAACGTAAAGAACAAAAAAACGCAAGGGGCATCGCATGGAGGAAAAAGAGCAAAGTAAGAAGAAAAGCACACTGCTGATTCGCTTACTTTTATTGATCATTATCCTGCTGTGTATTTATATCTTTCTTTCCGGCAGGAAGAAAGAGACTGCAGTACTGGGTGAGCAGAAGGAACAGCTGGAGACAGAGGTCGACCAGGGAGAGTACATTAAGCCGGAGGAGCCGGTAGACAGGAGCGCGAATATCACCCTGCCGGGGTGGGTATCCTTTACCATACCTGCTAATACGAAAGAAATTACCCAGGGCTTTGAATTCCATAACCCGGGAGAAAATTACTGGTATTTCGATACCATGAGCATTGACGGCACCGAGCTGGAGAAGCTGGTGGTAGACAGCGGCATACAGACGGCCTTGTCCCATTATCTCAAGCTGGCGGACATTAACGAAGAGGTCGCAGAGGTTACCGATTATGACAAGAAGTGTTTCCAAATCGCAAAGGACGAGGATGGAAACTACGCCGTAGAAGCTATCGCGGGATTTGAGGGTACGAAGTCCATCACTGTAAAGACAGACCAGGGCAGAGAAGTGCAGATCGATGCCGCCTGCGGCACAGACTGTTACTACATGTCTTTCGGTCTATACCTGGAGGAGGGGGATGAGCTGCTCTATCAGTCAGGCCTAGTCTCTCCCGGCAAATACATTCAGAAGATGGAGATGACCAGGAGCCTTAAACCCGGCAGCTACGCCGCCTACGTGGTCTGCCAGCCCTATCGCTCTGACAAATCCACAGAAACGAACCGGGGTGTAGTGAAGATCACCTTAAATGTGGAGTGATGCTGCAAAAAGGACCTTGTACAGAAGGGATTTTTGTACTGATCTCGGAGGAAGATGTAGCTTTTGGTCAGAGGGAATGCAGATTTTGGCAGTTTTATAGTAATCTATGTCATTGAATTGTCAGTATATCAAAATGGTTAGTGTATCGCTTGTCAACATATAAGATATAGGCGAATAGGTACATAATAAATTTTTTAGGGGGGACGGTACAATGAAGAAAATAGTCGGAAAAGCAACAGCAATGGCTATGGCAGTGGCGATGATGAGCGGTGCGGCTGGGATGACAGCGCTGGCAGCGGATGCAGCGACAAAGTCGGAATCAAAGGACACTAAAGTTACCTATACCACAGAAGCAAGTTATCATTGGACGGTTCCAAATGAAGTTGTGTTTGTAAGAACAAATAAGGATGATAATAATAAAATCAAACAGCAAGCCGGAAAAGTTGAAATCCTGGAAAACAGAATTGAAAATAATTATGAAGTAAAAGTCACAGTGAAAGGCAGTGGCGAGGACGGTAAGTTTACAATCACTGACAGCACCAGCATGGATACATTGACTTATAATATCTATAAGGGAAGTGAGACTGCTCCCCTCGCTGTTGGTGGAATGGTAATGGAGATGAAAGCCGGTTATACGGGAGCTTCCGATGAATTGACATTTGAATTGGATCTTGGAGCTAACGAGAAGGCAGGTAGCTATTCGGGAACAGCTACCTTTACTGCAGAAGCAATAGATACTTCTGCTACGAATTAGGCTGGAAAGAGCAGCTTTTTGAAAACAGATATTCAGCAGAACAGACTGATTGAAGAAAAAAGGGAATGGGCAATGTCCCATTCCTTTTTTTACAGACGAAATATTTGCGAACGAGGAACATTATGAAAAGAGCCTTTAAGAATAGCTTTAAAATAGCGATAGGAACAGCTTTGCTTTTTCTGGCATCGCTTATAGGGGCAGAGCAGGCACAGGCCGGAGAGAGTGGTGCCAATGTTGTGACAGACAGCGATTACACGGTGACCATTCCTGCGGAGGTGGGGATATCTACCGTTACTGGATCAGGCACGCTGCATTATACCATAGCTATGAACAGAACCAATACGCTCCATGTAGATGTCACCTCGGCCAGCAAGTCATCGGCCACAGAGGGTGTCCTTCAAAATGGAGATGACACGATAGGATACAGTATAAACGGTGATACCAGCGCCACGGTGACTTTTCAAGACCAATATCATCCGGTGGCAGCAGAGAACAAAACGATCAATTTACAGGTGGATAGCGGTGCCACTCCCAAATACGCGGGAGAATATGCTGATCAATTGGTTTTTCATTTTTCCAGTACACCAATTATCAGGTTTGATCTGAACGCATATGTAAATGGAGAAAAAAAGGGAAATTTGACAGAGGTCGAAGGATATGCTGATCTATATGTAAATGAGATCTATCAAGATCGTGTGCAGGATGCTTGGAGACAGGTAAATGTAGGGGATAAAATCAAAGTATGTAATTTTTATACCAAGGAAGGGTATATCTGTGAGGATACAGATCCATACGAAGTGACAGTGGGCTCAGAGGACAGGCTGGTGGAGATCAATTTGCGCTACACCAGTGCGCCGACGATTACCATCGACCCGTGTGGAGGACAGATTGACGTGCAAAGCCCCTGGGTGAATAAGGGACAGTATGCTGTCTATACCTGTAAGGCAGGAACATCGTATACATTACCGACACCTGTCAGAAGCGGGTACGAATTCAACGGATGGTGGACAGGCACAGAGGATGAGGAAAGTGCTGAGCAAGTATCCTCCGCTGGCACAATGGGCACGGAAAGCAAGATGCTGTATGCCCATTGGAAGAAGAATGGCACCTTGACATTTGATGCCAACGGCGGATCCTGTGAGGAATCGTCGCGCTCCATCCTGCAGGGGGAAAAGATTGGAAACTTGCCGACGCCCACGAGAGAGCATTGCGAATTCACAGGGTGGTATACGGCCAAAGAAGGCGGTGACAAGGTAACAGAGGAAACCGTAATGTCCGGCAGTGATCTGACGGTTTATGCCCATTGGATTCAGTTTTATCTGGATATAAACAGTTATACAATGGATGACAGTGAACATCATCCCCATTTGTATACTTATGCAAAAGCAGAGATTACCGTAGGCGGCAGTCGAAATGACAGCTTTGATGATGGCTATTTAGATAAGGGAACTGCTTTTACAATCTCAAATATCACGCCCAATGAGGGCTATGAATACGTGGGATATTTCATTATCAACTATCCTGTAGCAGAAGGAGTTGATCTGCCGATACCGGAAGGCGGACCAAATACGGGGAGTGAAATCAGCGGTTCGGTGAATGAGTATACCTCCATCTATGTAGTATTCAGAAAAACTTCAGAGGATGAGAATGCGCAGACAGAGGATAACGAGATCCAAACTGCCTCGGAAGTAAATAAAATAAAGGAAAAAACGGAGTCGGAAACAGCAAAGGCAGAAACAACGGAGACGGAAAAAGCGGAGACAGAAACAAAGAGTGAAACCGAGGCTTCCAAAGACACGTCTGTGGAAGAGGCAAAGGACACATCGACCGATAATAAAGAGACGGCTGCAGATACCGATAAAACAGAATCGGTAAAAACAGAAGCAGAGAGTGCAGGGACGGAGAAGACAGAAACAGAGAAAGAAACGAATGAGAATGCTGAAACCGGGGAAACAGAAGATAATGCCAATGGCAATTCCGGAGAACAGACAGAAACCTCCGGCGAAGAGAGCAGTTTCTTAACAGAGAATTCCGGCAATGCAGAGTCCAGGTAATGTAGGTACAATGGTTATGATGAAAAGATGGAAGCAGGGGCCCTAAGGAACAGAATGAGGCTTTATACGCTGGAGGATATTGTGGGAACTGCATAGTTATGACAGTAACTTTGTATGTATTTCGCGCTGTTCAACGATTTACGGATCAATGCGGCCGTGTTACACTAACCTCGGCATCAAAGTTTCATACATATCAGAGGAGGCAGCAGAGGAAAAGCCGGCTGCGTCTCTGCGCACTTCCGCAGGCGGACTGCGGTACGAGATTATGAGGAGGAAATATGAACGCAATTGTAACTGATGTGATGGCCATCGTGGGCGTGGTGTTAAATGGCCTGCCCCAGGGTCTGCTGGCACTGGCCTTTGGCTTTGCCTCTGTTCCCACAGCATTGGCATTCTTTGTGGGTGCGGTGGGCAATACCGTGACACAGAGTGTGGCTCCCATCTCTTTCCAGGCAGAGACCATCACCTATGCCGGCACAGCCGGAAAGGACAGATCAGAGCGCTGCACCATGATCTTTATCGGTGGTGTCATCATGGCTTTGATCGGCGCCTTCGGACTGCTGACCAGAATCGTGAATTTTATCGGAGATGATGTAGCTTACGGTATGATGGCCGGCGTGGGTATCGTGCTGACAAAGGCTGCCATCGACATGATCAAGAGCGATGCCATCTCCGGCGGCTCTTCCCTGGCAGCGGCTCTGGTTACCTATTACATCACCAGAAACAGCTCCAACACCCTGGTTTATACCATCGTGATCTCCGTGGTGGTATCCTGCATCGCCAGCGCCCTTTTCCAGAAGGAGAAGAGCAATATCGTGGTGGAGGATGATAATTTCAAGAGACAGAAATTTACCATCAATGCCAATGTGATCCTGGGAGCACTGGGTATGGTCTGCCTGAATATCGGTTCCAACATTTCCTTCGGCGGCATCACTGCCGGTATGGCCACAGGCGGCAATTATAATGTAGATCACCTGACCGTGATTTCTTCTTTGGCCGATATGGTATCTTCCTTCTTCGGCGGCGCACCGGTAGAGGCAATCATCTCTGCGACGGCGAATGCACCCCATGCCGTGTGGTCCGGTGTCATCATGATGGTTGTAATCGGCCTGATCCTTATTTTCAAGCTTCTTCCGAAGATCGGCAGATTTGTCCCTTCTTCTTCCATTGCGGGCTTTTTGTTCGTACTGGGTATCTTTAAGACCGTGGCACTGGATGCACCTACCGCATTCAGCCTGAATGCGGCTGTAGGCGGAACCACCATGGTGGTCACCGCTGTGACCAATCCCTTCCTGGGCATGATCGCCGGCGTGGCAGCAAAGCTGTTGGGATTATAGAGAGAATAATTTGAAAGAAACAGATTGCATGGATGGCAGACGAGAATCCGAACTTCTCGTCGCCTCTTTGCAGCAGAGCTGCTCAGAAAAGAGGATCAACATGAAAGAATATAAATTAAATCTGTGCGGTGTAGAGAGAACACTGCCTTTTATTCCTATTAACGATGAGTTGGCTTTCGCCAGCTTCGTGGTTATCAGCGACACAGAGCTCATTGCCGCCTGTGCGCCGAAGATCGCAGAACAGCTGGGCGATGTGGATGTCATTGTCACCGCAGAGGCCAAGGGTATTGCACTTTCCTACGAGATCAGCAGACTTCTCGGGAAAAAGGAATTCATCGTCGCCAGAAAGAGCGAGAAATCCTATATGAGAGATACCGTTTCTGTCTCTGTGCACTCCATCACCACAAAGGGAGAGCAGCATCTGGTACTGGACGGAACCGATGCGGAAAAGATACGGAGCAAAAATGTCTGCCTCATCGACGATGTCATCTCTACAGGAGAGTCTCTCCACGCTCTGGAGGAGCTGATGAAGAGCGCCGGCGCCAATGTGGTAAAGAAAGCTGCTATTCTGGCAGAGGGAGATGCGGCAGAGAGAAAGGATATCCTTTTCCTGCAGAAGCTTCCGCTGTTTAAAAAGATCGGAGAGGGAGAGTACGAGATCCTGTAGAAGTCAGGAGAAGTGCTTGTTCATTATCTAAAATATATTGTAAGGCCGCCCGGAAAGAATCCGGACGGCCTTTTGTGTTGCTGTATGCCTAATTTAGTGAAGCTTTTGCTTTTGGTCTGCTTTTGTCGACCGATATAAAAGACTAAAACCGGAATTTGCTTTTGTAAATCGGAACTTAAGGTCTCAATGCAGAATTTTAATTTAATACTGGAATATAGTAATCTTAAAAATCTTGAATATGTGTATTATAATGGATTGAAAATATTTGATTATGCGTATTATAGAGAAAATAAAAAAGTTGATTTGGTTCAATTTGACTTGAATAAAATTCTTGATTATGTGATATAATGGGATTGCAAAAGTTTTGCATTTCTTAATTAAGGGGTATTATAGTGAAGAGAAAACTCTATGAAGATATATGCAAATGGAAAATTGAAAGCGCGGGAAAGACCGCACTGTTAATTGATGGAGCAAGGCGTGTCGGAAAAAGTTATATTGCACAGGAATTTGCGCGGTCGGAATACAGAAGTTACATATTGATCGATTTTAACAGCGCTCCCAAAGAGGTAAGGGAACTGTTTGATCATTATCTGAATGATCTGGATACACTGTTTATGTATCTCTCAGGATTTTATAACACGAAGCTGTATGTGCGGGATACATTGATCATTTTCGATGAGGTGCAGCTTTGTCCGCGGGCCAGATCTGCTATCAAGTATCTGGTGGCGGATGGGCGTTATGATTATCTGGAGACAGGATCATTGATGTCTATCCGCAAGAACGTGCAGGATATTCTGCTTCCATCGGAGGAAGAACATCTGAAAATGTATCCTCTGGATTTTGAGGAATTTTTGTGGGCACTTGGCAATGAGACGCTTATGCCGCTTATAAAGACCTGCTATGAAAAAAAGCAGCCGATGGGTCAGGCGCTTCACCGCAAGGCTATGGATTATTTCAGACAGTATATGATCGTTGGTGGAATGCCGCAGGCAGTTGAAAAATATATGGAAACCCGTGATTTTGACAGTGTTGATCGGGTAAAGAGGGGAATCCTGGAGTTGTATCGGGCTGACATTGCGAAACATGCAGTGGGATATGAGATGAAGGTAGAGCAGATTTTTGATGATATTCCCTCGCAGCTTCAAAAACACGACAAAAAATTCAGACTTTCCTCATTGAAAAAGGAGGCACGATTTCGGGAATATGAGGATGCGCTGTTCTGGCTGTCCGATTCCATGATTGCTAATATGTGTTATAATTCTACAGCCCCAAGCATAGGATTAAAGCTGAATATGGATCGACTGACTTTGAAATGCTATATGGGTGATACCGGATTGCTGATCAGTCATGCCTTTGATGAAAACGGAATTGTAAGTGAGGAAATCTACAAAAAACTTTTATTTGATAAACTGGAAGTAAATAAAGGCATGATCGTTGAGAACATTGTGGCACAAATGCTGACAGCTGCCGGACACAGGCTTTATTTTTATGCAAATCCCTCACGAGATGACGTAACAGAACGCATGGAGATTGACTTCCTGATTGCCAGGAGCAGGATCGGGAGTCGCCATAACATATCGCCTATTGAGGTAAAATCCGGTAAGAATTACACACTGACTTCCTTGAAAAAATTCAAGGACAAATATGCAGAACAAACTCATATTCCCTATGTCCTTCACAACGGAGACAGAAAAGAAGAGAACGGTATCGTTTATCTGCCGTTATATATGACGCCTTTGCTCTAGATAAAAGTATGCTCCTTGTCAGAAACACCTTTCCTTCCGATCTTTTCTACAGTGCTCGATACTGCCGCAGCGGTAGCACAGCTCGTTATCGCAGATGCCATCCTTTGCAAAACAGGAGCGGATATTGGAAAGGGTGGTCTGCGCAATATTGGACAGTGCCTCCTGGGTCAGAAAGGCCTGATGGGAGGTGACGATGACGTTGGGCATGGAGATCAGTCTGGAGAGCAGTTCATCGTCCAGGATATGGCCGGATCTGTCCTCGAAGAAGATGTCAGCCTCCTCTTCGTACACATCCAGGCATGCGGCGCCGATCTGTCTGGATTTAATACCTTCTAACAGGGCCTCTGCATCGATCAGGGCACCACGGGATGTATTGATGAGCACCACCCCCTTCTTCATCTGTCCGATGGCTGCTGTGCCGATCATGTGTCTCGTATCCTCTGTCAGAGGGCAGTGCAGAGAGATGATGTCGCTTTTTTCAAACAGTTCCTGCAGGGTAACATATTCTATATCGCTGTCTTTGGCAGGAAAGGCATCGTAGGCGATGACATGCATGCCAAAGCCCCGACAGATGTCTATAAAAATGCGGCCGATCTTGCCTGTGCCGATAATGCCGGCGGTTTTGCCATGGAGATCAAAGCCGGTCAGTCCGCTTAGGGAGAAATTAAAATCTCTGGTGCGGTTGTAAGCCTTGTGGATGCGGCGCACAGAGGTAAGGAGCAGCGCCGCTGCATGTTCCGCCACGGCATAGGGGGAATAGGCGGGCACATGAACTACGTGAATCTTGCCGAAGGCGTGCGCTACATCTACATTATTATAGCCCGCGCAGCGCAGGGCAATGAGTCGGATACCATAGTCATACAGCTTATCAATGACAGCAGCATTTACGGTGTCATTGACGAACACGCAGACCACGTCGCATCCTTTCGCTAATTCTGCGGTATCCTCTGTCAGCTTTGTCTCCAGAAATTTAATGGAAATGTCTTTTGTACTGCCGTCGTTTTCCAGCTGGCGCTCAAAAGATACTCTGTCATATTCTTTTGTGTCGTAAAATGCAATTCTGATCATCTGATCACCTCCTGAAGATTCTCATTTACTGATAAAAGCATAGCAGCTTTCTCCAACATTGTCTGTGTGTTTAACCACATTTTAACGCAGGATTTACAAACAAAGTTTCTTGACCCTATGATGCCGGAGGGTGTACCTTTTGATACTGGTAGCTGTTTTATTGCTTGACAGGGAAAATAGATAATGCTAGTATTCATACTAATTATATAGGATATTAAGAATTTGCATTTTGGGGAGACTTCGATGGCAGCGTATACAGGGCAAGCAGAATACAATGGAAGTTTAGAATATACAGCAGATAACATTTCAACAGATAGCATAGATTTAAAAGAGCTCATTGACCGGGAGCGGCTCATCCATACCTTTTGCACGCTGGCCCAGATCGACAGTGAGAGCTTTCACGAGAGGCAGATGGCAGATGTGCTTCGGGAGAGAATAGAGGCACTGGGCGGTCAGGAGATCGCAGAGGACGATGCGGGAGAGAAGCTCTCAGGCGATGCGGGCAATCTCTATGCTTATTTTCCCGGGACATTGCCGGGAGAGCCGCTGCTTTTTTCAGGGCATATGGATACGGTGGCACCGGGCAATGGGAAGAAGATCCTGATGCAGGAAGATGGCAGGATCACCAGCGGTGGTGATACGGTGCTGGGGGCGGATGACCTGGCGGGCGTGGCCTCCATTCTGGAGGCCTTGCAGGCGTTAGATGAGCAGAGGATTCCCAGACGCAGTGTGGAGGTGCTGCTGCCGGTGGCAGAGGAGGCCTACACACAGGGCAGCCGACTTTTTGATTATACGAAAATCAGGGCGAAAGAGGCTTATGTACTGGACATCAGCGGTCCTACCGGAAAGGCATCCCTGCGGGAGCCTACCCTGCTTTCCTTTAAGCTGACCTTTCAGGGAAAGGCGGCCCATGCAGGCTTTGCACCGGAAGAGGGGATCAATGCGGGACAGATGGCAGGCAGGTTCCTGTGCAGCTGCCGCCAGGGACATATCGATCAGGAGACCACGCTGAATGTAGGCTTATTTCGGGGCGGCACGGGTACCAATGTAGTGCCGGCGCAGATCATTCTGGAGGGAGAAATACGAAGCTTCGTCCATGAGAAGGCACTGGCATTGCTGGAAAGTGTAGAGGAACAGGCACGGGAGGCGGCCGAGGCATTGGGAGGCACCTGCCTGACAGAGTCCAAAGAACACCTGCATGCCTATCAGGTACAGAAGGAGGAACCGGTGGTAGAACGTTTCCGGCAGGTGTGCGGGAAATTGGGGCTGCCCGGAACGCTGACAGAGACCTTTGGAGGAAGTGACAATAACAGCTTTCTGCGGCATGGGCTCAGGGGGATCGTGCTTTCCTGCGGCATGCAGCAGGTGCACACGACAGGCGAATATATCCGGATTACAGATCTGGTGAATGTCGCCAGGCTGACAGCGGGATTGATGATCAGCCATTGACGCAGAGGCCGATCAGGTATTATGATGGATTGCAACGCGTTAAAGCACCAAAGGAGTGCTGTTTCTGCTGTGGAAAGCGGCGGTTAAAGAGGTAGCGATGAGTGAGATTATTCTGGAATTAAAGGATCTGAAGAAGAGCTTTGGAGAAACACAGGTGTTAAAGGGCCTGAACATACAGATCCAAAAGGGAGAGTTCGTGACTTTGCTGGGATCCTCCGGCTGCGGCAAGACGACTACGCTGCGCATTATTGCGGGCTTAGAGGAGCCGGATAGTGGGGAGGTACTCTTAAACGGGCAAAACATCACCGGATTGGATCCGAATCATCGGAATGTCAATACTGTTTTTCAGAGTTATGCCCTTTTTCCCTATATGAATGTGGAAAAGAATATCGGCTACGGATTGAAATTGCGGAAAACACCGAAAGATGAAATTCACCGCAGAGTACAGGAAATGCTGCAGATGGTTCAGCTGGAGGGATACGAGAAGCGTATGCCCGATGAGCTCTCCGGCGGTCAGAGACAGCGTGTGGCTATCGCCAGAGCAGTGGTGAATCAGCCGGAGGTACTTCTCCTGGATGAACCTCTCGGAGCCCTGGATTTAAAGCTTCGCAGGCAGATGCAGTTAGAGCTTAAAAAGCTCCAAAAACGCCTCGGCATTACCTTTATCTATATTACCCATGATCAGGAAGAGGCCATCAATATGTCTGACCGCATCGTAGTCATGCGGGATGGTGTCTTTGAGCAGGTGGGCACGCCCAATGAGATTTACTATCATCCTCGGACCAGCTACGTGGCTGACTTTGTGGGCAATGCCAATATTTACCGGGAAAATGGCAAGGTTTATGCCGTCCGCAGTGAAAATGTACTGATGGAAAATGAGCCGGAATGCCGGCTGGATGCGGTGGTAGAGGATAAGAGCTTTGCCGGCGGACAGCTCCGGGTGCAGCTGCGGCTGCCGGACGGACAGCAGATCATCGCCAGCCGCTACGGCATCGACTACGAGATCACTCCCGGTGAGCATCGTAAAATCGGGTGGAAGAGCGAGAATGCTGCGGAGGTACAGGATAATGGCATCTAGAGAAACCGCAGGAAAGAACACAGAAAATGAAAAGGAAAAAGAAACAGCGGAAAAACGAAGGAAAGCGCAGGACGTAGTTGGCGGCACGAACATGCCTGTCAAAAAGAAGAAAAAGGACTGGCTTTTGCTAATTCCCATCTATCTTTTTACACTGATCTTTGTCTTTGCACCGCTGGTATATCTGGTATTTTTAAGTTTTATGTCCAGAGCCCAGGTGTGGGGGTATGTGCCGGAATTTACCCTTTCCAATTATAAACGGATTCTGGAACCTCTTTATCTGGAGACCTTTGCAGATTCCCTGAAGCTGGCTCTTTTGTCCACGGCCTGTATTGTGCTGGTGGGCTATCCTTTCGGCTATTATATGGCCAGGATGAGCGCCAAGTGGAAGAAGCGGATGATGTTCCTGCTGATGCTTCCTTTCTGGACCAGTTCTCTGATCCGGCTGAACGGATGGATCATCGTTTTTCGAAGCAACGGTGTGCTGGATAAGATTCTGATGGGGCTGCACATCACGGACAGTCCCTTAAAGCTATTGTACACTTATCCGGCGGTATTGGTGGGTATGATCTATGTGCTGCTGCCCTTTATGATCCTTTCCGTGTATTCCAGCGCAGAAAAGATGGACTGGTCTTTGGTAGAGGCTTCCAGGGATCTGGGTGCCACCGGCAGGCAGGCCTTTTTTTCTATCACCTTTGTACATACACTGCCGGGTCTTTTGTCCGGCACGATCCTGACCTTTGTACCTTCTATGGGACTTTTCTTTATTGCTGATATTTTGGGCGGCAATAAGATCGTGCTGGTGGGCAATGTGATTCAGGAGCAGATGACCAAGGGCAGAAATATGCCTTTTGCGGCGGCAATGTCCGTGGTCCTGTTGGTATTGACGTCTCTGTTTATCGCCTTATACAGACGGCTGACCAACAGCAGTGAACTGGAGGGCCTGTATTGATGAAAGTGAAATCCAGACTGCCGTGGATCTACATGGCAATCATTGTGATCATTACCTATATTCCCATTATTCTCACCGTGGTCTATTCCTTTAATGAATCCAAGCTGACTTCGGTGTGGGCGGGCTTTTCTCTGAAATGGTATGAAGAGCTGCTGCGGGACCGGGATATCAAGGAGGCACTGCGCAACAGCCTGGTGCTGGGCGCTCTTTCCTGTCTGGCAGCGGTGGTGATCGGCACCAGCGGTGCATTAGGCATGGACAAGTGCCGCAATAAATTAAACGGCATTGTCTCCTATATCTCGCTGATTCCCATCATGATTCCGGAGATTATTCTGGGCATGGTCTTTCTGGCGGCGTTTTCTCTGATGAATTTGCCCTTTGGCATGCTGACGCTGGTGATCGCCCACACGACCTTTTGCGTTCCCTATGTCTTTATGACGGTGCGGGCGCGACTGGCGGGAATGGATCACGCCACAGAGGAGGCAGCCAGGGATCTGGGAGCCTCCGGAATCAGAACCTTTTTTGATATTACCCTGCCGGCCCTGGTGCCGGCCATCGCATCGGGCGTGCTGCTTTCCTTTGCCATGTCCTTTGACGATGTCGTGATCAGCATTTTTGTGACGGGAGCAAAAGTCAATACGCTGCCGATTAAGATATACACAAGAATGAAAACCGGCGTCACGCCGGAGATCAACGCACTGGCTACGGTGCTGTTGGTCATCACTATTGTGATCCTTATTCTGGCCAATCTGCTGGGGAGAAAAAGGGTCCGCACAGGCAGCGTGTAGAATTACGCCTGCCAAAAACAAAACGCCGCAGACGAGCTGCGGCAAGAGCACAATCAACATAACTCTCCTGATGGAGAGCTATGTTGATGCCAACAAAGCCGGAGCGGCTTTGTTGGTTGATCACATCGGAGAATTCGCCTGCGCGAATTCTCCTCGTGTCGCCGCAGACGAGCTGCGGCAAGAGGAGGAAGTTATATGAAGAACAAAAAGTATCTGGCACTTGTGCTGACCGCTGCCATGAGCCTTTCCGCAGTTCTGACCGCCTGCGGCAGCAGCACAGCATCCACTGACACATCTGCGGAGGAGACAGCTGAGGAAAGTACAGCTGCCGACGAAAGTGCAGATGCAGAGGAGAGCACAGCAGAGGAAGCTTCCGATGCAGAAGAGACAGAGGCAGCAGCGGACTTATCCGGCACAGAGTTAAATCTCTATACCTGGGACGGCATGTTCCCGCAGGAAGTGCTGGACGGCTTTGAAGAAAAGACCGGCATCCGCATCAATTATGCAAACTTTGACTACGATGAAGATATGCTGGCAAAGTTAGAGGAGACCAAGGGCGGCGATTATGATTTCGTCATTGCGGATGACTACATCATTGATACTATCCGCACAGAGGGACTGGCACAGAAGCTGGATACCTCCAAGATCTCCAACTGGAGCAATATCAATCCTGTTTTCCAGGGGCAGTTCTATGATCCGGATGATGAGTATACCATTCCCTACGGCGCAGGTATTCCGCTGATCGTCTATGATCCCTCTTTGGTGGATGTGGACATCAAGGGCTACAAGGATCTGTGGGATTCTTCCTTAAAGGACAATATCGCTCTGACCTCCAATTACCGTGTAATTGACGGCATTACCATGATGATGCTTGGCTACTCCATGAATGACGAGGATGTAGATCATATCCAGGAGGCTGGAGACAAGCTTCTGGAACTGGCACCTAATGTACGTGTGATCAATGACAACAATACCCAGGATCTGCTGCTCAGCGGTGAGGTAGGCGCTGCTTTCCTGTATACCTCTCAGGTATCTCAGGCTGTGACCCAGAATCCTGATCTGAAGGTGGTTTATCCGGAAGAGGGACTGGGCTTTGGTATCATGGCCGGCTTTATTCCTTCGGATGCGCCCAACGCCGAGGCGGCCTATGCTTTCATCGAGTACCTTCTGGATCCGGAAGTAGCTGCGCAGTGCTTTGAGTACATCGGCTACTACTGCACCAATAAGGCTGCAGAGGAATACATCTCCGACGATATGAAGAATCTGATCGTACTGCCGGAGGATGCAGCAGCAGGTGAGATCGTACAGAATGTTTCTGCAGAAGCAGAGGATAAGTACAACGAAATCTGGAACGAGTTCAAGAAGGCTTGCGGACAGGAATAACAGGCAGAACGGAATCAAAAACTCCCGACGGGTATACCGCCGGGAGTTTTTAGTTTACGAGAAAGGCAAAAGGGGGTAAAATGGGGGGAGCAGGCGCTCAGCGCCCGCAGAATGGAGAATAGCCTTGATAGCGAGCAGGCGTCTGAATTTATGTTGGCTTTTGCAGCGAGGCTGCTCAGAAATGGAGATTACTATGAGCTACAAAGAACTTAAATTCCCGGAAGACAGTGTGTTTTTGGTGACCGGCGGTGCGGGCTTTATCGGCAGCAATATCTGTGAAGCCCTTCTGGATATGGGATATACGGTCCGGTGTATGGATAATCTGTCCACAGGCAAATATGAGAATATCGAGCCTTTCCTGACCAATCCGAAGTTTACCTTTCTGAAAGAGGACATCCGGGATCTGGATGCCTGCATGAAGGCTACGGAGGGTGTGGATTATGTCATGAATGAGGCAGCATGGGGAAGCGTGCCCCGCAGCATCGAGATGCCGCTTCTCTATGAGGAGATCAATATCCGCGGTACCCTGAATATGATGGAGGCTTCCAGACAAAACGGTGTCAAGAAGTTCGTCTATGCTTCCAGCTCTTCTGTCTACGGAGATTCCACAGAGCTTCCCAAGAAAGAAGGCAAAGAGGGAAATGTACTCTCTCCCTATGCGCTGACCAAACGCACGGATGAGGAGTACGGCAAACTGTATAAAAAGCTCTACGGACTGGATACCTATGGCCTTCGCTACTTTAATGTCTTCGGCAGACGGCAGGATCCTCACGGCGCCTATGCGGCGGTGATTCCCAAGTTCTTAAAGCTCCTGCTGGCAGATGAGCAGCCTACCATCAACGGAGACGGCAGACAGAGCCGTGACTTTACCTATATTGACAATGTCATCGAGGGTAATCTGAGGGCCTGCCTTGCTTCTTCCGAAGCAGCAGGCACCGCTTACAATATCGGCGCAGGCGGAAGAGAATACCTGATCGATGTCTATCATGCACTCTGCGATGCTCTGGGCAAGAAGATCGAGCCTATCTACGGACCTGCCAGAGCAGGGGATATTCGGGACAGCAATGCGGACATCACCAAAGCCAGAGAGAATCTTGGCTACGATCCTTCCTTTGATTTTAAGGCAGGTATCGCCCTGGCAATTGACTGGTATAAAGAGAATCTGTAGTCGGAATATATGGAAAATGAGTCAGAAAATGCCGCTGCGGCGGCATTTTCTGTTAATAAAAGCTGCATGTGCTGATTTCGGCACATGCAGTGATGATGGCAGACGAGAATCTGAAATCTGAAATCTTCGTCGCCTCTTCGCGGCAAGGCTGCTCAGAAATGAGGGAAATATGCATTATAAGGTAGTAGTATTCGGCGTCAAGGATACTTCCGAAAATATCATCGAATTTATACAGAATACATTGTGTCCGGTGGACCTGGTCATCACCATCGCGCCCAAGGTGCTGGAGCACAATCAGGTCTCCGGCTTTAAGGGACTTTCTTTTCTGACGCAGCGCTATGGCATTCCGGTTTTTGAGGCAGACAGCTATTTTTTAAATGACGATAAGACGAACGCTTTTTTAGAGGAAAATACCTTTGAACTGGGCATCGTCGTGGGATGGCAGCGGCTGATTCCCCCCAAGGTATTAGATGCTTTTTCCAAGGGTATTTATGGATTTCATGGCAATTGCGGCTATCTGCCCTTCGGCCGTGGACGCTCGCCGCTTAACTGGTCGATGATTCTGGGGGATACGCGGTTTAACTTAAATCTGTTTCGCTACGACGAGAAGGCAGACAGTCCCAATATTTTTGCCACAGAGATGTTTCAGATCAGTGAACACGATGATATCCGCACTGCGCAGTATAAGAATATGATCTGCTCCAAGAATCTGATCAGAAAACTGATTACCTGTTATCAGCAGGGCGGGGAGATTCCCATCCGCACAGATTCCAGAGATTTTGATTCCTGGTACCAGAAGCGCACGGCAGCAGATGGAAAGATTGATTTCCATAGACGCACCAGAGAAATCTACAATCTGATACGAGGCGTGGCAGCGCCTTTTCCCGGCGCCTTCTGCTATGTGGGGGAGGAAAAGGTGACTGTCTGGGAGGCCCATCCCTTTGATGAGATGATAGATTTTTCGGACTATGCGCCCGGCGAAGTGGTGGATGTATTTGACGGCAAACTGATCATCCGCACGGTGGATGGTTCATTGCGAATCGACCGCTATGAGACAGAAAGCCAAAGAACATTGCAGACAGGGGAAACCTTGCAATAAATAGGACAATACCAAATACAAAAGGCCAAAGACCAAAGATAAAAGGCCCAAGACCAAAGATATCGACGAGAACCTGCTCTCATGATTAGAGGTAACTATGAAAATTGCGATCAGAATGGATGACATCACACCCGACATGGATTGGGATAAGTTCAATCGCTTTCGGGCATTGATGGAAAAATATCATGTAAAGCCCCTGATCGGTATTGTACCGGATAATCAGGATCCGAATCTGACCAGAAATCCGGAGAGAGAGGACTTCTGGCAGCAGATGAGGGAATTGCAGGAGCAGGGATGGATTCTGGCTATGCACGGCTGTCATCATATTTACACGACCCAGAAGGGCGGACTCTTTCCCCTTAACTGTTTCTCGGAATTTGCCGGTGTTCCCTATGAGGAGCAGGCACGGATGATCAGGGAGGGAAAGAGGATTCTGGAGAGCCATGGCATCGTCACGGACTTTTTTATGGCGCCGGCTCATTCCTATGATGCCAATACCTTAAAGGCACTGCAGGCAGCCGGTTTTACCAGGATGACGGATGGTTTTGGCAAAGGTCCTTACCGGTACAGGGGCATGACGTTTTATCCCATTTCGTTTCAAATGGAGCGTACACTGCGGACGAAAGAGGGAGCCTCTACATTGGTAGTACATGCCAATACCATGACGGAGAGCGATTTTGATAAGTATGAAAAGATCTTTCAAACCCAGGAACTGCTGCCTTACCCGGAGTATATTTATATGCAGGTCCGGAAAAGAGGCCTGCCGGGGCACTTGAAGGAATACGGCATGGCCACGGCAAAGAGACTGCTGGTCTGCTATAAAGCAAAGAAAGCGAAGAGATAGTTTGGCCAAGCTTTCTTAGAGGGAAGAGGCTGCGTCGGACTTTACCGGAAATGCAGATAAAACGGATTGGCACATGAGGAATTACATGGATAATACGGTGAAATACGAAAACCGGCAAACAGAGAAAGAAGACAGACAGATACCGGGACAGCCCATTCGCATCCTGCATGTGCTGGGTGTGCTCAATATGGGCGGTGCTGAGAGTCGCATCATGGATCTGTATCGGCATATTGACAGGGAGCAGGTGCAATTCGATTTTCTGGTGCATACCACGCCGGTGCCCGGTGCAGAGGATGACTGCTCACAGACCCTGATGGCAGGACGTGCCAAGGAATATTTTGATGACGAAGTGCGGTCCCTGGGAGGAGAGATCTATGCGCTTCCCCGGTTTAACGGGCGGAATTTAGGCGCGTACAGAAGGGCAGCGGAGCGCTTCTTTGCCACTCATGGGGGATGGACGGCTGTGGAAGGACATATGACCAGCACTGCCTCCATCTATTTGCCCATTGCAAAGAAAAGCGGCATTCCTGCGACCATCTCGCATGTCCGCAGTGCCGGTGTGGACGCAGGCATCAAAGGACTGGCTACCAGAGCCCTGCGGGCGCCGCTGGCGCACCGTGCGGACCATTTGCTGGCCTGCTCAGTGGAATCCGGCATCAGCGCTTACGGACGTGCCGTCTCCGACAGCGGCAGGGTTCGGGTGATTCCCAATGCACTGGAGATCCACAGCTATCGATTCGATCCGCAGGTCAGAGCACAGATTAGAAAAGAGTACGACATCCCGGAGGATGCTGTCGTCCTCGGTCATGTGGGCCGCTTTGATGCCATGAAAAATCATGGCTTCCTGGTACAGCTCCTGGAAGAGCTGACAAAGCAGAAAGAGAGCAAAGCGGATTTTAGACTTCTGTTTGTGGGACAGGGAAAACTGGAAAAGGAGATCAAAGAGCAGCTGGCAGAGAGAAGACTTCTGGATAAAGCTGTCTTTGCAGGCCAATGCCCCAGAGAGCGCACGGCTATGCTTTATCAGGGCATGGATCTTTTTTGTTTTCCCTCTCTGTATGAGGGAGTGCCGGGTACCGTCATCGAGGCCCAGGCGGCAGGTCTTCCCTGCCTGATTTCCGATCGGATCACCAAAGAGGTCTGCATCACCGATGCGGTGGAGAGTCTGCCCTTAGAGACAGAGAAGTGGGTAAGGAGAGTTCTGCAGCTGTGCGGCAAAGGAACGGACGGAGCATTTTGGGACGAAGAAGCACCTTCAAAGAAGACAGGCGAAACATCGCGGCCGGTTCCTATCATAAAGACAGAAGTGATGGAAAAGAAGCCGGAAACAGAACCTGCAGCTTATGAGAGCGAAAGGAAGAGACGCTCTGCACAGGCGCAGGAAGCGTTGGGAGAGGCTGGATTTGATATCAGAAGACAGGCGTTGCAGATGCAGAGATGGTATCAGCATCTGACGGATCCCAAACTGATGCTGCTGACGCCTATGCTGCATCAGGGAGGCTTTGAACGGGTCTGCGTCAAGACTGCCAGACTGCTGGAGCCTTATTTTCAATGTACCATTGTGATCTTTGATGATGCAGATATTGCCTATGACATCACCGGATTGCAGGTGATCAATCTGCATCTGGGGGCCAGATCCGGAAAAGCCGCTAAGATCCTGAATCTTTACAGGCGTGTCAGGGCATTAAAGAAGCTGAAAAAAGAGATGGGCATTGACATTGCCTATAGCTTCGGACAGACCGCTAATCTGGCGAATAGCTATGCAAACACCACAGGGCGCACCATCACCGGTATTCGCAGTTACCTGGACCTGGATAATCCCTCTAAGATCCGGCTTTTCTGTAAAAGATCTGATGCAGTAGCGTGCTGCTCGGCTGAGATTGAGCAGGTGCTGCGGCGAGATTATCACTGCGAGGACACATTTACCCTGTACAATCCTATTGCGAGTCCGCTGATTGGAAAAGAAAAACAGGATTACGGTCTGCCGGCGGAAACGACAGAGGCTCTGAAGCACTTCTTGGAAAGTCACGATCCTCTGATCATGAGTATGGGCAGAGAGGATGATGTGAAGGGGTTCTGGCATCTGGTGAAGGCATTTTCCTTATTGGATACAGTGCCGTCTGCAGCGGAGCAGGCAGACGCCGAAGAGGCGGAAAGTCATGCACAGCCGGCAGACATCCCAGTCACGCAGGAGCATGCCGAGGGCAGCGGGGGGAAGCATCCCGGTCTGGTCCTCATCGGAGAGGGAGATTTTGCCCAGTACAGGACGTTGGCCGAGCAGCTGCACATACAGGAGGATCTTTTCTGTACCGGTGTCAGCAGGAATCCCTCTGCCATTTTGCAGCATGCAAAGCTGTATGTTTTGAGCTCTATCCATGAAGGCTTCCCCAATGCCCTGCTGGAGGCTATGGCCCTGGGCGTGCCGGTGATTGCCGCAGACTGTAAGACAGGTCCCAGAGAGATCCTGGCACCCGGAACTGCGAACGACGCAGAGGATAGATCCCAAAAAGAAAACGCCGCAGAGAATGAAGAATATGGTATTCTGATACCGCCGCTTTCCGAAGAAAAGGATCTTGTGGCAGCGCATATGCCCACAGAGGATCAGCAGCTGGCAGAGAAGATGCAGTGGATTTTGGAGGATACACGGATCTGGGAGAAGTACAGCCTGCTGGCGGGAAAAAGAGCGGCGGATTTTTCGGAGGAAGCCTATACAGAGGCCTGCCGGTCTTATTTCAAGTATATTAGATAGAGAATAGAGGAGAGAACTGTGAAGAAGATCGCTTTTCACCTGAATTGTCTGGAACAGGGCGGCGCAGAACGGGTGGTATCCAATCTGGCCAATCAATTCGCCAAGGAAGGCTATGAGGTCTTTGTAGCGACGGAGTGGATCGGAGAAAACGAGTTTGCTCTGGATGAGAGAGTGCATCGTGTGGTGGTGGGTTTAAAACCGGAGGATGAGAAGAGAGGCCGTGTGGATAAATTCTTCCGCAGAGTCCGTTATCTGAAGGAATTCATGGTAAAGGAAAAGCCGGACGTGCTCATTGCATTTGCCCAGCGGGCAAATTACAGAGCGCTCATGGCCTGCCCCGGCACAGGAGTTCCGGTGGTGATTTCCATACGCACGGATCCGGTGGGACACTACGATGCTATTTCTGATAAGGTACAGATTCCCCTGCTTTTTCCCAGAGCAGCGGGCTGCGTATTTCAGACCACAGGGCAAAAAGAATTCTTCAGGCCTTATCTGCAGGAGAATTCCACAGTGATCTTAAATCCCCTGAATCCCAAGTATATCGGCGTGCCAAAGCCTGCAAAGAGAGAGAAGACCGTAGTGCAGTCTGCCAGATTAGTGGATTTCAAGAACCAGCCTATGCTGCTGGAAGCTTTTTCCAGGGTACATGAAAAGCACCCGGATTACGTATTAAAGATTTATGGCGGGGATTCCGGAGACGGCACGAAGGAAATCCTGGAAAAGATCATTGCAGAAAAGCACGCCGAAGAATGGATCCGGCTCATGGGAGCCAGCGATTCTCTGGAGCAGGAACTGATCAGAGGATCGGTCTATGCTTTTTCGTCAGACTGGGAGGGTATGCCCAATGCCCTGCTGGAGGCGATGGCGCTGGGAATGCCCATCGTAGCCACAGACTGTCCCTGCGGGGGACCTCGGACGGTCATCCGCAACGAAGAAAATGCGTTGCTCATTCCCATCAAGGACCCGCAGGCCATGGCGGACGGAATCTGTCGGCTCATAGAGGACAGGGAGCTGGCGGAGCGGCTGGGGGACAATGCCAGAAAGATCGAGGAAATTGCCAATCCGGAGGCTGTGTTTGCCCAGTGGAAGGAATATCTGGAGATGACCATACAGAAGAGTAAAAAGGCATAAGCAGGGAGGAAGCAGCTATGTTTTCATTTAACGACTATCGGGAGATCATCAGACTGATCAAAGAGACGGGACTGCAGGCTAACTATGAGGAGGCACTGCAGCGGGATTCCTTTATCCTGATGCGCCATGACGTGGAGTATTCCGTGGAGCGGGCCCAGGCACTTTCCAAGGTGGAGGAGAGCATGGATTTTCGCTCCGTCTATTTCTTCCAGTGGACCAACAATTCCTACAACATTCTTTCCAGGAAGAACAGAGATATTCTGACGGATATGCATGAGCGGGGACAGTACATCGGTCTGCACTTTGCCTTAAACGGCATGACAGACATAGAACTGATCCGCAGCCGCATCAAGCAGGAGATGGACATGCTCAGCAATATGCTGGGATTTGAGGTGAAGTGGTTTTCCATTCACAGACCTTCTCCGGATGTACTGGCAGCCAATATCAAGATTCCAGGAATCTTAAATGCGTATCAGGATGATTTCTTTACCTTTGATCCCAAGGCTACGCCGGAATCGAAGCTGGAAGTCAAATATATGTCCGATGCCAATCACATCTGGCGCTATGGTTATCCGGATGCAGAGAATATCAGAAACCACAAGAAGATACAGATTCTGACCCATCCCTTTGCCTGGACGAAGAAGGGCTATGATAATTTTGACAATTTCCGAACCCTGATCGATGAAAAATATCTGGAGCTCATCGATTCGATTGACAATGAGTGCAAGGACTTCGCCCAGTACAGAGACCAGTTTATAAAGGATAAATAGGAGCAGCCTATGTGCGGAATTTGCGGTTTCATGTCCAGAAGGACCATCACAAAAGAACAATTGACAGCCATGAATGATACCATGTATCACAGAGGCCCTAATGACAGCGGTGCAGAGATCTATGAGGCGGCGGATGGCTATCGGGTAGGCATGGCCCAGCGTCGTTTGTCTATTCTGGATCTTTCTCCTCTGGGACATCAGCCTATGCATGCGGGAGACGGCAGGGTGACGGTGGTCTTTAACGGAGAAATCTACAATTTTCAGGAGCTTAAAGAGGAACTCTCTGATTATTCGTTTCGGTCAACCTGTGACACAGAGGTGATCCTGGCAGCATACTTAAAATGGGGCATCGACTGCATAAAGCGGTTAAACGGCATGTTTGCTATTGCGCTCTATGACAGAAAGCTGCAGACACTCTTTCTGGCCAGAGACCGCATCGGCAAAAAGCCCCTGTACTATTGGATAGAGAACGGCAATCTGGTTTTTGGCTCCGAGTGCAAGCCCTTGATGGCATGCCCCGGCTTTTCTAAAAAGATCCGTCTGGATATCCTTCCCCGTTATCTCTATCAGCAGTATATCAATGCTCCGGAGAGTATCTTTGAGGATGTTTATAAGGTAGAGCCCGGGACGATCCTCACCTTTCAAGGCGGGTGTGTCACCACCGAAAAGTACTGGGATGTGGCAGATGTCTATGCCCGGATGAGTAAGGATCCTGTAAAGGACTACGCCCAGGCCAAGCAGGAATTAAAGGAAAAGCTGCAGAAAGCCACGGCAAAACGGATGATCGCAGATGTGCCTTTGGGGGCGTTTTTGAGCGGCGGATATGATTCCTCCCTGATCTCTGCCATGGCGCAGGAACAGTCGGATATTCCCCTTTCTACTTTCTCCATCGGCTTTAAGGAAAAAAAGTACGATGAGGCGGGCTATGCCAGAGAAGTGGCAAAGCATCTGGGCACCCGGCACACCGAGCTCTATATCGATGAGCCGGAGATGTTTGACCTGGTGGAGAGCATACCGAAATATTTCGACGAGCCCTTCGCGGACAGCTCCCAGATTCCCACTATGCTGGTCTCGGCGCTGGCGAAGGAACATGTGACAGTAGCCCTTTCCGGAGACGGGGGCGATGAGTTTTACTGCGGCTACAGCATCTATGAAAATGTAAGGCAGGCGCAGCTGTTAGACCCGGCAGGAGCGTTGGTACACGCCGCAGGCGGACTGCCCATCGGAGGCGGACGTCATCTGGAGGAAAAGCTCCCCTTCCGGGTACGGGTGGTGGCAGCCAACCGGGAAAAGGAGACCAAGACACAGTTCGGCGCCGGCAGCTATGTGAAATATGCGCATCAAATGGTAGTAAAGGGAGAAAAAGAGACTGTTCCGGTCAATTATCCCATAGAGAGCCGTTATCCCACAGGAGACTGGCAGGTGAGAAGGATGCTGTTAGATATGGACACCTACTTGCCCGGGGATATCCTTTGTAAGGTAGACAGAGCCTCCATGAAGTATTCCCTGGAGACCCGCTGCCCGATTCTGGATACGGAAGTGATGGAATATTCCTTCCGGATTCCCCACGCTTTTAAATACCGCAAAGGGGAGAAAAAGGCGATTCTGAAGGATATTGCCTATGACTATATCCCCAGACAGATGCTGGAGCGACCCAAGAAAGGCTTCGGCGTGCCCTTAGACCAGTGGCTGCGGGGACCTCTTCGGCAGCAGCTCACAGATTATGCCAGCTATGATTACCTGAAAAGACAGGGCATCTTTGATGCGGATTTTGTGTCGAAATTCATCGGGGATTATTTACAGAAGGGGGACGGTGGCCCGGCCAGCGGTGCCAATTTCTCCAAGCTTTCCTGGTCCTTCTTTGCCTTCCAGCAGTGGTATCACTATTATCTGGGATAGCGCTGGGACAGAGATAGAGGAAAGGCTTGCGGTAGATCATGGAAATGCTGCAGATGATCTCGATAGAGATGTGGAAAGGAATTTATGGCAAAGATTGCTTTTTTTATCAATTCTCTTCATAAGGCCGGGGCCGAGAGGGTAGCCTGTAACCTTATGTCCTATCTGCAGCAGCAGGGGCATGAGATCCTTTTGGTGACCCAGCACAGGGATGAGGATGAATATGTCCTTCCTTCCGGGATTCGGCGGGTGCTCTCCGACCTGACAGAAGAGGAGACCGGGAAAAGCCGTCTGTTAAATTTCCGGTGTCGGTATCGTAAGCTAAAGCGGATCTGGCAGCAGGAAAGGCCGCAGGTGATTCTTTCCTTTATCGGAAAAAATAATGTGATGGCTCTTTTGACGGCCCGTCCCTGCCGCATCCCTGTGGTGGCAGCGGTGCGGGGGACCCCGGCATTGGAATATGAGGGGAAAGGACTGAAAAAGGCGGCCTTTCTGACTTTTCCGTGGGCAGCAGGCGTGATTCTGCAGACAGAGCAGAGCAGGGAGTTCTTTCCCCCCAGGGTGCAAAAAAAGACAACCATCCTTCCCAATCCTCTCCACGAAGATTTTATAAGACCTGTCTGGAAAGGAGAGCGGGAGAAGACCATTGTGACAGTGGGCCGCATGGATGAAAATAAAAACCAGCAGATGGCCATAGAGGCTTTTGCCGCATTGGCAGAGGCATTCCCTGATTACCGTCTGATCCTGTACGGCAACGGGGAATTAAGGGAAAAACTTTGGCAAAAGGCGAGAGAGCTTGGCATCGGGGAGAGAGTCTCTCTGCCCGGCAGTATCCGGGATGTGGCGGGGGCTTTGGAAAAAGCATCGGTTTTCTTGCTGACTTCGGATACGGAGGGAATGCCCAATACTCTTTTAGAGGCCATGGCACTGGGCACAGCCTGTATTTCCACGGACTGCCCCTGCGGCGGGCCTGCCATGCTGATCAGGGACGGAGAAAACGGCTTTCTGGTGCCGGTGCGGGATACAAAGGCGTTGACAGAGAAGCTGCGATTGCTCTTGCAGGATTCTTCTTTGAGAGAACAGATGGGAAGGGCAGCGGCAAAGGTGCAGGAGGTTTACGCGCCGGAGGTGGTGCTGCCGCAGTGGGAGGCGTATCTGCTGCAGTTTATAAGAAAGCCGCAATGAGCTGCGGCATAGAAAGGTAAGTTTGAAAGAAATGCTTGATAGCATTTCTTTCAAACTGCATCGATGACGCAAGCATCATCGATGCTAATCCCATCGGAGAATTCGCCTACGCGAAATTCTCCTCAGGATGCCGCAGCAAGCTGCGGCATAGAAAGGTAAAAATGTCAAAAAAACAGGCAGCTTCGGCTGCGATTTTTATAGCACTCTTTCTGGCACTGTTGGTGATGGTTTCCTATTGCCTTCGGACAAACGGTGCCGTGAAAGATCGTTTTGTGGGCTTTTATGCAGAGCCGAAGAATACCATAGATGCCATTATGATCGGTTCGTCTCCGGTATTTCCCTATTATGCGACGCCGCAAATGTACGGAGAGGAGGGCATCGTCTGCTATCCTCTTTCTACCAATCTCCAAAGGCCGGTGGCGCAGCTGTACCTGACAAAGGAGGCACTGGCCTATCAGTCCCCCTCTCTTATGATTTATGAGGTGCGGATGTATACCGGCAGGGAAGAGGATATGACCAACAATATGGCCTACACCCGGGGCGTCACGGACAATCTGCGATATTCCCTGAATCGGATTAAGACCATCAATGCCATGGTGACAGACGATCTGACGGCAGAGGATACGGAGCGGTATACCTATTATTTTGATATTTTCAAATACCATTCCAACTGGAAGACGCTTTTTCTGCCCAGTCAGCTGCGGACAGCGTTCTATGCCTGGCCGGATGCCATGAAGGGATATGAGAGCACGGATGAAGTGGGCCCCTGCACCCTGCAGGATTGGTCCGCTGAGACGCAGACAACGCCGATTCCGCAGATCCAGGAGCAGCATCTGGAAGAACTGATGGATTATCTGGAAGAAAAAGGACAGAAAGCCCTCTTTATCGTCTCTCCCTACCTGCACACCCAGGAGCAGGCGCAGATGTTTAATTATATCGGGGAAAAGGTAAGGGACAGAGGTTTTGACTTCCTTAACCTGAATCAATACTATGAGGAGATCGGTATAGACGGAGCGCGGGATTTTAATGATTACGGAAACCACGCCAATGCCGGCGGTGCACAGAAGGTAACGACCTTTTTTGAGAACTACTTAAAGGAAAATTATGATCTGCCGGACAGACGGGGAGAGGAAGGCTATGCTTCCTGGGACGATGCCTATGAAAAATGGCAGCAGGTCTATGAGGAAGCTGCGGCAAAGATCGACCAGCGCATTGCCGATGAGGATTATGCGCAGATCGGCACAGAGGAAGAATGAGTTGGCAAGAAAGACAGAAAGGAGACTCCCATGTGCGGAATAGCGGGTTTATGTCATTTTAAGAATCCCGGAGAGAATATGGAGCGCATGAAGCAGCGCATGATCCACCGGGGACCGGATGCCGGGGGGACCTGGCTTTCCGAAGACGGAGCGGTGTGCCTTGGACACAGGCGACTTTCTATCGTGGATCTGACAGAGGCCGGCGCACAGCCCATGCAGTCTCACAGCGGTCGGTATGTGTGTGTGTTTAATGGGGAGATCTACAATCATCGCACCCTCCGGGAAAAGCTTCTGAAAGAAAAAAAGGTGACGGCTTTTCGGGGTACCTCCGATACAGAGGTGCTGCTGGAGGCTTTTGAGGCTTATGGCGTAGAGGAGACGATCCGCTGGTGCAAGGGCATGTTTGCCATTGCGCTCTTTGATAAAGAGACAAAGACCATAACTCTGCTGCGGGATCGGATCGGCGAGAAGCCGCTTTACTACGGCTTTGTGGCGGGATCCTTTGTCTTTGCGTCTGATTTAGGTTGCATTACGGTACTGGAGGGTTTTGACAATCCCATTTTTACGGATGTGCTGGACATCTATTTCGCCCATGGCTATATACCGGCGCCCTATACGATCTATCAGAAGATCTGGAAATTAGAGCCCGGCAAAATGCTGACGATCGGGGCTCCCTATGCGGAGGGAACACAGCAGACAAAAGCCTACTGGTCTTTGCGGGAAAAGGCAAAATACGGCCAGTCTCATTTATTTACGGGTACCAGAGAAGAGGCAGCGGATGAACTGGAAAGACTGCTGCGCGCTTCTATCCGGGATCAGATGGTGGCCGATGTGCCGGTAGGCGCCTTTTTATCTGCAGGAATCGACAGCAGTACGGTGGTGGCTCTGATGCAGCAGGAGAGCGAGCGGAAGGTTCGAAGCTTCACCATCGGCATGGAGGATCCTAAGTATAATGAGGCCGTTTATGCCGGCGAGATTGCAAAGCATTTGGGCACAGAGCACACAGAACTCTATATCACGGAAAAGGATGCCAGGGAAGTGATTCCTATGCTGCCGGCTATGTTCGCAGAGCCCTTTGCGGACAGCTCGCAGATTCCCACCTATCTGGTGAGCAAGATGACCAGAGAGCATGTGACGGTATCCCTAAGCGGTGATGCCGGAGATGAGCTTTTTTGCGGCTATACCTCCTATGCAGGCGCAGAGCGGATGTGGAACATGGTGCGCCGAATCCCCGGAGGAATCCGCAAGCCGGCGGCAGGACTGCTGCTGCATTCACCCCTTCGCAATAATATCATCTGGCGCTCCAGAGGCATCCGGCTGGCATCGGACTCTCCGGAGGATATTTATCGTGTCAGCTATGAGACAGATCCTTTGATCGGCCGCATTGCGCTGAAACATAAACAGATTCCCTATGCATATACCCAGCTGGGACCGGATGAGACAGGGGAAGTAAACCACGATATCATGCTGATGGATATGAGCATGTATCATCCCGATGATATTCTGGTCAAGGTGGATCGAACCGCCATGGCCGTTTCCCTGGAGACCAGAGTGCCTCTTCTGGATAAAGACGTGGTGGAATTTGCATGGACGCTGCCCATTGATTATCTCAGGGCAGACGGCGTGGGCAAGCTGGTGCTGCGGGATGTGCTGTACCGTTATGTGCCCAGAGAAATGATGGAAAGACCCAAGAAGGGATTTTCCATTCCGGTGGATCAATGGCTTAGAAAGACAGAACTGCGGGATTGGGCAGAAGGGCTGATCGAGAGAAAGAAACTGACGGAACAGGGTATCCTTGATCCCGACGTGGTCTGGGAGATCTGGAACCGCTTTATAGGTACCGGAGAGTGGTGCGTACAGGTCTGGTATATTCTCATGTTCCAGGCCTGGATGGAGACGGAGTATAAAGGGGGAAAAGCGTGATCGTAATCCGTATGTCGGGGGGACTCGGCAACCAGATGTTTCAATACGCTCTTTTTATAAAGCTGCAGGCCATGGGCAGAGAGGTCTGCTTTGATGACTGGTCGGAGTACGAGCATCAGGCCGAGAACGGGGTGCGCAGACCGATTCGTCTGTCGGTCTTCGGCATTGATTATCCCAGAGCAGAGCGAGAATTGGTTCGGACGCTGACCGATTCGGAAATGGACGTAAAAAGCCGGGTCCGCAGAAAACTACGGGGAAGGCATTCTCTGGAAAAGCACGACCGGGATCTGGTTTTCGATCCTTCTTTTCTGGAATTGGAAGAGGGGTATTTCTGCGGATGTTTTCAGTCTGAAAAGTATTTTGCAGATGTCCGGGATAAGGTGAGAGAGGCTTTTACCTTTTCGGAGAGCATCTGGCAGGAGGAGCCCGAAAGGGCCGTCCTGGCAGAGCAGATGCAAAAGGAAAATTCCGTTGCAGTACATCTGCGCTTCGGGGATTATCTGGATAAGGCAGAGACTTATGGAGGCATCTGCACGCCGGCCTATTATGAAGGGGCAGTCAGGCAGATGCTGGAGAGGCTGGGAGAGCAGGTGCACTTCTATGTCTTTTCCAACGATGAGCAGAAGGCGGCAGACTGGATCGCTGCCATGGAAAAAAGGAGCGGGGCAGCAGGTGTATCTTATACACTGATCAGGGGCGCCGATGAGGATCACGGGTATCTGGATCTGGCTTTGATGACAAAGTGCAGACATCACATTATCGCCAACAGCAGCTTTAGCTGGTGGGGGGCCTGGCTGGCAGACCATACGGGTCAATTGATCATTGCCCCTTCTCTTTGGCTGCATATGCCGGACGGCAGTACCCTGACCAGAAGGGATATCTTTACGGAGAAGATGCTGCAGATCAACGGAGAAGGTGAAGTGGTCTGTGAGGCCCCTGCGCTGACACCGCCGGAAAATACGTCCATGGACGGGCAATGCAGCAGGAGACAGCAGGTATACACTCCCCTTGTTTCCGTTATCGTGGCGGCTTACAATGTGGCGGACTATCTGCCCAGAGCTTTTGCTTCCCTGGAGAAGCAGACCTATACAAATCTGGAAATATTGGTGGTGGACGACGGCTCCACAGACGGCAGGACACCGGCACTTTGCGATGCATTCGCAGCCAGGGACAGACGTGTGCAGGTGATCCATAAACAAAACGGCGGACTCTCCGATGCCAGAAATGCGGGGCTTGATAAAGCCAAAGGAGAATATATCGCCTTTTTAGACGGAGATGACTGGTATGAGCCGTCTATGATGGAGGCTATGGTCACCGGATGTCTGTATGGTAATGCGCAGATTGCGGTGGTGCGGTATAATCAGGTGAGGGATCACGCGGGGGAAGGCGCAGAGAGACAGGAAGCATGGAGAGTGCCTTCCGTTGACGAGATTCTGGACAAAAGTATATTATTAAACCAACAGCAGGCGCTGGAGATCTATACCGGCGGAGATGACAGAGTCATCATTTATAATTCTGTCTGGAGCAAGCTCTTTAAGAAAAGTACGATTGAAGATCTCCGTTTCCCCACAGGGAGAAACAGCGAGGATATTATTTTTACTGCCAAGGCCTTTACGTCCATGGAAAGACTGGTATATCTGGATATGCCGCTTTATAATTATGTTCTGGACCGGGCAGGCAGCATTATGAATGAAAAGGCCGGAGAACGCCGCTTTCGGGATGAATTGCCGTTCTGGAGAGAGCAGATTGCCTGGTTTGAGGACTGCGGACTGGAAGAGATTGCCAGGAGAGCGGCCTATTATTTTTACAGACGGCTTTTATTCTACGATTTGGAATTTCGGGCAGATCCTGCCATGAGCGCCTATGCCGGGCGTCTGGAAAAAGAAATGCTGGCCGAAAAGGACCGAATCCTGACGCTGTTAAAGGAACCCTTTTCTACGCGGGGAGACAGGGTGAGGATGCGTCTGTTCCTGGCCTCGCCGGCCGTCTATGCCCGGGTATCCGGCCTGTATGACAGGACCGTAGTCAGATGGAAGAATACGAAAGATAAAGGAATATGATCCTATGAAATTAATGAAACGCGTGGCGAGAATATTGACCAAAAAGCAAAAGGGCAATCTGGTGGTGCTCTTTTTCCTGATGCTCCTTGGCGCAGGGATGGAGACGGTAGGCACCAGTCTGATCCTGCCTGTGATCACCATCGCCATGAATCCCAGTTCCGTGGAGACGGATTCCACTTACAGCAGGATCTATGTCATGCTGAACATGCAGGATCCCAAGTCCTTCCTTAGCTTGATCATTGTATTGCTCATCGGACTGTATATTGTAAAGAATATCTTTCTGTATTACATGTACAGGGCGCAATATCGGTTTATCTATAACGGGCAGTTCCAGACCTCCACAAATCTTTTCAAGGATTATGTGACAAGACCCTATGAATTTTTCTTAGATGCCAATACACCGGTGATCATGCGGCATATCCTCAGTGATGTAAACGGCGTCTACAATATGCTGCTGACGATACTTTCCTTCTGCACAGAAGGTATCATCATGGCGGCCCTGATCGTCCTGTCGATCGTGCTCAATCCCCTGATGACCGTCATTATGGGAAGCCTGATCGGTGTGATCATCGTGGTAAACAAAAAGGTTATGGGACCGGTGCTTCGCCGCTATGGCCATGAGGTGCAGGTCAACAGCGCGCTGAATACCAAGTGGCTCATGCAGGCGGTCAGCGGCATGAAGGAAACCAAGGTACTGAATAAGGAAAAGTACTTTGTGGATCAATATGAAAAGAGCGCAGAGAAACTCTGCGATATTCAGAAGAAACAGAATTCCTATCAGAACATTCCGAGACTGCTGATCGAGACGGTGTGCATGACCGGTATTCTGGGCATGGTGGGGTTCTTTCTTATGAGCTCGGATGATCTGGCTAATACCATGGGACAGATCGGTGTGCTGGCGGTAGTGGCTATCCGGATCATGCCCAGTGCCAATCGCATCTCCACCTATCTCAACAGCATCGCTTACTACGAGCCCTGTATGGATTCAGTGGAGGAGATCATCGTCCGCAGCAAGGATGTGGACAATACGGCCATTTTCCGGCAGCGGGGACCTATTGTACCCTTGCCCTTTCATGAGAAAGTGGAGCTTACCAATATCACCTATCGCTATCCCAACACAGAGGTAAACATTCTGGAAAATGCGGGACTGACCATTCCCATCGGCAAATCCGTGGGCATTATCGGGCCTTCCGGTGCCGGCAAGTCCACGGCAGTGGATATCCTGCTGGGATTGCTCCAGCCTCAAAAGGGACAGATTCTGGTGGACGGCACGGACATTACCACCAATATCATGGGATGGTATGCCAACATCGGCTATGTGCCCCAGATGATGTACATGCTGGATGATACCATCCGCAATAATATCGCCTACGGTTTTGCACCGGAGGATATCGATGAGGCGCAGATCTGGCATGTTTTAAAGGAAGCCCAGATGGATGAATTCGTCCGTTCTCTTCCGGAGGGACTGGATACCTCCATCGGGGAGAGAGGCGTACGTCTCTCCGGCGGTCAGCGTCAGAGAATCGGTATTGCCAGAGCACTTTATATGGACCCGGAGATCATGATTTTTGACGAGGCTACTTCCGCTCTGGATAATGATACGGAGCAGGCCATCATGGAAGCAATCGAGAGTCTCCATGGCCGCAAGACATTGGTGATCATCGCCCACCGTTTATCTACCATCGAGAAATGCGATGCGGTATACCGGGTAGAGGACAAGCACTTTGTATTAGATAAGGAGCACGGCAGACAGGGTGCGTAACCCTGAGCGCCTGTGGAATGGGGATTAAAATGGCAGAATGGAAAAACGGAAGGCTTCAGCTTCCCAATGTGACGCTGGCGGCTATGAGCAGCGTAAATATCAGAGCGACGGTAAAGGCGCTGGAATACAGCTGCCGGGAGATTGACTTTGGTGCAGTGACACTGATCACCCATCGAAAGCCCCTGCTGCTGCCAAAGTATATAGAATATCAGCATATTGATAAGATCACGGAGATTGATAAGTTTAACTATGCCATGATCTATGATATGTACAAGTATATCCATACCGACTATATGCTGCTGGTGCATGCAGACGGTTTTGTGGTCAATCCTAAGAGCTGGCAGGATCAGTTCCTGGAGTATGATTATATCGGCTCCCCCTTCCCGCTTCCCAAGGATGATTTTTCCTATCGGGATATCCACGGCAATATCTGCCGGGTAGGCAACAGCGTGTCCATCCGCAGTAAGCGCCTGCTGGAATTCCCTGCAAAGACCCATATTCCCTTTGAGGCGGATCACGGCTTCTTTAATGAGGATGGGTTTATCTGCTGCAAGAACCGACATCTGTTTGAGGCGGCGGGCATGAAGTATGCGCCTTTGGAAGTGGCTATGTACTTTGGACAGGAGCAGATGCTGCCGGAATTTGAGGGAAAAGGGATTCGTCCGTTTGTGTTCCATAAATGGGAAGGGACGAATGCGGAGTATCCCAAATTTAAATAATTAGCGCATAGGAGGTCAGATCGAACACTCTGCTCGATAGCAGAGTGTTCGATCGGCAGTATGTTTTCGCAGGCAAGCTGCGGCATAAGAGGTAAATATGATCTACGATGCATTTCAATTTTTTAATGAACTGGATATTCTTCTGCTGCGGATGCGGATTTTGAATGATGTGGTGGATAAGTTTGTCATCAGTGAGTCTACGGTGACATTTTCCGGGGATCCCAAGCCTCTTTTCTATGAAGAGCACAAGGAGATGTTCGCCGAATTTCAGGATAAGATCATCCATGTGGTGGTAGAGGATACCCCGATGGACTGCGATGCTTTCCAGAGAGACCATCATCAGAAATGCGCCGTAGCCAGAGGACTGAAGGATTGTCAGAATGATGATATCATCATCTTCAGTGATGTGGATGAAATTCCGGATCCTGAGACATTAAAAAGCCTCCTGCCTCAGGTACAGCCCGGCAAGATCTATATGCTGGCACAGCGGCTTTTTTACGGTTATCTGAATCTGGAAGATATCTCCGGCAATAATCTGTCTGTGACAGGAGATTTTGACGGAGTGGCAAGGCGCCAGTGGCTGGGCACCAAGGTCTGTAGGTATTCCCTTTTGAAGACCTACACCACAGAGGAACTGCGCAATGCCAAACAGAAGCGCATCGGTGTGCGTGTGGAAAACGGCGGCTGGCATTTCAGCTACGTAGGAGGACCGGATGATCAGACAGCAGAGGAGCGGATCCGATATAAGATAAAGAGCGCAGCCCATCAGGAGTATAACAACCGGCGCACACTGTTCGAGGTGGCGAGCAAGCTGCGCAGTAAGGAAGATCTGTTCGGAAGAAACGCCCTTTTGGTGGTGGCAAAGATCGATGAGACCTATCCGGCTTATCTTAGGGAGCATATTGCAGAGTATCAGTCCCTGCTTTATAAAGAGCCCAAGTGGTATGTGAAAGTATCGGATAAGATCATCAAGGCAGCCCTGGATGCCCGGGCAAAGCTTTTATCTTTGCGCCGTTAGTGCAATACAGAGGAAAATCTATGATCGGAACAGAATTTCTGAAAGGACAGGGGCTGGGAAACCGGCTTTTCTGTTATGTGACAGCCAGATGTCTGGCAGCTGACCGGAATACGGACTTTGCCACCTTCGGAGGCGAATATCTGCAGGCAGATTTTTTAAATCTTGATATGGGTAAGAGACTCACGGAAGAAGAAGCCGCCGGCATGCATCACTATCAGGAGGCGGAAAAGCGCATTTATGTAAAGAACTCTCCCCACGATATGGTGCACGGCTGCTATGTGGCCGGTGCTGATCCGGGGCTTTGGCAGGTGCCGGAGAATACCCTCCTTTACGGGAATCTCCAGGATGAATCCTATTTTGAAAGACACAGGGAGGAAATCCGGCAGTGGCTGCAGGTAAAGCCGGCGGCAGATGCCCCGACTTATACGGCAGATGATTTGTGTATCCTGAACATAAGAGGGGGAGAGTATGCAGAGGATCCGGCACTTTTTCTGCGGAAAAAGTACTGGAAGGATGCCATGGCATGGATGCGCAGAGAAAATCCTGCCATGCGCTTTATGATTGTGACGGATGATGTGACGGCGGCCAATCGACTTTTGCCGGAGATTCCGGCCTGCCATTTTGATCCGGCCGGAGATTATGTGGCGGTAAAAAATGCCCGTTATCTCATAGCTTCCAATTCCTCTTTTGCTTTTTTTCCGGCGTATACCAGCACGACTTTGCGAAAAGCCATCGCGCCTATGTACTGGGCGAGACACAATGTATCGGACGGATATTGGGCGTCGGCGCAGAATATCTATTCCATATTTACCTATATGGATCGGGACGGCAAAACGTACAGTGCCGGAGAATGCCGGGAGAAGCTATCCCACTATGTCTGGCCGCAGATCAGGACAGAACCCTGGGGGAAAGAGGATACGGAAGTGCTGGCACTGGCCAGAAAACAGCATTATCAGCAGCTGTGCATAAAGGCGCTTCGAAAAGCAGGGCGTATGTGCACAGGAAAGGTATAAAGAGATGCCTGAGATATCCATCTGTGTGCCGGCCTATGAAAATGCGGAAGGCATAAAAAGACTGCTGCGGTCTGTCAAAGGCCAGACGGAGCAGGATTATGAGATCATTATCACCGATGATTCCCAGTCGGATGCAGTGCAGAAGGCGGTAGAGGAATTCTGCAAAGAGGATGAAGAGGAATCGTCAGGGAAGGACGGCAGTGGTCAGTCTCTTTCCGGGATGCATACCTTTGCCGACCGAATCCGATACAGCAGAAACGAAGAGCATAAGGGCGCTGTGGCCAACTGGAATAAGGCAATTTCCATGGCACAGGGCAGGTATGTACAGCTTTTGCATCACGATGACTGGTTCTCCTCCCGAGAAAGTCTCGCAAAGCTGGCTGCGATGCTCAGGGAAAATCCGGCCTGCGCCATGGCTTTTTGCGGCAGCGTGCAGGTACCCTTGTCAGAGGAAAATAAACAGGAACTTAAAAAGACCGGGGAGATGCTATGGAAAGCGGCTTCTCTGCCCGGTGCGTACACTCGCTGCATGCCAAAGGAGCAGAAGGAAAGACTGGCCGGGGACTGGCGAGCACTCTTTCTGGAAAACTCCGTAGGAGCGCCCAGCGCGGTGCTGATCAGAAAAGAAATGCTTCTGGAGGCACGCATCTGCTATGATGAATCCCTGACCTGGTTTGTGGACAGCGATTACTATATGCAGATTTTGTCCCGTTATCCTGCTTTTGCCATGACTAAGGAGCCGCTCATCGCCATCGGCATGAGTGGGGAGCAGCTGACACAGCAATGCATCCACAACGAAGAGCTGGTCGTAGCGGAGAGCATCTGCCTTTACAGGAAATTTCACCTGGAAAAGGCAGGAGAACTTTACGAAGACAGACTCCTGCAGATTCTGGCGGAAAATCATCGGAAGCCCCAACAGCTGCCGCAGGATCTGGGAATCTCCGGCGAAAAATGGAAAAGGGCCAGACGCAAGCAGAGAGAAAAGGAAAAGGATCTGCGCTATGACACAGCCTGCTATCTGGTGGGGCATGTGCAGGATCTGGCAGAAAAAAGAATAAGGGAGAGCAGGCCGGGGAGAGCGATTGGCATACTTTTGCAAAAGCTTAAGAAACCGTCTGTGTGGATTTACTGGCTGGCCATTACCATAGAGCTGCTGCTGGTCATCATTGATAAGAGCGCCCTGTTAAACCCTTTTGAGGGAAGATTGTTTCAGCTGACTTTTCTCCTTTTTGTGATTCGGATTCTGTGTACGGATTATACGAGAAGGGAACGCTGGTATCTGGCGGCCTTCTGTGTGCTGGGATTTTTGTCCTGGCGAATTTCCGGGCGCAATGAGATCCTGCGGATGACGGCGCTGGTGGCAGCCAGCAGAGGGATGCCTGTCCGCAAGGTCATGAGCTATGTATTCTGGTTTACCACGGCGGGATGTTTATTATTGACGGGGCTGTCATTGACCGGCGTCATGGGTGTGGTGTCCCTGACACAGGATTTCGGGCGCGGCATGGAGACGCGCTATTGTCTGGGGCTGGGTCATCCCAATGCCCTGCACTGCATGGTGCTGATGCTGACGATCCTGGGACTTTATCTCTATGGAAGGAAGTTAAAGCCGATCTTTTACGGTCTGCTGCTGGCAGGTGATCTGGGACTCTATATGCTGACCAGATCCAATACCGGTTTCGCTATGACGGCGGCGGCAATCCTCGGTTTCCTTTTGCTGCAGCAGGCAGAAAAAAGAGACAGAAGCGAAGTGTTATGTGCGGCCTGCATAGCTGTGCTGGGAGCCGTTCTCCTGCTCTCTGTGCTGGCGGCGGTCTGGGGCTATGATCTTCCCTTCATGGCCAGAGCAGACAGATTTTTAAACGGCAGAATCATCTCTTTATGGGATGCCACCTTCCACGATGGTACACTTTCTACCTGGAGTTGGTTTTCCAGACCGGAAAATGATAATTTCTTTGATATGGGCTTTGTGCGCCTGCTATACTGGTATGGGGTGATACCGGGGGCAGTCATGCTGGGGGTTCTCTTCGCACTGATTCTGGCAGCGGGAAAAGAGAAGGATCAGGGAGCTTTGTGGATGATCCTTTTGTGCACCGTCTATACTTTGGTGGAGGCTCATCTGGTATCGGAATATCTTTTGCGTAATTATCTGCTGCTTTTGATCGCACTGTACAGTCCGGTCCTGTTCGGCAGTGGGAAAATGACCGCAAACGACGGTGACGTATATAGAGAGGGGAAAGTTTGAAAGAAAGGCCGATGCCATTTCTTTCAAACTGCATTGATGTCGTAGACGCCATCAATGCAGATCGTATCGGAGAATTCGCCTTCGCGAAATTCTCCTCACGCAGCCGCAGACAAGCTGCGGCATGGGAAGGTAGGTATGAATCAGAAAGTAAAAGTATGGCAGACATATGGATTGTGGCTGGCGGACATGCTGTGCATTTGGATTTCCTATGCGGCAGCGACGCAGCTGCGTTTCGGACAGACCAGGGATTGGGGCGATAAGACACTGCATTACATGGTGGTCATTGTTTTTTTGCTCTTTTGTACGGTTTACAGCTTTTTCGTGGACTGGAACAGGGATTTCCTGGTGCGGGGGTACTTCCGGGAGCTGATGGAAGTATTGAAATACAATGTGCTCATGGTCGTGGCGGCTGTGCTCTTTGTCTTTTTTGCACAGTGGGCCTATGTGCTCTCCAGAAGGGTTTTCGTGTGGTTCTTCCTCTTTAACCTGATCCTGATGGTGGCGGTGCATATCCTGCTCAAAAAGCTGATGCACAGAATTTTTTCCAATGAACTGCTGGTTTCCAAGGTAGTGGTCATCGCGCAGAGAGACCAGATGGAGGCTACGCTGGACCGGCTGCTGGGCAAGATGGACGTGAGCTATCAGATCGTGGCAGTGGTCTATGCAGACGGCATCGGCGAGGAACACACAAAGAACGCCGGCGGTGCCATTTCCCTGGATGTCTCTTCAGTAGAAATTGATGAAAAAGAAGGCACTGCAGCGGCAAAGGCGGTGGCACAGCGAATTCACGGAGTGCCGGTACTGGAGGGGCTGCACAAGCTGACAGAGGTCATGACCCAGATGCCCTTTGATGAGGTCTTTATCAATACCCCGGATATTTCCCAGAAAAAGATGCACAGTGTCATCAATGGCTTTGAGGAGATGGGCGTGGTCTGCCACTACAATCTGGAACTGCCGGATATCGGAGAAGCTTCCAGCAAGGTAGGAACCTTCGGCGATTATTCCGTCATCACTTATACCAGATTTCGCAGCAGCTACAAGCGCATGATCATTAAGAGACTCGTGGACATCTTAGGGGGCATCGTGGGCATGCTGCTGACAGGACTGATCACTATTTTCCTGGCACCGGCCATCAAGCTGGATTCTCCGGGCCCTGTCTTTTTCTCCCAGACCAGAGTGGGTAAAAATGGACGACGTTTTAAGATCTACAAATTCCGTTCCATGTATCAGGATGCGGAAGCACGCAAAAAGGAACTGGAAAAGTACAATGAGATGAGTGATTTCATGTTCAAGATGGAAAATGATCCCCGCATTACAAAGGTGGGCAATTTCATCCGTAAAACCAGTCTGGACGAGTTCCCGCAGTTCTTAAATGTGTTAAAGGGAGATATGAGTCTGGTGGGAACCAGACCGCCGACGGAGGCGGAGTTCGAGAAATACAATGAACATTATCGCCGCCGGATCAGTATGACGCCGGGACTGACAGGCTTATGGCAGGTCAGCGGCCGCAGCGAGATCACCGATTTTGACGATGTGGTGAAGCTGGATCTGGAATATATTGATAACTGGAGCCTGACGCTGGATTTTAAGATCCTTTTGCAGACCGTAGGCGTGGTGCTGTTCGGAAAAGGTGCCAAATAGCAAAAGGCGACAAGCAGCCCCAAAGAGAGCCAGGCAGTCAGAAGGGCATCAGGCAGCGGGAAGGATGCCGGCTGGCAAAAGAGAGGCGAACAGCAAAAAGGCGCAGCTGCAGACAAGCTGTGGTATAAGCAAGTCAAGGTATAAAATAAAGAGGAAAGTATGACAGCAAAGCAAAAAAAGCTGACAGTAGCCATGATCGTGCCTCAGGCCGATGTACAGGGCGGCATCGCAGCAGTAGTAAACGGCTACCGGGGCAGCAGACTGGAGCAGGACTGCTGCGTAGAATATATAGAATCCTATCGGGACGGCAGCGCCATGGACAAGCTGCGCAAAGGACTTAAATCCTATGCGCAGTTCCGGGCGCTGCTGCGTCGTCACAGGCCGGATGTGGTACATATCCATTCCTCTTTTGGTCCCAGTTTTTACCGGAAAATGCCCTTTATCCTGATGAGTAAGAGGGCAAAGATCCCGGTGATCAATCATATTCACGGGGCGGAATTCGGCCCCTTTTATGCAGATGCTTCCGGGGCTAAGAGGTGGCTGGTGCGACGCATCTATGGCAAATGTGACCATTTTCTGGTACTTTCCGGAGAGTGGGCAGAGCGTATCGGGCAGATCGTGCCAAGGGAGCGGATCACGATCCTGGAGAATTACAGTATCCAGGCAGTGGAGGAACCTACAAAGGAAAGCGGCAGCAGTCATCAGATCCTTTTTTTGGGAGAGATCGGAAGGCGAAAGGGCGGCTATGACATGCCGGAAATCCTGCGTCTGGTAAAGGAGAAGGTTCCGGATGTACATTTGATGATAGCCGGCGCCGGTGATCAGGAAGGCGTCACCAGGCTCTTAACGGAAAAAGGATGCCGGGAGGCAGCAAAGTTCCCGGGATGGCTGCGGGGAAAGGATAAGGACAAGGCCCTCCGGGAGAGTGCTGTATTTTTGCTCCCCTCCTATGATGAGGGAATGCCGATGTCTGTTTTGGATGCCATGGGCTATGGACTGCCCATCGTATCTACCAATGTAGGCGGGATTCCCCAATTGGTAAAGGAAGGCGTCAATGGATATCTGTGTGCACCGGGAGATACGAAGGCTATGGCGAAGGCACTGATCCTGCTGCTGACAGAAAAAGAGCGGCGGTATCAGGCAGGCATGGAGAGCCTGCGGATGGTACGGGAGCGTTTTGGCCTCTCTCATCATCTGGATCTGTTAGAACAGGTATACAGAGAGACAGCAGACAATACTACGCAGGCATGATGGAGTAAGGCTATAACACAGGAGGGTGCAGTGTGAGAAACCCGTTGGTTTATATGAAAAATGCGCTGGGCGTAGTGTTACGGAAACTACGCTTTGGCAGCGGCCTTTCCATGGGAATGATTCAGAGCTTTGATACGCTGCATCTGGAGATCCGCCGGGGCGGCAGGATCACCATGGGAAGCTGCAATCAGAATCGCGGCAGTTTGTGGCTGGTCTGCGACGGCGGCAGGATCACCATAGGAAACCATTGTTTTTTTAATACCGGCTGCTGTATCACTGCCATGGAAGACTTGACGATCGGAGATCGATGCAAATTCGGCAACAATCTGGTAATCGTTGACCAGGATCACAATTATAAGCGGTGCACAGAGGCAGAACCTGAATTTTTGACCACACCGGTTAATATCGGCAATGATGTATGGGTGGGCGCCAATGTGACGATTCTGCGGGGGACGACCATCGGTGATCACTGCGTCATCGGCGCAGGCTGCGTGGTAAAGGGAGATGTACCGGCCGGTACGGTGATGACAGGACCAATCGCCCAGCCGCGCTGAGAGAGGAAAACAATATGCCTGCCGGCAGGCACAGAATCGGGAATTGTAGAGAGAAATCTGTTTACCGTTTACTTTTCAGGTATGACGGCAGGATGCCTGTCGCAAAAAGAGGGAATAATGATAAAGATACAGAAAAAAAAGAGAGCAAACGACCTGGCTATATGGTCCATATTGTCCGGCATTTGTTTTGTGCTGTCGCTGTTGCCGATTTTGTGGCTGTCTTTCTACGATTATGCTTCCGGCGATGACCTGCATTATGGAGCCGGTCTGCGGCAGGTGATGAGAGACGGAGGCGGATTTTTAGAGGGAGTAAGTTCAATTCTTTCCCAGGTGAGAGGTACCTATGATTCCTGGCAGGGCACCTGGTCCTCTATCGTGCTTTTTTGCTTAGAGCCCAGTGTATGGGGGGAAAAAGTCTATCACATTGTACCCTGGCTGGCCCTGGCATTTCTTCTCGGAGGCACGGGGGTGCTGTTATATGAACTGCTTGTGAGACAGGCAGGTCTTCCGAAGCGCTTTTTTTGGATTGTATTCTTTGTGCTCGGTTTTGGGTCTGTGCAATATATGCCCTATCTGCGGGGAGGCCTTTTCTGGTATACCAGCGTAGCACATTACGTTTTCCCCTATGGGATAGGCCTGTGCTGCACAGCAGGCGCAATCTGCTGGGTGCGGGGAGCGCATCCGTCGCCCGGTATTCTGGTGGGTATCATTTTGGGCATGACTTATTTGGGCGGAGCGGGCTATCCGCCCCTTGCTTTGACAGGGGCAGCGGTATTCTTTATTCTTCTCTCGGGCAGCAGGGAAAAGCAAAGCAGAAAGAGAAGCCTTCTTTTACTGCTTCCGTTGGCACTGGAAGGCATCGGGTTTATGATAAGCGCCAAAGCACCGGGCAATGCGGTGCGGGGCGGTGATGACTTTGGACTTCACGCCGGCCGGATCCTGTATACCTTAGCCCAGTGTGCGCTGCAGAGTGTTACAGGAACCGTACAATTTATGATCACAGCGCCGCTGCTGGTGTTGCTGCTTTTGTTCGTGGCACTGCTGGCCTGGAGGGCAGCTGGTCAGAAACGGTATGAGAAGAGCTTTTCCCATCCGGTTTGGATGACCGTCGTCTGCTGGATCCTTTTATGCGCCGTATATGCGCCCGGCATCTATGCAGGTGTGGAGGTCTCCGGCGGCGTGCCGGATACCATCTTTTTTGCAACACTTTTGCTGGTGACGACAGCACTGATTTGGATCATCGGAGCACTACGGTGCAGGTGGGAAGAAAAGCAGAAAAGCGGCTATGGCGGCAGCACGCAGGGGAAAAGAAATAAAGACGCCGACAGAGCAAAAACAGCAGAAGGCAGAAAGGCAGAAGATAAAAAGGCAGAAGGCACGAGGAGAATGGAAAGAGCAGAAAAAGGGGCAGCACTGTTCCTTTTGGCAGCCTTTGCAGCGCTGCTAATCGTTGGGCGAAGCCGGATTATCAGCAACACCGTAGACTATACCTGTCTTTCTTTTGCCCGGAGCGGACAACTGGCGGATTATGAGGCACAGATGCAGGAGCGCTTTGCCCTGCTGTCCGATGAGGAGGTGACGGATGTCATTGTGCCGGAGATGAACAGCGAGCAGGGACCCTTCATGCACATGGCGTTGATGCGTGATCCGGAGAGTTATACCAACCGGGCCACGGCCAGATTTTACGGCAAGAATTCCGTGACGGCAGTGCCGAGGGAAGAATTTAATCCATAGGCGATCCAGAGGAGGCTGTGGAATGGATGGACAGAGAAAACTGGCGGTGATCGTGCCGGTGTATAATAATGGCAGGACATTGGAGCGGTGTGCAAGGAGTATTCTGGAGCAGACCTACCGAAATCTGGAGCTGTGGCTCATCGACGATGGGGCGACAGACGGCAGTGGTGCGCTCTGTGATCAGATCGCCCAGACAGACGGTAGAGTCTATGTGATCCACAAGAAAAACGAGGGACTGATGAAGACCTGGATGCGGGGCGTGCAGGAGAGCAGTGCCCCCTATCTGGCCTTTGTGGACAGTGATGACTGGATCGAGCAGGATATGCTGGAAAAGCTGGCGGCGGCGCTTCCCTGTCCGGAACATCCGGAATGGGAAAACCAGGAGGTCATCTGCGGCAGCTATGTCATTGACAGGGAGTGGTTGGGAACCTGTGAGCAAAAGAAAAACGGTGCTGCCCCCGGTATCTACGAAAAAGAAAAGCTAAAGCAGGAGATTTTTGCCCGGATTCTCGGCAGAGAGGAGCGGACGGTGATTCTCTCCCGCTGCATGAAGCTTTTTTCCAGAGAATTGCTGGAAAAAAATATGCACTATTGTGATCCGTCCATCCGTATGGGAGAGGATGTGAACATCGTACTGCCCACCTTACTGGATGCAAAACGGGTGGTGATCCTGGATGACTGCTATGGCTACCATTATGTCTATGAGGCGTCTTCCATGGTACATGCCAGTGATCCGGGACTCTATGACAATATTCTGCGGCTTCGCAGGATCATAGAGCAGGTGCTGCAGGATAAGAAGGTGCCGCATGCAAGGCGGCAGGCAGAGGGAGAATTTCTTTTTCTTTTTATGCTGGTCATGAAAAACGAACTCCGAAATGACAGTAAAGACAGCTGCGCCAGGATACAGAAACTGTGCAGACAGGAAGATACGCCGGGGATGATGCGCCGATGCGATTTGCCGATGCAGGAGCGGGCCAACCGGCTCATTGCTTTTATGATGAAGCGGCCGGACAGGGTAAGGATCCTCCTGGTGCGCGAGATTTTTCAGCTGCAGAAAAAAAGACAGTCGAAAAAAGCGTCTTTGTGAAGTCCTAAGGAGAAAGGTTTTGGATAGAGAACGATATGGAGATAAAGAAAAAGAGCCTTTGGTAAGCGTCATCATACCGGTGCATAATGCGGCCGCCACGATAGAGGCGGCGGTGGACAGCGCCCTGGGACAGACCTGGAAAAATCTGGAAATTCTCCTGATTGATGACGAATCGGAGGATGAGACAGGGCATATGTGTGAGGCATTGGCCCAAAAGCACCCCCAGGTGCGGCTGGCGCACAGACAATCGCCCGGTGTTTCCGGTGCCCGGAATCTGGGACTTTCTCTGGCGAAGGGAGAGTGGATCACCTTTTTGGATGCGGACGATATGATGATGCCGGCCTTAGTGCGAACCCTGTTGGAGCTGGCACAGGATACCGGCAGTCAGATCGCGGGCTGCGGTTTCTGGATTTACACAGAATCGCCGTCTATCTCCCTGCTTCACGAAAAAGAAAAAGATATGGAGCAGGACAAAGATAAGGAAAAGAGAGAAAAAATCACCCTGTATACAGGGGAGGAATTTGCAGAAAAAGGAATCCTGCAGTCAGATACCCGGATATGGAGTAAGATTTTCAGAAGAGATCTCATCGGTGATCATCGCTTTCCGGAGGATCTCACCATCGGAGAAGATATGTTTTTCCTGCTCTCCCTTTTGCCGGGAGCGCAGAAGATCGCTCGGATCGACACCCCGTTATATGCCTATTATCAAAATCCGGCAGGTGCTATGGAGAGACCCTATACGCCGTCCTTTATGGATCAGGCCCTTTGCTGGGAGAAGGCGCAGCTTTTTATAGAGGAGCAATTCCCTGTGCTTTGGAAAAAGGCAGCGGTGCAGAGTAAGGTGGCTGCCATACAGTGTATCTCAGCGATGCTGGTGGCAGGCAAGCTGACGGACCGGAGCGGCATCTCCTACCGGGAGGAAAGAGAGAAAATAGCGGAAAAACTGCGCCGCTATCTGCAGGTGCCGGGAGCGGCAGCTGCTTTGTCGGGAAGCTATCGCCTGAAGGTCAGAGCATACTTACTGGCGCCGGGCGTATATTGCGCACTTTACGGGAAAATGCGAGAATTACGGAGAAATTGAGTACAGCTGTATGAAATTTATGTGGTTCGGATAAAGAACGAGCCAGCTGGTACTCAAACCATTGCTTTGTGGTGTAGCATAAAACTTATGCGGTGCGGATAAAGAACGAGTACGGTGGGCAGTACAGGAAATTTCAGGAAAATTCAGAAAAAGAAAGCAGAGGAAATGATGAGCGGAAAAGGAATTGCCTTTTATATGTACGCCGGCAGCGGCAATCATGGCTGTGAGGCTATTGCGGACAGTCTGCTGCGGATGCTGCCCGGGGAAGAAATACGGCTGGTGAGCTGCAATCCCCAGGAGGACAGAGACAATATCCCCGGACAGTTGGCAAAGCTGGAGACAGAGCGGCCCATAGACCGCTATCCTCTGCGGCATGTGCTTTATTACGGCTATCGTAAGGTGACGGGAGATGAGGAGTCCTTCCTGCGTTTTCGCTTCCGTTCCCTTACCGGAAAGGGGGCGCCGAAGCTCGCCGTTTCCATCGGCGGCGACAATTATTGCTACCCCACACTATTTCATGACCTGCAGCTGGCCAACAGTATGTTAAACAGGCAGGGAACCATGACCATGCTCCTTGGCTGCTCCATTGAGCCGTCTCTTTTCAGAGAGCATCCGGGATTGGCAGAGGATATGAAGCGCTATCGGCTGATTCTGGCAAGAGAGAGTCTGACGTATCAGGCACTGCGGGAGCAGGGGATCCCGGAGGAACAGGTGCTTCTGGTGCCTGACCCGGCATTCACCCTGCCTGTTATGGAGAAGACTCTGCCGGAAGGCTTTATACCGGGCAGGACGGTGGGGATCAATGTAAGTCCCATGGTGACGGGCTACGAGAAGGAACAGGGGATGACTATGCGCAGTTATGAGGCACTGCTGCAGCATATTCTGGATACCACAGACATGCAGATCGCCCTGATTCCCCATGTGGTCTGGGCGGCTAATGACGACAGGGAGCCGCTGCGCCGGCTTTATGATCAATTTGCCGCTACAGGCAGAGTGATCCTTTTGCAGGACGCACCGGCAGAAGAGTTAAAGGGCTATATCAGCCGGTGCCGGCTCTTTATCGGTGCCAGGACCCATGCCACCATAGCGGCCTATTCCACCTGTGTGCCTACTATGGTGCTGGGGTATTCGGTGAAAGCCAGAGGAATTGCCCAGGATCTCTTCGGTACTCAGGAACACTATGTACTTCCGGTACAGGACTTGCAAGACCCTTCCCAGCTGACGGAAGGTTTTGACTGGCTGCTGGAGAAAGAAGACTTTCTGCGCAGGCAGCTGCAGGAAATCATGCCGGACTACAGGGCAAGGGCATTGGAAAACGGGAAGGCAATTCAACGACTTTGTCAAAAATAGCCTGAAAATCAGTTCCGGACAGTAAGGGGCATACAGGCAATAAGACACATGTAAGCAATAAGTCACATGCAGGCAATAAGACACAGGCAGGCTACGAGGCACATGCGGTCAACGAGGCGCATGTAAGCAACAAGTCACACGCAGAAATAAGGCAGCAGAGAAAGAAAAGAATGGGAAGAACTAGAAAAGCACTGATCAACATATTATTCGGCTATGTGGGCACCTTTGCCACCGCTGTTATGTCCTTTATCCTGCGGACGATCTTTATCCATTACCTGAGTGCGGAACTGCTGGGGGTCAACAGTCTCTATACCAATATTCTGTCCATTTTGTCCATGGCGGAGCTGGGTATCGGTACCGCGTTGAATTTCAGTCTCTACGGACCCGTAGCCAGAAAGGATACGGAGAAGATCAAGTCCTATATGCTGATGTACCGGAAGGCCTACTATGTGATCGCCATGGTGGTGGCGGCCATTGGTCTGGCCATTGCTCCCTTTCTTAAGTACCTGATCAAGGAGCCGGGACACGTATCAGCCAGAGACCTGACGCTGTATTACCTGATCTTTCTGTTTAATACGGTCAGCAGCTACTTTGTGGCCTATAAGTACAGCCTGGTCAACGCCGAGCAGAAAAATTATATCCAGACCAATATCAATACCATCACCAAGGTCATCACGGTGCTGCTGCAGATCCTGATTCTGGTCACCACCCGGAATTTTTACTGCTACCTGCTGACAGACGCCTGTGTGCAGCTGCTCCAGAAATTTTTCGTTAACCGTTATTTAAACCGCATGTATCCCTATCTGTTGGATAAAAAGGTCACCAGACTGACCAAAGAGGAGAGCGGAGAGGTATGGGCAAAGACGAGGGCGTTGGTGCTGCACAAGGTGGGAGATGTGGCGAGACTCCAGACGGATACCATCATCATTTCCGCCTTTATCAACGTGACTATGTCCGGTATTGTGGATAACTACAATCTGGTGATCAATACCATAGCCAACTTTGTGAATATCATCCTGAATAATGTGATCTCGAGTTTTGGCAATTTGATCGCCACAGAGGGAAAACAAAAGCAGTATGATATGTTTCAGGTATACCGGTTTGTAGCTTCCTGGGTCTATGGCTATATCGTGACGGCACTGTTCGTATTGCTGACGCCTTTTATCAAGGGAATCTGGCTGGGAGAGGCCTGGGTGATTCCATCCTCTGCGCTGGTGCTGATCCTGACGGACTTTTATTTTAAGGGAGACCGTATCGTACTGAGCAATTACAAGACAGCAGCGGGCATCTTTGAGCCTGATAAATATCTGACCCTCATTCAGGGCGCGGTGAATCTGGTGCTCTCTATCCTATTGGTACAGAAGATCGGACTGACCGGCATCTATGTGGGCACGGTGATCTCCGGACTGATCGCCAATATTACCAAGCCGGTGATTATCTACCATCTGTGCTTTGACAGGAAGGCCTATTCCTATTTTGCACAGACATTGGGGCATCTGGGAGTGATGGCAGTCGTGATCGCGGTGTGTGAGCTGATCTCCGTGAAGGTGATGGCACAGGTGAATATCGCTACCTTCATCGCTATGGGATTGATCATTACTGTATTGTTTAATGGTATCTTTTATCTGCTGTACGGCAGATCAAAGGAATTCTGTTATCTGCGGGATGGCATCAGGAGCCGGCTTTCCGCCCGCGGATAAGCAGCATAGAGAAATCACAGAAAGGTAACGATGCTGTGCAGCCGCCGGCCAGGGGAGCGGGTCCTGTCAGAGGTATACGGGCCCTGGGACGCCTCTCGGCTCTTGTAAGGCCCCTGCACGTGGATGCACTCCGTCCGCCGCCGGCCAGGGGAGCGGGTCCTGTCGGAGGTATCCGGGCCCTGGGACGCCTCTCGGCTCCGTACAAGAGCCTAGCGGTACATAAGCTCGCAAAGGACGCGAGCTAAGTACCGAGGCTCTTGTAAGGCCCCTGCACCCGGACACACTCCGCCACCCGCTCCCCTGGCCGGCGGCTGCACAGTAGAAAGACGAATAGGAATAATCAACATAGAAATAATCAACATAGGAATAATCAACGTATGAATAATCAACAGTTAGACACACTCCTTCCCTGTATTGCAGAGGAGAGCGCCCGCCGGCTTCGCGGGTATGAAACCTTTGATATAAAGGCAGAGGCAAAGAAAAAAGTAAAGCAGCTCCTGGGCCGAGGCGTATCCAAACGGGATCCCTATTTCTGGCCCGCAGGGATGTTGGCACTGGGGCTGGAGGAATATATTGAGACAGCGCAAAAGAGCCTGTCTGATGTGCCAAAAACGAAGGATTGCAGCAATGCTGCAGATGCAAAAGTGAACACCAAAGCAAACGCTAAGGCAGATGCCGGCAGTGACCAAAACAGAACTATCAGGGCTGTCTGCATGGCACAGGAGGCACTCTCCGGCCGATTGGAGCAGTGGGTCACGGAAGGCATGAAGATGACCTATCTGGACGATGCCCTTATGGGATATGTATTGCTGCGCTATTGTGAGCGCACAGGGAAATGGGGAGAGGAGCCGGCTAAGCTGGCCGGGGCTCTCTATGAAATGGAGAAGGATGAGCAGGAAACCCTGATTTACCGGCCGGGCAGAGGCAATGCTTATATTCTGGCAGACGGCGTGGGACAAAGCAGTATGTTCCTGGCTAAATATGCCCAGCTCTCCGGAGATACCAGGGCCCGGGAGCTGGCTGCCAGGCAGCTTCTATCCTTTGCCCGCTGCGGCATGGCAAAGGGCATGAATCTGCCCTATCACGGCTATGAGATGAGAAAAGACGGGGCGGCAAAGCTGGGAATCATCGGCTGGGGAAGAGCAGTGGGTTGGCTCTTGCTGGGCGTGCGGGTATTCCTGGATACTGCGCCTGCCGATGATCCGTCCTATGAAGAAATCGAAAGCCTGTATGAAAAGATGGCAGAGGCAGTCGCCGGGTATCAGAGAGAAGACGGCGGCTTTTCCTGGCAGCTGGAGGCTGTGGAGGGGGCGGCAGACACGTCCGCAGCAGCCATGATCGGCTATGCACTGGGCGGCAGGATATGGCAGAAGGATAAAACGGACAGAATCGCCGGCTTTCTTTTAAACAACGTGACAGAAAAAGGCGCGGTAACCGGTGCGCTGGCAGAATGCATAGATTTTGCAGAGCATCCCCAGCGATATGGCATCTATCCATGGGGACAGGGGGCGGCCTTGGCTTTTCTGGCCTCCCTGCAGGGCGAGAAGTAGTTTAAAAATATACCAGGCGGCAGAATGCCCCGGCTAAAGGGGCACGGAAAGGTAACCATGATCATTGTTCAAGTGGCCGGTGGACTCGGCAATCAGATGCAGCAATATGCGCTCTACAGAAAATTCCTTTCACTGGGAAGGGAAGCTAGGCTGGACCTTTCCTGGTTTCAGGATCCCGGTGCGCAGCAAAATGTTTATGCCCGCCGGGCCCTGGAGCTTTCCTATTTCCGAGATCTTCCCTATACCGCATGTACCCCGGAGGAAAAAAAGGCTCTTGTAGGGAAGGATTCCCTGACCGGGAAAATAATGAGAAAGCTCCTGCCGGGGCATGGGCAGCGCTATGAGGAGAGTCAGATCTACGATTCCACCCTGCTGCAGAAAAGGGATGGCTATCTGTGCGGCTATTTTGCCTGTGAAAAATACTATGCGGATATTCTGGGAGAGCTCCGGGAGATGTTTGTTTTTCCGGAGAGCAAAGAGGAAGCGGTAAATGAGAAAAACAGAGCCTGTATGGCCGCCATGGAAGATTCTGCAGAGTTTCCCGTGAGTATTCATATTCGCAGAGGAGATTATCTGGATGCAGCCAATGCCTCTCTGTTGGGCGGTATCTGCACGCCGGCATATTATCAGGGTGCTGTGGAGGCAGTGCGCCAGACGATCAGGATTCATTCAAAAGCAGGGCAGGATGTGAGGCTCCATTTTTACATTTTTTCCGATGATGCCGCTTATGCAAAGACCCTGCATTTCGGACTGCCCCAGGAGGAAAATACGGTCATCGACTGGAACAGCGGCAAAGACAGTCTTCTGGATATGCAGCTTATGTCCCGGTGCAGAGCCAATATCTGTGCCAATTCCACCTTCAGCTTCTGGGGCGCCAGATTAAATCCCCGGGAAGATAAGATACAGGTTCGCCCTTCCGTGCACAAAAACACCCAGACCTATGATCCGGACAGTATGCATGATTACTGGAAAGGGTGGATACTCGTGGACAGAGGGGGCAATGTGGTGTAGAATGAAATGATACAAATTTTCTGAAGATTGATTGTTTTTTTGCAGCTGGAGGTACAAATGAGCAGAAGGACTTTATATGGAACTGTGATCGTCACCTACCGGTGTAATGCCCACTGCAATATGTGCGACTGCTTCCGGGATCCCACCAGACCGGAGGAGGAGATTACCTTAGACGTGATCCGCAAACTCCCGGAGATGGCCTTTACCAATATCACCGGCGGAGAGCCATTTATCAGAAAGGATATCGAGGATATCGTGGAGATCCTCTCCCATAAAACTGACCGTATCGTCATCTCGACCAACGGTTATTTCACCGACCGCATCATCAGTCTGTGCAAAAAGTATCCGAAGGTAGGCATCCGCATCAGTATCGAGGGACTGCAGAAGACCAATGACGCGATCCGAGGCATTCCTGACGGATTTAATCACGGCTACGGCACATTGAAGAAGCTGGTGGAAATGGGCCATCCGGACGTGGGTTTTGGCATGACCGTGCAGGATATGAACTGTGAAGATCTGGTGCCGCTTTATAAAATTTCCGATGAGATGGGGATGGAGTTCGCCACGGCTACCCTTCATAATTCCTTCTATTTCCGCAAGACCGACAATAAGATCGATGATAAATATAAAGTAGCACAGAACTTTGAAAAGCTGATCAATGAGCTTTTAAAGAGCAAGTCGCCTAAGAAATGGTTCAGAGCTTACTTTAATCATGGTCTGATCAATTACATTTACGGCAACAAAAGGCTGCTGCCCTGCGATATGAGCAAGAATGCCTTTTTCATCGATCCCTTCTGCGACGTGATTCCCTGCAATGGCATGGCGAAAAAGGCGGTGATGGGAAATCTGCGGGATCAGTCCTGGGAAGAACTCTGGAATTCCAGACAGGCTGATGAAGTCAGAGAATGTACCAGAAAATGTGACCGCAACTGCTGGATGATCGGCTCCGCCTCTCCGGCCATGCATCGCTATATCTGGGTGCCCGGCTGGTGGGTGGTCAAGCATAAATTCTTAAAGGGAGCCAGCTATTCCCTCTCGGAAAACAGCTTCATTCCGGAAGCACAGAAAGAAGCGCAGAAAGAACCGCAGAAATAAGTATTCCAAAAGGAGATCCATTGAGTCAGAAACTGCAGTACTGCAAAATACTGAATACCAATATCAATGTCACCACCATGCAGGATACGCTGGATTACATCAGCGAGCATCTGGAGGAACTGCGGGGGGATTATATCTGTGTTTCCAATGTTCATACCACAGTGACAGCCTTTCGGGATCCGAAATATCAGGCTGTGCAAAACGGCGGGGCCATGGCACTGCCGGACGGCAAGCCTCTGTCCTACGTAAGCAGGCGAAGGGGATATTACAGCGCCCAGAGGGTGGCAGGACCGGATCTGATGCCGCAGATTTTCGCCCTCTCCGCAGAGAAGGGATACAGACATTTCTTCTTCGGCAGTAAGGACAGCACCCTGCAGATTCTAAAGGAAAAGCTTCTGAAGGAATTCCCGGGGCTTAACATTGCAGGCATGTATGCCCCGCCCTATTATCCTTCTGTGGAGGATATCCCACCGGAGGAGGACGAGAAAGCCATCCGCATGATCAATGAGGCAAAGCCTGACTTTATCTGGGTGGGACTGGGAGCTCCCAAGCAGGAGTTCTGGATGGCAGCCCACAAGGGAAAGGTAAGCGGCGTCATGATCGGTGTAGGCGCCGGCTTTGATTTCCACGCAGGCACCATCAAGCGGGCGCCTCATTGGATGCAGGAGGCTTACCTGGAGTGGCTTTTTCGTCTGTTTCAGGATCCCCATCGACTGATGAGGCGCTATATCTCCACCAATGCAGCTTATGTCATCGAGACCTGTAAGGAGGGCAGACGGGAGAAAAAGAGAATCCGCAAAAGCCGTATGAAGATTGCCATGATCGGCCATAAGCGAATCCCTTCCCGGGAAGGGGGCGTGGAGATCGTGGTAGAGGAGCTCTCCACCCGGATGGCAGAGCAGGGAATGCAGGTGGATGCCTATAACCGTTTCGGCTATCATGTTTCCGGCAAGCAATATACCACCAGAGCCCAGGGCAGGTTTTATCACGGCGTACGGCTCTTTACGATCCCTACTTTTCACAACGGCAAACTCAACGCCATCGTCTACTCGATTTTGGCTTCCATCAGAGTGCTGTTCGGGCATTATGACGTGATTCATTATCACGCAGAGGGTCCCTGTATCATGCTCTGGCTTCCCCATCTTTTCGGGATTCCCTGTGTGGCCACCATTCACGGTCTGGACTGGCAGAGAGCAAAGTGGGGGAATTTCGCCTCTAAGATGCTAAGGCGAGGCGAAAAAACCGCGGCTCAAAAAGCGGACGAGGTCATTGTGCTTTCCGCCAATGTGCAGCAGTATTTTCTGGATACCTATGGAAGGCGGACGCATTTTATTCCGAACGGAATCGACAGACCCGTAAAGCGGCCTGTCTCTGTAATCCGGGAAAAGTACGGACTGGAAAAAGACAGCTACATCCTCTTCCTCTCCAGACTGGTGCCGGAAAAGGGTGTCCATTATCTGATCGAGGCCTATGAAAAGCTGCATACGGATAAAAAGCTGGTGATTGCCGGAGGTGACAGCAATGCCATCGAGTATGTAGAGGAAATCAGAGCGGCGGCAGCCAAAGATGACCGGATCATCATGACCTATTTTGTACAGGGAGAGATTCTGGAGGAGTTGTATTCCAACGCCTATGTATTCGTGCAGCCCAGTGATGTGGAAGGAATGGCCCTGAGCGTTTTAGAGGCTATGAGCTATGGCAATTGCTGCGTGGTCAGCGACATCAAGGAAAATACAGAAGTGGTAGAAGATCATGCCCTGCACTTTGCCAAGGGAGATGCCGCGCAGCTGGCCAAGGTCCTGCAGGAACTGTTAGAGCACCCGGAGACGGTGGAAAAATACCGCAGTCAGGCATCGGATTATATCTGCGGACGCTATCAGTGGGACAAGGTCGTGGAAGAGACATTGGCAGTATACCGCAGCGCCATAGAGAAACACCGCAAGGAAGGAAAATAGATGCGCATTTTGATGGTAAATAAATTCCTGTATCCCAACGGCGGATCTGAGACCTATATTTTTAAGCTGGGGGAAATGCTGCAAAGCCAGGGACATGAGGTACAATATTTCGGTATGGAACACGCGGGGCGTATAGTGGGCAACCGCGTGGATTCCTATACCGCCGACATGGATTTTCACGGCAGCGGATTATCCAAACTCACCTATCCTTTCAAAATTATCTATTCCAGGGAAGCCAGGGCAAAAATTCGACTCGTGTTGGAGGATTTTAAGCCCGATGCTGTCCATCTAAATAATATCAATTTTCAGCTGACACCTTCTGTCATCGAAGAAATCAGAGACTACGAAAAAAAAAGCGGCCAATCGGTGCGGATCCTTTATACAGCCCATGATTACCAATGGGTCTGTCCCAATCATATGCTGCGGATACCGGCGACCGGTAAGATCTGTGACGCCTGTACCTATGGGGACTTTGGGCATTGCATGAAGAATCGATGCATACACGGCTCCCGGCTTCGCAGTATCCTGGGAACCATAGAGGCGCGGATCTATGCCGGACGAAAGACTTATGAGCTGGTGGATACGATCATCTGTCCCAGCGAATTCATGAACCGTATGCTCTCCAGAAATCCGCTCTTTAAAGAAAAGACTGTGACCCTGTATAATTTCGTGGAAACAAAAATACAAGCGCCGCAGGAAGGCGTGAAGGCCGCTTACGTCCTTTATTTTGGCCGCTATTCGCAGGAAAAGGGTATTCTGACGCTTCTTTCAGCCTGCCGGCAGCTGCCGGAGATTCCTTTTGTCTTTGCCGGCAAAGGGGAGCTGGAAGAGCTGGTAAATGCCGCTGAAAATGTGGAGAATAAAGGATTTCTGACAGGACAGGCGCTGCAGGATATCATCGACGGCGCACAGTTTGTGGTCTTCCCGTCGGAGTGGTATGAAAACTGCCCGTTCAGCGTCGTGGAGGCGCAGGCTCTGGGCGTGCCGGTGCTGGCCTCTGATCTGGGAGGCACGCCGGAGCTGCTGTGCCTGAAGGAAGGCTGCCAGACCGGAGAGCTTTTCAGAGGCGGTGATGCGGACAGTCTGACAGAGGCTATCCACAGATTATGGCAGTCACCGGATACCTGCAGGGAATACAGCGCCCACACAAAAGCATGGATGTCACATTTTGATACCTTGGAGAGCTATTGTGAAAAGCTGGTAAAGTTGTACCGGGGAGAGTAGATGGAGAGAGAGGGAGTACGGCAGAAAAGAGACCCATATCCGGATATCCTGAAGGGAATAGCCATTATTCTGGTGGTATTGGGGCATTGCATCCAATTCGGCAGCGGGCGTATCTATGAGGGAAACGGTACATTTCAAAGCAATCCATTGTATATTGGGATCTACAGCTTCCACATGCCTCTGTTCATGCTTATAGCCGGATATTTTACGGCAGGAAGCCGGGAGCGCTATGCGGGGAAAGAATGTCTCGTGCACAGGATACAGTCTCTTGTGATTCCGATCTTTTCATGGAGTGTACTCTATGAAATCTATGTATGGAGCAGCGCTGTCCTAAATGGCGGGCCTCCTGCATGGGGGGAATTGCCGGGGACATGGTTATTGTATTTTTTCAGCAGTCAATGGTTTTTATGGGCGGTTTTTCTGTATACTGTGATCGTGACGGTGGGAGGATGCCTGGGCCAATACAGTATGCTCCTGTTCGTGCTGCTTTACCTGTGCACCTGCCGGATCGATGTACCGGAGAATTTCTGCAACCTGAATACGTACATCACGAACTGGCCGCTTTTTCTGACAGGTTATCTGGTAGGAATATCGAAAAGAAAAAGAAAAGAGAAAAGCCATGGATGGCTGGAGAAGCTTGCGATAACGGTGCCATGTTTTCTCATATATGTGCCTCTTTTGGTCAGGCAGCTGACGGAGAGTCTGCAGGTTTCTTTGCTTTCCTACAGGATTCACTATATCGTGATCGGAATCAGCGGCAGTGTGACAGTGGCGGCAGCGGTATGGTTTCTCTATGACAAAACAGCAGGCCATGCGCACGGCTTTGACAAAGTTTGGAATGGTCTTTCATTTCTCGGCAGAAAGACCATGGGAATCTATTTGATTTCGGGGTATCTGTGTACAGAAGTTCTGCGAAAGGTTCCGGCGGATGGCTTTCATGTTAAAATGGCCCTGTTGGAAACTTTGGGGATAATGTTAGTTTCTTTGGCGGTCATCGTGGTCATAGAAAGGATTCCCATGGGAGGAAAATGGCTGCTGGGAGAAAAAGCAGGGAAATGAGATTACCCTTGCCTTTTCATAGCAAAGCATTCCGGGAGAGAGGATAGGATTGAAGGAATTGGAGAAAGAGCGTGCCAAGGTCATTTGCATGACACCGGTTAAAAATGAAGAATGGATCATGGAACGGTTTCTGGCGGCGGCCTCTCTCTGGGCAGACTGCATCATCGTGGCAGATCAGCATTCCCAGGACAGGACGGCAAAGATCTGTCAGCAATTTCCCAAGGTGCGTCTGATCAGCAATCCGTCGGAGAGCTTTAATGAAAACGGGCGTCAGAAACTTCTGATCGAGGAGGCGAGGAAGATCTCCGGGAAAAAGCTTCTGGTGGCACTGGATGCGGATGAATTTCTCACAGGCAATTTTTCGGATTCGCCGGAGTGGGAGGAAATGATCACCGCAGTGCCGGGGACAGTTTTCCGAATGAAATGGCCCTGTATTGCCGCAGATTTTTCCCATTTCTGGATGACGGAAGGGGAGGAAAATATCTTCGCCATGATGGATGACGGGACCCCCCACGAGGGTCGGGAAATGCACAGCATCCGTGTACCCCTGCCTGTAAATGGGGAGGAAAGAGTGCTTTCCGATATAGAAGTCATGCACTTTCAGTACACGGACTGGGACCGGATGAAGTGTAAAAATCTCTGGTATCAATGCTATGAGCGGATTCATCATCCCGAAAAGAGTGTTTTCGAAATCTATCGTATGTATCATCACATGGACACTCCGAAAAAGATGGAGAAAATACCGGAATCCTGGCTGTTGGCTTATAAAGAGGCGGGTATTGACCTGGGACGAAACGGCCTTAGGGAAAGAGAATATTGGTGGCAGAAGGAAATGAAGGAATTTGTGGAAACGTACGGAGAAGATTATTTCCGGTACATAGATTTCCCGGATAACCGCAATGGTGTTTTAGGTTACCTTCGTCGCACACAGTTTCTCTGGAGATACCGCTATGGGAGAGCCGTCCTTCGGAGAATGGACAAAATAGCGGAAAAGATGCTGCTGCCTAAGGAGACAAAACGGATATGAAAGACAGTATCCTTAAAACAATCCTGCAGAAAAATCCGCTGATCAATCGGGCGGTGGTTCTGTATAAAGAAAAAGAAAAGCATCTCTCCTGGGGAGAGGAGAATCCGGACAAGACGTTCTTCGTCATAAGAAGAAATGCCCCTAATGCGGGGCTGTATTCCTTTGTCCTGACGAATTTAGGGTGGATCGGCTATGCCCTGGAGCGGGGATACATTCCGGTGGTAGATATGCAAAATGCCTACAACACCTATTTGACCAGGGAAGTCGTTGGACAGGTCAATGCCTGGGAGTATTATTTCCGGCAGCCCTGCGGCTATACACTGCAGGATATCGCCCACAGTAAGAACATCATCTTAAGCTCTATCAATGCGCCGGAAAAGGGACCGCTTCCCGGTATTGAAAAAAGAACAAAAGAGTGGGCAATGTGGCAAAAATTAGGTGCCCGTTATCTGCAGCCTTCTGATAAAGTAAAAGGGGAGACCGACAAAGCGAAGGCATCGCTCTTTCAAAACAGAAGGGTATTGGGCGTATTGTGTAGAGGAACAGACTATCTCTCTAAGCGCCCCTCGGGGCATCCCATCCAGCCGGATGTGAAGGATGTCATGGATAAGGCAGAGGAGATGATGGCAAGGCTCCATTGTCCGGTACTTTATCTGGCTACGGAGGATGCTTCTGCCCTGCGGGCTTTCCGAAGCCGCTTTGGAGAGAAACTTCTGACCTACGGAGAGCGGCGATACGAGGATACCGGAGACAGATATATTAATGAGATGACGGACGAGATGGACGCTGCGGCGGCGGACCCGGTAAAGGCACAATATCAGAAAGGGCTTGAATATGCAGTGACCATCGGCCTTTTATCCGGGTGCAATGCCCTGGTGGCCGGCCGGGTCAGCGGCGCCTACGGCGCCGTGCTGCAGGGATCGGCCTATGAGGAGATCTATCTGTATGACCTGGGATTATATCCCTGATCTTGTGAGGATGAATGCCGCAGCCTATCGGCGGCATGGATAGAATGGAAAGGAAATTATGATCGTATGTGATCCTACCAGCGGTCTGACCAGCAGAATCTATGTGCTGGCTGACGCCTATGCACTGGCAAAAAAATACGGACAGGAGCTGATCATCATCTGGCAAAAGACGTCCGACTGTGATATCTGCTATCGGGACATATTTGAAGAAAATCAGTTTGCGGATATTCCCTGCCGGGTTTATGACTGCTGCCGATTCGAGGGGAAACTGCAGGAACTGAAAAAGGACCATACCCTCAAGGGTATGATCCGGATTGCGAAAGAACTGGGGATTCGGGGAAGCTTTGCCCTGCAGTATGGAACCCTGACCGGATATTATAAAGCGAAATGCCCGGTATACAAAAACAGCTATGAGGATGGCAATGCTCTCTTTGAGGAGGAAAAAGCAAAAGGAGTAAGCTGCTATTTCGAGGCGTATAATTGCATTACCGGCAAGGGAGACCTTCGGACGATCCGCTTTAAGCAGCACTATCTGGAAGAGGCGGCAGAAATCCTGGGGGATAAGAGGCAGCACTGTATTGGCGTGCATATCCGGCGCACGGATCATGGACCGGCCACGGCGGGCAGTCCCACAGAGCGGTTTGTGGACAGTATGAAAAAGGCAGTAAAGGAGGATCCCCAGGCCTGCTTCTTTCTGGCTACGGATGACTGGGAAGAGCAGCGTCATATGGAGGAGATTTTCGGTGAGCGGATTCTGTCGCAGCCCGGTAAGGTCCTGAGCCGTTCCAGCAAGGAGGGAATGCATTCCTCGGTGATCGATGCCCTTTGCCTGTCCCAGACCAGATATATCCTGGGGTCCTATGCCAGCATTTTTTCCAGATTTGCGGCGGCGTACGGCGGCATCGCATTAAAGATTGTATAAAACTGCGGCGGCAGACTGAAATCGGAGATGTGCATCGCCTCTTCATGATTATGCCGCGCAGAAAAGAGGTACCAGTGAAAAAATTACAATTGCCGCAGGTGACGTTGGCAGCGGCGGCTTCCACCCATGTGGCGGAGACCGTCAAGGCACTGCGTTACAGTATGAGAGAGGTCGCATACGGACAGGTATTGCTGCTGACAGATGAGGAGCCGGCGCATTTGCCGGAGGGAATCACCTTTGTCAGAATTCCCAGGATCTGTTCCATTGATGCGTATAATCAGTTCATGCTTTTTGAATTATATCAATATGTGAAGACATCCTTTGTCATGGTAGTGCAGTGGGATGGCTTTGTGGTGAATCCGAGGGCGTGGCAGGATGCCTTTTTGCAGTATGATTACATCGGAGCACCCTGGCCCAAAGACATCGCGCCGCGGGATGAGGCAGGGAGACTTTGCCGGGTGGGCAACGGAGGCGCTTCTCTTCGCAGCAGTCGTCTGCTGGCGCTGCCATCTCAGGAGCAGTTGGTGTGCGGCCCGGGAGAAAACGAAGATATTTTCCTTTGCAGCCGGCACAGGCAGCTCTTAGAACAGAAGGGGCTGCGGATTGCGCCGGTGGAAGTGGCCTGTCATTTTGCCCAGGAGCGGAGAGTGCCTGAAAACGAAGGGGTGACGCCCTTTGCATTCCATCAATGGGAGGGACATAATGCCCAATATCCCAAATTCCACAAGGGATGGGGGACAAGGCTGAAGCAGGCAGGGATCGCTGTGTTGATTCGGCTGCACTGCTATGACAGCCTGCGCAGGCTCATAAAAGGCTGATTCTGGCGTTACATTTTCAAAGAGAAAGGGTCCTGTCGCCGTTGTCATAACCGGTGAGCGACATACACATATAGAGGTAGATATGCAGACAATCAGGAAACTTGGCTATATTTTATCCACAAAACAAAAATGGGAATTACTTGGCATGACCGTGCTGATCGTCATCGGTGCTGCCCTGGAGCTTTTGGGCGTATCGGCAATTCTGCCGGTCATCACAGCCATCATGCAGTCCGGTTCCCTGTCCCAGCAGAAGTACTATTCCTTTATCTACAGAACTTTACATCTACAGTCCAATCTGCAGCTTGCGCTGGTGCTGATCGGCATGATGATTCTGGTTTACATCATTAAGAATTGTTATTTGATTTTTATGTACAACAGGCAGTATCGTTTTGTATATAAAAACCTGCACATCCTCTCGGACCAGATGATGAACTGCTATCTGCATCAGCCCTATCTGTTTCATGTCTCCAAAAACAGCGCCGAGCTGCTGCGCAATATCAATGTGGATGCAGGCAATTTCTACGGAGTCATACAGGGCTGTATACAGCTGTGCACTGAGGGAATGGTCTGCGCCACTTTGTTCATTTATCTGCTGATTCAGGACAAATCCATCACACTGGCCATCCTGGTTTTGATGCTGCTGATGTTGGTGCTCTTTGCTAAGGTGTATAAAAAGATCCTCTCCAGATTGGGAGAAAAGAGCCGCTATTATTACATGGAAGTCAACAAATGGGTGCAGCAGGGACTGGGAGGCATCAAGGAGATCAAGGTCCTGAATGAGGAGGATTTCTTCTATCATCAATTCGATAAGGCCTACAAAGGCCATGCGGATACAGAGTGCAGCTACCACAGTCTGGTAGCAATCCCGAAGCCCTTGCTGGAGACGGTATGTATCGCCGGTCTTCTGGGAACCATCGGCATTAAGGTAATGATGGGAACCAATCTGGATTATTTCCTGCCGGTCATGTCTGTCTTTGCCGTGGCGGCTTTCCGGATGCTTCCCTCCTTTAACCGCATTACCGAGTATATGAGCAATATTATGTATCAAAAAGCCTCAGTGGATGCGGTCTATCAGGATCTAAAGGAGATCGAGCGTCTCAATAAGATACGGGAGACGAGAACAGAGGGGGGAGAGATCGAACTGACAGATGCCATCCATGTTCAGGATATTTCCTTCTCTTATCCGGACAATGAGAAAAAGGTATTGGATCACCTTGATCTGGAGATCCCCAAAAACAGCTCTGTGGCTTTTATCGGCCAATCCGGTGCCGGCAAGACCACCCTGGCGGACGTGATTCTGGGAATCCTGGAACCTTCAGAGGGAAAGATCATGGCCGGGGGCAAGGACGTCTTTCAGAACCTGGATGCCTGGCATCACAAGATCGGCTACATTCCCCAGAGCATTTATCTGCTGGACGATACCATCCGGCGAAATATCGCCTTTGGCATCGAGGAAGAGCAGATCGATGACAGACGCATGCAATATGCCATAGAGCGGGCACAGCTGCGGGAGCTTATAGACAGCTTAAAGGACGGCCTGGATACAGAAATCGGGGAAGGTGGTGTGCGGCTTTCCGGCGGGCAGCGCCAGCGAATCGGTATTGCCAGAGCCCTTTATAATGAGCCGGAGATCCTGATTCTGGATGAGGCCACTTCCGCGCTGGACAATGAGACAGAAGCGGCAGTCATGGAAGCTATCGAGCGGCTCCATGGGGAGATGACGCTGCTGATCATCGCCCACCGTCTCTCCACGATACAGAACTGCGATTACGTCTACGAGATCAGGGACGGCAAGGCAATTTTAGATGAGACCAAAGGACAGAGTAAAAAGGAGTATTCGTCCTATGAGGCATCAGAAGAGAGAGGTAAATAGCCGGGAAAACAGGATAATGCGCCGCATGGGAGTTCTTCTGCTTTTGCTGGCAGCCATGGCGGCATTACTGGGAGCTTTCTGGGAACTGCGCCTGAAAGGCCATACCTACCGGGAAGAGTTCCGTGTGCAGGAGGGAGAACTTTTTACTCCGCCCTTCGAAGTGATCTATGGGGTCGGCTTATCCGATGATCGTGGGAAAAAAATCGAGAAGATAGAAAATTTCCAGAGCCTGGCCACGGTCACTTTCTCTATTCTTGACGAAGAGGGGCAGGTCGTCTACAGCAGGACGGCGGAGCAGGTCTCTATGGATCAGTCCGGGACAGTGATCGCCAAGGATTTGATCACCAAATCCTACAGGCTGCAGCCTGGGCAGAAATACAGCATTCGCTTGGAGGATGAGACCGGGGAGCGCACCGAGATGACCGTCTTTTTGTACGGAGAGGAAAAGAGTCCCCGGTGCTTTTATACCCGGATCTGTGCATGGATCTTGCTGGTGACACTCCTTGGAGGAATTTTTTTTCTGCACAGGGACAGCATTCCGCTGCGGATCAGTGCCCCCTGCATGTTTCTGGCATTGGGACTTTTATGGGAGATTGCGCTGGCACCTTTGTCTGCCCCGGATGAGATGGTACACTTTGCCAAGGCTTATCAGCTCTCCAACCATTGGCTGGGGGAGCAGGAACTGGATGAAGACAATTATCCTTTGGTAGAGGGGACCGGATTGCAGAAGCTGGAATTTAACGGTAATTTCCAGTATATGATGCATTTTTGGGAGGATACCCAGGGAAATGAAAAGGGCAGCTATTACAGTTATTCCGAGCCCCCCTATATAGCATCCAATATCCCCTATTATCTGCCGGCAGCAGCGATTACACTCTGCCGTTTGCTGGGCACATCCTACCAATGGATCGTCATAAGCGGCAGAGTGATGAACCTGCTGCTGTATACGCTGGTGCTATGGCTGGCACTTCAAATGGCACCGAACATCCACGAGCGTCTCTTTGCTTCCATTTGTTTTCTGCCGGGGATCGGTTCGGTGGCCTGCTCTTATTCCTATGACATCTGGACGAATGCCTTCGTCTTTCTCTTTATGGCGGTGTGTCTCCATTGCCGGGATGTAAAGAGAAAGCTGCGATGGCGGGATGGAATCGCATTGGTGCTCTTTGCCGCCTTGATGACGCCGGTCAAGATCATCTACATCCTTATGATCCCGGCTATTTATCTGATCCCGAGGGAGCAATTTAAAAAGCGTTGGCACAGACCGCTGCTGCTGTTTTCTGCTCTTTTTGCGGCGGGCGTTTTATTGATCTGCATTCAATGGCAGGCGCTTTCTTTCTATCTGCTGCCCAAAACCAGTTCAGAGGCTGCATCCACGGCATCCCTTGAGATACAGCAGGAAGGTGATTCGGATGGACAGGAAGAGATGCTCTCCCTGCGGGCAGCAGGGCTGGTAGCCAGTGAAGAGACAGATGCACTGCCGGACATGGAATTGTACGCAGAGCAGGGAAATGATGATTTAACAGAAGAGAGCACTGCAGTATCAGAGAGCAGCAAGCAGATAGAGGAAAACACGGCAGCAGCAGAGGGTGACAGTCAGCCAGAGGAAACACAGAAGCCTACCGCTTTTACCGTGGGTTGGATCCTGCAGCATCCCGTGAAGACCATCTATATCCTGGCAGGAGATCTGTTTGAGGAGGCGGATTACCTGGCGAAGCAGTGCCTGATGGGGAATGGCCTGCCGCTGCATGCTTCCTCTGATTTGCTTTTCTTTGCAGTGCTGACGGTCTTTGTGCTATTGATGACACAGGGGCTGCCGGGAGATTATGTGACGGGGAGAGAGCGTTTCGCTGGAATCGCGATGCTGCTGTCCGGTTTGTTGGCAGTACAGCTTACTTTTTTGATCACAACGACAGGATTTTGGGATGAGGGCGTCAGTCCTATTCGAGGCATTCAGGGCAGATATTTTATTCCTTATCTGTTGTTCCTTCCCTTTATCCTGCAGAATCGCCGCATTGTTCTGACAGAAAAAACACAGCAGCGGCTTTTGTGGATGATACCCTTTTTAAATATCTGTACAGCGCTTAGTACCATTGCCTATGTGGCGGGCAGGTAAGAGCTGCCGCGCAGCAGTGTTGAAAAACAGAGGAGAATTCCATGAAGAACCGAAAAATAAAAGCAATAGTCGGTGGGCTTATCTTTGCCGCAGCAGCGATGCTGCTTTTCTTCCTGTGGTGGATTACCAGGATGGCGGAATATCCTGCCTATGAGGAGATTTATATTCCGGTGAATACCAACGAGTTCGTTGCAACGGCAGATCGGATCAACGCCATCGGCATTCGCTGCGAAGATACGGAATCAAAGGAATTTCTGTACAAAAATCAGGTAGCTCTGACAGTGGGGATGTATGATGAATCCGGAGAGTCTGTCTGGGAAGAGGAACTGGGCGGCAACTATCTGTCGACAGACAGTTTTACCTTATATGATGAAAACTATTCCACGCAGCTGCCGATAGAAGTGACCCCGGGAAAAGAATATTCCATTTACATCGGGGTGCAGGAGAATTCGCAGCGGGACATTCATCTAAAGCGCCTCTCATTGATGATCTATACAGAAAAGAGAAGCCTTCTGCCTGTTTATGTGGCGGCCTGTCTGCTGGGATGTGCCGGAGCGGCTATGGTGATCCTTGCCTTACACTTTGGAAGGGGACGAAGGGCATGTTTCTCTCTGCTGACAGGCTTTATAGTATTGGCCATGCTCTACGGGACAGTGATTCCCACCAGGACCATGGATGAGGATGGAGTAGGATTTGCACAGACGTATCATCTCTCTAATCGCATCCTGGGCAAGGATGAGTCGGATGCGCCGGGACAGGTGCATATAGAGGAAGATGGGCTGCGGTCCTTAGAGTGCATGGAGACAGGACAGGCATTGTATCGCTTCTGGCTGCAGGAGGAATACGGAGACGGAAAAAGCAGTACGCAGGAGGAAGTGTCAGGATCGGTCCTTAAAAGAGAAGAAATCGGTGCAGCGGGACTTCTTTACACGGTGCCTGCACTGGGGGTGAGCATAGGCCGTTTGATGGGACTTTCCTGGCAGGCCATTTATATGCTTGGCAGAATCTTTAATTTGCTGGCGGCATTGCTGGTATGGAGTATTTTTCTGTGGGCCGTCGGAGGGCGCATTGAGTTCACGGCGGCTGTCATGGGACTGCCCGTTATGGTAGTGGGGATGACTTCCTACAGTACCCTGGCCTTTTATCTGGATCTGGCAGTGCTTGCTGCAGCAGTGGTGACTTGTATAGTCAAGGCGGAAAGGATGCAGTATCTTGGGCAAAAGTTTCTTTATCCGGTGATGGTTGCAGTCTTCGACGGTCTGATCTTTTTCTCTGTTTTGCATGATAAGGCGGATCTGCTCCTGGGGAAGTGTCTGGGAACAGTTTATTACGGAGAAAATGCCTGGGTGCAGAGAGGGTTTGCCTATGCTATTCTGGCACTTTTGGCTGCAGTAATATTATGCTGGGCAGGCAAGTGGAAGCTCTGTGTAAAGAAACTCATCAGTTGCCAGAGTGTCGTACTGGTTCTGACCGCGATTGATATTTTCTGCAATATCGTGAGAATAGAGTAAAACGGTAAGAATAGAGCAAAACAGTTAGAATATAATAAAACGGTAAGAATATAGAACAAGATAGTGAGAATAGAGTAAAGTGCTAAGGAAATGTCGATTGCATCGGCATTTCCTTTCATATATCCGCAGCATATCCGAGAAATTGCACAGCTGTTTTTTCTGATGGAAACAAATAGCTGTGACGGAGAGAATCTGAAATTCTCGTCGCCTTTTCGCAGCAGAGCTGCGCAGAAATGAGGATCAATATGGAAACATCTGATGACAAAAAATACACAACGGCCAAAAAAAGATTCGGTGAGCCGGTGCTGTTTCTCATCTTTACTTTTCATGTGGGCGGGATAGAGCGTCAATTGGTGGAGATGGTCAATGGCATGGCCGGCAGAGGGATGCAGGTACATCTGTGTATCATCAATCATTCCTATGACACAAAACTGCTGCAGACAGTAGATCCACAGGTGCAGCTCCTTCTTCTGGAGAGAGGCATGCAGGGAAGTGGCAGGCTCTCCGCTATGAAGAAGCTGGCGGATTACGTGAAACAAAATGGCATTCGCATGATCCATGCCCAGGAGCCCACCGGTGTGGTGTTCGCCGCATGGGCAAAGCTGCGCTGCCCCGGAATTCGAATCGCCGAGACCATCCATGATATAGGGGAGGCAGGGGAATATGCAAACTGGAAGTTAAAGGCAGCAGACCTTTTTTGCGACCGTTATGTGGCTATCTCTGCATCTGTAAAAAAGGAGATCCTGGGGCGGGGGATCACAAAGAGCAGGATTGCTCTGATTCACAATGCAGTCAATACAGAGAAATTTGCAAGGAGCAGGAAGAAAGCGGAGAACGCAGAGGCATCCGGCAGCGAAAGTGTCTGTAACATTGTGCAGGTGGCAAGACTTTTTCCGACTAAGAAGGGACAGGATCTGCTGCTGGAAGCGGCAGTGCTGCTGCGGGAAAATTATCCGGCGCTTCGCTGGCATATCTATCTGGCAGGAGAGGTGTACAGAGGGCAGGAGGAAGCCTGCCAGGCACTGCATGACTTTGTCAAGGAACACGACCTTGCCTCCATGGTGACTTTTTGCGGCAATGTGGAGGATGTGCCGGCACTGCTGCAGGATATGGATCTGTTCGTGCTGCCCTCCCGGTATGAAGGATTCGGCATTGCTATCATTGAAGCACTGGCCATGGGCATTCCCTGTGTGGCAAGCCGTCTGGACGGCCCCCGGGAGATCTTGGAGGGCCATCCGCAGCTGGGGAGGTTATTTACACCGGGAGACAGCGCCGATCTGGCGGACCAGATGGCTTATGTCATGAAACACAGACAGGAATTTTCGGCAGGTACGCTGTCTGCTTATGCCAGGGAGAATTACGGAATAGACCAGTTCCTGGACAGACATATAGAGCTCTACGAAAGTATGATGTGAGATTTAAAAATAAAAAGCGCCGACGTGTGCAGAGACGGACTGTCGTGCGAAGCATTATCGAAAGGAGACCAGCAGGGTATAATGGTCATCTACGGCCTTTATGACCGGCTCATAGACTTCTTTTACCATTTTCAGAGCATTTTCATCCGCGAGCTGACCGTTTTCAACGGTATTAAAGGAAGATTCCAGCTTGGAACGGATTTCTTTTTCGACGGTATTCAGATCCTGCACGGTCATTTTGATTGCGCCTCTGTTAAGGAGGCTTTCTTTGGTTTCCCCGATGATCATCTGGTTCGGATCGATGTCGATGTCTTCCAGGTAGGCATGACCGATCTTTAAAGTGACAGTCTTTGTCCGGTCGTCGGTGACAATGTCATCTGATCCTATAGTGGAAAGATCCACCACGAAATATCCCTTGCCGGTATAGGTGATGGTCTGATCCTTTTTAAGGATATCCAGATTCAGAGACTGGATGAGACTGTTCTCCAAGGTGGCACTGACGGTGGCTTCCTGGGTGCTGACAATAAGCTTTCTGGTCTCGTTTTGCTTTGCCAGGATCACATCGGAAAAAGAAACCGTCACGTGGCTGTCCGTGAGATAGATAGTATCGGGATCGATCTGGCTAAGACCGTCATCGTAGGAATCGGCAGTGCCGGCTTTCTGTATGCCGTGCACAAAGAAGAATACGGCTGCGCCAAAAAGGAGGATATTGAGGACAAAAAGAGCAATGCGATAGTATTTTTTCATAGTTACCTCTTTTTGCCGCAGCTTGTCTGCGGCAACGTGAGGAGAATTTCGCGAAGGCGAATTCTCTGATACGATTTACAGACTATGCAGCTTGCTGCATAGTCGCAATCACTCTATATCGCCATCGGGCGATATAGAGTGATTTTCCTTCTTTTTGCCGCAGCTTGTCTGCGGCAACGTGAGGAGAATTTCGCGAAGGCGAATTCTCTGATACAAAACCAAACTTATCTCATTGTGTCATGGCTTTTATCTTCCAGAAACTTCCGGAGTTCTTCCGGGAGCTTCAGCCCCTGAGGCGGTGTGAAGAGGTTTTTCATGATCCAGAGCAGGAAAAGGAAGGTGAGCACAGGAATAACACAGGTGGTGATCAGCAGGATGGCGATGCTGTTCATAAATTTCTGCAGGGCCGTCTTGCAATAATCCGCCAGATTCCTGACTCCGTCTATGGCAGAGGAGACGGCACCGGTCACACGCTCTAAGATCGTCTCATCGTCTTCTCCTTCTGTCACTTTTTCTGTAATGGTGGAGGTGGCACTGCCAGTCTCTGTAATCGTTTGCTGCACATATTCCTGATACTGGGCACCTACCGTATTGGACAGATGGGTGCCGCAGGGAACGGTGAGCACCAGGGCAATACTGAGAATCGCCAGCTTGCCGGCAAAATTCTTTAAATGCGTGGAAGCAGAGGAAAAACGATCCCGATAGGGCTTGTGTCTTAAAAAGCCGCTTTCCCTGCACAGCAGCAACAGACCGGAGAGCATCCACAGGATGCACGCAGCAGGGAGAAGCCATCGAAAGACGAAATCTACACCGGAGGTGACCAGAAGCTTTTCCAGAAACAGAGCTGCCAGAATCAGGATGAAATATTTATCCAATTCGGTCAATGCATCTGCCAGAGAGGTACCGATGTCATCCGGCAAAAAAGTGATGGCCACAGAGAGGCCAAGAGCTGCCGCTGTGAAATCTGTGACGGTCTGTTTACTTTCCTCCAGACTGTCTACTGAAGAGGTAATAAAGGAAGAGGCAGGTACAGCCTTCCCAAGGATAGAAACAGACAGCAGCAGAATGAAGAAAGGCAGTACAAAATGCTGCAGCGTAAGCCGCAAGGCGGAGGAATGTAAAGTCTTCATAATTTCCTTTCCGGCCGCAGTTTTCTGCGGCTGCGTGGGAGAATCAGCGAAAGCGAATTCTCCGATAAAAGATAGTGCAGGGGCATTATTAAAGAATCATGTTATTAAAGAATCATGTTATTAAGAATCATGTTATTAAAGAATCACGTTATTAAAAATCATGTCATTAAAAATCATGCGTGGCCAGGATCGTGGGATCCGGGGCGCAGGTGATTTTGTCAGGATGCTCGTTCAGGTAGGCACCCCAGAAACCAAAGGAGCTTTCTGTAAAGATATTGTGATGGCAGGCAGCCATCAGCTGCATATCCCGAAAACTGTCGGTTCCCTTGTTCCAGTCCACAAAGCGCACCTTATCCTTTTTAAAATCAAGGCCGAAAACATCAGCATTTTCCTGACACCAGCCCACGCTCTTTTCATCAGTAAAGAAATAAAATACCGGATCTGGGGTGTGCTGACGGATGTAGCGAACTGCACGGCGAAAATAACCGTAGCGGTAGCAATAGCCGTTGACAAAGAGCATGTCACTGCGTCTGGCGTGGATGGCCACCGCATTGCAGCGGCTGATCTCTTCCATAGCTTTGCTGTTTTGGTCATCGGTGATGGCAGGGAAACGAAAAGCCTCTCGAATCTGTGCATCGATGCATTCAATGCCGAAGCCTTTTCTGCAAAAAGCCAGAGAGTGGCCGATGAGCACATCCTCCGGGTAGGCCTGAAAGGGATCAATCTTGGCATTTTCTTTTGCCACTAACTGATCGGTCATAGCGTGTCGCAGGGTGCGCTTTAGGTGGTAGCCGGGCATTGTCTGAAAGAAGGCGGTCAGGGCACGTCTGGGTGCAGAGCCATTTGAATTAACGCCGATCTTATCCGTGGCAGACTGGGAAGCAAAGTAGTCCCGGATGGGATAGCCTATGGACTGCAGTGCCTGACAGGTGGGCGTAGCGTAGTCCCAGCCATGCTCCCAGAAGCGGCTCTCCTCGATATGGGAAATTACTTTCTGATAATCAGAGGGTGTCAGCAGATCCCGAAAGCAGGGAATGTGTATGCCGAAGATATGCTCTAATTCGTAGCCGTTCCATTTGGAAAACATGCCGGCGCGGTCGTCCGGCAGATCATAGAGAAAGTCCTCCAGGTAGAGGTCTCCCTGGGGATTGCTTTGGCGTATAGCCAGATATTCTGCAAAATCCAGCATTTGATTGCCGAGTCCTGAGTCAAAATGAATAAGACGCATTTTATATTCCTTTACGAGATTTCCCGAACTGAAATCGAGAAGAGTGTTGAATAGTCAGTGTTCTTTCTGTCGGGGGGTGCTGTGATCGGCAGGAAAGTCTGCACAGAAACCAGATTACGGTCAGGTTTTGTTTTGCTTCCCGGCTTTTGTATGCCCGGAAGAGGATTTTCCTCTAAGGATAAAAAGGCTTCCTGCCCCTGCAGCCGCCAGGCCGCACCACAGGCCGCAGCTGACAGCACTGCGGACATATTCCAATTTAGCGGTACTGCCGGTAAACATAGCCAAAGGCTCATTCTCCTTTTCCAGTGTCAGGTTTCGTACATGATCCTTTTGTGCGAAATCCGACAATTCCTGCTGACTGTAGAGACGAGGCTCTATTTCATAGCCGTCCGAGCAGAAGACAGGGGAAATAAGGACAGCTTTTGGCTCCGGAGCCAGAAAGAGATAGCATACGCAGCCCAAAATCGCTGCCGTGCAGAAAACGGATAACAAAAGGGAGCGATGAGAAAAAGTACGTGCAGGCGTTGTCTTATTCTCATTTGTGGCAGGCTTTTGCGTATGAAAAAGCAGCGGAATGGAAAAAGTGGCGTTGCTGTCCACTTGATCTGTCCACAGGCATAACCTTGTTTTAGTTTGCCAGAAGTCCGGTAATTTTTCAGATAATCTTCCCACGCAGTGATAAAACCAACAGCCGAGGAAAAGCATGGTGATGTTTTTAAAAGAAGTATTAAACATAAAAGGCTCGGTGACACCGCCTAAGGTGAAACTTAGCAGGATAGAGAGCTCACGATATCTGGCTCGGTGCAGCGCATTGGCGATCAAAGTTGTATAACCAATGCATATAAGAACGAAAAAGACAACACCTAAGTACACAAAGAGGTAGGTATAGGAGCAGTCGATGGAACGATTGCCATCCGGCGTAGTCAGAAGGCGATGTCCCAACAGACAGATGGGCTCCGTGGTAAGGAAGTAATTGGATAAGACAAACCGGTGGTGCACCAGTTTGTCCGCCAGCTCGTAGAGCCGTCCCTTTAAAAGCACAGGACCTGCTACGGAGAAGATCACACAAAAGGGAAAGAACACCGGAACAAGAAAATGGATGACAGTGTCTGCTTTTCGTATGAAAGCATTCGCAGAATCTGTTTTATTTCTCATTGAGCGAGAGATAAAAATAAGGTTGCAGGCCAGATAAAAGGTACATACCAGAAAACCGGTATAGCTCAGAGAATAAAAGAAAACATACAGATTGCCGAGCATAAAGAGACCACATGTCTTCCAAAGCTGGCGTCTGGTCCGAAGGGGGAGAATATAGAGCCACAGAGCGGTGAGAAGCAGCCAGACTGTGTGAAGTACGTTGGGATGCATATAACCAAATGACCAGCGCACCACATACCCGAGAGAGCCCTTGTTATGGACATACCACCACCCCTTCGCAAGTCCTGCCTGGGTCAAGGCCATCATGACGAAAAAGCAAATTGTTAAAAGGAAAGCGCCCACACGGAAAATGCGTTTTAGGGAAACATCCTTGCAGCCTAAAGCCATAGCACAGCAGAATACGATTCCGCGTTCACCGGTTTTAATATAGACTACAGCAGTCAACGTCAGGAGAAGAAAAACAGCGAGCAGCTCCAGACGGTCATACCAGGTAAGCACCATCTTCAGCAGAAAGAAAAACATGCCGCCCACCAGAAGCAGGTCATAGACAGGATTGCCTTCGGAGAGTCCCAGTCCTTTCGCAGTCAGCATCATGGCGAAAAAGAGAAGATAGCAAAGTTCAGAAAATGTGACCGTTATTTTTTCCTCGTGAGAAGCAGTCATGATCTTAAAATTCTCCTGTAATCAGTCAGTAAATAGTTTTGCCACTTTTACCAATGCGTGTTATCCTGTTCATAGTAACATCAAAAGAGGTATGGGTCAAAAAGGAACGACAAAGCCGCAGGCAAGCTGCGGCATAAAGAGGTGAGTTTGAAAGAAATGCTCGATAGCATTTCTTTCAAACGGCATTGATGTCGTAGACGCCATCAATGCAGATCGTATCGGAGAATTCGCCTTCGCGAAATTCTCCTCACGCTGCCGCAGACAAGCTGCGGCATAAAGAGGTAGGTTTGAAGGAAATGCAGGACACAGAAAAAAGCATAAAGACACAGGAGAAACAGACAGGCTCCGAGGGGGAAAAGGAGATCATCCTCTTAAGACCGGGAACCATGATTTTCCGGGGAATCGCAGGTGCTTATCTGCTCTATCTGGCTTATAATCTGCTGAAGGGTTTTTCAGCGGCAGGTTCAGGAGAGCGGTGGATGATCGTTATTGCTGCCGTGATCTTTCTGGCGGTGGCAATTTGGCTTTTGATCACCACCGGCAAGAAGTTCCTCTATGGAGAGTACAAAGGCGGCGCCAAAGATCCGGAAGCCGGAAACAAGTAGTTATAATTTCTACAGGAGTGTCTTTGAAACAGGTCTTTTCATCAAAATTGCAGGCAGTGTGAAAAATTACAGGCAGCGTGAAGAAATTACAGGCAGCGTGAAAGTGATCACTGTCAAAAGCAATCGAGAGCGAGAAAATTTTATTAGGAAAATGGAATTAAATTCTATTAAGAAAATCTATACAAGGAGATAAATGACATCATGAGCAATGCAAAAATTATTTTAACGGGAGACCGCCCCACAGGACGTCTTCATATCGGTCACTATGTAGGTTCTCTGCGCCGCCGTGTGGAGCTGCAGAATTCCGGAGAGTTTGATGAGATCTATATCATGATCGCAGATGCCCAGGCGTTGACCGACAATGCGGAGAATCCGGAAAAGGTCAGAGAAAATGTGATCGAGGTAGCGTTGGATTATCTGGCGGTGGGCCTTGATCCTGCCAAGTCCACGCTGTTTATTCAGTCGCAGATTCCTCAGCTGTGTGAGCTCACCTTCTATTACATGGACCTGGTGACCGTTGCCAGACTGCAGCGCAATCCTACTGTCAAAAACGAGATCATTCAGCGCAATTTTGAGGCCAGCATCCCGGTGGGATTTTTCACCTATCCCATCAGCCAGGCGGCGGATATCACTGCCTTTAAGGCTACGACGGTTCCCGTAGGTGAGGACCAGGAGCCTATGATCGAACAGGCGAGAGAGATCGTCCGTAAGTTTAATTCCGTCTATGGAGAGGCATTGGTAGAGCCCCAGATTCTGCTGCCGGAAAATGAAGCCTGCCTGCGCCTGCCCGGCACAGACGGCCACGCCAAGATGAGCAAGTCTCTGGGCAACTGCATCTATCTGGCAGATGAGCCGGATGTGATCAAAAAGAAGATCATGAGTATGTATACCGATCCGGACCATATCCGCGTGGAGGATCCGGGCAAGATCGAGGGTAATACCGTCTTTACCTATCTGGATGCTTTCTGCAATGACGATCATTTCTCCCGTTATCTGCCGGATTATGCGAACCTGGATGAACTCAAGGCACATTATCAGAGAGGCGGCCTGGGGGATGTCAAGGTGAAGAAATTCCTCAATAATGTAATGCAGGAGACCTTAGAGCCCATCCGTCTGCGCCGTCAGGAGTATCAGAAGAATATCGGCTATGTCTATGACGTACTGAAAAAGGGCAGTGAAGTAGCAGAGGCCAAGGCAGCACAGACCCTGGCCGAAGTCAAGGCAGCGATGCGCATCAATTACTTCGATGATCAGGAGCTCATCGATTCCCAGATCAGGAAATACAGCGAACAGTAGAAAATATCTTTTTAAGATGCAACATTTTGCCATATAATATAACAAGCGCCCATTCCTATTTTGGCGCAAATCATGTATATTAGCGCTGCAGAGGCTGCAAAAGGCTTCGTGGGTCGGCAACGATAAGCCATATATAAGCCGGCTTTTTCTGCACACTATATCGTAACTATTTTACAAGGAGGGGTTCATGATGACCTATGAAGAGGCTTGTACAAAACTGGAAAAGTACGGACAGCAGCATGTCATGAAATATTATGATACGCTGACCCAGGAAGAAAAGGATGCGCTGCTGGCGCAGATCGAGAACACAGATTTTTCCATGCTGCATTTTGCCAACGACAGGGAAGAGCTTCCCGCACGGGGCAAGATTGAACCCCTGGGAGCCATGGAGCTTTCCGAAGTAGAGGAGCATAGGGCGGAGTTTAAGGAAATCGGTCTGCAGGCCATCCGTGACGGTAAGGTGGGCGCGGTGCTGCTGGCCGGCGGCATGGGCACACGTCTTGGAAGTTCCGATCCGAAATGCATGTATGATATCGGCCTGACCAAGCATGTCTACATCATGCAGCGGCAGATTGAAAATCTGATGGAGGTAGTCAGGGAAGCAGGACGCACGGTGCCGCTGTTTATCATGACCAGCGAGAAAAATAACGATGCCACCATTCAGTTTATGAAGGAACAGAATAATTTTGGCTATGATCCGAATCTGATTTTCTACTTTATTCAGGATATGGCGCCTGCCACAGACTATGAGGGCAAGGTGTATATGGAGGCAAAGAACCGCATCGCTACCTCTCCTAACGGCAACGGCGGCTGGTTCGTCTCCATGGCAAAGTGCGGTCTGCTGGAAAAGGTACATGAGCTGGGACTGGAATGGCTCAATACTTATGCGGTGGATAATGTGCTGCAGCGTATCGCAGATCCTGTCTTTATAGGCGCAACCATTGCACGTAATTGTGCCTGCGGTGCCAAGGTGGTGCGCAAGGTGGCAAAGGATGAGAAGGTAGGTGCTATGTGCTTAGAGGATGGCCGTCCTTCCATCGTAGAGTACTATGACATGACACCGGAGCTGATGGATGCCAGGAATGAAAAGGGCGATCCGGCTTATAACTTCGGCGTGATCATGAACTACCTGTTCCGTGAAAAGGATCTGGAGCGGATTATGAATGATAATCTGCCGCTGCACATCGTGGAAAAGAAGATCCCTTATATCGACGCAGAGGGCAATCTGGTAAAGCCTGAGTCTCCCAATGGATACAAGTTTGAACAGCTGGTTCTGGACATGATCCACGAACTGGACAGCTGCCTGCCGGTAGAGGTGGACAGAGAGAAAGAATTTGCACCGATCAAGAATAAAACAGGTGTGGATTCTGTAGAATCTGCACAGGCACTGTGCAAAAAGAACGGTATCGAGCTGTAGGGAGAAAGTTTGAAAGAAATGCCTGATGGCATTTCCTTCAAACTGCATTGATGCCGTAAACGTCATCAATGCATCATCACATCGGAGAAATCGCCTTCGCGAATTTCTCCTTGTGCTGCCGCAGATAAGCTGCGGCATAGAAAGGTAAAATATGAAGATTTTAGTGACCGGCGGTGCCGGATTTATTGGAAGCCATACCGTGGTGGAATTACAGAATGCCGGCTACGATGTGGTCGTGGTGGATAATCTGGTCAATGCCAGTGCCAAGGTGATCGGCCGGGTAGAGGCCATCACCGGCAAGAAGGTACCCTTTTACGAAACGGATATTCGGGACAGAGAGGGACTTACAAAGATCTTTGAAGAGGAAAAGCCGGATGCGGTGATTCACTTTGCAGGGCTTAAAGCTGTGGGAGAGTCTGTCAGACTCCCTTGGGAATACTATGAGAATAATATTGCCGGCACATTGACGCTGGTAGATGTGATGCGCAGCAATCATTGTAAGAATATCATCTTCTCTTCCTCAGCTACCGTCTATGGCGATCCCGCTTTTGTGCCGATCACCGAGGAGTGCCCGAAGGGCACCTGTACCAATCCCTACGGCTGGACAAAGTCCATGTTGGAACAGATTCTGACGGATATACAGTTCGCAGACAAAGAGTGGAATGTGGTGCTGCTTCGCTACTTTAATCCCATCGGCGCCCATGAGAGCGGCACGATCGGCGAGAATCCCAACGGTATTCCCAATAATCTGATGCCCTACATCACGCAGGTGGCGGTAGGCAAGTTGGAGAAGCTCCACGTATTCGGCAATGACTACGATACGCCGGACGGCACCGGTGTGCGCGACTACATCCATGTGGTTGATCTGGCACTGGGCCATGTGAAGGCACTGAAAAAGATTGAGCCAGGCAGCGGTCTGAGCATTTACAATTTGGGTACCGGCGTGGGTTACAGCGTGTTGGATATCGTAAAGAACTTTGAAAAAGCCACCGGCAAAGAGGTTCCGTATGTCATCGATCCCAGACGTCCCGGGGATATTGCCACCTGCTATTCCTCGGCAGAAAAGGCAAAGAAGGAACTTGGCTGGACGGCAGAGCGGGGAATCCTGGAAATGTGCAGGGACTCCTGGCATTGGCAGAGCACCAATCCGAACGGATACGATTCCTAAGCTATGTTCAGACTCTGGGCTAAGGAATGGAAAAAAGGCCGTATGATACGGGATGTGGTGATCGAACGGCCGGAAGAGGATACCCGCACCCACAAAGTGTTTCACGCTCTGGAGACTGCCTGCATGGAGCTGGATCTGGCGCAGCCGATCTGGCTGAAGTCCTCGATCCGGGAATTCCAGAGCCGCTCCAAATGCCGATTTACCCAGGACGCTTTTGTGGAAGCAATAGACTTTGATTATCTGGAGATACAGATTATAGAAGAGGATTGAGAATGGAGGATTCACCTTCGCGGGATGTTTCTCATTCTCGTGCTACCGCAGTAAACTGCGGCATAAAGAGGTAAAAATGAAAAAGGCATTCGAAGCGGTGTGGAATGGGCTTCTTTTTAGCGAAATAGGTTAAAGACCGGAACGACTAAAAGAAAGTACAGTACCCAGCGCTTCGGATGCCTTTTATAATCTGCAGATATTCTCTAATCAACAGACATTTTGTAATCCACAGATAAATCAATGGTTATTTTTTTATAAAGAATAGTTAACAGCACTGGTATTGCTTTCGTAAAGTGTTATAGTGATGCCATGAGAAGAGAGTTGCCTTCGTGATCCATGCGTTTGGTGAGGCAAGTCTTTTCAGACAGCAGAGTTGATTTTTGTACATTTGTACAGACCCTTTTGGCACAAAAGTAAGAAAACGGAGATATGATGACGAAGGCAGAGTTAGTGCTGTTGATGCAACAGCTGACATCTTTAGATTTCTGGGAAAAGGCATTGGATTCCTTTCAGGCTCTGGGGCCTGTAGTGCCCATTGTGCTGGCAGCACTGGAATCCATCATACCGCCCCTTCCACTGGTGGCAATCGTGACATTGAATATTGCAGGACACGGCGCGATTCTGGGATTCTTATACAGTTGGCTCGGCACATGCCTTGGCTGCACCGTTGTGTTTTTCTTTTACAGAAAGATGTTCAGCAAACTGGTGGGTAACCTGGCTAAACGCCATGAGAAAATAAAAAAGGCGCAGGATTGGGTGGCCGGCATACGTCCCTCGACATTGTTTCTGTTAGCTGTTTTGCCTTTTACGCCGTCCTCTTTTCTGAATTTTGCCTTCGGCGTCTCCAACTGCAGTGCCAAAATTTATCTGCGCACTATGTATATTGCCAAGCTGATCATGATCGCTGCATTGGCCGCTTTCGGACAGAGTATGGTAAATGCGCTGCATCAGCCTGTCTATATCCTCTTGTCTGTGGGATTGATCGGCGGACTGTATATCCTTTCTTTGAAGGTGACGAAGAGAAGCCATGTCAATGAAACATGATTTGTGAAAATACAGGGATGATGGTGGGAGTGCAGCCTAATAGATTGCAGAGTGGAAATGGAAAAGAAACAGCCTGAAAAGGGAGAAAAGTGATTTGTGCATAATTTACAGACAATTTAATAAAACTAAAGACTAAAGTTTGACTTAAAAAAATTAGAAGAAATGAATTGACACCGGCAGGTGGTTATAGTATATTAATACATGTCCTTGAGAAACAGCCAAGTGACAAGAGAATATATGCGATAGTAGCTTAGTTGGTAAAGCGCCACCTTGCCAAGGTGGAGACCGCGAGTTCGAGCCTCGTCTGTCGCTCTGAGTCCTGAGATTTTTTCTCAGGACTTTTTGTTTTATCAAAAACAAGGCGCCATTAAACATTGTGCAGCTTTTCAAAAGGATTGTGTAGTTTCTCAAAAGAAAAGTGAGGCTTTGGGTTTTAATCGTTATTTTTTGATATGGCTGCGCTGACTGTCAGCAATGGTAGAAATACATGAGGATTGCTATGGATAAGAAAGAATTATTTCCCCTCAGTGCCCTGCTGGGACGTATGAAATATATTGATCGTTGGAGTCTGATGCACAACAGCCGCAAAGAAAGCCTTAGCGAACACACGACGGATACGGCTTTATTGGCTCATATTCTTTGCCTGATCGGAAGAGAGTATGTGGGAACCGGGGAGGAATTGCGCCCGGAGGTTGTGGCGACGGCTGCTCTTTATCATGATGCATCGGAGATTCTGACAGGAGATATGCCGACGCCGGTGAAATATAAAAACGAGACACTGAGGGCGGCGTATAAAAACCTGGAATACGAAAGTGCCAGTGCCATGGCGGATCTGCTGCCGGATAGGCTGCAGGAGGAGATGAAGGGCTACCTGACGGGAGACGCCCTTAGAGAGAGGGAAAAGAAGATCCTGAAGGCGGCGGACAGACTCTCTGCTATTATTAAATGTATAGAAGAAGAAAAGGGCGGAAACAGCGAATTTTCTACGGCCGGAAAGCAACAGCTGGCGGCGCTGCATGAGATGGATTTGCCTGAGGCGGAGTACTTTGTGGAGCACATGCTTCCCTGCTTTTCTCAGAATCTGGATGAGCTGACCCGGGGGAGAATTTGAGGACGTCCGGCTGGTGTAAAGGGTGCAAAGATCAGACGCATCACGTTATGACAGTGAGAAAAAATATTCTGTCAAGCATTTTTGAAAATGTCCCAGATTAGTTAAATTAATAGCCCCGGTTTTC
>CAVBBL010000009.1:0-81429 GCA_963593905.1 bacterium | reverse complement strand
AAGACATCGCCCTTTCACGGCGGTAACACGGGTTCAATTCCCGTCGGAGTCACTTCTTTTTATTTCAATTATTGTACAAAGTTTTATATTTGGTGACATAGCCAAGTGGTAAGGCAAAGGTCTGCAACACCTTGAGCACCGGTTCAAATCCGGTTGTCACCTCGCGAAGCTCTTGCTGTGCAGGAGCTTTTTTTTATTGTAAAAATAATGTATAGTAGATAACGCCGTGATGTGATGCAGTCTATGAGAAAATTTAAAACATAATAAACATGGATAATGTAACGAGCACAGATAATGTGATTGGAGAAATTATGACATCAGGAAATGAATCAAAACCTAATATTATACAGGTAATCCTCGCAGTGGCTGCCTGCAAGCTGACCAGATCTGCGCTGCGTCTGCTGCATCGGGGCGGCACAGCCCTGCCGGGCAAGGCGTCTATGTTTTTTGCCCGGAATATTCTGGCAGTGACATCCCAAGGGATGGAGGTCATCATGGTGACCGGTACCAATGGAAAAACCACGACATCTCGGATGCTGGAGCATGCCCTGACAGAGAATGGACATGTGTGTCTGGCCAACAAATCCGGCGCCAACCTTCTCTCCGGCGTGACAGCCGAATTCACGGCCAATGCCACATGGCTCGGTAAACCAAAGACGCATTATGCAGTGATCGAGTGTGATGAGGGCGCGTTGAAGCAGGTAGCACCCTTGGTAAAGCCCAAGGTCATCGTAGTTACCAATCTCTTCCGGGATCAGCTGGACCGCTACGGCGAGGTGATGCATACCTTGGATGCCATCCGCACCGGTGTGAAACTGACACCGGAGAGTATTCTTTGTCTCAATGCGGATTGTTCTCTGACAGCCTCTTTGGCACAGGATGTAGACAATCCGGTGCTGTACTATGGCCTGAATATGCCTACCGGTGATCAAAAGGAGCGGATAATTTCCGATGCCCGGCATTGTATCCGCTGCGGCAGCGTTTATCAGTATCACTATCATACCTATGCGCACTTGGGAGATTTCTACTGTCCTTCCTGTGGATATCACAGGCCCACCCCTGCAGTAGCTGTGACGCAGGTCGTGCATATGACGCCTCAGGGCAGTACCGTACAGATGGATATTGAGGGACAGCAGCAGGAGGTGCAGATCGGCATCCCTGCCATTTACAATGTATACAATGCGGCAGGGGCTGTGGCAGCATACGGTGCCTTCGGACTTCCCAGGCAGGAAATACTGAAGAGCCTGTTAGGGGTGCACAGCTGCTTTGGCAGAATGGAGACTTTTGATCTGGATGGTGTTTCTATACAGATGATTCTTGTGAAGAATCCTGCCGGCTGTAATCAGGCATTAGAGTACCTGGCCAGCCTGGAGGAACCCTTTGAGGCAGTATTTTGCTTAAACGACAGGACAGCAGACGGACATGATATCTCCTGGATCTGGGATGCAGACCATGAGAAGATCTGCACGAAAAAGGAAGTGACGGATATTTATGTATCCGGCGACAGAGCAGAGGATATGCAGCTGCGCCTTAAATATGCAGGGGCCGGAGAAGACCGTATCCACCTGGAAAAGGATAATCAAAAGCTTTTGGAGCATTTCCGTCAGAGCAAGGTACCGATCTTTATCCTGCCCAATTACACTTCGATGCTGGCGCTGCGGGCTGTTCTCAGCCAGGCCTGCGGAAAGACGGAATTCTGGAAAGGATAGATACGAGCTGGTTACAAAGAGTTTTCCAAATTTTCGTTCCATCATTAAAGAAGAGAAGATTAGAAATGAGGTCTTATGAAGATTACTATTTGTCATTTATATCCGGAAGTGCTGAATCTCTACGGAGACAGAGGCAATATTCTCTGCATGCAGAAGAGACTGGAGTGGAGAGGGATTGACTGTGAGGTCACGCCCTTAAAAATCGGAGAAAAAGCCGACCTGACGAAATTTGATCTCTTCTTTATCGGCGGCGGTCAGGATTTCGAGCAGGAAGTATTGCTGGGGGATCTGAATTCCGGAAAAGGAACAGAAATCAAGGCAGCCATTGAAGACGGCAAGAGTTTTCTGTGTATCTGCGGCGGTTATCAGATGCTGGGGCACTATTACCAGACAGCAGATGGTGTGAAGTGTCAGTTTCTGGGAGCTGTGGACTTCTATACAGTAGGTGCATCAGTCAGAATGATCGACAACTATGCTTTTGAACTGGGCAAGGAGAGCGGCGGCGGTATCGTGGTAGGCTTTGAAAATCACAGCGGCAAGACATACTTAGGGGAAGGCGTCCATCCACTGGGGAAAATCATCAAAGGGTATGGCAATAACGGCGAAGATGGGACAGAAGGCGTTCGGTATAAGAATGTCTTCGGCTCTTACAGCCACGGACCTATCCTGCCTAAGAACGCATTTCTTTGTGATGCGATCCTGAAAAGTGCGTTGGAGAGAAAATATGGGAGCGCTGATCTGGCGCCCTTGCCGGATACTTATGAAAATCTGGCACACGACAGTGTGTTGGAGAAGGTGCGGGGAGAGTAACAGAGAACAGTAACAAATTAGAGAGCAATAGAAAAACAGAGAGCAATAGAAAATCAGAGAGTGTTAGAAAAAGAAACAGAGAACATAGAGCATAGAGAGAAACAGAGAATAATAGAGAGTAACAACCTGAGTATAATACGATCGTGAGGACTGACAGAAATTCTGACCAAGAAGGCAGATTTTCTGTCAGTTCTCTTTTTTTGTCAATTCAGGAAGCATATTCTTTGTCAGGGACAGAAATTTGGCGGCTGCGGGAGACATGATTTCCTGCGATTTTAAAGCAATTCCCAGTTCTCTGGCAAAAGGCGGATCTAAGGGGCGAACTTTGACCTGTTTTTCAAAACCTTGCACAATGAGCTGCGGAAGGATGCTGTAACCCAAATGATTGGAGACCATAGAAATAATGGCATGGTCATCCTTGGAAGTAAAGCGGATATCCGGCACAACTGCAGAGCCGGACAAGGCATTGTGCACGTCATAATCAGTCCCCATCGCTGTGATGATAAAGGACTTACTATCGAAAGCCTGCAGAGGAAAAGAATCATCCGGTCCAATGGCATAGTCATTGGGCAGTACAGCCATCAGAGGATCCTCATAGAGGGGGACCCATTCCAGAGAATGGAGTTTTTGACAGGACAAAAAGCCCAGATCAGCAATATCCTGCTCTATCCATTCTACAATCTCATCGGTGCCGCCCTCCATCAGCTTGATACTGATGCCGGGATAGGTTTCCTGAAACTTATGGAATATTGAAGGAAGCCAACTGATGGAGATACTCTGAAAGGTGGCAATAGTCAGGGAACCGGCTTCAACGCCGTGAATCTCATTGACATTTTGCTCAAGGGATTCATACATGGCGAGAATAGGCCTGACTAATGGCAGAATCTTCTGCGCATTTTTGGTCAGCTTGACGCCTTGATTAGAGCGGACAAAGAGAGGAAAGCCCATTTCCTCCTCCAGGGATTTTAAAATATGGCTGACGCCTGATTGCGTATAGCCCAGGCGGTCACCACTCTTTGTAAAATTACCGGTCTCTGCCACATCGGCAAAGAGTTTAAATTTTTTTATGTCCATGTTAATCCCCATTTCGCAGAGACTCTGCGCCGGAGAAATCGCAAAGCAAATTTCGTAGTTGCTTTTGCAATCAAGGCTATTTTCGCCGCAGGCGCACAGATTACAATGAGTTAACTGCAATAGATACAAAAGCAAAAAGGCGTCAGAGCATCGTGCTCTAACGCCTTTGTTTATGTGTGCAAGTATAAACATGACATGTAAAATTGTCAATATGAATACCGGACCCGGTTATACAAAGGCAAAAGCAATTACAGTTTCTTTGCTGCGGGACCGCATTTTCTTGTATATTATAAAAATTTATTGAGTTCCTGCTCCACGCGCTGATTTTTCTTTACGAAAGGCTGCTCTATGCGTTTACCCATTGATACAACCATCTCTATTTTGCTAAGAGCTCTTAAACTCTCCAGTGGATTTTGTGCCGTGACAATCATATCCGCACACTTACCCTTTTTAATACTTCCTGTAATATGGTCTATTCCCGCCATTCTGGCTGCGCCTGCAGTTGCTGTATACAGAGCAAAGGCATTGGATACACCGACATATTTATGAAAATAGTAAAGTTCTCTCCAAAAATCATACTGGGTAATCCAGGGACATCCCACATCATTTCCAAGGACAACAGGAATATTGTTGGCAAGGGCCTGCTTGGAGCACTCTATAATTCCTTCAAATACGACATTTCCATTGAATTTTTCTACTTCACTTGCATTTGTAATTGATCTGTCAAATAAAGCATAGGGCAGTGCGGGAGATATAGTCGTGCATAAAAAAGCATTTTTTTCTTTAAAAAGCTCTATAGTACCTTGATCCATTTTAGCGCCATGTTCGATGGAATCCACTCCGTTTTCAAGGGCCAGGCGAACACCTTCCGGGCTTTCTACATGCGCTGCCACCTTATATCCCAGTGCGTGGGCTCTGTCACAGACTGCTTTAACCATCTGGGCGCTCATTTTAAGCTCTCCCGGCACGCCCTTTTCTTTGGCATCCATAACACCGCCGGTTATCATAAGCTTAATAAGATCTACATTGTCTTTTTTGGCCTGATTTACATAGGCGACGGCGTCGTCTATGCTTGTGGCTTTTACGGCAACAGAACCGGCCATGTGTCCGCCAGGCACGGAAATCCCTTCATTTGCCGCCAGTATTCTGGGACCTGTCTTTTGTCCCTTTGCGATTTCCTCTCGCAGCTTTGTATCGAATTTGCCGAGACCGCCTACGGTACGTATTGTTGTCACACCGCTTAAGAGCTCTATTTTTGCAAAATCAGCAACAATCTTATAGCAGATTGCCCTGGAGAACCCTGTTCCCATCAGCAGCTTTACCAGTTTCTCATTATCTCTTTGTTTTTTCTGCGGTTTTCCGTTGCCGGCCAGATGAACATGCATATTTATGAGCCCCGGCATTATATAGTGGCCCTTTAAATCGATAATCTCGCATGCGGTGGGTAGAGCACTATCGTCTACAATATCTGTAATTTTATCATTTATGGTAATAATTGACTTGCCGGCGACAGGTTCCATTTCTTTTGTTCCATCAAGGATTATCCCATTTTTGTAAGCACATTTCATTATAAGCCCCCATTCTGCAGGCACAAAGCAAATCTGACACTTCTCGTTTTGCGCTGCCTGTCTGTTTCATGCAATCTATTATACAGCAAAATCATACCATCGACCTCAGCCTTATAGCAGACATCATGATGCCGGGGAAAAAGCAGTTTCTCCTATGACATCGGATTGCTCTATGCTCGGCGCCCTTTGCCTAAGTGGCGGCGGATGGTACAGTCATGATTTCGCTAAGTGGCGACGGCCGGCGCAGCTATGGTAGTCGGCATAGTCGCAGGAATTAATTTTTTATGATGAGTAAAGTGAACAGGAAACACGCTGCCATGACGGTTTGTCATCTCACGGTGGTCAAAGCTTCATTTTACAGTGAAAATAGCCGTTGCTATAATGACCTCAATTTCAAACAAGCAAAGGAAAACAAAAAGAAGAAAAAACAAAAAGAAGAACAAAAAATCAAAAGAAGAAAAAACAAGAGAAGAAAAAACGAGAGAGGAACAAAAACCAAAAGTAGAAAAACAAGAGAAGCGCAAAAACAAAAGAAGAGCAAAAACAAAAATTAAAAGAAAGGTCGTGCTGCTGCAAGCAAATGCGGCATAGAAAGGAACAAAATGGAAAAATTATTTTGTTTTCCTCTGAAGCAGCACATCGGTGCACAGGCTGCCCCTGCAATAGTCAAAGGTGACTCTATTGTACGCGGGCAGCTTGTTGCGTCTAAGGGAGAGAATACGCTGGGAGCGAATATTTACTCCAGTGTATCCGGTGTGGTGACAGAGGTTACGGAGGAAGCTATTTTCATTCGGGCAGATGAGAAACAGACAAAAGAATATAAGAAGCTCACCGCCAAGGATCCTCTGGCACTGATCGAAGAGGCCGGCATCGTGGGATTAGGAGGCGCAGGCTTTCCCACCTATGCCAAGCTGGCAAAGCCTTTTGAAAAAGAAGGTTATGTGATTGTCAATGCGGCGGAGTGTGAGCCCATCCTGGAGCACAACATCCGCGCCATCGAAGAGAATCCGGCGCAGCTGCTTCGGGGACTGTGCATCGCCATGGAGGTGACCCGGGCCGCTCACGGTGTCATCGCCATTAAGGAAATCCACACCGAGGCAATAGAGAAACTGCAGGATGCCATTTCCCAATTGGCAAAGGATGGAAAAAAGAAAGAGATCTTCCTTCATTTTCTTCCTAATATGTATCCCATGGGAGAGGAGAGAGCGATCATCCGGGAATGTCTCGGGAAGCTCCTAAGTGTGGAAAGCCTTCCCTTAGAGGCTGATGCTATCGTGATCAATGCAGAGACGGTCTGCAGGATCCAGGAGGCAGTGGATTTAAAGAAGCCGCTGATCGATAAGAACATGACAGTGGCCGGCAAGCTAGAGGGCAATGAGGATCTGACGCAGGTATTCTTTGATGTGCCCCTGGGCATCTCGGTGGGAGAGATGTTTGAAAAGGCCGGCGGCCTGGCAGAGGGCTACGGAGAGCTGATCATGGGCGGACCTTTTACAGGAAAGCGAACTAGCCTGGACGCACCGGTGATCAAGACTACCGGCGGCCTGATCGCCGCAGAATGTTTTCCTAAGGGGCCGGAAAAGATAGGTCTTCTGGTCTGTGCCTGCGGAGCCAATAAGGAAAGACTGGCACAGCTGGCAGAGAGTCTCGGCTCCGAGGTGGTGGGATGTGAATACTGCAAGCAGGCCCATCAGGTAAAGAGTGCTTTAAAGTGTGAAAATCCCGGCCGCTGTCCCGGACAGGTGCAGAAGGTCATGGCGCTGAAAAAAGCAGGCGCACAGGCGGTGCTCATCAGCAACTGCACGGACTGCTCCAACACGGTCATGAGTTGCGCACCCATGCTGGGGCTTCCCGTTTACCACTGTTCAGACGGCGCCCTGCGGGCGGTGAACCAGAAACTGGTGAGAAGGATAAAAATTTGAAAGAAATGACTGATGGCATTTCTTTCAAACTGCATTGATGCCGTAAACGTCATCAATGCAAAATCGTATCAGAGAAATCGCCTGCGCGATTTCTCTTCACGTAGCCGCAATAAATTGCGGCATGGAAAGGAAAAAAATAAGAATAAGCGTAAGCATACAAGCTTCCAAGACAGTCACTGGAAGCAAACAGTGAACGGTCCTATGGCTTATAAGAAACAGCTGTTTAATCAGCTGATAAGAGGAGGAAAAAGTTATGTCCATTACCCAGGAAACATTACAGAAGCATCTGAAGGATCCGGCAATCTTCTGCTGCAGACGGCAGAAGGGATTAGTGATCGGCGCAGCTGATCTGGAGGATCCCTCTTTATTTGACGACATGGTAGAGGCAGGGCTTCTTACATTAAGCGATGATGGTCTGACCATCGAACAGGTTCTCGGTTCTACGCTGCTGTGCGATGTGGAGGCACTGACCCCCATTACCAGGGCAGTATTGGATAAAGTCAATGATGCCGCAGTAGCAAAAGAGGCAAAGAAGGAAGAAATGCCAGCAAAGAGTAAGGCATCTGCTCCTGTGGTAAAGACAGAGGCAGCGCCGGTGGTTACGACGCAAAAGGGAGGAAATGGAATGATTCACATCGAGATCGGTCACGCAGAAAAGTTCGAGGGCTTGTGCATTGACGTGCCGGTGATTGCCGGTGCAGCACCGGCAGGAGCAGCGCCCGCAGCTTCCCCTGCCCCTGCACCTGCAGCAAGCCCTGAGGCACCTGCTGCAGGAGAAAAGAAAGTCATCCGTGTACTGAAAAAGCAGCACATCAAGATTACTGATGCGGAAATCGGCACCGAGACTTCCATCAAGGACGGCAAGATCACCATTGACGGCAGCATCGTGGAAAAAGCAATCCTGGAGGACCCGCTGTGCAAGAGCATGAAGCTGGATGTCATTCATCCCAGCGAGAGACATCAGTATACAGAGACCATCATGGATGTCTGCCCCATCGCCACCAAGGTCGACGGTGAGATCGGCAGCGGTATTACCAAGGTGGCTGACGGCGTGGTGTTCATGCTCACCGGTGTAGATGAGGACGGCGTGCAGGTACACGAGTTCGGCTCATCCGAAGGCTATCTGGATGAAAAGATGTACTTTGGTCATCCCGGCTGTGCAGATGAGAATGATATCATCATCCGCTGCCATGTCGTAATCCAGAGACTCTCCGGCATGACCAGACCCGGCCCGTTTGCGGCTCATAAGTGCCAGGATTATGTCATCCAGGCGGTTCGCGATCAGTTAAAGAAGTACGAAGGTGAGATTGTCAGAGAGGAAATCTGTGAAGATGTGAGAAGACCCGGCAATCCCAGAGTCGTACTGGTCAAGGAAATCATGGGTCAGGGCGCTATGCATGACAATGTCATTTGCCCCACTGAGCCCTGCGGCATCTTAGGCGGTCAGAAGAACGTAGACTGCGGCAATGTGCCGATTATCTTAACCCCTAATCAGGTGCGCGACGGTTCCATCCATGCCCTGACCTGCATCGGACCTGCCACCAAGGAGATGACCCGTCATTACATCCGCGAGCCTTTGGTAGAGGGACTGGCAGCAGATACCGAGATGGATCTGGTCGGCGTTGTATTCGTAGGCTCTCCCCAGGTTAACGATGAGAAGCTCTGGGTTTCCGAGAGACTCGGTTCTCTGTTGGAATCTCTGGATATCGACGGCTGCATCATCACCACAGAGGGCTTTGGCAATAACCACATTGATTTCATTCAGCATATCGGACAGGCGGGCAAGAGAGGTATCCCGGTAGTAGGCGTTTCTTTCTGCGCTTATCAGGGACAGCTGGTCGTAGGCAATGAGTACGCCACAGCCATGGTCGAGGAAAATATGGACAAGGGCGGCTTCGAAAACAACGTGGCAGGCTGCTCCTGCGTCACCAAGGAAGTGGCAGCCCGTGCGATTCAGATGCTGAAGAATAAGATGTCCGGCGTGGAGATCGCCCCCGCTCCCAAGAAGTGGAACAATGATGTCATCAATGCAAACAATAAGCTTTTAGGTCTGCCGGAGACAAAGCTGCTGGATAACGGCACACTGCATTAATGCAGTGATCCAGGGAATCACAGGACAAAATTCTACCGGCAGAATACACTTCACGCTGCTGCAGGCATCGGCACAGGAAGGTACTTATGAAATTAGATTATACGATTAATCCCATCCTGATGGGTGGCTTGGTAAAGGAAGTAAAAGACAATATCGTGAAGGTGCATCTCCACGGAAGACTGGGAGTCATCGAAGTCCCCAGGGAGTATATCCTGGAGAAGGATACAGAGCCCGAAATCGGTCATGATATGAGCTTTTATTTCAGCTATATCCAGATCAATGAGAATCCCTATGATTATGACTGCTCTCCGATCAAAAAGGACAAGGAGTTTGCACCCTGCCTGATCGGAGGAAACATCATAGAGGTCAACGACACTGCCATCAAGGTTCGCATGATGGAAGAACTGGGGACAGTAGCAGTGCCCAGGAGATGGGCTTTTACCGATCTGCCTCTTGCCGAAGGGCAGAACGTGGAATTCTATTTCAGCCCCATGCACATTGTGGGGAAAAAGGAAATACCGGCGGAAAGTATATAAATGAATGGAGGAAGATTATGAGCTTAACCACAGTAGAAGGAATGCAGTCCGAAATATTTGTACCGGTAACCCCGGCGCCTGTTTTCACGGAATTAAAGAAGCCACTGAGCGAGTGCAAGGTGGCCTTCATCACCGCAGGCGGTATCCATAAAAAGAGCCAGACACCCTTTAATACCTCCGGTGATTTCTCTTATCGCACCATTGAGTTCGATACCCCCTCTTCAGAGCTGATGGTTACCCACGGCGGTTTCGACAACTCTGATATCAATAAGGACGTCAATGCCATGTTCCCCATCGACCGACTTCATGAGCTGGTGGCAGAGGGCTTCATCGGCTCTCTGTCCAAAGAAACTTACACCTTCATGGGCGGCGGCGGCAACGTAGATAAGTTCAAGAATGAGACCGGCCCGGAGATCGCAAGAAAGTTAAAGGAGCAGGGCGTGGATATCGTTCTTTGCACCGGCGGCTGCGGTACCTGTCACAGATCCGCTACTATCGTCACCAGATGCTGTGAGGCGGCAGGCATGAGCTGCGTAGTCATTGCCGCCCTCCCTCCTATTGCAAGACAGCAGGGTGCACCCAGAATCACCGCTCCCCACGTACCGATCGGTTCCAACGCCGGTGAGCCTAACAACATTCCCATGCAGACGGCTATCATCAAGGAGTCTCTGGAATGGGTAAGAGACTGCCCCAGCTACAATCAGATGAAGGTGCTTCCTTACGAGTATCGCCACAATGTATAAGTATAAGGGATAGCTGTCAGTGGCCGGTTTAAAGGGAATGCAGAGAAAGTGTAGCGAAAGTATAAAGAAAGTATAGAGAAAGTGCAGAGAAAGTGCAGAGGTAATGCATTATGGGAATGCCGCAGTTAAAAGCCTACGCTTATCATATCAAAACCATAGATTCCCATACAGAGGGAGAGGCCACCAGAATCATCTATGATGGTTTTCCGGCACTTCCCGGCAAGACCATGATGGAGAAAAAGAACTACCTCATCGAGCATTATGACTTTCTGCGCACGGCGCTGATGCTAGAGCCCCGGGGACACCGGGACATGTTCGGCGCGTTGCTGACGGAGCCGGTGCATGAGGAGGCAGATTACGGTGTAATCTTCATGGACTCCGGGAGCTATCTGAACATGTGCGGCCACGGCAGTATCGGCACGGCCACCATGCTGGTGGAAACCGGCATGGTACCGGTGTCGGAGCCCTATACCGAGGTGGTGCTGGACGCTCCCAGCGGACTGATCCGCACGAAAGTCCATGTGGTGAATGGAAAAGCAGTGGAGGTCAGTATCCTGAACGTGCCGGCCTTTCTCTATAAAAGAGATCTGCAGCTGGAAATCCCGGGAAGAGGGAGCATTCACTATGACATATCCTTCGGCGGTTCTTTTTTTGCCCTGGTGGATGCAGAAAAAATCGGTCTGCCTTTGGAAATCGAGAATATCGAGGAGATTACTGCCCTTGGCATGAAAATCCGGGAGGAGATCAACCGGACGGTAAAGATACGGCATCCCTATCTGGATATCACTACCGTAGATCTGGTGGAATTTTATTCCCACACAGACAATCCGAAGGCCAATAGAAAGAACTGTGTGATCTTCGGAGATGCCCAGGCGGATCGCTCTCCCTGTGGCACCGGCACCAGTGCCAAGCTGGCCACCCTTTATGCAAAGGGAGAGATCGGACTTCACGAGGAATTCATCTATGAGAGCATCACCGGTTCTCTTTTTCGCGGCGAGGCTGTGCAGGAGGTGGAGATAGGCGGTGGTATCGGTATTATTCCGCAGATTACCGGCAGCGCCTGGATCACCGGCCTCAATCAATGGATACTGGACGAGACGGATCCTCTATGCTACGGCTTCCTTTTGGGCAGACACAGCAGCGAGGAGCAGAATGTCCGCAAGATGCTGGTGCAGGCAGCCTGGGAGCTTTTTGAGGAGAAAGGCTACGCCGAGACACAGGTGTCGGATATCACGGCCCGGGCCGGCGTGAAGGAAGAGGAGTTCTACAATTATTTTTCAAAAAAAGAGGATTTGGAGCACACGCTGGGGGATCTTTTCGATACGAAGTACGCCCAGCTGATGATCAATATGAATCCGAAGCTGTCCAACTATGACAAGCTTGTGTTCTTAAACAGAGAGCTCTTTACCCTGATTCAGGATCACGTGCCCTTTAATCTGGTGAGCCATATTTATGTGAGCATGCCGGGGGAGAGGCAGGAGTTGTTAAATGAAAAGCGCTTCTACTATACGCTGATTCCCAGAATCATAGAAGAAGGGCAGAAGGCAGGAGAATTCCGCACAGAGGAGTCTGCAAAGGAAATCTTTGAGACTTATGCGTCTCTGGAGAGGGGCCTGATCTATGATTGGTGTGTGAAGGAAGGCCGGGAGAGCCTGGCAGAGAAAGGCACAAAGCTGCTGACATCCTATCTGAAGACAATCTGTTGATCACCTGATTACAAAAAAAGGCAGCGGGAATAAAAGCTACCGTACAGACATCGGACGGCCAACAGATTGGGGCACAGAAGGCTCTAAGCCCCTTGACGCATTGCAAAGACCTCCTGTATGGTAGCTTTTGTAACAGATTTGCAAGCTTTGGCAGAGGGGAAATGTCTATGAAAAAATTAGCTGTGCCGTATATCCTGTTGGCAGGGATCCTGTGGGGATGCATCGGTATCTTTGTGAGAAGATTAAACGTTCTGGGGATATCCTCCATGCAGATCGTGGCACTGCGAGCTCTGGCAGCGGCAGTGGGTATGCTGATCTTTTTATTGGTTTATGACAGAAAGCTGCTGAAGATCCGATGGAAGGATCTGTGGTGTTTTCTGGGAACCGGGCTTTGCAGCATTCTGTTTTTTAATTTTTGTTATTTCAAGGCAGTGACATTGACCACCATGTCGGTGGCCTCGGTGCTGCTGTACACGGCGCCGGCCTTCGTGATGGTTTTATCTTTTTTTCTTTTTAAAGAAAAGATCACTGTCAGAAAAATCTGTGCATTGGTGATGACGGTGGCAGGCTGTGCGCTGGTGACGGGACTTCTCGGTATAGGCACCAATGGCCTGTCTGTGGGGATTTCCCCGGAGAGCATTACATTGTCAGGACTGCTGTATGGTCTCGGCGCCGGCATCGGCTATGCGTTGTACTCCATCTTCAGCCGCTTTGCCATGGAGAAGGGGTATCATACTTTCACCATCATCTTCTACACATTTTTGATTACTTTTGTGGGCTGTCTGTTCTTTACGGACATAAGACCGGTAGGAAAATTGCTGGTGAGCAGCCCGGAAAATTTATTTTTCTGTATTTTATTCGGACTTTTGGCGACAGTGATCCCCTACATCACCTATACCATAGGCCTGACCTATGTGGAGAATGGCGTTGCCTCGATCCTTGCTTCCATAGAACCAGTCACTGCTACCTTGCTGGGAGTAATCCTGTACCACGAAAGTATGAATTTCGGAAATCTGGCAGGACTGATCATTGTGTTGGGAGCACTTGCCATGATATTTTTGCATGGCAGCAATGAGCAAATATAGGTTTACAGATTGAAAATAAAAGAAGATAATGGGAAAAACAAAAACGGAATGACGAAAAGACGAAAAGTAGTCAGGACGTATGACAAAACAACATGCTGTGCATCTGCGAAACGGGAGCATTGGCGAAAACGGGAACTGCAGCAAAAAGCAAAGCAGGAACTGCAATAAAACAGGAGCTGCAGCAATTGCGGCAAAATGGGAACTGCAGGCAGAGCAAGAACAGCAGACAAATGAATATAGTGTAAAACGCAGGACAGACAAGGATGTCAAAAAACATCCAGTCTGTCTTTTTTATTTTATAAGTCAAAATAAAGCGTTTTAAAAGAGGAGTAGCAAGAGGGAAGGAAATGCACGGAGGCATCTGCATGTGCATCGGAGGCTGAACGCATTTCTTTCACAAACAAGAAGGAGGACACATTATGAAAAAAAGAATGATCGCAACTGTGCTGACCGGTGTGCTGGCCATGAGCCTGCTGGCAGGATGCGGAAGCAGCAGTTCTTCCACCACAGAAGCTTCTGCAGATGCTTCTGAGAGCAGCGCCGAGGAGACTACAGAGGCTGCTGCAGAAGAGACCACAGAGGGGGCAGCCGATGAGGCAACCACTGAGGAGACCACTGCAGAAGCACCTGCCTGCAAGGATGCATTAAAGGGCGTGACATTGAAGATCGGTACTACCGGCACCTATGGCCCCTTCTCCTTCTTTGCAGAGGACGGCACCACCCTGCAGGGCTACGATGTAGATCTTTTAAATGCACTGCAGGAAGTTTTGGGATTTGAAGTAGACGGCGGCACTTTCCAGGATATGGATTACAGCCCTTTGGGCACTTCCCTGAGCCAGGGACAGATCGACGTAGGTGCAGCTGCTCTGTGTGCAACAGATGAGAGAAAGAAGAGCATGAACTTCTCCGAGACGTACTTTGATGCAGGTCTTAAGGTAATCGTAGCACCGGACAATGATACGATTACCAGCGTAGAGGATTTAAAGACCGGCGATTATACCGTGGCTGTACAGTCCGGTACCCTTGCGTATGAGTATGCTACCGGTGAAGGTGCTTTCCCGGAGTCCTGCCTGCAGGTATACGATTCTCAGGCACTGGCTTATAAGGCTGTCGAGGATGGTCAGGCAGATGCCACCATCTATGATGTACCCGGTACCGCTTACTCCATCAGCACCGGTGAGATCAACTTAAAGATGGTAGGCGATGAGTTCTATACCGGCCAGGCACCTTACGCCATCGCCTTCTCCTTTGCAATCTGCGAAGAGTATCCGGAGATCATCGATGACTTCAATGCAGCAATCGATTACCTTACCGAGAACGGCACCATGGATGAGCTGAGCGCAAAGTGGTGCGAATAAGCGGCAGATAAGTAACAGATACTGTGCCGGGGCAGTGAGCCTGGGGACAGAGATATACGGAGCCAAAATCAGCAGGGGCTGCCGATGAAACGGCATCTCCTGCTGATAACAACTAGGCTGCAGGCAGCGTAGCTTCCCTGTGACAGCGGATAATTTTTACAGGATTTCCACACAGCGTCACAGCAGGCAGCGACACAGAGAGGTTGTTTATGAGTATAGAATTCCTATCGGCAATATTACCAATGCTGTTAAGAGGTCTGGGAGTAACTATGAGGATTGCCATCGTCGGTATTCTTCTTGGTTTTGTCCTGGGTGCCTTAACAGGTTATGCGCTTCAGAGTAAAAATAAGGTGGCCAAGACCATCGCCGGCGTCTACATCTGGATCATTCGCGGAACACCCCTGGTAGTACAGGCTCTGTACGTATACTTCGCAGTGCCTGCACTGGTGACCATGATCACAGGAAACCGCTTTACCATTGACAGCGTGGTGGCAGGTACCATCGTAATCACATTGAACTCCGGCGCATTTATTTCCACACTGGTCAAAGGTGCATTGGAGAGTGTGGAGATCGGACAAAAGGAGGCCGGCTGTGCCCTTGGTCTTACCAAAGGACAGATTCTCTGGCATCTGGTCATTCCCCCCGCTTTTCGTTCCATCCTGCCGGGACTTTTCAATCAGTTCATTATTTCCGTCAAGGATACGGCCCTTCTTTCCATGATCTCCGTCAACGATATTACCAGACAGACACAGAACTATGTGGCCAGGACCTACAATACCCTGCCGGCCTACACCGCCTGCGCTGTATTTTATCTGGTCCTTTTATCCATCCTGATGGTGCTGCAGAGACTGGTGGAAAACAAGATCAAGAAATAGGAGTCAACCATTGCATAAGGGACGTTATACAGATCCTTTGTACAGACTAAACAGGAAAGCATAGAGAGGATACATATGAGTGAACAGGCTTTTTTAGAGATCAATCATTTGGTGAAATCCTTTGAAGATCTTGCAGTTTTAAAAGATATCAATGTAAAGATAAAAGAGGGAGAGGTGGTCTGCATCATCGGACCATCCGGCTCCGGTAAGAGTACCTTTCTTCGCTGCATCAACCAGCTGGAAACGCCTACCTCCGGGGAAGTGATCTATAAGGGGAAGAATCTTTGTGAGGAAGATGCGGATATTCGGTCCTTCCGTGAGGATGTGGGCATGGTATTCCAGAGATTTAACCTTTTTCCTTTAAAGAACGTGCTGGAGAATGTGACCCTGGCGCCGGTGCTGACAAAGCATATGAATAAGAAGGAAGCCGAGGATAAGGCGATGGAGCTCCTCAAAAAGGTGGGACTGGCCAGCAAGGCCAAGGCCAGACCGGACATGCTCTCCGGCGGACAGCAGCAGCGTGTGGCCATCGCCCGGGCGCTGGCCATGGAGCCTAAGGCACTGCTTTTCGATGAGCCCACCTCCGCACTGGATCCGGAGCTGGTGGGAGAAGTATTGAATGTCATGCGCGATCTGGCTAATGACGGCATGACCATGATCATCGTCACCCACGAGATGGCATTCGCCAGAGACGTGGCGGATCGGGTCATCTTTATGGCAGACGGCTACGTGGTAGAGGAAGGGGATCCCAAGGACATCTTTAATAATCCCAAAGAAGAGAGAACCAAGGCATTCTTATCCAGATTTCTGGAGGCATAAGGAAAATAAACGCGCTGAGAGTAAAATTTGCACAGATGCAGCTATACAGAGAGATTTGTGCAGATGCAGCCATACAGAGAGTCTTCAAGTGGACGAACGACTGTATAGAGAAATAAATCACTGAGAGTAAAGCGCACAGAAAAGTAAAATATACCGGGATGGACAGCTGCAGTAACAGGCTGCGCCGTCTGGAAATGAGGCTATGATGAAGAAATTTGTAGTGACGATCACCAGAGAATTCGGCAGTCTCGGACGTCCTATCGCCAAGAGACTTTCGGAGCTTTTAAATGTGAATTTCTATGACCGAGATATTGTGGAGGCCTCTGCAAAGAGAATGAATCTGCCGGTCTCCGTCATCAGCAAAAGAGAAGAAAAAAAGTCCAGCTTTTTTGAAATGATGTTCCCTCTGGGTACTGAGTCTGCGGAGCAGCAGAGCGCTATTTTTGAGTGCCAGTCCCGGATCATTTCAGAGCTGGCGGCCAAGGAATCCTGTATTATCGTAGGTAGGTGTTCTGACTATGTCCTGGCGGATGAACCGAATGCGATGCATGTCTATATCTATGCGCCATATGCAGACAGACTGGCCAATTGCGTGGGAACTCTGGGCATGGACAAGACAGAGGCAAAGCGCATGATCGCCGAGGTGGATAAGGCAAGAATCTCCTATCACAAGCATTTTGCAAAATTCGCTCCCTCCGATCCGGAGCACAAGCATATTATCATTAACAGTGCCTGGATGGAGGTGGAGGGAACTGCCCAGGCATTGGCAGCTATCGTGCGGCAGCAGTTCGGGGAGTAGTGCAGTAGTGTGAAAGCGGAAATCTGGGAGGATAAGCTGCCAAGGTCGCTCTATAAAGCATCTCATACAGCACTTCATACGGCATTTTGTAGCAATTTGTACAGCGTAAATGGCAGAGAAGCGGGGCAAAACGGCGCCTGCGCAGCGGCTAGTAACGTTTTTTCAGGGACTTATGCAGAAAATTGGGAATTCTGCGTAAGTCTTTTTTATGTTATACTGAAAAAATGTAACTGTTTAGCAGCGCATAGCCACCTCACTTCGCCGCATCACCTCGCGATAGGCAATGTGGTTGTTCAGAGGCGGCGCAGAGGCGCTTTATGCCCTGTTTTCCATCAGAAAAATCACAAAATGGGTTGCCGAGTATGGCCTGGCACTGCATTTTGTGAAACTTTTCAGTGGTGCTAAACAATTATAAGAACGCTGATGAAAACAGCATTGACAGAGAATACATATTTTGGATGGGATAAACGGGTTACTGCATGAAGATTAAGGAAAACAGTACAGCTTATAAAATCGGGAAAATACTCTTAAAGGTCGCGGTCGCGGTCCTGACGATCTTTTTGGTCTGGCGGGCCTTCGGTACCATGCTGCCGGGGCTTTTGCCTTTGCTGCGCCACGGTGATCAAAAGGAAATCGCAGCCTACTTAGAGCAGGCGGGGCATTGGAAAGGGATGCTGTGCACCTTTATGCTGGCAATCCTGCAGGTGATCAGCGTGGTGATTCCCGGTGCAGCCATCCAGATCGCAGCCGGTGCCATCTACGGCTGGTGGAAGGGGTTTGTCATGTGCTTTACCGGCTATTGGCTCGCCAATGTAGGTGTCTTTTATTTCGCCAGACGGGTGCGTAATCATAAGCTGGAGAATCATTCCATGAATCCCATGACAGTGAAGATCATGGAAAAGATGAACTCTGCCAACCCCGGCTTTGTAGTGGCCGTTTCCTGCCTGATGCCCGGCATTCCCAACGGCATCATTCCCTATATTGCGGCCAAATCTGCTGTGACAGGGAAGGAATTCGCCAGGGCCGTGGCCATCGGCTGCTGGATGCCGATCCTGTGCATCTGTATAGTGGGAAGATACCTGCTGCAGGGAGAGTTCGGAATCTGTGTGGCACTGATTGTCTTCCAGCTGTGCCTGATCGGCCTGATCCTGTGGAAGAGACGCTGGATCCTGGAATTATTGGAGAAGGCGAAAGCGAGAAAGAAACATTGAAAGAGAAGCATTGAAAGAGAAGCATTGAAAGAGAAGAAGTGAAAGAGAAAAAGTGAAAGAGAAAAAGTGAAAGAGAAAAAGTGAAAAAGAAACACTAAAAAACAGTAAGAAAGAAACAGTAGAGAAGCGTGTCTGCATAATTTGCATAAAATAAAAATCCCCACCATGAGTGATATGTATGCCCCTGACCGGTTGTCCGGCAGAGCGGGTATATAGCAAAGATATAAACTCGTGGTGGGGATTTTTTTAGCGCCAGGTGTCGCTTGGCATTGTGAAGTTTCTCAAAAGGAAAATACAGCTTTGATTTTGTGGAGATTTTTCGTCAGTAATCAATATAAAAAATATAGTTTACGATCGCTCTTCCTGCACGAGGGTTTCGGCCTTTACGGAAGTCTCCGGGGAAGTCTTCGGGGAAATCTCTTGGGAAACTTTCCGGGAATCCTCCCGGGGAAGCTCCTGGCTGTGCATGATGTCCCGGATCGCCTGAAACAGATAAGGTTTGAGCTCCTCAATGGGCAGAGGCTCATTGTAGAGGATGGAGCTGTAGCAGGTGGAACTGACCAGCTCGATGAGCATGAAGACCATGACTTCCGGATTTCTGTATTTAACAGGGGAGATTCGGAAATTCTCCTCAAAGATAGAAGCAAAGTCCACGCCATTGTCGGAGGCGTTGATCAGCTGATTTTTGAAGATGCCCCAGCTTAGGTTCTTGGAGATGAAGGTCAGCAGCGACTTATCAGCATTGAGCTGGTCGATGATGTCGTCGGACAGGTAGATGATCTTGTCCACCAGAGGACCGTCGTCGGCCACTTTGGTGCTAGCCTGGGCATAGGCATGGGTAAAGAGCTGTCCGGCCCGGTCTGAGATCAGGAGATTGCGAAGGTCGATCTTGTCTTTAAAGTAAAGATAAAAGGTGCCCTTTGCCACACCGGCTTCCTTTGCAATATCGGAAATAGAGGTCTCTGTGATGCCCTTCTTTGTAAAAAGATCAAAGGCGGTGCGCAGAAGTGCCTCTTTTTTTTGTCTCTTATTCAGTTCTGCCTTGCCAAGTGGCTTTCCGGCAGTTGTATGTGTATGATTGGCAGATGTCATGATTTACCTCTATAATCCGCGGCAGGCTGCGGCTGCGTGAGGAGAATTTCGCGCAGGCGAACTCTCCGATGTGCATCAACAGAAATCGTCGTCATCTAAGTCCTGTTGATTTACCGCTTATGCCGCGGTTGTGTTTTATTATGAAAAGATTATAACGTATCTTCTCTTTGCACATTTTACCAAAAATGTACCCTCTTTTTATAAAAAATTAACAATGAAAATTATTGACCGTCAGTCATTTCTGTGCTATAACTTTCTGCGGGAAATATAAATGACCAATGGTCATAAATATAAACCATACCTGCCGGGAATGCAAGAGATACGGTTGCAAGAGCATGCAAAAATGCAAAAGCGGACGCAAGACGCAGAACTGTCACACACAAAGCAAAGACAAAAAGTGTGAGCAGGGAGCGGATGCAGAACGAATGCATACGGCAGCGGGTACTGCAATAAGGAGGAGAGGAATAATGCAAAGGTTTGCCAAAGCAGTAGTCAAACTCAGAGTTCCGATTCTGATTCTGGCTTTTCTGCTCCTGATTCCGTCTGGAATCGGCTACATCAACACCAAAGTCAATTACGATATGCTCAGCTATCTGCCTGAGGAAATCGATACCATGAAAGGACAGGACATCCTGAAGGAAGAATTCGGGACAGGTGCTTTTTCCATGTTTGTGGTAGAGGGCATGGAGCCAAAGGACGTGTCAGCCCTGAAAGCCAAGATAGAAAAGGTGGATCACGTCAAGGATGTCATCTGGTATGACTCCGTCATGGATCTGTCTATTCCTATGGAAATGCTGCCGGATGAAATCTACGACACCTTTAATAACGGTGATGCTACCATGATGTTCATCCTGTTTGACGATACTACTTCTTCAGACGGCACCATGGAGGCAGTACAGGAGATTCGGAAGATTGCCGACAAGGATTGCTTCCTGGCAGGTATGACCGCTGTATTGGTAGATACCAGAGATCTTTCCAATTCCGAGGCGCCCATCTATGTGGCCATCGCCGTGGTGCTCTCCTGTGTTGTATTGTCTCTGACCATGGATTCCTTCCTGATTCCGTTCCTGTTTCTGGCCAGCATCGGCATGGCTATCGTCTATAATCTGGGAACGAATATGATGCTGGGATCCATCTCCTACATCACCAAGGCACTGGCTGCGGTATTGCAGCTGGGTGTTACCATGGATTACTCCATTTTCCTCTGGCACAGCTACGAGGAGGAGCAGGAATACACTACTGATAAGAAACAGGCAATGGTAAATGCCATCGTTTCCACTATTTCCTCTGTGGTGGGCAGCTCCATCACCACCGTGGCCGGCTTTATTGCCCTGTGCTTCATGAGCTTTACACTGGGACTTGACCTGGGCATCGTCATGGCCAAGGGCGTCGTTTTCGGCGTTATCGCCTGCATCACGGTCCTGCCTTCCATGATCCTGGTATTTGATAAGGCGCTGACGAAGACCAAGCATAAGCCCCTGATGCCCGATATCGGCGGCATAGGAAAGTTCGCCGTCAAGCATTATAAATTGTTTGCGATCCTGTTTGTGATCGTGCTGTTCCCGGCACTGTACGGATACAGCAACACCAGCGTTTACTATAACCTGGATAAGACATTACCCAAGACACTGGCCAGTATTCAGGCTAACGAAGAACTGGATGAAAAGTTTCACATGGGCGCTACCCACATGCTGATGCTGAATGCGGATGTATCCGAAAAAGAAGTCCAGAGCATGGCTAAGGAAATGCAGAAGGTGGACGGTGTTAAGTGGGTTCTGGGCTTTAATACCATTAAGAGCGGCTCCATTCCGGATGCCTTGATCCCGGATGAGCTGAGCAGCTCTCTGATGAATGACAACTGGCAGATCTTACTGATCGGTTCCGAGTATGCCACCGCCAGTGATGAGGTGAATGCCCAGTGTACAGAACTGTCCAATATCGCCAAAGGGTATGACAGCAATTCCATGCTGATCGGTGAGGCACCTTGTACCAAGGATCTGATCGAGATCACGAATACCGACTTTAATACGGTCAGTGCGGTGTCCATCATCATCATCTTCATCATCATCCTGTTTGTATTCCGTTCCATCTCTTTGCCGGTGATTCTGGTATCCGTCATCGAGGTGGCCATCTTCATCAACATGGGTATTCCGCACTATACCGGAACCACCATTCCCTTCATCGCATCCATCGTCATCGGTACGATTCAGCTAGGATCCACCGTAGACTATGCGATATTGATGACTACCCGTTACCGCAGAGAGCGCATGGCGGGACAGGATAAGAGGACAGCCGTAGAGATCGCCTGCCAGACCAGTGCCAAGTCCATTATGGTCAGTGCATTGTCCTTCTTTGCAGCCACCTTCGGCGTAGGTATGTATTCCAATATCGACATGATCAGCTCTCTGTGCATCCTGATGGCCAGAGGCGCCCTGATCAGTATGGTGATGGTAATCTTTGTGCTGCCGGCTATGCTGCTGATCTTTGATAAGATCATCGGTAAGACGACAATGAAACCCAAGAACAGTTAAGAGTGCAGCTGCAGGCAAGCTGCAGCTTATGGAGGTAAAAATCGACTTAAATCACCTGATGGTGATTTAAGTCGATGTCAGCGAAACTGCGGGGCAGTTTCACTGGGTGATCGCATCGGAGAATTCGCCTGCGCGAAATTCTCCTCGCGCGCCGCAATAAATTGCGGCAGAAAGAGGTAAAAATGAAAAGGTGGAATCTTGCAGTAGGTAAATCAGCAAAGCTGCTGACCGTATTGCTTACAGTAACTATGAGTTTCAGTCTTTTTGGCTGCGGGGCTTCTACAGCTACAGACAGCACCACGCAGGCCAGCAGTGAGGCTTCCTCGGAGGGCTCTTCCATGACGGAGGATGCGCTGAAGGCTGCTATGGCTGATCAGAGCACTGCCCACAGCTCTGAGAGCGGCAAGGAAGAGACGGTCTATGTCATCGCCGATGCCAACGGCAATGCCAATAAGGTCATCGTCAGCGATTGGCTCAAGAACGGCGACGGTGCCAGCACCATCACCGATAAGACTTCCTTAAAGGACATCGAGAATGTCAATGGCTATCAGGATTATACAGAAAATGACGACGGCACCATCACCTGGAATGCCGACGGCGCAGACATCTACTATCAGGGAACTACCGACAAGGATCTGCCTGTGGATGTAAAGGTTTCCTATCAGTTGGACGGCAAGGACATCACCCCGGAAGAGCTGGCAGGCAAGAGCGGCCGTGTGACCATTCGCTTTGACTATGAGAATAAGCAGACAGAGACCGTAAAGATCGACGGCAAGGACACGGAGATCAAGGTTCCCTTCGCTATGATGAGCGGCGTACTCCTTCCCAGTGATACCTTCTCTAACATCTCCGTTTCCAATGGTAAGATCATGTCCGAGGGACAGAATACCGTCGTGGTAGGCATGGCATTCCCTGGCCTGACCGAGAGCCTGGATCTGGAAGGTATGAAGGAAAAGGCAACCGACAAGGACTACAAGCAGAAGCTGGAAGATATGGACATTCCTGAGTATGTGGAGATCACTGCTGACTGCACGAATTTCTCTCTGGATATGACCATGACCATGGCCATGAGCAATCTGCTTTCCGAGATCGACCTGACTGACACCTTGGATACTTCTGAGCTCACTGATAGCATGGATACTCTTCAGGCCAGCGCCGATGAACTGGAAAAGGGCACTAAGACTCTGAAGGACGGCACTGCTTCCTTAAAAGACGGCGCTGATCAGCTCAAGGACGGTGCCAATACCTTGAAGGACGGCACTGCGAAGTTAAAGGACGGCGCCACTACCTTAAAGGACGGCACCGGCGAGTTAAAGGATGGCACGGATACCTTAAAGAGCGGCACAGCTTCCTTAAAGAGTGGTGCAGACCAGTTAAAGAGTGGTGCAGATACCCTGAAAGCCGGCACCAGCAAACTGGCAAGCAGCTCTGTGACATTGGATAATGGCACAGGCAGTCTGGACAGTGGACTGGCAAGCCTGCAGACAGGTGCCGCTACCTTGCAGGGCGGTCTGGTAAAGGTAGACAGCGGCGCAGCTACCCTGCAGACCGGAGCGACTACCCTCCAGGGTGGCCTGACCAAGCTCCAGGAAGGCGTAAAGGATCTGCCTGCCAGTGCGACGAAGCTGCATAACGGCACGTTGGCGCTGCAGAGTGCATTAGATACTTTCAAGAACAGCACACCTACACAGCTTGCAGCAGGTCAGAAAGAGGTGACTGATGGCGTAGACGCCGGTGTGTCTGAATATAAAGGGAAAGTAAATGAGGCAATTACGAAGGAAGGCAGTACCATCAGCACTGTAATGGGAACGGTTGTTAGTTTGTCTACTTCTGTAGCTAAAACAGTGGATGAGGCAGGAAAGACAGCACTGCAGCTGGATACTATGCTGGATGCTTATGCGGATTCTCTTAATAATACGAAAACTGTAGCTGAGGAGTTGAGCCAAAAACTTACAATCTTGGAAAAGCAAAAGGTGCAGGTGGATAGTGAACTGGCGACTGCGAAGAGTGAACTGGAAACTGCAAAACAAGAAGAAGAAAGTGCTAAGCAGAATGCTGTCAACGCGGCGAATGGAAGCGGCGAGCAGATCAGCGAGGTTTCTGAGGTTTCCGAGGAGACAGAAGGCGGCGAGGAGGCTGCTTATTCAGAAGATGTAGAGTTAGAGGCTGCACAGGCTGAGGCAGAAACCGTAGAGCCGCAGGCTGCAGAAAATGCGGATTCCGATATTTCTGTTGCAAATGGGGAGGAGAGTACATCCGAAGGAGGTGGTTCTCAGGAGAATTCCTCTGAGGAAAATTCCGGCGAAGAGAACTCTTCAGAAGAAAATACTTCCAGCGAAGAGAACGCTTCGGAGGGAAATAGTTCCACCGATGAAAACACTAATAAATCAGAAGAAACTTCCCAGGAAAAGGGAGAGGAGACTTCTGAACAATCTACCGTTGAGAAATCTACAGAGAAAACGGATGCAGAAGAGAAAAAAGAGTCTGCGGAAAGCGGAAACTCTTCCAAAACGTCCGAAAAGACCGGTACTTCCGGAAAATCAAACACCGCCAGCCGGGTTCGCAAGGTTACAAAGACTATTACCAAGAGCAGCGGTGTAGACAGTGAAGCAGTTACCAGTGCAGTGGAAGCATATGCAAATTCTTCTAATGATGTGACTGCTCTGACAGAGAAGGTGGCAACACTCAGTGCACAGTCAGATCTCTTAGGGGAACAGATTAATACCTTGAAGGAGACAGTAAATACTCTGTCGAATCAGCGTTCTGATACACAGAGCGCTATTGCATTGAATGCAGCACAGGATGCATCTGATAAGCTGTGCAAGTTCTTCTATGGTGACAATCTAGACGGAACTTCCGGACTTGTGCATGATACCCAGGTGCTGGTTAAATATGCGGAAGGTCTTCAGAATGGACTTGCTACACTGGAGACAAATTTAAAAGCCGGCGCAGATGAACTGAATGAGAAAGTAAACGCAGGCATCCAAAAATATACGGAAGAGATTCTTTCCAACTTAAACAGTGGGCTGAACAAGATGCAGACAGAAGCTGTAACCCCTCTGGAGCAGGGAACAGCTCAGTTGGAAAGCAAGTCCGGCACCTTAAAGAGCAGCGTGGATCAGCTCAAGGCCGGCGGCGATCAGTTAAAGAGCGGTACCGATACCTTAAAGGCCGGCACTACGCAGACCAGCGCAGGCGCTTCCAGCTTAAAGAGCGGCGCCGACCAGCTTAAGAGCGGCAGCAGCCAGCTTAAGAGCGGCACTTCTCAGTTAGTCAGCGGCACCAAGGAACTGGATGAGGGCGTAGGCACATTGCAGAACGGCGTAGGCACGCTGCAGAGCGGTGCTGCACAGTTAGACAGCGGCGCAGCTGATCTCCAGAGCGGCGCTAAGAAACTGGATGATGGTGCGCAGGAATTAAAGGACGGCACGAAGGACTTAGACGACGGCGCATCTGATCTCAAGGATGGTATCGTAAAGCTGGACGACGGCGCAGTAGAGTTAGACGACGGTGCTAAGGAACTCATGGAAGGCATGGAGAAGTTCAACCGTGAGGGCATCAAGAAGATTACGGAGCTCTTCGGCGACAACGTACAGGATGTACTGGACAGACTGAACGCCGTGACCGATGCCGGCAAGGAGTACACTACCTTCACCGACACCAATGATACGGAGAACAGCAGCGTGAAGTTCATCTTTAAGACAGCAGAGATCAAGGCAGCAGAGAATACTGAGGACGCAGAATAATGGAACCACCAGTCTGGTGAGCGGGGCCTGTCGGAGGTGTCTGGGATTTGAAACACCTCCTGGCCGCTCGCTTTCCCGGTTGGCATTAGTATAATTACATTATGAGTTAAATATCATACACATGGGAGAGCATCGTCAGCCATAGTTGACAAAAATGCTCTCCCATGTGTATGATAAAGGGACGAAAAGCAAGACACCAATCCAGATGTCAGAGAGAAAGAAGGTAATTGAAAATGAAGCATATTCAGACTTTAGAGACACGTGATATGGCAAAGAGCGCAGAGCACGGCGGATGCGGCGAGTGCCAGACTTCCTGCCAGAGCGCATGTAAGACCAGCTGCGGCATTGCCAACCAGATGTGTGAGAATGCAGATAATCAGTAAGAATTGCTGACATGAAGGTAGGCCGGGACGCTGACAGGCGCTCCGGCTTCTTTTGTGCTCACATCGGAGAATTCGCCTGCGCGAAATTCTCCTCACGTTGCCGCAATAAATTGCGGCATATAGAGGTAAAGTGACTAAAAATGACTGATGCCATTTTTAGTCATAGCATGGACGACGTAAACGTCATCCATGCGTGATCGCATCGGAGAATTCGCCTGCGCGAAATTCTCCTCACGTTGCCGCAATAAATTGCGGCATATAGAGGTAACTATGATTCATCAATATAAACTGAATGGATATAATATCGTGCTGGATGTCTACAGCGGCAGTGTGCATGTGGTGGATGATCTGGCTTATGATGCCATTGCCATGCTGGCAGAGGGACGCTCCGGAGAGGAGACAGCTGCTGCACTGCGAGAGCGTTATGAGGGAAAGCAGCCGGAGGGCTATGAGGAGCCGGTGACAGCCAGGGATGTAGAGGATACACTGGAGGATATAAAGGAGCTGCAGGCGCAGAACAGACTCTTTACCAAGGATATTTATGAAGGGAAGGCCTTCGACCTGAAAAAGCGCAATACCGTGATCAAGGCCCTCTGTCTCCATGTGGCCCATACCTGCAACCTGAATTGCAATTATTGCTTTGCGGCACAGGGTAAGTTCCACGGTCAGGCAGGACTGATGAGTTTTGAGACCGGCAAGCGGGCATTGGATTTCCTGGTGGAGAACTCCGGCACCAGACGGAATCTGGAAGTGGATTTCTTTGGCGGCGAGCCCTTGATGAACTTCGAAGTCTGTAAGCAGCTGGTGGCTTATGCCCGGAGCATTGAGAAGGAAGCAGGGAAGAATTTCCGCTTTACGCTGACCACCAACGGCATCGGCATCACTGATGAGGTAATGGAGTGGGCCAATAAGGAATGTTACAATGTAGTCCTGAGTCTGGACGGCCGTAAGGAAGTCAATGACCGCTTCCGCAAGGATATCAGCGGCAAGGGCTCCTATGACCGGATCGTACCCAAGTTCCAGGAATTCGTAAAGCGCCGGGGCGGCAAGGGCTACTATATGCGTGGCACCTTTACCCACTACAATACGGACTTTACCAATGATATTTTCCACATGGCGGATGATCTGGGCTTTGCCGAGCTTTCCATGGAGCCGGTGGTGGCTTCTGCGGATGATCCCTGTGCATTGACGAAAGAGGATCTGCCTATCCTTTTTGAGCAATACGAAATTCTGGCCAAGGATATGCTGCGCCGGGAAAAGGAAGGCAAACCCATCACCTTCTATCATTACATGCTGGACTTAGCTCACGGACCGTGTATTTACAAGCGTATTTCCGGCTGCGGCTCCGGCACAGAGTACATGGCGGTGACCCCCTGGGGAGATCTGTATCCCTGCCATCAGTTCGTGGGAGATGAATCCTACAAGCTGGGAGATGTCTGGAACGGTGTTACCAATACAAAATTGCGGGATTCCTTTAAGCTCTGTAATGTCTACGCCCGTCCTGACTGCAAGGACTGCTGGGCAAGGCTTTACTGCTCCGGCGGCTGCGCGGCCAATGCGCTGCATGCCACCGGCGATATCCACGGTGTTTATGAATACGGCTGCGAAGTCTTCCGCAAGCGCATCGAGTGTGCGGTGATGATGCAGGCAGCCAAGTCTCTTGATCCTACTATTGCCCAATCTTGAAAGGAGAGTACAGGGTATGAGTGCAGCTTTTGCAAACGTAATGAATCTTGAATGGCAGCAGGTGGTCATGTGGTGCATCGGCGGTCTGCTGATCTATCTGGCTATCAAAAAGGACATGGAGCCTACCTTACTGCTCCCCATGGGCTTTGGCGCCATTCTGGTCAACCTTCCCTTATCTGGTGCCATCACCCAGGTTTATGAGACCGGCACAGAGATAGGTGTCATCGATCTGCTGTTTGATTCCGGTATTGCCAATGAGCTGTTTCCACTGCTTCTCTTTATCGGCATCGGCGCCATGATCGACTTTGAGCCCCTTTTGACCAACCCGAAGCTCTTCTTATTCGGTGCAGCAGCGCAGTTCGGTATCTTCTTTACCCTGGCTATGTGCACTCTCTTCGGCTTCGATATCAAGGATGCGGCCTCCATCGCCATCATCGGTGCAGCGGACGGTCCTACTTCCATCTTCGTGGCGAACTATTTTGACACGAAATACTTAGGCCCCATCATCGTGGCGGCTTATTCCTACATGGCATTGGTGCCCATCGTACAGCCTCCGGTGATCAGGCTCCTGACCACCAAAAAGGAACGGCAGATTAAGATGCAGTACACCGGTACCAAGGTCTCCAAGACTACCAAGATCCTGTTCCCTATTGTGGTTACCATTATCGCAGGCATTATCTCTCCCCGCTCCGTGGCCCTCATTGGCTTTTTGATGTTCGGCAATCTGATTCGGGAGTGCGGCGTACTGGATTCCCTTTCCGATACCGCCCAGCATGTGCTGGCCAATATGGTCACCCTGCTTCTGGGCATCACCGTGGCTGCTAAGATGACTGCAGATGCTTTCTTAAATCCGCAGACATTGATGATCCTGGCGCTGGGTCTGGTGGCGTTTATCTTTGACACCGCCGGCGGCGTAATCTTTGCCAAGATCATGAATCTGTTCCTTCGCAAGAACAAGGTCAATCCCATGATCGGTGCAGCCGGTATCTCCGCCTTCCCCATGTCCGCCCGTGTGGTGCACAAGATGGCAGTGGAAGAGGATCCCTCTAATATCCTGCTGATGCACGCAGTAGGCGTCAATGTTTCCGGCCAGATTGCTTCTGTCATTGCCGGCGGCATGATCCTGAATTTCTTTGGTTAACGGTGCCGCAGACAAGCTGCGGAATGGAGGTTAGTATGAATTTTTCTGCTTTTTTAAGTGTTCTTCCCTATGTGGTAGAGGGAATGCTGGGTATTTTTGCAGTGACGATTATTATCATTGCCTGCATCTGGCTGCTGAATAAGGTGACTTCTAAGAAAGAACAGTAGGATGATAGGAAGTTGCCGGTGATTATTGAGCAGGAAATATCAATCGGCGGTTATCGTAAGAGGGTTGTCTCCTGAAAACAGACAGGCAGTGGCGGTGATTTACCACTGTTAATAAGAAAAATTACAGATGATATGCGTAATATACGCTAAGAAGGATTTTGGCAGATTGCTCGGATGAGGGTGTGATCTGCCGGAATCCTTTTTTCTTGTGGAAAAAATCTCGATTGCTGTATTTTTATTAGATTTATTAGATTTGATTTTATTTTATGCTATTTGTTCATTTGAGTCATGGTACAGCATTTTGTCAAAAAAATAAAAAATTGACAAAACGCTTATAAAAAATGACAGGTTGTGTTATTATAAGCATGCAGTCAATTTTTTTAAAAATTGACAAAGCGCTATAGCGGATAATACGAAGAAATTCTCGGCGACATATTCTTTACACATGTATTTGTTTCCGAGAGAAACAAATAGCTTTGATCGCAGACAAGAATAAAATTAATATCGCCTCTTCGTAGCAGAGCGACTTGGAAATGAGGATTAAAATGTGGACAGATAAGGCATTATTAAAATTATCAGATAAAAAAGTATATTCTCGAGAAGAACTTTTTCATGTTTTTTCATGTGAGAAGTCTGAATTAAGAGACGCTGCATTTCGGTGGACTTTGTACAAACTGTTACAGGAGCAGAAAATTTTCAAAATGGATTATGATGCATATAGTAAGGATAAACCGCAGATTCTGCCGAAGTATGAACCATACTACTCTGATAAGGCAAAGACACTGAACGACATGTTGGCGAATCGATTTCCGAAGATAAATTTTGTGATATTTGAAAGTGTACTTCTTAATGAGTTTCTTAATCACCAAATTGCGGGAAATACACTTTATCTTCAGATTGAGAAAGATGTAAGCTCATATGCTTTTGATGTTCTTCAGGAAGAATACGCCGGCAGTGTTCTGTATAAGCCGGGAAAAAAGGAATTTGACAGATACTGGACAAGAGAATGTATTGTAGTGTTGGATCTCGTCACACAGGCTCCTTTATCTCAGGAAAAGCCGCATGAAATAACTATTGAGAAAATGTTGGTGGACATTATTGCGGAGAAAAGTGTGACAGCAACCTTCAGCCCTGCAGAAATTTCATTTGTGTATGAGAATGCAATGGAAAGTTATCAGGTTGACATGCGAAAATTGAATAGGTACGCAGGAAGGCGGGGAAAGACATCATTGATAAAAAAATATTTAGGGGATAGGGATTAAATGTTATCAAGAGATATGTATAGCGAAGAGTATATTCAAGAACTGTACGAACGTACAGGAAATGATCCTACACTGCTGGAAAGGGTGATTTATGCATTTGGACTGTTGGAAGCCATTAAAAGAGTAGGACTTCCGTTCTGCTTTAAAGGCGGAACGTCACTTATGCTTCTTTTGGATCGCCCAAGACGTCTCAGCACAGATATTGATATTATCGTTGAGCCCGGTACAATATAGACGATTATATTCACAGAGCAGGTGATATTTTTCCTTTTGTCGATGTGGAAGAACACATCCGAGTCGGGAAGAACAATATTGAAAAAAGACACTTCAGATTCAAGTATCGTTCACCGAAAAGTGGGAGAGATGTTACGATTCTTCTGGATGTCCTGTTTGAAGACATTCATTATGGTTTAACTATCGAACACCCGATAAGGAATGAATTGCTGCTTACGGAGGGAGATGATCTGTCTGTCATAATCCCTGATGTAAACAGTATTCTCGGAGATAAGCTCACCGCATTCGCGCCACATACAACAGGTATTCCTTTCGGTGTGAACAAAGAATTGGAAATCTTAAAACAATTATTTGACTGTGGCTCGCTTTTCGACGCTATGAACAATTACGCCGAGGTACGTGATTCTTATAATAAAATTGTAAGAGCAGAGATGGAATACAGAGGTTTGCTGCTCTCTCCAAAGGAAGTACTCATGGATACAATAGAAGGATGTCTTAGTATTGCCAGCAGAGGACAGCTGTATGGAGAAGAATATTTATACTATAAGGATGGTATTTCCAGAATAAGAAATCACATACTTGGTGGTAAATTTAACGGAGAGATTGCAGGTGCTTATGCGAGCAGAGTTTTATATTTGGCTGCTTCCATACTGGTTGGGACAAATTCTGTTATGAAGATAACGAGCGCTGATGAATATGCAGAGCAGAGGATAGGGTTGCTCAAACCTAAGAGCTTTTCCTATCTTCGTATCGTAGATCCCATTGCCTATGGATACATTATTGAGGCAGAAAAGTTTCTGCAAGAAATCTTCTGAAATCCTCCGGCATGGGCGCTTGGATGCAAAGATGCTCCTCGGTGAAGGGTTGTATAAAGGATATATTCTCCGCGTGGAGGGCCGCCCTATGAAAGGCAGGGTCAGGCACGCAAGGCGGAGAGGATGAGAGTGATGAACACGTAGAATTACAATTGCACTTTGGATTATAAATAGGATCCCCCAGAAGGGGGTGACCTATGGCTGCCATGTGCAGGCGAATCTGGTGGGTGCGGCCGGTATCAATGGTCAACTTCACCAGGGAAAAAGTCTGCTCCGTGCCCGGAAGCTGTCCGCTCTCCAAAACGGTATAATGAGTGAGAGCGCTGCGGCCCCCGGGCTCATCCTCATGGTAAATACGCTGTTTTAGCAGGCTGCCTGTGTCCGGCCCCATAGGCAATGCTATATCCGCAGCGGCCTTTTCAGGAATGCCCTCAGTCAGCGCCAGATAGGTGCGGTGCAGGAGCTGATCACCTCGCTGAGCGGTAAGTCTGGCGGCGGCAGGCCGGTTCTTGGCAAAAAGCAAGGCACCGGAAGTGTCCTTATCCAGGCGGCCGATAGCGTAGCAGATACCGTTAAGTCCCTGGGCCTGATAGTAGGCAGCCAGGTGATTGGCCATGGAGTCCAGCCAATGACCGTGGGAGGGATGCACCACCTTGCCGGCGGGCTTATTGAGTACAATGACATCCTCATCTTCATAGAGTATGTCCAGTGTTCCGGGAACAGCCACTACGGAGGGACGGGGCTGCGCGTCTGTTTCCTGAGTCTCTTTAATGCGACTGTCGCAGGATTTCGCAGGCACCTCAGCGCTGTCTGCCAATACAATGCGAAGGGTCTGCCCAGGCACCAGGCGGTCGCAGACGGTCACAAGGTGACCGTCTGCAGTGATGCCTTCCGGGGTGAATTTAGCCCGGCTGACCTCTCGGCCGGTGAGATGCAGACATTTTTTGAGCAGCAGGTTGACGACACCGTTGGCGCTGGAGGACAGATCATCATTGCGGACTGTCCAGGTGAGAATTTTGTCCATGGTATTCCTTTCATAATGACTTATTCATGATACATTTTGGGAGCAGTGTGGGAGAATTTCAGGGGAGCAAATGATACGGCCATCCATGAGTAAGCTCTGGCGGACTGGTTGGGGAATCCCGGTTACCTGGCAGGCTATGCAGTATTGGTGCTTTTGGTGATGCTTATAATGAACAGTATCTACGTTGTGTGGAGCAGACGCTGATCCTTTTGTCGGTATTCTTTGGGAGTGCAGTGCATGTACCGGCGAAAGACCCGGTTAAAGTAACTGATATTGCTGTAGCCGCAGGTGGTGGCGATGGTGCTGATGCTGTCATTGCTCTGGCGCAGCAGATCGCAGGAGACGCCGATGCGGTAATAATTCAGGTATTCCATAGCCGTCATATTGACCTGCGCCCGGAAAAATCGGCAGAACTGTCCTTCGCTCATATGAAAGCGGCTTGCCAGCTCCGGGATGGTGGGGCTATTGCTGTAATTGGCTCGGAGATATTGCAGGATTTCCTTGGTGAGGGTGCTCTTTTCATCAGCACGCCGTTGATCAAGGGCCGAGGCCGAGGCCGGGGACTGGCAGAGAAAGTGCCAGATTCGCAGCAGATCTGATTTGATCAGCAGCTCACTTCCGGCCACATCCTGTCGGCACAGCGCACGGATTTCACATAATGGTCCTTGGATTTCGGTCCATATTTTATCTCCGGGTCGAAAGAGAGAGCGGAAGATCAAGGAGCCGTTGCTTTGCCGCAGGATATAGTTTTGCTGAATATCGTCATTGCCATAGCTGGAGAGCAGCTCTCTGCCGAAATCCACGGCGAAGAACACCAGAGGAATCCCCGGCTCGCCGGAGAGGGAGTGCACCAGATCCGCATTGATAAACAGAATATCACCGCTGCTGACAGGAAAAGTCAGGCCATTGATGTGTGCAGTGCCCCGGCCCTCTGTGAGCATGAGCAGTTCGCATTCCTCGTGCCAATGGGAGCTGACTCGCTCTGCCCGGGACGGGTCCGTGGCGAATTCGTGTACCATAAGGTGAAAACGCATGTCGCCGTGGGAGATGGATTCATGGATTAGATCGAATTCCTGGGTGTTCATAGTATAGCATTGTTCCTTTTTTCTTGAAATGATGGACAGATATCAAACATAACGCAGCGTTACAATGAGGCTCATCTCTATGCGTGATCATAATTGTGTTAGAAATTGCAAATATAGGTCTAGCTTTTATGACTTGAGATAAATATAGTACAAGTAGAGAGGCAGAGCAAGTCTTGGTAAGACCTATGAAATGAACAAACGCGAATTTCTGTGGCTATCTGCGGACAGAGCTGGGAATGCAAAATATTAAAGACTCGTTCATCAAGGCGGAGATTTGCGGGATTATTTCACAGAAAGTGTTATTGTGCGTAATCGCATCGGAGAATTCGCCCTCGCGAAATTCTCCTCACGTTGCCGTAGATAAGCTGCGGCGTAAGGAGGTAACTATGCAATTTGAAAATGCAAACGGCGCTTTGGTAGTGCATCATAAAGGCGAGACACTGCGCATCGAGGCGTGGGGCAAGGATTCCCTGCGTGTGCGCTCTACGCTGCTGCCGGCCTTCACCGATCAGGATTGGGCTTTGACAGAGGCACCGGCTCCCCAGGAGACCGTTGTGGAGATCCACGAGGAGGATCACTGGGTAGGCGACGGCACCATTGATAAGAAGGAAATCGCATCCATCACCAACGGCCGCATCAAGGCAGTGGTGAACTTTGTGGGCATCATTACCTTCTACAGAGACGGCAAGCAGTTCTTAAGAGAGTACTTCCGCATGTATGACGGCACCCTCAGCAAAGAGAGCAGATGCCTGAAGGTTGTTAACCGTGAGTGGAAGGGTATCATCGGCGGCTCTGAGTTCAGCCTGAATCTTAAATTCGAGAGCAATGACGGCGAGAAACTTTACGGCATGGGCCAGTACCAGCAGCCTTACATGGACTTAAAGGGCTGTGAACTGGAGTTGGCACAGCGCAACTCTCAGATCTCCGTTCCCTTTGCTGTTTCCAACCTTGGCTACGGCATGCTGTGGAATAACCCGGCAGTGGGACAGGTGACCTTCGGTAAGAACTACACAGAGTGGATCGCCCGTTCCACCAAGCAGATGGATTACTGGCTGACTGTCGCCGATGCCCCCAAGCAGATTCTGGAGAACTACACTGCAGTGACCGGCCGCGCACCCATGTTCCCGGAGGACAGAATGGGACTGTGGCAGTGCAAGCTTCGTTACAGAACCCAGGACGAGGTTCTTTCCGTGGCAAGACAGTACCAGAAGGAAGGCATCAAGATCGATCAGATCGTCATCGACTTCTTCCATTGGACCGTGCAGGGCGACTGGAAATTCGACGAGAAGTACTGGCCGGATCCCAAGGCTATGGTAGATGAGCTGCATGCTATGGGCATCAAGGTCATCGTCTCCGTATGGCCTTCCGTGGACAGAAAGAGCGAAAACTTCGGCCCTATGATGGACAGAGGACTGCTGATCCGCACCGAGAGAGGTGCAGAGCAGACCTATGATTACCAGGGTGACTGCGTGGAGATCGATCCTTTCAATCCTGAGACCAAGAAGTATGTATGGGAAGTCTGCAAAAAGAATTACTATGATTACGGCATTGACGCTTTCTGGCTGGATAATTCCGAGCCGGATTACGGTGTCTATGACTTCGATCATTACCGCTATATCGCAGGTCCTGCGATGTCCTGCAGCAATATGTATCCTCAGATGTACAGCCGTATCTTCTATGACAACATGAAGGATAAGGGCGATGTGGTGAATCTCCTCCGCTGCGCATGGGCCGGCAGCCAGAAGTACGGCAACGTGGTGTGGTCCGGCGATGTGCCCAGCACCTTCGAGGCATTCTACGATCAGGTCCAGGCCGGTCTGAACATGGGACTGGCAGGTATTCCCTGGTGGACTACCGATATCGGCGGTTTCATGACTGATGATGTAAATGATCCTGATTTCCAGCAGCTGTTGATTCGTTGGTATGAGTTTGCGGTCTACTCTGCAGTGCTTCGTATGCACGGCGACCGGGGACCTTACAACATCCCGCCGCTGGATACCCGTGACTGGGGCGGCGGATACCTGCACACCGGCCAGCCCAATGAGCTCTGGAGCTACGGCGAAGAGAACTACCGCATCATGAAGAAGTACTACGACATCCGTATCGAGATGCACGATTACATCCGTGATCTGTACAAGGAAGCTTCTGAGAACGGCTCACCCCTGATTCGTACCATGTTCTATGAGTTCCCGGAGGATGCAAAGTGCTGGGAACTGCAGGATCAGTATATGTTCGGCAGCGAGTATCTGGTAGCACCGATCTTCAAGTTGAATCAGTTTGAGAGAGATGTATATCTCCCTGCAGGCACCTGGGTAGACACCAGAGACGGCAAGCAGTATGAAGGCGGTCAGACTATCCACGCGGCAGCACCTATCGATTCCATTCCGGTGTTCAAGAAGGCCTGAAATCAGGAAGTATGAAAGAAAATAAATGCGCCGTATAGAGCCATAGAAATGGCGAAACAGGAGGGAGCGTTATGTAGATGATACATAGCGCTCTCTTTTTGATGAGTCAGTCATAACATTTGAAGGAGAATTGCTTGCAGTTTTTGAAAAATATATTGCAATGCTGATAAGCAGATTTTATACTAGAAGAATCCGGTGATTTTGGGACTTTAAAGCGATAAAGAGCTTGCGCGTCCCACATTAGATACAAAGCCGGATGAGGGAGAAGGAAATGCAGGAATATAAATGGCCATATGCCAATGAAATCGGACAACAGGAGCATCTGTCCTGTGACGTGCTGGTATTGGGCGGCGGTCTGGCAGGATGTTTTGCGGCGATTGCTGCAGCCAGGGCAGGCAAGAGCGTGATCCTGGTAGAAAAAGGAACCACCGCCAGAGCCGGCTCCGCAGGCAGCGGATTCGACCATTGGGAATCCGCCTGTACCAATCCTTGCTGTAAGGTGACGCCGAAGGAGGTAGCTGAGGCATACATCGACGAACAGGACCATTACAGCAATGGCATCGCTCACTACATCGAATGTCGTGAGGGTTGGGACAGACTGTTGGATATCGAGAGCTTCGGGGGCAAGATACGGGATACAGAGGACGAATTCGTCGGGGCGGATTTCCGGGATGAAAAGACGAAGCTGATGTTCGCCTATGATTACACCAATTGCTATACGCTGCGGATTTGGGGCAGCGGTTTTAAACCCCTTCTTTATAAGGAATGTCTTCGACTGGGCGTCAAGGTGATGGACCGCACAGAGGCCACCGCATTGCTGACCAGAAAGGAAAAAAAGGCAGACGGGGAAGAGAAGATCATCGGAATCGGTGCCTGCGCCATGGATGTGCACACCGGCAAATTTTATACGATCAGTGCCAAATCGACGGTGATGGCTATGTCCAGACCTGCCAGAGTCTGGCTTTTTAATGCCGATCTGCCGGGACTTTGCGAATTCAGACCTATGAACAGTATCGGCAGCGGCCATGCCATGGGCTACCGGGCAGGCATGGAATTTACCATGATGGAGAAATCTGTGCGGGGAGAATTCTCCGCTGCCGGCCGCAGCTTCCCGCCCTACAGCACCGGCAATAATCACAATACCTGGTACGGCGCCACCATGGTGGATGCCAGAGGGGTAGAGATCCCTTATCTGGATCGGGACGGCAAGGAATTAAAGAACGTCAGAGACAGGTTCCATCCGGCGCCGGGACAGAAGTTCTTCTTAAAGGGCGGCGTCATCGATGAACCGAAGTACGAGTACAGAGGACCGGAGACCATGTCCTTTGCGGAGCTGGATAAACGCGGCTACAAGCTTCCTTTTTACGCGGATTTAAGCCGCATGCCTGAGAGCGAGCGCAAGGTCATCTGGGGCATGATGGTAGGAGAGGAAGGCCGCACGAAGATCCCTGTCCTGCAATATTACACGGAAAAAGGCTTTGATCCGGAAAAATATATGCTCCAGAGCTACGGCACAGGTTGGCAGTCTGCGAATTTCCTGGGCCAGGAGAGACAACTCTTCGGGGCACCGGGGGGCATTATCACCGACTGGAATCTGATGACCAATATCGAAGGCATCTTTGCAGCAGGGGATCAGCTCTATGCCATGGACTGCGGCGGCGCGGCTTCGGCCACAGGTTATTACGCCGGTCGAAAGGCAGCAAGCCATGCAGACCATACGGAATTGTCTGATTATGACAAAGCGCAGGCGGACCAGGAGATGGAAAGACTCCTAGCACCGCTTACCAATGAAGGCGATGTGAATTGGAAAGAGCTGAATTTCGCCATTTCCAAGTGCATGCAGAACTACTGTGCCGAGATCAAGTGCGAGGAGCTGTTAAAGGAAGGACTGGATCTGCTGCAAAGCTATGAGCAGGATATCGTGCCCAGACTTCACTGTGAGAATCCTCACGATCTGATGCGCACCCACGAGGTGTTGGATATCCTGGAGGTGTCCAAGATGATCCTGGAGGCCTGTCGGATGCGCAAGTCCAGCTCTAAGCCGCTGTCCTTCCAGAGAAGCGACTATCCGGAAATGGATCCCGAGGAAGACCGCAAGTACATTACCATCCGCCAGGTGGATGGCAAGGCGGTCCGGGGAGAGATTCCTCATGACTATTTCGGCAATGTAGAGGAAATGTATGAGAAATATAACCAGGACTATATCAGAGAGGAGGCACCAAAGTATTATGAATAAAGCTTCTGAACTGTATGCCGGTGTAGTTCCCTGCAGTGCCCGTCCCATCACTTACGATGCGGACAAATGTATCGGCTGCGGCCGGTGCGCCCAGGCCTGTCAGATGGATGTGCTGATTCCCAGTGTTCAAAAGGGAGAGCATCCCATCGTCATGTACCCGGGAGAATGTATCTATTGCGGCAGCTGCGTCATGGATTGTCCTGTTGAAGGGGCAATTCATCTGGAGCATCCGCTGATGAACCGAACGAAATTCGTGCCGGTGAAGAGATAAAAATAGAGTAAATCGGAGAAAAGAGGGGGATTAGGAAAATGAGTCAAAACACAATCATCATTATTTTTTGTGTCATTTATTTCCTGCTGATGATCGGCGTGGGTGTCTATGCAGCAGCCAGGAACAGAAAGACGTCGGATTATCTGGTGGCCGGCCGCAACCTGAATGTGCCTATGACGGCGCTGACTATGGCTGCGGTGCAGATCGGCGTAGGTATCGTATTGAGCGGCGCTACCAATGGTTATAACCTGGGCATGTGGCCCGGCATCTACTATTCCATCGGCTGCGGCGGCGGTCTGATTCTGGCAGGTGTACTGGCCTGCAAGAAGCTCAGAGCCAAGGAGAGCTATGTGCCCCTTGACTTCTTCGCCCAGAGATACGGTGACAGCAGAGGAATTCGTTTCTGGGCATGGCTGTCCAACGTCCCCAGCCTTCTGGGTATCTTTATCGCCCAGATGCTGGCCTGCGGCAGTATCCTGGCGGGCTTCGGCGTTCCCTTTAATGTAGGCGTCATCATCACCGCTGTGGTCATCCTGATCTATTGCACCATCGGCGGCATGTGGGGCGTGGTGCTCACAGACGTCGTGCAGACCACTATCATCATGATCGGCATTCCGATTCTGACCATTGCCACAGCACTGAAATATACGGCAGACGGCGGTTCTATGGTGGCGGTATTTAATACACCTTTTCTGCCGGACGGCATGCTGACCAGATTTATCTATCTGGTGCTGCCTTTCTTCCTGTCCATCTCCATGTCCTATGACGCATATTCCAGAATCCAGTCTGCCAAGGATGTGAAGACAGCACAGAAGGGCTGCATTTACGGCGGCATCATCGTTATCATCATCGGTTCCATGTGCTCCGCCATCGGCGTTATGGCTGCCAGACTCTTCCCCGGTGTAGAGGACGGTATCTTTACCATCACCACCATCAATGTATTGCCTCCCTTCCTGGCAGGCATCGTCATCGCAGCAATCCTTTCTGCGGCTATGTCCAGTGCAAACTGCGTCATTCTTTCTCTGGGCTCATCTTTTGCAAGAGATCTGTACAATAAGGTCCTTCACCCGGAAGTAGAGGACATGGACTCTCTGCCCAATTCCAAGCTGATCTCTCAGGCTACTGTCCTGATCGGCTCCATTGTGGGCATCATCTTTGCCTTTAAGATGACGGATATTCTGGATGCTATGATCATCTTTAACTATCCTTACATGGGCTCCCTCCTGATTCCCCTGCTGGGCGGACTGCTGTGGGAGAAAGCCACCAGAAAGGGCGCCTTCGCCGCAGCTATCGCAGGCGGTATCGTGGGTGTGATCTCCTTCCTCATCGGCATCCCTGTAGGCCCCCTGAGCGGTCTGATGAACACCGACCTGTCCCTGCTCATCGCCTATGCAGTGTCTCTGGTATTCCTGGTGGTAGTCAGTCTGACAGATAAGAAAGGCCAGGAGGACAACAGAGTTCGGAAGATGGCGCAGCAGTAGGAACAAGACGATAGTAACAACAAAACAATAATAAAATAACAGCAAAACAGCACCAAAATAAAGAAAAGAAAATACCAATAAAATGGTAGATAAAACCGACAGCTGCAAGAGAAAATTCTTGCGGCTGTCGTTTTTTTGTTTTTGTCGGTAAAGAGATGGGGAGACGCCAGTCTGTTCGTTTTCTACAGTACGGATCAGATTATTCTAAGGGAATAAAAGGAAACTGTTCTCTGTCGGTATTTAGTAATGCCAGAAGAAAATGTCAGAGGACAATATCAGAATTATGGTGAGATGGCAGCAGAAGGGAAATGGCATGGGAAATGTATACGGTTATATCCGTGTGAGCAGTCGAGAGCAAAATGAGGACAGACAGGTGATTGCCATGGATGCAGTCGGTATTGATCGAAAGAACATTTTTCTGGATAAACAGTCGGGAAGAGACTTTGATCGACCGCAGTAACATCAGACAAAGACAGGCCGAGGGCATTGCCGCCGCCAGGGCAAAGGGAGTGCGTTTCGGCAGACCGCCGGCACCTTTGCCGGAAAATTTCGATGCCATGTATCAAAAATGGAAAAAAGGAGAAATTACAGGGACAGCGGTAGCAAAGGCCTGTAATATGCCACTTTCGTCTTTTCGTTATCGTGCGAAGAAGTATGAGAAATATTAGAAATATGGAGAATGGTAAACTGCAGAAATGTATACTTTTTTGTAAGCAATTTCAGGCATTTTTGCAATATCGGTTTTTCTTGCAAAATCGTAAGTTTTATCAGATGATAAAATGGTTTAATTATGAGATATTACTATTACAAAAAAGTACACTTTTTTGAAGGAGATAGAGGGTTATGATATTTAGTTCGGCAATCTTTTTGTTGATGTTTTTGCCCGTAGTATTCCTATTGAATTTCTTTTGTAAAGAGGAATATTCTAATGTTTTGTTGCTCATTGCAAGTTTGTTATTTTACGCATGGGGAGAGCCATATTTGGTACTTCTTATGATCGTATCAATTATTTTAAATTGGGCAATTGGAATTGCAATTGCCAAAAATGTCGGAAGCCGAAAGAAAATATTTATCATAGCTGGCGTAGTATGTGACCTGCTGCTTTTGGGCTATTATAAATATGCTGGATTTTTGATTTCAACAATCAATACAGTAGCCGGAAAAGAGTTGTTTCCAGTTCCTGAAATAGCTTTACCAATAGGCATATCTTTCTTTACATTTCAAGCAATTTCCTACATTGTTGATGTTTATAGAGAAGATACAGAGTGCTCTTCAAAACTTGTTAATGTTGCATTATATATATCATTTTTTCCACAGTTAATAGCAGGGCCTATTGTTAAATATCGAGATATAAACAAGCAAATCGAAGAACGCTCAATCACCTGGGGAAAAGTTTCAGATGGATTCAAGAGGTTTATATATGGTTTGGCAAAAAAAGTTTTAATATCGAATGTGTTAGGAATGTGTGTGGATACAATTTATGCGTATGATATAGCAATTGTCGACACTAGGGCTGCATGGATAGCTGCCTTAGCATATACTTTCCAAATTTATTATGATTTTTCTGGTTATTCTGATATGGCCATAGGCTTAGGAAAGATGTTTGGTTTCGACATACTAGAAAACTTTGATTATCCCTATCTATCTAAGTCTGTTTCTGAATTCTGGCGAAGATGGCATATGTCTTTGGGCTCATGGTTTAGGGAGTATGTATATATTCCTTTAGGAGGAAATCGTAAAGGGACCATGAGAACATATATAAATTTAGCAATCGTGTTCTTATTAACAGGTCTTTGGCATGGAGCTGATTTCGCGTTTGTTTTGTGGGGAGCGTATCATGGGTTCTTTAGCATTATAGAAAGGCTTGGATTAAAGAAGATTCTTGATAAAACAAAGGTAATCTCCATAGTATACTGTTTTTTGGTTGTCAATCTTGGCTGGGTGTTGTTTAGAGCTGCAAATATAATGACCGGCTTTCGGATGATCGCTAGAATGCTAATGCCTTGGAAATATGGTTCGATTGGAATTTCATTAGACAATTATATGGATAATAAGATTATTTTTATAGGTGTCTGCGCTTTTGTTGGCGGGGGAATGTTGAAATGTTTTGTTCCGGCATCCATATTAAAAAAATGGAATGATTCGATAATTGAGGCAATATATTGCGTTGGATTGTTGGTTCTGTGTCTGGCTTCAATAGCAAGTGGTACATATAATCCATTTATTTATTTTCAGTTTTAAAGGAGGTTCGAGATGCAAAAGAAAATTGGACCTAAAATTATACTAATGGCCTTTTTGACTGTAATTTGTTTTTCCAGGTTGTTTTGGATATTTTTAGAGAAGTATGTAGATACGACAAACTATGAAAACAGAGAAATGGCTGCTCAACCTAGATTTACAATAGATGGGTATAAAACATATGCGGAGGAATATGAAAATTGGTTCAACGATAATATACCATTCAGAAATAATCTAATATCGCTGAATACATCAATAGATTTTTTTGTATTTAATATGTCAACAAATGACAGAGTCATAAAGGGAAAGAATAATTGGTTGTTTTATGGCGATGTGGATGATGGAGATCCGGTAAGCTGCTATCAAGGAACGAATTTACTTTCTGAAGAAAATTTGCAAGCGATTGCTAAAAACTGCATAAGGCAGAGAGATTTTCTTGAGGGGCAGGGTAAGGAATTCGTATTATTCATTGCTCCTAATAAAGAACGGATATATTCGGAGAATATGCCGGATAAATATGGAAATCCGGCAGAAAATTATAGAGCATTGCAGGTCTATAATTATTTGAAGGAAAATACAGATTTAAGAGTTGTATATCCTTATGGCGAGCTAATCAGAGCAAAAAAGGTCGGAGATGCCATATATTATAAAACGGATACACATTGGAACGAAATAGGCGGTTATGTGGGGGCTTCCGCTTTGCTGTTGGAGCTTGGAATCGAGATGCCGGATATTCTGAGTGATGATATAACAGTGACAAAAACGAATGACAGAGCGGGAAATCTAGCTGGAATGTTAAATCTAACAAAGCAACTGCAAAAAACAGATAGTGACTATTCAGTAGAAGGATATGATAATCACCGGATGGAAAATGTAGAATGGGAATTTTCTACAATATTTTCTTACAAAGCGGTGAATGCTGATCCTAGGACAATATATGTGATAAGAGATTCGTTTTCAACTGCTATGGCTCCATATATAGGGTCACAATTCAGTGAAACATATTTAAGACATAATGGTACATATTCATATGAAGAACTGGAGGCACTTGACCCAGATATAGTTGTGTATGAGGCTGTGGAGCGATACATTTCAAACTTTGGTGAATTTACGATTCAGTAGCTGCCTTCTTCAATCAAGCATGAAAAGTTTGTCTATCCACGGAACACCCTCAGCATAATTCATCTGTTTTATACCACTGAGACGGCTTTCAGGATAAGCCAGGGGTTAAAGGAAATGATTTCCGCGTAGTCCGGTTATGCTCTCTTTATCTTTATGAAGATTTCATTTGTTAGCGGTGAAAATAGGTGTTAGGATAGGGACAAAGGAATGTGGGATGACAGAAAACCTTATGACAGAAAATCAAGCTTATAGTGAAAATCAGAAAAACGGATAAACAAACTCGTGGATGATATGACGCTTTTTGATGATGAACTTATGAGTCATGTGTTTGAAAAAAATATAGAGGCTACGGAGCTCATACTCATTCAGAGAGCATAGCGGTGTTAAGTGTACTTAAACTCTATGACCAGGGAGACGTTTCGATGAGCAAACATGCAGTGCTGGATATTTCGGATGGCACAGGATAAATGGAAGAAGACGCCGGAGGAATGTGCTAAATTATTTCAAGACAATGACATATTTGGCTTTATCTCCAGCTGTTATGAAATTCTCCATTTGAGCAGTTATGAGTGTGCACTGGATGATGTTGAGGAAATGCTGAAAAATCGAGGTATTTTTATATGCTAGCTATAGAAGATGGAATGCCCCTCTATCACGGTAGCTTCACAAAGGTTTTGCAGATTGACCTCAATAAATGCAAGCGGGGAAAGGACTTTGGACGCGGCTTTTACGTCACCAGTTCCTACGAACAGGCGCAGAGCTTCGTGCCTCTTTCTGTGATGAAACAGGCCAGTGAAGAAAACCTTCCTAAAAATACTACTTATGGGTACATTTCCGAGCTCAGATTACATTTGAATAATACAGCAAGGATTCATCTTTTTCGGGCAGCAGATAGAGAGTGGCTTCATTTCGTTGCATCAAACAGAAGAAGAGTTCTTTTTGCTGACGTGCAGAAGCAATATGATGGCTTTGATATCATCGGAGGAAAAATAGCAAACGATCGAACTGCACGAACTTTACAGCTTTATATTACAGGTGCATATGGGGAGCCGGGCACTGAACAGGCGGACAACATTGCTATTTCAATGCTGCTTCCCAATCGACTGGAGAATCAATTTTGTTTCTGCAATGAGAAAGCTGTTCAAATGCTCGAATATGTAAGGAGTGATCGATATGATTTCCAGTACATGTGAGAAAGTAAACAATCAGCAGCGTGAAGCTTGTGCTGTCAGCATTATGCGTGCCATGCTCGAAGATTACAGTGATGACACTGGGGAGTCTTTTACTGACGCCTTCTTTCGATTTGCTATTTCACCAACGTACAAGGAACTGTTTGATTACTCCACCGGTCTCTGGAAGGAAGGACCGGATTATCTTCGCAATGTTTTTGAGGATTCACTAGGATAGAGAAAAATGCAAGGAGTATGCATAATAATACATACAAAATAAAACAGCAAAATTATTAAGCAGTAGTCAGGTAGTCTATTACCTGATGTGAATGAAAGTACTGCAGCCGCAAGATGAGAAATCTCTTGCGGCTGCATTTTTTCGCATGTGTTTTTTGCTCTCATAATACAGGAGTCATACTTTAGTAAAGATACTGTACCTCCTCCAGAATGCTTTTGGCAGATTCATAAATGTGCTCAATGGAATTAAAGTCAAAACGGAGGGAAGGACCGGAAACACTTACGGCGGCAATGGGCTCTCCGCTGTTTCCGAAAATGGGAACAGCAACGCAGGAAACACCGAATTCGTGTTCCATATTGTCAATGGCATATCCCCGCTCTTTGATCTGCGCAAGCTCCTGCAGGAGTTTTGGACGGGTGGTAATGGTGTTGGAAGTATAGGGCTTGAATGTCTCAGGCAAAGAAGGCCTGTGTTCTTCCGGAGTGAAGGCGAGAAGGCATTTTCCCAGACCGGTGCAGTACATAGGCGCTTTTTCTCCCAGAATCGTGCGGGGGATAGAGGCGGACGGGGTACGTGTTGCCAGGTATAATACATCCGCTTCGTAGGGAATGCCCAAATACACGGTTTCGCCAGTGGCGTCTGCTATCTTTTGCAGATAGGGAACCATCGTGGTGGGAAGGTCATTTTCTTTATTGATAAGGTAACTGAATTGCAGGAGCTTTAGTCCGAGAGAATACTTGGAAGTAATCGGATCCTGCTTCAGATAGCCTGTGGCTGTAAAGGTACTGGCTATATTGTAAACAGTGGCCTTATTATAGCCCAGCATTGCAGAAAGCTCCGAAATGCCCAGTTGCGGATGGTCGGCAGAAAAGCATTCCAAAAGCTGCAGTGCTTTTACAAGAGACTTGACCTTTACATTTTCATTTGTCTGCATATGTTCATCATGCATTTCGTTGGTGTTGTTCTCGTTTGTTTTATTATTCATGGTTACCTCTCTGTTCCGCAATTTAATGCGGCATCACGAGGAGAATCTCGCATAGGCGAATTCTCCGATGCATGTAGGTATTGATGTCACTTGTGTCATTAATGCAGCTTGATTTTGGATCAGCATTTTCGGTCAGCATGCCTGAAAGTAAGTATATCGTAAGCATGCGTAGGGGCAATCAATAGTCTATGAGTATGTTTTCATGGTAGCACAGTGAATTTCTGAAAACAACATGTATTTAATATTTACCGCATGCGTTTAATATAAATAAACATATAAAAGAGTAAAATGGTGAAGGGGTATTCTAAAAATTATGGAATGAATCTATACATAATGCACAAAATATTCGCTTTATTATGGGCGATTAGGGATATTGAAGAAATGAGTTTTGATGTATATAATGATGACAACGGATAAAAAGTAAATAACGTTTAACAATAATAAATAAAGAAGAGGCGGACATAGCTTTAGAACACAAAAGACAAAAAGTACAAAATACAAAAGCAAAAAAACACCAAAGCATAAAAACCAAGGCAACAAAACAATAAAGCACCAAAATATCAAAAAACAGGAAAAATAAGAAGCAAAAGGAAAGAGGCAGGAAACAAGCAACTGGAATGACAAATGACGGGAGGGAAAATGAAAAAGACAAATTGGCATTATGTGCGCAGGCAATTATATAAGAATCGTTATCTGTATCTCATGATTGCCCTGCCGGTCATCTATTTCGTGATTTTTAAATACGGAGCCATTGCCTGGCTTGGAATCGCATTTAAAAATTTCAATGCCCGGGCAGGTTTTTTCGGAAGCAAATGGGTGGGGCTTAAATATTTCAATATGTTTCTGCAGGACCCTTATTTCTATAAAATCCTGAGAAATACAGTGCTGATCAGCCTCTGGTGTCTGGTTTTCTACTTCCCGGTGCCGATCATATTGGCTCTTTTGATCAACGAAGTGAGAAATAAGCATGCAAAGAAATTTGTGCAGACGATTACCTATATGCCCTATTTCGTATCCACGGTAGTGGTGTGTAGTCTGGTGATGAATATCTTTGCCACAGACGGTCTGGTGAATCAGGTGGCTGCGACCTTCGGCGGCACATCCAAAACATTTATGTCAGATCCGGCCTGGTTTCGTCCTATCTACGTGGTTTCCGAGATATGGCAGCAGGCCGGCTGGGGATCCATCATTTACATCGCGGCGTTGGCAGGCGTGGATCAGCAGCTCTACGAGGCAGCATCCATTGACGGTGCCACCAGATGGCAGAAGGTTTTGCACGTAAGCATTCCGGGAATCGCACCGATCATTTCCATACAGTTCCTTCTGACGGTAGGCAGAATGCTTACAGTCGGCTATGAGAAAATCCTGTTGCTGTATACCGGAGCTACTTACGAGACAGCAGACGTTATTTCTACCTATGTGTACAGAAGAGGATTGATCAATGCCAATTACAGTTACGGTGCAGCAATCAGTATTGTGCAGGCAATCTTATCCCTGGTTCTGATTGCAGCAGCGAACAAGGCAGCTGATAAGATTGGCGCTACCAGCCTCTGGTAAAGAAGTAAAACAGGATTGTATGGTTAAAATCGCATTTCTCTTTGCGCAGCCGCAAAATAAATTGCGGCATGGAAAGGAAAAAAATGAGTAATGATACAAAAGCGAAAGCTAAAAAACATAAGAAAGAACTGACTGCCAGCGAAAAAATATTTAACGGCGTGGTGGCGGCTGCATTGATCATTTGCTGTATTGTGGTCATCTTTCCGCTTTATTACATGTTTATCGTTTCCATCAGCGATGGATATGCCGTAACGAGAGGGGAGATATTCCTGTGGCCGAAGGGAATCAATTTCAGCGCTTATAAGATTGCGCTTGGTTACTCCACAGTGCTGCGTTCCTTTGGAAATTCGATTCTCTATACGGTGGTGGGGACAGTGATTGCGGTGAGTGTTACCGCATTGTGCGCTTACCCGTTGTCAAGGCGCAGTTTCTACGGACGTGGGGTGCTGACCTTTCTGATTACCTTTACCATGTTTTTTGATTCCGGTCTGGTTGCCAATTACATGGTGGTCTCCTCTCTCCATATGAAGAACACGATTTGGGCTATGGTGTTGCCCGGAGCTATCAGCGTCTGGTACATGATCATCATGAGAACCTTTTTTCAGGGAATACCGGAGGAACTTTATGAGTCGGCCTATCTGGACGGTGCCAACGATCTGACGATCTTTTTTAAGATCATAGTTCCTCTTTCCAAAGCAGTTTTCGCCACATTGGTCTTGTTTTATGCCGTACAGCTTTGGAATTCGTTCATTCCCGCACTCCTTTACCTGGATGACAGCAAGATGTATCCCATGCAGCTGCTTCTTCGGAACATCGTGATGGGCAGCAACAGCGCAGCGACAGGGTCGGCGACGGTTGCAGGCGATATGGCGGCATTGGGCAAAAACATAAAATACGCCGTCATCTTTATCACAACATTGCCGATCCTGGTGGTTTATCCCTTCGTGCAGAAGTACTTTGTGAAGGGCGTCATGGTTGGCTCTATAAAAGGTTAGGAAATATAAGAAGGGTAATTGTAAGAAACAAGAAGATAACGAAGAAGATAACAAGATTTAGATCGCTGAATAGGAGGCGGTCATGAACCAACAGAAATCAGAAAAGAAAGGAGAAGCAGATAAGAAAGTAAAAATAGGAAGAGCGAATGAGGAAGTAAAAGAAATACAAAAAGAAAAATAAAGAGACAGGACACACAGGCAAGGAGGTAGAAACAGTATGAAAAAGCGAAGTATGAAAAAGTGGATGGCGGCGGGACTGGCAGTGGTGATGACAGCAGGTATGCTGACCGGCTGCGGCGGCACATCCGGTGGAGATGCGGACAGTGCGGCGGCTTCGGACGACGAACTGATCACCGTCACCTTTATGAGATCTCAGTCCGCGGTTATGCCCATGGAAGAGCAGAACAAGGTCGTGGAGATGGTAAAGGAAAAATTCAACATTCAGCTGGAACTGCAGCTGATTCCGGATGCGGATTATACCACCAAGCGCTCCGTAGCGTTGGCTTCGGATGATCTGCCGGACATTATTTCCGGTGTATCTCTCTCGGAACTGCGTCAGTACGCACCCACGGGCATGTTCCTGAATATCAATGATTACCAGGAACAGGCAAAGGATTACCTGGGAATCGTACAGGCGGATGATCGTGCGGAGGCAACCAAGAATTACGAGATAGATGGAGGTCTTTACGGTTTTCAGATGCTGGAGTATAACCGGATCGACTTAGCGTCCCTGCCGGCTCTTCGCATGGACAGATTAGCGGAGACGGGATTGGATGAGCCTACGACATGGGATGAACTCTATGATGTTATGCTTGCCATCAAGGAACTCTATCCGGAGAATTATGTCTTTTCCACCCGTAATGGTACTACGTATATGATCGGACAGCTGGCCTATGCTATGGGCAGCGGCGGCTTCCCCTGCTTTTCTACTTCCGGTATTTATTATGAGCCGAAAACAGAAAGCTGGACCTATGGACCTACCCAGGATTCCTTCAAGTATGTAATACAGTTCCTGTCCAATGCTTACAAGGATGGCTTGCTGGATCCTGATTATGCTTCGATGGACAAGGATACAGAGCACGAAAAGCTGAGCAATGGTTCTCTGTCATTGGTATTTGACAATAATTCCTTTGTAGGCCGTGTCTACAATCCGGCACTTGCCCAGACAGATGAGAATGCATATTTTGACATACTCAAGCCCATGAAGAGCGACAATGATACCCAGAGAGCCCTTCGCTATGAAAGAGATTGGACAGAATTCGCATGTGTCAGCGCTGATACGAAATATCCGGAAAGAGTCATGGAACTGCTGAACTGGATGTATACCGAAGAAGGCCGTATGGCAACGAACTTTGGTGAAGAGGGAACAGATTACACTATAGATGACAACGGAGATGTCATCACCAGTGAGGCACTCATTGAAAAGCATGCCAATGATTCCGACATTGCCTCTGCAGTACGCAGTGAGCTTGGCACCGGTCTTCTTGGATTAGGCCGTTACATTGATGAGTCCTTGGACGCACAGATTTCTGACAAGGCCTTTGTAGAAGAGGGAGAAGAAATCCGTACCTGGACCCAGGATGGACTTGTGGACTACAACAAAGCGGTTCCTTCCTTCACAACAGAAGAGCAGGAGCAGGTAACGGAGCTGGAACAGTCTATTGCCAACGTATTTAATACAGAGATCGACAGCTTTATCAATGGCCAGCGTTCCATAGATGAATGGGACAGCTTTGTGGAGACCTTAAAGAGTCAGGGCACAGAGCAGCTTGAACAGCTTTACAACGAAGCATATCAGCGTGCACAGCAGTAACTGGCCAGGTGCAGATAGAGCGAGGGAGGAACAGGGAGGCTGTCGTGTGATCGACAGCCTCATTCCTTAAAGGAGGAAGGGTGATGAATCTGACAGAACTGACCGTACAGACAGCACCGGAGAGAAGCGTATTTGAGGAGAAAATTGCAGATCTTTTCTGCAAAATCCTGCATGAAAAGAGTGGCCTTGCCATTTGCCGGTCAAAGAAGGCCGGAGCAGTAACCGTGGAATTTTACAGGGAAGACGGATGGCTGCCTGCAGACATTGCGAATCTTTTTTCAGAGATTGCAAGACCGGGAAAAGAAGGCTATCGTATCCGATTTCTAAAGGAAGAGGGAAAAAGTCGGCTGATCGTACTGGGCAGAGAGGAACGGGGCGAATTCTATGGAATGGCATGGATTCTCAGAAAAGCCAAAATCAGGGAGGGGAACATCGAAATTCCGGAGAGCCTAGATGGAATCTCCATGACACCTGAATATCCCCTTCGCGGTCATCAACTGGGCTATCGGGACAAAAATAATACCTATTCGGCATGGACGGCAGAGGATTTTGAGGTATATATACAGGATCTGGCATTGTTTGGTGCCAATGCCATAGAGCTGCTGCCGCCCAAGACGGATGACAATCTGTATTCTGCCACCTTCCTGCGGGATCCCTTTGCAATCATGAAGGAAGTATCCGCAATCATTCATTCCTATCACATGGATGTATGGCTGTGGTATCCCAATGTGGGAAAGGATTACACAGATTGGTCCTGTATCGACGAGGAATTAAAGGAAAGGGAGAAGGTATTTGCCGAGATTCCTTATCTGGATGCGATACTGGTTCCCCTGGGAGATCCCGGCTCCTTGTGGCCGGCGGCAGCATTTCGCTTGACTGAGCAGTTCGTCAGGATCATGCACAAATATCATCCTCACGCAAAGGTATGGGTGGCACCCCAGCATTTTCAGCCGGAGCCGGGATGGTATGATGAATTCTATGAAGAGATCGCCAAAGAGCCGGATTGGGTAGACGGTGTCTGCTTTGCACCCTGGGAGCAGCATACCGTCTCAGAAATGGTTGAAAAGCTTCCGCAAAAATACAGAGAGAATATTCGGAATTATCCGGACATCTCCCACAATAGTAACTGTCAGTTTCCCGTTCCGGATTGGGATTTCGCATTTGCACTTACCAGCGGCCGAGAAGGCTATAATGCAAGACCCAGACAGATGAAACACATTCACAATCTGATAGAGCCCTACACCATGGGCACGATCACTTATTCTGAGGGCATACATGACGATGTGAATAAGTTTGTGTGGGTGGATCAGGACTTTGACAGCAAGCGTCGGACAGAGGAAACGTTGGAGGATTATGTTCGGTTTTTTATAGATCCGGATATGGTTGATCCGCTGACGGAAATATTGCTGCGTCTGGAAGATAATTGGACCGGTCCAGCAGCAGACAATGAGAGTATAGATATTACCTATCGGAAAATGCAGGAGATAGACCGGTGTGCGCCGGAAAGGGTAAAGAAAAATTATCGCTATCAGATGCTGTTGCTCCGGGTGCTGACGGACTATTGGACGAAACAAAAATATGTCTATGATCAGGAACTGGAAAAACAGGCACTGCAGGTGATCAGCCAGGCAAAAGAGACGGGAAGCGCATTGGCTATCAAAGAGGCCAGAAGTATTCTGAATCTGTCAAAGGACAGACCGGCGGCAGAGAATGTACTGTTTGAAATGGAGCGACTGTCGGATTCCCTCAGAGAGAATTGCAAGATTCAGCTGACGGTGGGACATCACGGAGGTCAGAGATGGATTCGAGGGGCATATCTGGAAACCAGAGAGATGCCGCTCAATGATTATCAATATCTGATGCAGCGATTTAAGGAGATTGAAAAGCTGGCAGAGGAGGAACAGCGTATAGCAGCATTGCAGCAGCTGACCTTGCGGAATAATCCGGGGGAAGGAAATCTGTATTGCAACCTGGGGACCTATGAAGGATTTAGGCATGTGGTAAAGAATCACACGTGGGAGGAGGATCCCGGTTATCTGCATACGCCGTTGATGGATCACAGTATCTACAGCATCATGGGACTTTTCCATGATATGAGAGGATGGTATACAGAGTTCCCCATGCCGCTTGGCTGGGCCAGAAATGTCACAGTGCTCTATGGAACACCCCTGGAAATTGCGTTTGACGGATTAGACCCTGCAGCAGATTACACCATGCAGATTTTCTATCCCAACAGCTTTCTGAAGGCAGTGCATCATATGCAGAAGCCGGAGGATGACACATTGGTTCATTTCTATGCGGGGGATGTTCTGCTGGCGGACAGTATTCCGAGAGAACAGCTCGACGGCAATGCAGGGTGGTTCTACGAACTGCCTAGAGCATCCTATGCAGACGGAAAGGTGAAACTGCGTTGGGAAATTTATGACACACTGAAGGCTTTTGCAGTCAGTGAAATCTGGATCTGCAGGAAACAGTAAATGAAAGGAGAATAAAATGGAATTTCCAGGGGGAATTTGGCCGGTCATGCTGACGCCATTCACCGCTGATAATCGAATCGACGAAGAAGGTCTTCGTAATTTGGTGGAATTCTACATCGCCAGCGGTGTGGACGGACTTTTTGCAGCCTGCCAGTCCAGTGAGATTTTTTATCTGAATAGAGAGGAAAGACTTCGCATTACAGAAATTACGGTGCAGGCAGCGGACCACAGAGTGCCTGTCATTGCAAGCGGAAACACATCGGATACATTGGAAGAACAGGCAGATGAATTAAATGCGGCCTGGAAACTGGGAGCAGATGCGGTCATCATTTTGTCCAATCGACTGGCAGCAGAGAAGGAAGACAGCAGTATATGGATCGACAATCTGCATCGTCTGTTGGAAATGCTGGATCCGGACATGAAGCTCGGCATGTATGAGTGCCCTTATCCTTACAAAAGAGTTTTATCACGGGCAGAGCTGCAGGCCATGATCGACAGCAATCGGTTTTATTTTATCAAGGATACCTGCTGTGATGCGGCACTGATAAAGGAAAGAATCCGGCAGATACAGGGAACAAAGCTGAAGCTTTTCAACGCCAATACAACGACGCTCCTGGAGACTTTGCGAGCCGGGGCAGACGGATACTGCGGTGTGATGGCTAATTTTCATCCGGAGATGTATACCTGGCTTTATAAGAACCAGGATGCTCCCGAAGCGGAAAAGGTATCCCAGCTCCTCTCTATATGTTCCCTGATCGAGAGACAGCTCTATCCGGTGAATGCCAAGTGGTCCTTGGCAGAACTGAGAAAGGTCAGAATCGGAGATTACAGCAGAACCAGAAATTGTGAGGAGCTGACAGAGACCTATCGTCAGGAGGTACGGAATATGGAAGCACTGGTCAGAAGATGCGGTGTGGAGATTTGTCGGAATTAGGAAATAAGGAAGCGTATCAGTACAGAGATTTTTAAATATCTCCATTTTATAATCGAAGAACCCTGGATTTACAATGTCCAGGGTTCTTCTTATGTGATAAAGTAAATTTTTGCTTAGAGTTTCTACCGATCCTCTTCATACACGACGCCCCACAGGCGTCTGAGGCCGTCCATCAGCTGCATGACCGCCAGGGTGTTGGTCAGTGGATGGATGCCGCTTTGCCGCTTTCCAGCCCGGATGCATTCGGTGACCTCCCGGATCTCATACTCATAGCCGTTGCAGGGGAAGGGATAGGAAAATTCCTCTGTTACTTCATGGAAGACAGGAGTAATGTCGGCAGCAGCGGCTGCTGCCAGGGAGATCGCCTCGCCGGTATCCGGATGAACCGGGAGATAACGGGTCATGGTAAAGTGATCCGGCGCGTAGCAGCGAGGAAAATGGAGCTTACCATACTCGCCGCAGATCAGACCATCCTGCCCGGTCTCAAAGCGGACAGAGGAGGAGAGCTGGCAGAGAATATCCTGATTCCACCCCTCGGCATTGGGTTCATGGTAGAGAAATTCTATGTCATTGACTTCATCCACGCCGGTGCTTCCCACAGAGGCAAAGCCCCGGAGCTCATCGGGCATGCGTCCCATCATGGTGAGGGCAAAGGTAATGGGATAGATGCCCACGTCCATAACAGAACCGCCGCCCAGAGCAGGATCGAAATAGCGGCTACCGGGATCAAAGTCCGGATTGGCACCGCCAAAGCTGGCCCGGATATAGCGAAGCTTTCCAATCATGCCCTCCTGCAGCAGAGACTTGGCTTTAGCGATGGCAGGAAGGAATCTGGTCCACATGGCCTCCATGCAAAACAGCTCCTTTTCCTGTGCCAGCTCCATGATCTGGGCAGTCTGGCGGGCGTTCATGGCAAAGGGCTTTTCGCACAGCACATGTTTATCAAAAGCCAGGCATAACAGTGCCAGTTCTGCGTGAGTATTATTGGGCGTGGCGATATAGACAATGTCTATGTCAGGATCGGCTGCCAGCTGGGCGGGAGAGTCATAGACCTGCATTTGGGCGTGATATTGCGTGATTGCAGCAGATGACGTGGACTTGCTGTCATCTGCCGCAATAGATTTCTGCAGCCAGGCAGCAAAATCTGCTGCGTGCTCCTTGCTGCGGCTGGCAATGCCTGTGATTGCAGCATCCTCTATGGAGAGGAGTGCTTTGGCAAAGGCATGAGCGATCCTGCCGGTACCGATGATGCCCCAGCGGAGGGGGCGGTCTTGTAAAGTATTAGATTTCATTTTCATTCCCATTTCTGAGCAGTTCCTTTGTTTTGCTTGCTAGTGTAACACATTTTTCCTGGAAATAATTAATAAAACTACACACTTTTACGGAGCGAGCAGCTGACCATGCTAGGAGATATTTCCCTTCCCTGCATAATTCTTAGGCGATAAGCCCGTCTCTTTTTTAAATACCTTACTGAAATACAGGGGATCCTCGTATCCTACTGCGGCTGCTACTTCTTTGACGGAGGGGGCATCCGGCGCAGTGAGCAGATCCCTGGCCCGGTCTATGCGCAGGGAAGTGATGTACTCGGAAGGTGTGACCTTCCGGTAATCCCGAAAGAGCTTACTTAAGTAGGCCGGCGTGAAGCCGAAGTCTTTGGCGATGGACTGGGTATTAATGTTATCCATGTAGTGCTCCTGAATGTAGTGATCCACCTGCATCAGCAGACCGGTCTTGCTGTTTTTGATGCTGCTTTCATTGGCAATGGTGGCGCACAGATCCTCAAAGATGGAGAGTAGGCTTTCCTGCAGCTCTTCCCAGGAGCCGGAGAGAAGGAGCAGGTCATCGATGATATCATTATAGAGCGCATCCCGCAGGGCACTGTATTGAAAGCTGGCGACGGCACACTCGGAAAAGAGCGTGTGAAACAGCTGGTAGAGAGCCTCCTGGGTGATGGGAGCAGAGCGCAGCAGATCAAAGAATGTTTCGCTTTCCCTGCGCAGCAGATCCATTCTGCACTGTACCAGGAGGGCGGCCATCCGGCGGATGACGTGGAGCAGCGCCTCATGCCTTTCTCTGGAAAGTGGCAGAGGATCCTTTGTCTCTTCCAGACGCAGCAGGGAGGAAGAGGCAAACAGGATGTGATGGCTGACACATTGGCTGAGCTGCCGGATGCTGTCGTTGATCGTGGGCAGATCGACACTGCGGCTGCTGGTGACCATGGTGATCATGGAAAAATCCCTGCACAGGTCCTGGTAAAGGATTTGCCAGAGACGGTTTACCCGGAGCAGCTGGTCATCGGAAAAAGAGAAAAGCACAAAGCAGCTGTGATTGTTGGCATCCCGGATCATCCACCATTTCTGATAAAGGGAGGCATGAACATTCAGCAGCGTTTCCAGGTGCCGGAGAGAGTCCTTTTCCTGGAGCTGGGGGCAGGGGTACTCGGTTCGGTAGGCAAACTGTCCGAAATTAAGGAGCAGAATACGGTACTGGGCAGATAGATCGGCATCATGGCCCTGATCGGAGGAGGCAGAACCGGGGACACCGGGGCTCTGGACAGCGGTCCGGGAGATGGACTGCAGGCAGGTCTGCTCATAGGCTTTTTGCAGCAGGCGGCGCAGCTCCTCCTCGTCAATAGGCTTGGAGATATAGTCCATGACCTGCATGCGAAGAGCCTGCTGGGCATAGGTAAATTCATTAAAGCCGGTGAGGATAGAGCAGAGGATGCGGGGGTGCTTTTGCCGAACATAGGCGATCAGCTCTAAGCCGGTCATGATGGGTATCTGGATATCTGTCAGTAAAAAGTCAATCTCCTCTCCCCGCTCATCGATGATCTCTCTGGCGTGCTGACCGTCCAGAGCGGTGCCCAGGATATGATAGGGCTCCCCGAAACTTTGGATATAATGAGTCAATTCCCGCAGAATCGGCGGTTCATCTTCTACTAATAAAATGTTCATCGTCTTCCTTTCTATGCCGCGGTTTACCGCGGCTGCGTGAAGAGAAATCGCGCAGGCGATTTCTCTGATACGATCGTGCATTGATGACGTTTACGGCATCAATGCAGTTTGAAGGAAATGCCATCAGGCATTTCTTTCAAACTTTTCCTTTCTATGCCGCGGTTTACCGCGGCTGCGTGAAGAGAAATCGCGCAGGCGCTTTGTACCGTAGATGGCGCGGATCAAAGTGCAGAATTGCCTGTGATTACGATACGGCTGTTTACGGCATCCGCGGCACAAGCGGCTGTGCGAAAATAGTGAAAAGTTAAGATTCCTATTGGATATCGAATGTATTTATCACATGAAACTTTGATTTTCATTAAGGCAGTATGAAAAACGAAATAACAGTTCCCCGCTCCTTCGCCGGCGTGATCCGATAATCAAATCTGTCATGAAAGAGCATCTTCATCCGCACCAAGGTATTGATCAGTCCCATGCCGCCCAGTGTCAGATTGGGAATGGAATCGGAGGGGTGAGAGAGGAATTCCTCTACCTTTTCCTGCAGCGCGTCCGCAGCTTCCCTGGAAAAACCGGACCCGTTATCCCGGATAGAGATCACGTGCCTGTCCTCCTCCACACGGCAGCAAAGGTCGATGTTCCATACCGGGAGCACCTGCTTGAATCCGTGCTGGAAGCAGTTCTCCAGCATGGGCTGGAGGGAGAGCTTGGGAATGGTAAAGTGGGCCGCGTCAAAATCATCGCTGACCTGAATGGTGTAGGTGAAGAGATCTTCATAGCGGGTCTTCATGAGCTTTAAGTAGAGATCCGCGTGATGAATCTCCTGCTCTGCGGTGACCGCATCCTCGCAGTAGGAGGCGATATAGCGGAGCATGCCGGCCAGGTAATTGCAGGTGGTGCTGACCTGGGCGGTGTTTCCTTCCATGGCTTGTACCTTGATTACTGTCAGGATATTGTAGAGAAAATGCGGATTCATCTGGGACTGCAGGGCGATCATATTCGCCTGCATCTCATAGGTACGGCTCCGAACGCTTTCTTCTACCGCCAGCTGCAGCCGATCCATCATCTGCGTGAAGGCGTCGGTGAGCTGGGTGAATTCATCCGGATAGGACTGCAGATCAATTTGCAGCTGGGGCTGTGCCAGGGTTACGTCGTGGACTTTTTCTGTCAGGTCCACCAGTGGTCTGGTGATTCGGCTGGTGGTCAGGCGGATCACCTGGAGACAGAAAAGCAGCGCTGCAATGTAGAAAACGAGGATATAGAAGCAAAGAGGAGCCAGGAGCCGCAATACGGAAGTCAGCGGTCTGGACAGAGCCAGAGTAAAACCGTCCTGCAGCGTATGCGTGGTGCGAAGACAGAAGGTGCCGGCAGGATCAAAGCCAATCGAACTGTATACCGGAATGCCCTTACTGTCAAAAAGTGCATAGTCATAGAGCTGCTCTTCGTCCTGCATCAGATCTGCGAAGTATTTCACAGGGCATTGAATCTGAATGACGCCGGTGGGCACATTGATATAGGAGGCGTGATAAATATTCCGGTAAAGAGAGACGGTTTGTTCGGAAGTCTTGCTCCATAGATCCTCCTCGAGGCTAACACAGGCGCCGGTAGTGTCATGGATGGATAGTGACTGATACCAGATTCCGTAATCCTCCTCTGTCAGTTTCTCACTGACAGTGCTCTGGTCATAGGAGAGGCCGGAGGAGATAAAATTCCCTCTGGCATTGTAGAGGCTGATGCGAAATTTGGAGACGGAGTTGGGAATCATGGCGGTCAGCAGGCGGGGCATGATTTTGTCTGAGACAGTGTTGTTGGTGATCCGGGAGGAACTGGCGGTGGTGAAGACAGAGATCACATCTGTGTCTGTGGAGACGGCGATGGCCACACTGTCCATATTCTCCAGAAGACTTTCGATCTCACTGCCGGTGCGCACGGCGATATTTTCCATATTGGAGAGAGATTCCTTATAGAGACTGCGGCAGGCAAAGGCCAGAAAGATGACAGACAGAATCATCCAGAAGATGGTGATGATGATGGTGATAGTCCGAAATAATCTTCCCTGAAAACTTTGCTGCATACTAATCCTCATTTCCGAGCAGCTATGCTCCATTCCGCAGGCGCTCTGCGCCGGAGGAGTCGTTACTCCCCATTTTGAAGGCTCCCATATGGGAGAAATCATATATCCTTATATTTAGACATTTTACTTAAGTCTGCGACAATCTCAATCCATTCAGCACAATTTATAACTTTTGTATTTATTCCATATTTTGAGACAGTTTTTCCATTCTGAAGGGAAGGAGGCTCTCTTAAAATAACAGGTGACGAGGCCGAGATCAAAATGAACAGAAAAGAAATGAAAAAAGAAAAAAAGGACACGAAATACCGTGGAATCCTGCAGAGCAGAAGGTGGATGGCCGCAGCGGCTTTGTGTATAACGTTGTTGCTTTCAGGGTGCGGCGGTGGACAAAACCTCACAGCGATGCAGGAAACAGAAACGGCGCAGCAACAGCAGAAAGAACAGCAGAAAGCAGACAGCGACTATGCAGCCTTAAATGGTAAGCGCATCTCTTTTTTGACCAGCCAGAGCAAGTACTACAGTGAGTATCAGGAAATGGCGGATTACATCCTGGAAAACTACGGCTGTGACGTGGAGTTTCAGATCGTGCCGGACAATGAGTATCCTTCTTTTTTAAGGCTCAAGCTCATGACGGCACAGACGCCGGATATCTTTGAGTACAACTGTCCCATTCAGAACGCGGAGATCGATGTACAGGAATACTGCGAAGATTTATCACAGGAATCCTGGGTCAGCAGACTGGTGAACAGGGAAGCGGTGGAGGATCCGACAAACGGAAAGCTCTATGCCCTGCCGAAGGAATCCATGTCCGGTATTATGGCGGTCTATTACAACAAAGGTGTGCTGGAAGCGTGCGGCATTACCGATCCCCATCCGAAAACCTATGAGGAATTTCTGGAGATTCTGGATCAGATTCGCCGCAAGGGCAAGGGATGCGTTCCGTTCTATGAGACAAACGGCGACAATTGGACTACCCAGATCTTCATGACAGAGGGCTTTCCGGTGTCCCTGGGTGAGGAAAATGAAGAAGTTTTTGCCGCCCTTTCGGAAGGCAGTCTTAAATGGCAGCAGGTACCTCAGTTTCAGGAGGTGTTGGAGGAATATCTGGAACTGATCCGGCAGGGATATGTCAATAATGATCATCTCTCTGCTAAGTATGAATCCATGATCGAAGAAGTGGGGTCCGGCAGAGCGGCCATGGCACTGACCACAGAGCAGGCTGCAGCCAAGATCTGTGCGGAATATCCGGAGACAGAAATGGGTGCCTTTGCGATTCCTTTTCTGGACCAGGATATGCTGGCGGTGAGCAAATCCATTCAGGGACTTTTCGTGCCAAAGAGCGGCGAGCAGGTGGAGATTACCAAATTGTTTTTGGAACTGTGGTCCCAGCCGGAAGTGCAGAATATCTATTTCTGTTCTCAGAGAGAGGCGCCGGCTTTTGCAGATACGGAGGCTGACAACGTGCTCTCCTGTGTACAGGAGCTGGAGGAGGCCTATATTCAGACCGGAAAATATTGCCGGCAGATGAACGATCAGCTGGCAGAGTACGCACCGGCGGTGCAGAACATCTGGCCTCAGTACGTGCAGATGGTGAGCTGGCGTATCACGCCCCAGGAGGTGCTGCGGCAGTTCCAGCAGGAGATGGATGCCTATCGCAAGGAGCAAGGAAAATGAGTGCAGCCACAGCAAGCTGTGGCACAGGAAGGGCAAATGACTTAAAAATGACTGATGTCATTTTTAAGTCATTGCATGGATGACGTAAACGTCATCCATGCGTGATCACATCGGAGAAATCGCCTTCGCGAATTTCTCCTCGTGGTGCCGCAGACAAGCTGCGGCATAGGAAGGGGGAAGAATGGTAAAAATCGGGAAATTTCAATTCAAAAAGGAGCGGCTGACGGTGACGTTGCTGGCCATTCCTTTTCTGATCTTTGTTTTTGCTTTTTTCTATGTACCGTTATTTGGCTGGGTGTTGGCTTTTGTGAAATATAAGCCGGGCCTTAATATCTTCCAGTGTGAGTTCAAAGGACTTTATTATTTCCAGCTGATCTTTAAGGAATGGAAGAAGTTCTCACAGGTATTGCAAAACACCCTGGCTATCAGCTTCTTAAGCATTCTGTGTGCGCCCCTGCCGGCTATCTTCGCCATCTTTTTGTCAGAGCTTCGCTCTGCGAAATTCAAAAAGGTGGTGCAGACGATCACCACGATTCCCAACTTCGTGAGCTGGATCATCGTCTATGCGCTGGCTTATGCGCTGTTTTCCTCCGAGGGTGTGGTCAACAATGTGCTGCTCGGTGCCGGACTGGTCAGCAAGGCTACCAATCTGTTAGGAAACAGCGACGCCACCTGGTTCTTCCAGACTTTCCTGGTGGTGTGGAAGACCATCGGCTGGAATGCCATCATTTATTTTGCGGCGATAGCGGGTATAGACAGCGAGCTCTATGATGCCGCCAGTGTGGACGGTGCCGGCCGTTTCCAGAAGATGCTTCATGTGACAGTACCGGGCATCGCTTCTACGTTCTTCGTGCTTTTGCTCTTACAGATCAGCAACCTGCTCTCTCAGGGCACCGATCAGTACCTCGCCTTCTACAACAGTATGGTAGCGGACAAGATCAACGTCCTGGATCTGTACGTATATCGGTTGGGACTGGTTACCCAGGATTACTCCTATGCGACAGCGGTGGGCATCTTCAAATCCGTAATCAGCATCATCCTTTTGATGAGCGCCAACGGGCTTTCCAAGAAGCTGCGCGGTGAGAGTCTGATCTAAAATCCTATGCACGGTGCTGCGGTAAACCTCGGCACAGAAAGGTAACGGTGTCTATGAGAGCGACAACAATAAACACGCAGGAAATGCATAAAAAGACAAGCACCTCAGACAAAATATTTAACGGTGTTGTCTACGTGGTCATGATTCTTCTGGCCTTCATGTGTTTCTACCCTTTTTACTATGTATTCATTTATTCCATCAGTGACCCCACGCTGGCGCAGCAGGGCGTGACCCTTCTGCCCAAGGGATTTTCCTTGATCAATTATCAGAAAGTCATACAGCTGGACGGTATCGCACAGTCTTTTATGATCTCTCTAGCCAGGACTGTATTCGGAACGGCCATCACCGTAGTGGCCTGCTCCTTTTTCGCCTATCTGGTGACCCAGAATCTCTATGCCAGAAAGGTGATCTACCGTTTCGTGATCTTCACCATGTATTTTAATGCAGGTCTGATTCCTATGTATCTGACCTACAGAATGTACCATCTGACCAATACCTTCTGGGTGTATATCATTCCCTCTGCGATCTCGGCATATTACATCGTACTGCTGAAGACCTTTATCGAGGGTATCCCGGAATCTCTGGCAGAGTCGGCCAAGCTGGACGGGGCAGGCGTGATCACGGTATTTTTCAAGATTATTTTCCCTCTCTCCAAGCCTATTCTGGCGACGATCACGGTTTTTGCCGCCATCGCGCAGTGGAATAACTGGTTCGACAACTATATCTACGTACAGAATGACGCCTTAAAGACCATGCAGCTCATGCTCTACGATTACCTGAATCAGGCCAGCCAGCTCTCCCAGATGAGCACCAGCTCTCTGCAGCACGGCGCGGCGGCAGCGACCCAGGTGACAGCCCAGGGCGTGCGCATGACCATCACCATGGTGGTGACTATTCCGATTCTGCTGGTCTATCCCTTCATGCAGCGGTATTTCGCAAAGGGCATTATGCTGGGCGCCGTCAAAGGATGAGATTACTTTACAGGCATTGGCCTGTGGGGCGATACAAACTATCTGTTTTCCTATCTGTTTTTTGGCAACTGTGGATGCTGTAGTCCGCATCCATGGAAAATATACGGGAGAATTTTCTGCATTTCCTAAGGGGAAGTTCTCTCCATTCGCCGCAGGCAAGCGGCGGGAAAAAGGAGGACTTATGAGAAAGAAACTTGTTTCAAAAATCGTGGCTGCGGCAGCAACTGCTGCCATGGCCGCATCGCTGCTGACCGGCTGCGGAGGGGGTTCCGGTACAACACAGACCGCCGCGGGAGATGAGACCACGGAAACGGCTAAGAGCGCTGCATCCGCAGAGGATGGCAGCACAGTGACGCTGACCATTCTGGCACAGAAGCTTTCCAGCAATGTGACGGACTATCCGGACACCCATGTACTCCAGGAGATGGCGAATAAAATCGGTGTAAAGCTCAGCATCATCGAGGCGGACACCGATAAGTACAATGTCATGCTGGCTTCCGGCGATGGCTTCGATCTGATCCTGGCACCTACCAACAAGTTTACCGAGCTCATCGAGGGTAATATCGTACAGCCCATGGACAGCTATCTGGAAGCGTACGGTCAGGATATGACCGCCAACGTGGCAGATACCGTGGAGTTCAGCAAGGGATCCTGGAGCAACGGCACAGGAAGTCTGTACTTCATGCCTATGCAGGTAGGTGTGGATTCCAACGGTGCTTACCAGCAGATGGGTCTGCTCACCAGATGGGATTACTACAAGGAAATGGGGTATCCGGAGATCAACAATCTGGATGATTGGCTTCAGCTCCTGGCAGATATGCAGGCAGCGCATCCCACCACAGAGGACGGCCTGCCGGTATACGGTGTGTCCATGTTCACTGACTGGAATGTATGGTGCTACAAGTATCCTCTGGCCTGCGTCCTGGGCTACAATGAGTTAAGCGGCGCTGCCAGCGGCCTGTACAAGCCTTCCACCATGGAATATGAGAACCTTTATGCAAAGGACGGCCTTTTCTGGGCAAGCGTAGAGTACTACTACAAGGCTAACCAGCTGGGTATCCTGGATCCCGATGCCTTTATCACCAAGTATGACGACTTCACCGCAAAGGGAACCAACGGACAGCTGCTGACCGGTCCCGCTTACTGGGCAATGGGCAACTTTAATGCTGACCACGCCGATGAGGCAGTGGGCTTTGCAGAGATTCCTACCTCCTGGGCTAATCAGTGGGGCAATACAGATTACAAGGCAGGCTGGGTAGACAAGTGCCTGGGCATCAGTGCCAAGACAGCTAATCCGGAAAAGTGCATGCAGTACATCAATTACGTATTTTCCTATGACGGCGCCCGTGAGCTTTACAGCGGCGTGGAAGGCGTAGATTACACCGTAGAAGACGGCACCCCTGTACTGACCCAGGAGAGCAAGGACCTGTATGTGGCAGGCGGCGATGCCTGGAAGGAAAGCGGACTTGGGTTTGACTGCAATATCACAGGTCTGCAGATGTACGCCGTAGATCCCGATGACGGCAAGACTCTGAACCTGTTCGTAGATCCCGATATCTATCCCGAGATGCTCAATACCGCCCAGAAGGATTTCTGCGAGTATTACGGCGTAGATTATCCGCAGGAGATCTTTGATCAGTACAGAGAAAAGTACGGCACCACCGATCAGAGCGGTACAGATGCCTTTACCGTAGCGCTTGTAGAGGCAGCACCGGATGACATCACCCGCATCGAGGCAAGTCTGCAGGAGACTGCAATCTCCGCTGCTTCCAAGCTGATCCTGGCAGCAGATGATGCAGAGTTTGAGGAGTTAAAGGCAGAGACCGAGGCTGAGTTTGAAGAGATCGGTCTGCAGGAAGTCATTGACTGGTATACCAACGCATGGAATACTGCCAAGGAGAAGGCTGCGCAGTATAAGTAGAATGATTCGCACGAGACAGGAAATATAAAATACCTGACAGAATCTGAAATGCTTCTGGGGTGTAGTGGGGTATTTGTATAGCGATTAACTTATAAGAGATACCGACAGTCTGAAGGGGCGACGGGAATACGGCATTCCGGCATTCTCGCCGCCTCTTTGCAGCAGGATGCAGCAGAATATTTGCAGGCTGTTATATGGTTATATGGAGGACAGAACTAGAAATGGGAGAAATGAAGGAATTCCTGGCGGCGGCAGCCCGGGTAAAACCAAGCCCGCGCCAGCTGGCCTGGTATGAGATGGAAATGTATGCATTCATTCACTTTGGTGTCAATACCTATACCAATCGGGAATGGGGACTGGGCCATGAGGATGAGAAGATGTTTAATCCGGAAAAGCTGGACTGCGACCAATGGGTGGCTGCCATCAAGAGTGCCGGTTTAAAGGGAATGGTGCTGACGGCCAAGCATCACGACGGCTTCTGCCTGTGGCCTTCCAAATACACGGAGCACAGTGTGAAAAACAGTCCCTGCAAACGGGACATCGTCAGAGAGGCTGCCGAGGCCTGCAAGAGAGGCGGGATCAAATTCGGCTTTTATCTCTCTCCCTGGGACAGGACCAGTGAATACTACGGGACAGAGGCCTATAACGATTATTTCTGCAATCAGCTCACGGAGCTGCTGACGGAGTATGGCGATATTTTCTACGTATGGTTCGACAATGCCTGCGGAGAAGGCCCGAACGGGAAAAAACAGATCTATGACTTTGACCGCTACATTGCCCTGATTCGCAAGTATCAGCCGAATGCGGTGATCTTTAACGATTTCGGACCGGATATCCGCTGGTGCGGCAATGAGGCCGGGACAGCCCGGTATTCCGAGTGGGCGGTGATCCCCAAAGAGCTTTGCTTCTATAGTGAGGTGCAGACAGGGCCGGCGCCCCTGGCAGGGGAGGGAGATCTCCACTATCTCTACAACACCAATCAGAACCTGGGAGGTCTTTCCAATATCATGTATTCCGACGGACTGACCTTTACTCCTGCGGAGATCAATATGTCCATCCGTCCCGGCTGGTTCTGGCATCCCGAGGAGGATCCTCATTCTCTGGAGAGGCTTTTCAATACCTACATCACCAGCGTAGGCGCCAATGCCTGCTTCCATCTGAACATTCCCCCTACCACAGAGGGACTTTTTGATGAGCGTGATGTGAAGAGACTTAAGGAATTCGGTGACCTGGTGCGCAGAGAGTTCGGGGAAAAGAGGGAAGCTGTCGTCGAGACAGTGCCGGACTGCCCGGCTATGCAGCCTAAGTATACCGTGACATTGTCAGAGCCTGTGGAGATGAGTCAGATCAAATATGTGGTGCTCCGAGAGGATATTGCAAAGGGACAGAGAGTGGAGAGCTTCCAGATCGAAGCCTTGACGGATGACGGAAGCCGCTATCCCTTCTATCAGGGTACGGTGATCGGCAACCGGAAAATCTGCCTGCTGACGGATCCCTTCAGCGGCCAGAATCCCTTGACCAGGACCATCGGCGGCAAGGTACAGACCCTGATCGTCCATATCACCGGCGCAAGAGAAGCGGTGGAAATGAAGGAGATCGCAGTCTATTAAATAGGTTAAAACGCAAAAGTGCCTCGTATCCCGTTAGATACGAGGCACTTTTGCAATTATAGGCCTTAACCTGAGGAATTAGCCGTCAATAGCCTTTTTGGCATAACCAAGTCCTACGCCGATGCCGCCCATAACTGCCATAAATCCAAAGAATGATGCGATTGCTACCATAATTTTTTCTCCTTTTGTTTTGCTCTGCTGATTTCTACAGCGAGAGGTGAATGTTGTAAGTGCAATGTATTTGTTGTTTTGCTTTCGTGTTTCGATGGGCTTATCTTACATTGGGGGGTGTAGCAGAAGCGTAACAGAGTAACATCTTTGCTTTGATTCGTATGTGCTGCGCCTACAAACGATGTTCGTTAAGGAGTCGTAAAAAAAGTAAAATTCCGGTCAAGTCCCGCCTAGAGGCGGAGATTGTGATATAATGTTGAGACAAATGAAAAAATCTTTTCACGAAGAGAAAGGAAAGTATCGTATGCGTAAAACGAAGATTGTATGCACCATCGGACCGGCCAGTGAAAGTGAGGAAAAGCTTCGTGCCCTGATCGAGGCAGGTATGAACGTGGCGAGATTTAATTTTTCCCACGGCGACCATGCAGAGCACGAAGCCAAGTACAGGAGATTGGTCAAGATCCGCAAGGAGATGAACCTTCCCATCGCTGCACTATTGGATACCAAGGGGCCGGAGATTCGTCTGCGGGATTTTAAGGATGGCAAGGTACAGCTGGAGAGAGGTCAGAAGTTTACGCTTACGACAAAGGAGGTCCTGGGAGATGAGCACCGGGCTTCCATCACCTTTAAGGGCCTGCCCCAGGATGTAAAGGAAGGCGGCGCCATCCTGATCGATGATGGCCTGATCGAGCTGCACATCGATAAGATCGACGGTACAGAGATCGAGTGTACCGTGGTAAACGGCGGCCCGGTCTCCAATCACAAGGGTGTCAACGTACCCGGCGCCCAGCTGTCCATGCCCTTTATCAGCGAGCAGGATAAGAAGGACATTATCTTCGGCTGCAAGCTGGGATTCAATATTATTGCGACTTCCTTTACTCGAACTGCCGAGGATGTCATGCAGGTTCGTGAGCTCCTCAGGGAGCACGGCAGCAAGATGAAGATCATTGCCAAGATCGAGAGCACTCAGGGCGTAGAAAATCTGGATAAGATCCTGGATGTGGCGGACGGCATTATGGTAGCCCGGGGCGATCTGGGCGTAGAGGTGCCTATGGAGGCAGTGCCCGTCTTACAGAAGCAGATGATCAAAAAGGCAGAGCACAAGGGCAAGATCGTTATCACCGCTACCCAGATGCTGGATTCCATGATCCACAATCCCCGTCCCACCAGAGCAGAGGCCACGGACGTGGCGAATGCGATCTATGACGGCACTTCTGCCATCATGCTCTCCGGCGAGACTGCCCAGGGTGCTTACCCGGTGGAGGCCGTGCGGACCATGGCCCGCATCGCAGAGCGCACAGAGGCGGACATCGACTATGCAAAGCGCCGCAAGAACCGTGTCTTTGTAGACGAAGAGGAATGCGATATCACCACAGCCATCTCTCACGCTACCTGTACCATTGCAGAGGATGTTCAGGCCAAGGCCATCATCACAGTGACCATTTCCGGCTTTACGGCGGAGAAGCTTTCCAGATACAAGCCGGTGTGCCCCATCATCGCCTGCTCCATGGATGCCAATACCGCCTGCCAGACAAACCTTTACTTCGGTGTCATTCCGCTGATCATCCATCCGGAAAAGAGCGCAGAAAAGCTCTTTGAGTCTGCAGTACATCAGGCACAGCTGGCGGAGCTGGTAAAGACCGGTGATAAGGTCATCATCACAGCCGGCGTTCCCCTGGGCGTATCCGGCAATACGAATATGGTGCGTGTCATCGAGGTACCGTAGAAGGAAATTGGTTTTCAGAACGTCCTTTGGGTAGTATAATTACATAAGATGATAGGAATGTCCCTTTTCATCATGCGGCTAAAGCAGCGATGAAAAGGGACTTTGTATTGCAGTGGAATACAGCGGATAACAGTGAGTGGTAGGGGGAAGAGAAATGTACAGGATATTCTGCATCATGGGGAAGAGCTCATCAGGAAAGGATACCCTCTATCGGGAACTGCTGCGGGATTCTGCCCTGCAGCTGCAGAAGGTGGTCATGTATACTACCAGACCGCCCCGGGATAAAGAAGTGGACGGCAGAGAGTATTATTTTACCTCTGAGCCCATGTTCCATGCCATGTGTAAGGCGGGCAAGGTGATTGAGCACCGGGTCTATGAGACGGTTCAGGGGCCCTGGTATTATTACACCGCGGATGACGGACAGATCGACCTTAGCAAGCACAATTATCTCATCATAGGCACGTTGGATGTCTATACGGCGCTGCGGGATCATTTCGGACCGGCTCATGTAGTGCCCATTCTCATGGAAGTGGATGACGGAGAGCGGCTTTCCAGAGCACTGCGCCGGGAAAGACGGCAAAAGCATCCCCAATATGAAGAAATGTGCCGCCGTTTTCTGGCAGATCAGGTGGATTTCTCCGAGGAGAAGATCCGGGCAGCAGGAATTCGCCGCCGGTTCAGCAATGCCTCCATTGACATATGCAAGGAGGAAGTACGCCGCTTTATCGCCGGGAGCGAGGCGGCCATAGGAGAGAGAGGCAGACAGGGAGAAAACGCAAGACAAGCGGGGAACGCAAGACAAGGGGAAAACGCAAGACAGGGAGATTCCGAGAAAAAGAGAAAATGGCACCAGAGAAATAAGAGAAGGAATTACAGAAACCAAAAAACGGTAAAGGGAAAGGAAGAACAGCATGGCTGAGCAGACACCGGGCTTTTCCGGGATTCTGGGGCAGGAAGGCATCATAGAGCATCTGCAGAGAGCAATCCGCATGAGATCGGTTTCCCACGCGTATCTCCTGGTGGGAGAGAAAGAGGCAGGCAGGGAGCAGCTGGCAGAGGCACTGGCCCAGACCATGCAGTGCCGGGAGCCGGTGGAGAGGAACGGGCGCCTGGAGCCCTGCGGCCTTTGCCACGACTGTATGCAGGCCCAGGCCGGCACTCATCCGGATATCCTGCACCTGCAGCATGCCAAGCCGAATCTCATCAGTGTGGAGGAAATCCGTTCCCTGTGCGCGGATGTGCAGATCAAGCCTTACCAGAGCGGGCACAAATTTTACATTATTTCTGATGCGGAAAAGATGAATGCCCAGGCACAGAATGCACTTCTTAAGACCCTGGAGGAGCCGCCGGCTTACGCGCATTTGCTGCTTTTGACCAATGGGGAGAATCAGCTGCTGCCCACGGTCTTAAGCCGCTGCGTAATGTTAAAGATGCAGCCTGTCTCCGACGGGCAGATCACTTCCTGGCTGACAGAGGAGAAGGGCATCGCACCGGGGAGAGCAGCGCTCTTTGCGGGCTTTGCTGAGGGCAATCCCGGCCGGGCCCTGCAGCTGGCGGAGGATGAGAATTTCCTCACTCTGTGTACGGATACGGCGCGGTTTCTCTATGAACTTCCCCGCATGGACAGTTACCAGCTGGCCCAGAAGGCGGCGGAGTACGGAGAGAAAAAGGAGACTCTGGATCTCTATCTGGCCTTCCTCCAGAGTTGGTACCGGGACGTGCTGTTGTGCAAGGCCTCCGGGAAGGCGGAAAACTTGATTTTTGCAGAGGATATAAAGTATAGTAAAGAAGCGGCCGGCCGCATGTCCTATGAGGGACTGGAGAAGTGTATGGAAGCCTTCGAGACGGCCCGGCGCAGGAAGAAAGCTGGTACCAGCGGAACGCTGGTTCTGGAATCACTTTTTCTGACACTGCGGGAATGCAGCGGTGCGCAGAACACATAAAAAAGAAGGCTTGTATTGCCTTTTGGCAGCCGGCAGCCGGAAATGAAAATGGAAAGCAGCGATGGCAGATGAGAATCCGGAATTCCTGTCGCCTCTTCACGGCAAAGCTGCCTGGAAATGAGGATTAGTATAGATGAAAAAAGTTATAGGCGTCCGCTTTCGCACGGCGGGCAAGATTTATTATTTTTCACCAGCTGACTTCCCGGTAAAGCGAGGCAGTCATGTGATCGTGGAGACCTCCAGAGGTCTGGAGTACGGCCGCGTGGTGGGAAATCCCATGGAGCTGGAGGATAAGAAGATACCTCAGCCCTTAAAGACAGTGCTGCGTATGGCGACTCCCGAGGACGAGGAGCAGGAGCGCACGAATCGGATCAAGGAGCGGGAGGCCTTTGAGGTCTGCTTATCCAAGATTCGTCATCATGAGCTGGATATGAAGCTGATCGATGCAGAATATACCTTTGATAACAGTAAGATCCTTTTTTACTTCACAGCAGACGGCAGGGTGGATTTCCGTGATCTGGTAAAGGATCTGGCCGGTGTCTTCCGCACCAGGATCGAGCTGCGGCAGATCGGTGTCAGGGATGAGACCAAGATTCTGGGCGGCATCGGCATCTGTGGCAGAGCGCTTTGCTGCCATTCCTATCTGTCCGATTTCGTGCCGGTATCTATCAAGATGGCTAAGGAACAGAACCTTTCCCTGAATCCTACTAAGATTTCCGGTGTCTGCGGCCGCCTGATGTGCTGCCTTAAAAATGAGGAGGACACCTACGAGGAGCTGAACAGAAATCTTCCGGGCATCGGCGACGAGGTAGAGGGTGACGACGGCCTGCGGGGCGAGGTAGAGAGCGTCAATGTACTTCGCCAGACCGTGCGGATTCTGGTGGAAGTAGATGACGAGAAGGAACTGCACGAGTACGGCGTGGATCATCTGACCGTGCTGCGCCGACGCCGCAGAGGCGGCAATCGCCAAAACGGCGGTGGAAAGAAAGACAGAAACGGCGAGAATCCCTCCGGCGCTTCCGAGAATCAGCAGCGAGAGGAAAAAGGAGAGCAGGAAGGAAAGAACAGACAGAATTACCGCGGTCATTCCGGGAAGGCGAATCGCTATAACGGACAGACCAGAGGTGACCAGGACCAGCAGACGCAGGGAACCGGTGCCGGGCAGCGGCAGGAGCGGGCAAATCGTCCGGAGAGAGGCGAGAGAGCAAATCAGAGCGAAAGAGCGCAGCGTGGTGAGAGACCGGACCGCGGCGGAGAACGTCAGGACAGGACAGACCGCGGTGAAAGATCGGACCGCGGAGAACGTCAGGACAAGGCAGATCGAGGAGACAGACAGGACCGCGGAGATCGAAATTACAGAAAGAGAAGAAATGCCGGGTCCAGAAATAACAGTCAGGGCGAGGCAAAGCAGGAGCAGTAACACGTAAATAAGCGGACAAAGCGGCGGCATGAAAGAAATGTTTTCTTATCGGCCGCCGCTTTCCTGTAGGATGCAGGCTTGCATCCGTGATAGGAACCTTTTGACGCTGGTATCATACAATACGAAGAGATTTATAACAGAGAGTTTATGAGGAAAGATACGGAAAGAGAAGAGCCAAAGCAGGCCAGGAGACAAGTACAATTAAAGCCGGGAGAGCGGATCGATGATCTGCAGCGGAATAATCTGCAGATCATACAGGATCCGGCACGGTTCTGTTTTGGCATGGACGCAGTGCTGCTCTCTGGTTTTGCCGGTGCCAAAGAAGGGGATAGGGTACTGGATTTAGGCACAGGGACAGGCATCATACCGATCCTGATGTCAGCAAAGACAAAAGCAGCCCATCTGACAGGATTGGAGATTCAGCATGACAGCGCCGAGATGGCAGAGCGGAGCGTTTCCTTGAATCATCTGGAGGAGAAGGTAGAGATCCGGGAAGGGGATATCCGGGAGGCAGACAGCCTTTTTCCCAAAGCTTCCTTTGATGTCGTTACCTCCAATCCCCCCTATATGACCGGAGGACACGGTCTTACCAATCCGGAGGCACCGAAGGCTATCGCCAGGCATGAGCTGCAATGTACGCTGGAGGATCTGATTCGAGTGACAGAGCAGCTGCTCAAACCCGGCGGACATTTCTATCTGGTACACAGACCCTTCCGACTGGCGGAGATCATGGTGACGCTGCACGCCCATCACCTGGAGCCAAAGCGCATGCGCCTGGTCTATCCCTATGTGGATCAGGAGCCGAACATGGTGCTCCTTGACTGCGTGCGGGGAGCAAAATCACGTCTGACAGTGGAAAAGCCCCTCATCGTCTATGAAAAGCCGGGGGTCTATACACCGGAGATCTACGACGTGTATGGGTATTAGAGAGAATGAGGATTAACATGGAAAATAGAATCGGAACGCTCTACTTGTGTGCTACACCGATTGGAAATCTGGGAGATATTACACAGAGAGTGCTGGATACGCTGGAGGCTGTAGACCTGATTGCGGCGGAGGATACCCGCAACAGTCTGCGGCTCTTAAATCACTATGGGATTAAAAAGCCCCTGACCAGCTATCATGAACACAATAAGTATGAAAAGGCAGAGGAATTGATCGGACGCCTTCGAAACGGCGAGAATATTGCCGTGGTGACGGATGCGGGAACACCGGCTATTTCCGATCCCGGGGAAGTGCTGGCGGCCAGATGCATAGAGGAGGGAATCACCGTGACTTCTCTGCCCGGTGCCTGTGCGCTGATCACGGCCCTGACCATGTCCGGTATGTCAGCCAGACGCTTTTGTTTTGAGGGATTTCTTCCCGTGGATAAAAAGGAGCGGCGCCGGATCCTGGGACAGCTGGCGGCGGAGGAGAGGACTATGATCCTCTACGAGGCGCCCCATCATCTGCGGAGCACGCTGGCGGAACTGGCAGAGATCTTTGGGGATGAGAGAAAGGTGACATTGTGCCGGGAGCTGACCAAAAAATTTGAAGAGGCCATGCCCTTCACCTTTTCACAGGCTATCAGCTATTATGAGGAAAATGAGCCCAGAGGGGAATACGTGCTGGTAGTGGCCGGGGCGGATCCGGCCGCTCTCCAGGCAAAGGCACAGGAGGCTTTTCAGGATATGTCGCTGGAAGACCATGTGGCTATGTATGAAGAGAAAGGACTCTCCCGAAAGGAAGCTATGAAGCAGGCCGGTGCCGACAGAGGCATGAGTCGGAGAGACGTGTATCAGGCACTGCTGGGAAGGTAATATAAATGGAAAACTTACAGAAATATCCAATCAAAGAAGTAAAGAACCTGCACATTTATGGCCGCATGACAGAGCAGGCGGACAGTATTGCCCTTTTCTGGACAGGTGCGGGAATCGAGTTAGAGGCAAAGGGAAGCGAGCTTTGGATTGAATTGGAATCCGACTATTCTCTCTATGAAGCCTGGATCCGCATCCTGATCAACGGAGCGGAGATCGCCAGACAGATGGTGCAGAAGGGAACTACCCGGATTTGTGTCTTTCGAGGCATGAATCCAGAGGAGTGCAAGCATGTGCAGATCCTGCGGGAGACCCAGGCTATGCATGAGGATCCGGTGCAGTATCTGTTGGTAAAGGCACTGTATTTCGATGGAGAATTTCTCCCTATCCCCCGAAAATCCTACCGCTTTGAATTTATCGGAGACAGCATTACCTGTGGTGAGGGCACGGTGGGAGCTAAGAAGGACATGGATTGGGTGCCCCAGTTTATGTCTGTCTGCCCTGCGTATCCTTTCCGGGTCTCCAAGGCCTTTGATGCAGATTTCCATATCATTTCCGAGAGTGGCTGGGGACTTTACTCGGGTTGGGACAATGATCTGCGGCACACTTTGCCTAAATACTATACCAAAGTCTGCGGCATTCTGACCGGGGAGCATAACAAGGCACTGGGGGTGCAGCAGGAGTGGGACTTTGAGAGCTGGCAGCCGGATGTGATCATGGTCAATCTGGGCACCAATGACTATTGCGGCTTTAAGGAAGCACCCTTCACGGATCCGGATACAGGAAAAGTGCATAAGATGCGTCTGGATGAATACGGCAATCCGCTGCAGGAGGACGCGCAGCATGTGGTGGACAGTGCGGTATCCTTCATCCGTCTTCTCCGAGAGAAGAATCCAAATGCCTATATCCTCTGGTGCCACGGTATGATGGACATCCTGCTGGATGATATGGTCACCGATGCCATCGCACAGTATAAGGCGCAAAGCGGCGACAGTCGGCTGGAAGCGGTAAAGCTGCCCCTGACCAATGCCAAGACCGTGGGCTCCAGACAGCATCCCGGTCCGGCGGCTCATGAGCTGGCAGCGAATGTGCTCTGCGAAAAGATCAGGCAGATCGTCCACTGACAGGCAGAACAGGAATTCGTACCATAATCAATAAACAAGTACAAAGAAACTTCATCGAGAGTTTAGAATTCGCATGCGTTCCAGAGACTGCCCCATGGAATTCTTGAAAGAAAAAGATAATCCCTGGAAGAATTTTGATAAATTTTAATTAAAATCGGCTGTTTAAATAACTGCCGAAATTAGTTGAAATCAGATATGGATTGTTATATGGTATAGGCGGAGGTGATGCGTATGGGCATGATAGGTGAAAATAAAAAGTTTATCACAACCGCTGAACTGAAAAATATGGGTTATTCCTATTATAAAATCGGAAAGCTTGAAAGGGATGGAATACTGTCAAGGATAAATCGCAGTACCTATGAGAATCTCACGTACAGGGGCGATGAAAACGACTTTTTCAGTGCGGAAGCTTATGCTCCGAATGGTGTAATATGTTTGATGAGCGCAGCACGATATTACGGACTTACAGATTTTCTAGCCGATGCTGTGGACGTTGCTATAGAACGAAAGAAAAAAGTAAATACACTTCCTGAATGGCCGGAGATAAAAATTTTCTATTTTGATTCTTCAAGAATGGCCCTCGGTGTGACTGAAATATGCGATGGAGATAATTGTTTCCATATTTTCGATGTAGAGAAAACTGTGGTGGATATCATCTATTACAGGAACAAGGTTGGAATTGAGGAAACATCTGAGGTGCTTAAGAACTACCTGAAACGGGAGAATAGGCAAATTGACAGGCTTTATGCATATGCAAAACTCCTTCGATGTGAAAAAATAGTAAGAACATATCTGGAGGTGCTTGTATAATGAATGCTGATTCTGTAAAAGCGAGGCTTAAGACTTTCGCAATAAAAAATGGATGTACTTTTCAAGAGGCTCTCACCTACTATGGCCTGGAGAGAACAATATATCGGATTTCTGTATCTGAATACGCGGAGCATTTTGTCTTGAAGGGCGGCATATTACTGTATGCAATATTTGAGCGTAATTATGAACGGGCAACAACCGATGTGGACCTGCTCGCACGAAGGATATCCAACAGCAGTGTAGAAATGAAGAGTGTATTTCAGGAGATTTTTTCTCAGGATATCGATGATGCACTTGCGTTTGATGTTGATTCCATTACAGTGGATGATATAACAGAATTTAAAGAGTATCATGGCCTGCATATTTCTGCTTTGGCATATCTTGACCGAACAAAAATACCGGTTGGTATCGATATTGGTTTTGGGGATGTAATTTATCCGGATGCCGTCAAAATGGATTTTCCTGTAATACTCGATATGGAACCTCCCAGAGTGAATGCCTATTCCTTGGGAACAGCGTAAGTTGGGGGATGTATTCGAAGAATACTCTGAAAAAAACCATACAGAGCTGCCAGCTTTGACAATCATTCAGGGTGGAGGAACGGTAAAAAGAAAAGATTCTGACCGAAATTTAATGTATGACGAGTCAAATCTGTCTAACTATAAAATGGTGCGAAAAGATGATTTTATTGTACATCTTCGTTCCTTTGAGGATGGACTTGAAAAATCATCATTAGATGGCATTATAAGCCCAGCATATCATACATTTCACAGTGATATAGCTGATTCGAGATTCTATTATCCATACTTCCGGTCGCATGAATTTATAAAGCATAAATTGGTACCACATGTTTATGGAATAAGAGATGGTAGAAGCATAGATATTGATGGAATGAAGATTATTGAAATCCCATACACATCTATGGAAGAACAGAGAAAAATAGGAGATTATTTAGAGTCTCTTGACCACCTCATCACTCTTCATCAACGTAAGCTTGAAGAATTGCAGGAAATTAAGAAATATATGCTGCAAAATATGTTCGTATAAGAAGGACAGAAATTAGAACGGACGAAGAACCATATACAGGTTGCTAAAACGTAATGCACCGGGGCGCAGCAGAATGGATCGCATCCTTTACACCGAGCGCCAGTTTTGCTTAGGTCCGCATCGAAGTCGCAGGATGGTATCGGGCGCGCTTTCAGAGCGCGCCCGATAGGCCCGCAATGTCTGAGCAGACCCGCATCAGGCGGGGATGCGAGTTCGGGCCGCGCCATCCGGAGACGAGAGGCGAACCTTAGCAAAACGGCGCAAGGTGTATGGTGCGAGCAATCTGCTGTGCCCCGGGGCATGGCCGTGCGGAGCCATTCTGCTGTGCCCCGGGGCATGGCCGTGCGGAGCCATTCTGCTGCGCCCCGGGGCATGGCCGTGCGGAGCCATTCTGCTGCGCCGCGGGGCATGGTCGTGCGGAGCCATTCTGCTGCGCCGCGGGGCATGGTCGTGCGGAGCCATTCTGCCGCGCCTCGGTGCATGGCCGGGTAGTCACACATACAACTCCTACGCCACCGACAAAAGGACGAAAAAAATGCCGGAATTAGAGAACCTCATCGAGAAAAAACTCATCGACCAACTCATCTACGGAGATTCCCAGTGGACATACCGGGAAGACCTCAAAACAGAAGAAGACCTCTGGAAAAACTTTAAATACATCCTGGAACAGAATAACAAAGACCGCTTAAACGGCGAACCCCTGTCCGATGCCGAATTCGAGCAGGTCAAAAACCAGCTCCAGTTTTCCTCCTTCTATAAGGCCGGCGAGTGGCTGGTGGGAGAAACCGGCTGACGTACCGGTAATGTCTGTAAAGGAAAAGAAGATTTTCGTGAAACTCTTTCAGGAGTTTGACAGACTCTTTGCACAGCTGCAATCCTTCACGAAATATGATGAGAGCATGCTGGAAAATTATGGCATTACCATGGAGGAATACGATGACTATGCCGATGTGATTAAATCAACCATTGACTTTACAGGCTATAAGGCGGCACAGGAAAAAGCCCTTCCGAAATTCAAATATTATGCTAAGTGCATGGAAGAATTGAAGAAGACACTGGATGAGGAAATAAAGCCGTTACTCAGCATATTCTAAGGATTACATCTCTCTGCGCTGAGCAAAGGAATGCAGGAAGACAAATATTGGGGTAAACAGTTATTGGCGATTGGTGAAAATATCTGGGGGGTCGCCAATCGCCAATTTTGACTAATTTAATATGATTGAAAGCTTTTTACCATCAAAATCATCTCCCCAGCCATTACATTCTGTGAATTTGGAAAATTCCACAGAATGATAATCAGGAAGGGATATGGTATGATTAATGAGAAGGGCTTCTGTCGCATTGATTATATCCAATGACGCAGAACCGTTTCCGATAGTGGTACCTTCATATACGGTAGCTATTTCAAAAGGCTTGTTTAATATGAAATTGACCTCATCTTCAGGATTATCTTCCAGGCCTTCTGTAATTCCGGCGTATATTTTTTTGATTTTCGTGTATTCAGACGGTGTCATTCCAAAAGAGAGTTCTTCATCATAGTTATCATATTGAAACAATACGTCGGGAATGTAACTGCTATATATTTCTGTCCAATCACCCCAGTTCATAGAAGTGGCGGACCAGAGCTTTTCAGCCAGTAAAGTCCAATCCTTATTGGGATAGATGGACTTGAGATATTTTTCAACGCACATGATTACATAAGCCATGCGTCCGTTCATTGAAATGGTATCGAAACGTGTGTCCATAATCAGTTACCTCCGTTTATCCAGCCGGAATAGTTATTCAGGATTCTTCCATGAAAAGCATAGGTGCAATTTTCGCAGGATTTCTTATATTCCCCAAACTGTTTCTTGGATGTATGTATGGTTGTGATATGTAGATTTTTAAGTTGAGCTCCGTCATTTAATGCGTGATTTATTGCATCCACTTCTGCACAGTTTCCTACGGGATATTTATTCAATGATTGTTTGGGGAGAATTCCTTTGTGGGTGGAATCTCCAAAGAGGATGGGATTACGTACATATCCTTCTTCTCGGTATCCTGCATTTCGTCCATAATAATATTTCCCGGTTTTCTGATCAAATGCAATACAGGCGGTATTGAAATTCTTTTTTGTTTTGCCGGTGAGTTCGCTGCATTTTTGCCTTGCCCATGCCTGTACAGATAGATGCATAAGCGCTTTAGTGATGGCAACGTACACATCGTTATTGAATTTAGGATTTGGATTTGATCCTAAGGTGCCGTAAAAAAGTCCGCTTGCGCCCTTACTCATGATTGTTTCCTCTTGGCAAAAGCCTGACTGGTTTGACTTTGGAAGGAAACAATTTTGATTCCGGCTTGCCGGAGAAGGTCGAAACATCTATAGTTCGATGAACCATAGGTGATAATCGTATGTGGCTGAAGAGTTTCAACCATGTGAAAGAGACCATTTTCAAATAAAGGTCTGTTTTCTAACCGATGAATACGGCTTGCAACAGTTCCGATGGCAATCATACTATTATGGGGATTGCTGTCAAAACAGTAAGACCAGGTCTCTTCCCTGCCCCAACGTACATTGCTGATTACCGGAATGCCGAGAGAGCCTATCCAGTAGCCGAAGCCATTCATTTTGTAGAAGTTCATTCTCTTGATTGGATCCGGAAAATCACCGTATGTAGAAAAATCCGGCGCAATGATCCCGGAAAAATGCCTGATAATTTCAAGTGCTTTATCCGGATATAGCCAAATACTGCTTCGTTTTCCGTCGAACCTCTGGTCATCAATATAGAAGTGAATGAAGGCATCGTGATGATAGTCGGTATGACCAAGCTTTATTTCCTTATTATGAAGAGTTTTTGCTTCAGCAAAAGAGATAAGAACCTTGGGAACCTCAGTAGCTGTTGTCGGACAGAGTGGAAAATCATGAGAGGAATATTGAGCGCCGATTAACATGTCGGCGTTCCAGATATCCTGCAGTCCTGCCCGATTTGAACTTATTTTAACTTTTTGGTGGAAAGTATTCAAATTTCAACCTCCTTAAATTTTATGCAGGTACAGTAGTTGAATGTCTCTGGCGCCTTGAAACAGCTAACTCTGTTCTGTGTCTCCAATGTAACTTCTTTAGAAAATTAAATCGTTCCCGCAGAGTTATGCTGCGGTTATCCTGTTTAGGAATGTAAAGGAAACAGATGGCAAAATTATCAGTATTGACAAGAGAAATAAAGGCTTATGCGAAAAACAGAAACATAGCAGATGTGGATTTTTTGAATGCTTTTCTAAATCCGATTGTCACGACCTGTCATGTGCGAAACAAGGTAGGAGAAGCACTGTATTTAAATAAAACAAGGACAAGTAATCTGATGAATAGAGTCGATGATGTTCCCGGTGTGCTGAGGGAAGCATTATCAATGATCGGTCTCGAAGAAAAAATGCTTGATGAAATGAAAAATTTCATCAATGATTTTCTGGATTCAGGCAGGGAAGATGTGTTGAGAACACATTTACATAATTTGCTGGAACGGGATGAAAATATTACAAAGACGGAAAAAGATAAGATGAAGTCATTGCCTTTGGAAAATTTGCTGGTGAAGTTTTTGCTTGTCGCAATAGCTGAATCAAATTTGGATGAGGAACAAAGCAATATCATCTGGAAGAAGGGAAAGAATTGTGTAAAGGTTGTCTCAGGAGATTTATTCAAATACGGATTTGGAAATCGAAAAAAGACAAAGAATATCATTGTCATACCGGTCAATACAGCATTTGATACCCACATAACAAGAAGACTTGAGGAAGATCCGGTTCCATTGGTTTCAGAGACAACAATTCATGGACAGTGGCTAACACGTATGCAGAAAAGTGGCGTGAGTGAAGAAGAACTTTACAAAAGAATTGTTATGAGTTTACAAAGATTCGGAACATTGAGTATTGGAATTGCAGAAAATCCAAAGGGTAGGCAACAAATATATCCGATAGGCTCCATAGCAATTGTTGAAAGTAAAAATGCCAGCTATTTTCTGGTGGCATTTTCAGATTTTGATAAACAAAACATAGCGCACAGCACCGCAGAAAATATAGATAAATCAGTTGAAGCACTTTTGGAAAAGTACAATGCTGTGGGTCAGGGATATGATTTGTATCTTCCAATACTGGGAACCGGAAGATCCAGAACAGGATTATCTATTGGAGAGGCATTCTCTTTGTTGAAAGAGAGTTTTATGGCACACGCTGATTTGATTCAGGGACAGATTATTGTAGTGGCTTTGCCGGAAGATATCGAGGAAATAGCCCTGATGGGAGACGGGAAGCTGAAATCCTCGTCGTCTCTTCGCAGCCAGGCTGCTGAGAAATGAGGAGGTTTAGATGCCGTATAGAACGAAAACATATATTGCCGGTGATTGGACCGGAGATAAAGATCTGATTGATCAGCTTTATACATGGAATAGCAGTGATTACTGGTCGTTGAATTTTACAGATGCGCATGAATTGACGCAGTCCAGAGACACCAGCCTGTATTGTACAATCAAAAGTTCTTTAGCTGACAGGCTTAATGCATCCCATACCTTTGTTCTGATTGTGGGAGAGCAGACAGGAAATCTCACGAAGGGAGGTTGCCAATATTGCGGCAGCTACAATAGCTGGACTAAACGGTGTGCAAGGTGTCATTATGTCGATTATCGCAGTTACATAGAATATGAATGTGAGAAAGCTGTAAATGATGGTTTAAAAATCGTAGTGATTTATAACTCGTATGTGATAGAAAAAGAAAAATGTCCGGCGATATTGCGTAATACCGGATATCATGTAAAGGGGTGGAGGATCGGAAAAGATTGGAAATTTTATTGGAATTATTCGGAAATTAAGGATGCAATTATGTGCTAACAGGATGGAAATATTATAGTAGAATACATAAGCGTTAAGATACTGTAAAGCTTCCATAACCTCGTTTTTGCCCCGTTTTTATCTGGATTTTACAATCATTTCATTTTCTGCAGGTTGATTTTAACCGGTATTCATGTATAATTGGATGATGATGGATGTCTCAAAGCTCGTAAATACGGCTTTTGAAGATAAATAATACAGAAGAAGAGGAGAACTTTGAAGATGGCACTTATTGATTTAACAAAGTATGGCATCACAGGAACCACAGAGATCGTTCACAATCCCTCCTATGAGACTTTATTTGCAGAGGAGACAAAGGCTGACCTGGAAGGCTATGAGAAGGGTCAGGAGAGTGAGCTTGGCGCTGTCAACGTTATGACAGGTATCTACACCGGCCGTTCTCCCAAAGATAAGTACATCGTAGTGGATGAGAATTCCAAGGATACCGTTTGGTGGACCACCGACGAGTACAAGAATGACAATCATCCTATGACCGAGGAGACCTGGGCTACCGTTAAGGAGCTGGCAAAGAAGGAACTCTCCAATAAGAGACTGTTCGTAGTAGACGCATTCTGCGGCGCTAATGCAGATACCAGAATGGCAGTTCGTTTCATCGTAGAGGTTGCTTGGCAGGCTCACTTTGTTACCAACATGTTCATTCGTCCCACTGAGGAAGAGCTGGCTAACTTCGAGCCTGATTTCATCGTTTACAATGCTTCCAAGGCAAAGGTTGACAACTATGCAGAGCTTGGCCTGAACTCCGAGACCTGCGTAGCCTTCAATATCACTTCCAAGGAGCAGGTAATCCTGAACACCTGGTACGGCGGCGAGATGAAGAAGGGTA
>CAVBBL010000008.1:0-81469 GCA_963593905.1 bacterium | reverse complement strand
CGGTGCAAAGTGCATGGTGCGAGACATCTGCCGCGCCCCGGTGCATGGTCGGGTGATATCATCAGCTACAGCTCCGGCCGCGCCTGCGGCTTCGCATGACTCTCTATCTCCACAATGGAAATCTGATCCAATGCCGCCTCTGCAATATTGACACAGCTGTCTGCCATACGCTCCAACCCCTCCAGAATTTCTGAGAACGTGCTGGTCAATGCGGCATCGCATGTCTTCTTTTTCACACGGGCCAGATGTGCCTTGCTGAACTGCCTGCAAATCTTGTGCATCTTTTCCTTATCCCGGATGACCGTCTGTGCCATAGTTCTGTCGCCGTTTACCACAGCGGCAAAAGCATTTTTAAACAGCTCCTCGGTGATGGCAAAGCTCTGGCGCAGCTCCGTGGCTGCCTCGTCGGAAAGGCTGTGTCCTCCGTCATCAATGATGCGCACCAGTTCCATGACCTCCCCGGCTCTTTCATTTAAATGCTCCACATCCGTAATGATTCCCAAAAGCCCTGCAGTCTGCTCTGTCTGGGCTTCCGTCAGTGAGCCGTGAGAAAGAAGCTGCGTAATGTACTGAGTGATAGCCTTCTGCAGGCTGTCCACGACCTTTTGCTGCTCCAGGAAGCTGACCTGTTCTGTCTCCGGCATGACAGCAGCCTGCAGAATTTCTGTATCTTTCTTTGTCTTTTCCTGAATTGCCCGGAGCTTCTTTTCTTCCTTTTTCTTCTTTTTCTTATCTGCCGACTTCTGACTATTCCTGGGCGGTATCTCTGTCTGTGCCGTGTCTCTTCCCCGCACAAACTCTCTCTGCGCTGCCGCCAGCATAGATACCGCATCCTGTGCACAGCGTCTGATTTCCTCAGAAATCAGATACATGGCAGCCACCGGCTGTCCCAACATGGCCTCATCCAGATAACGGGGCATGCACACTGCCGTATCCTTCCTGTCCTCACCCCGGATCACAAAGGTCACTATCTTTACCATCACCGGCAAAAGCGGCAGCCAGATCAGGGTACAGACCACATTAAAGGTGGTATGTGCATTAGCAATCTGCCGGGAGATTACCTGCACCTCCGGCCCCTTGGGGGAAATCCATTCTACGAACTTTGCAAACAGAGGAATAAAGAAAGAGAATACAATGGAACCGCTGATATTAAAGAAGCTATGGGCAATTGCCGTGCGCTTTGCATTTTTAGACTGGCCGATGGAAGCCAGCAGTGCGGTAATGGTGGTGCCGATATTATCACCCAAAAGCACAGGAATGGCGCCGGTAAGTCCGATGATACTGGATACTCCGTCAGGTCCTGCCTGGCAGGCCACATTCTGCAGCACTGCAATGGTGGCGGAGCTGCTCTGCACTACCAAGGTCATGCAAAGGCCCAGCAGCAGCCCCAACACCGGCATATCTGCCACTTTTTCAATTAATGTAGTGAACACCGGACTGCCGGCCAGTGGCTTCATGGCGCTGCCCATGATTTCGATACCTTCAAACAGAAGGCCGAAGGAAAGGATCACCATGCCCAGATCCTTGAGCTGTTCCTTTTTGGAGAGAAAATTGATGAGAAAACCGATGAATATGATCGGATAGATGTAATCACTGATCTGAAAGGCGATGAGTTGTGCTGTCATAGTGGTACCGATGTTGGCACCGAAGATTACGGAAATAGCCTGGGGCAGAGACATAAGTCCTGCGCTGACAAAGCCTATGGTCATCACCGTAGTGGCGGAGCTGCTCTGGAGTACCGCCGTTACCAGGGCACCGGCCAAAGCACCCATCACCGGATTCTTGGTCAGTACACCCAGGATTCTGCGCATCCGGTCTCCCGCCACCTTCTGCAGGCTGTCGCTCATACTGTTCATGCCATACAGAAACATGGCAAGTCCGCCAAATAACGCAAAGAACATCTTTACCGTCTCGTTCATTCCATCCCCCGACCGGCTCTGTACCGGCTCCGCGGCATTTAGACCGCAGTCTCCCTGTTTTTACCGCTCTCACAGTTCTACAGTTTCCTCTGCCGATCTTTCATCCCGCTCTCTCTGCTATGGTTATTTTTTACCTCGATTCTATCTTAACCAGAGGTACGTAAATTCTAAACCAATGGAATGTAAAATGTATGTAAAGTAAACAGTGCTGTGTTTTTCTATACAAATACTTAACGGGAAACACTTTATAAAAGAGCACCACGCAACAGTGTGGAAGTGTCTGTCATTCTCATCCTGCCTGCGCTTTTTCAGACACAGAAAAACCGCCGCATGGACTCTCATCCATACGGCGGTCAATATTCTCTCTGAAGCAGTTCGCTGCCCTTATCGGGAGCAAATCTTAGTCGTTATAGGTGGTGCCGTTGATCTTAAAGGTATTGTCCTGCTTGATCACAAAAATCATGGTCTTGCCGGTATTTACCTCGATCTCATTGCCGTCATCATCATAGAAGGTGGTAGGCTTGTAGTCGCCTTCCTTCTTCCAGGTCACATGGATCATCTTGCCCTGGGTGATGAAGTAGCCGTCCTTAGTGGTGTCGTGCATCTGGAAGGCCAAATAACCCTTCTGGTCACGCACTTCGTAGTAAGCCTTCTGAATCAGCACATTGGCAAAGGCCATCTGCTCACCGGTCTCGCCGTCCTTCTGTGCCTCACCGTACAGGGTCTTGTAGTACAGACCATCATCCGCATTGTAAGTCAGACCGGATTTGGTAACAGGATAGCAGCCGCTCATATCGATCTCGGTAGCCTCTACTGCATCGCTGTACTGATCCAGGGTGTTGGGATTCTTTTCGGAGGCAAAGGTAAAATGCTTGTCACTGTAGTACTGCGATCTGTGATTTCTCTCAAAGCCAGCCTTGTCGATGGCCTCGGAAATATGAGAACCGTCTGTATAAGCCGTATGCTCTGAGGTGGAACCTGCGGGAATTCGGTAGAATGCACCGTAATCAGAGCCCATAGCACCGCCTACGCCGTTGATATTATCTACGTCAGATCTGGTCAGGATATCCTTTACATACAGCTCAGGTCCGCCGAAGTGAATGATAACAGGATCCCACTCCAACGCAGCATATACGAAATAATCACGAATACTGCGGATATTGCCGATGCGGTCCAGATTTTCCCAATCCTGGATGATGCCCAGCTGTCTGGACATATCACCTTCCTCCATGATCTCATAGAAGACATCCACATTGCTCAGTCCGTACTGAGGCTGTGCCTCTTTATTGATAGGGTACATGACAGCGATAGGTCTCTTCTCTGCCAGTTCTCCGTCGATCCACTCATTGGTCAGCACACTTCTGACCATACCCTCCTGGGGCGGTGTATCCTCTTCTTCCTCCTCAGCGGTCTCTTCCACTGCCGTCTCCTCCGATGCAGCCTCTGTGGTCTGCTCCGGAATCTTCTCCTTGATGGAGCTGACCGCCTCTGCGGAATCATCCGAACTGCCGCATCCGGTCATCGCCATTACCACAGCGGCGATAGACACGAATAAAAGCACCTTCGCTTTCTTCATACAATAACCCTCTCTTTCATTCCATACACCATACATCATTTTGTACCTGTTCAGTATCTGCCACATCTATCCTATCTCAATATAAATGGACTGCATGCAGGCAAATTTATATTGAAATAGAACGGACAGCCAGGATGCGAAGCACCCACACCGATTACCTCGAAGTTTTGCAAAGAAACATTGAGACGCGTACTGAACAGTTACTATTTTTTATTAAAGCGAAACACTTTCTTAGTATATCGTATCTGTCCCCGGTGCGCAACGAATGCTGTGTAAAATTACATTTTAACCCCCATTCCGCAGGCGCTCTGCACCGAAGAAATCGCAAATCAAATCGCTATTTGATTTTCACACTACAGCACCATACATGTCACCAGTCCAACGACCACACCAAGAATGGCGCCCACCAGCACCTGCAGAGGTGTATGTCCTACCAACTCCTTTAGCTTCTTTCTGTCCTTAAAAATATCCCCCATGCTGCCCAGATCCATCATCTCATTGAGAAGTACCGCCTGTTTGCCGGTTTCTCTGCGCACGCCCATGGCATCATACATGACCACAATGGCAAAAAATACAGCCATGGGAAATTCAAAGCCGGCAGCTCCATACACCACGCCTGCCGCTGCCGCCAGGGCACAAACGGTAGAGGAATGAGAACTGGGCATGCCGCCGCTGCCGCAGACTCTGTCTGCCCGGAAGGACCCATTCATGATGCGGTAGATGATCACCTTTAAAAACTGCGCAATCAGCCACCCCATAGCCGGTGCCACAAAAATCGGATTATGTACTAAATCATGTAAGAACCCCATTTTAACCTCCATTTTGACAAATCTTTCATCATCCTCCCGAACAGGCTGTGCCACAAGCAGGCAAATGCATAAATAAACTATACAACGGCCATGTCCCTGCTACAATAAATTTACTGTCATTTCATAGTCTTTTCATATTTTCTGTCAAAGAGCGGCAAATCCGTCTTCCATCTTTTCTCCCCGCAGTCGGATCCGAGCTTTTACAGGAGAGGAAGGAAAGGGATCGTAGCCTGCCTGATCTCCCCCTGTAGGATAATAAAAAGTATAGCCGTCTATCTCGTAGGAAGCCAGCTCATATTGGTTATAATCCTCCTGCAAAATCCAGTAGCGATTATGGAACTGCACAGCCTGCTCCTTCCCCGTTGCCAGCAGCTTATAGCATAAAAACAATGCCACTGCCGCTGTACACAGACAATGCAGTACTTTTCTCTCCTTCGGCCTCTTCTTTTCTTCTTTTTTCAGCAGATACTCTGCCGCCATGCCCACCGGCACAAAGGCGGACAGGTACACAAACACACAGCCATACCGGATCAGAGGGGCATTCAGAAACCAAAATGCCGTGCTGCACAGAAGAGTCACCAGTATCAGCAATCTCCTGCCGTTCTTTCGGCATCCTGCAGCCCTGGCCACGCACAAGATCAATATACAGGGTATCATCAGCAAATCCATCAGCAGAAAAATCTTATCCAGAGATGCCTGCCCCCGAAACCAGTCCTTCACCCATCCGGTCATAGGCAAGTCATACTGAGAGACATCCGTATACCCCCTGCCCCATACCTTGATCTCTCTGGCATCGCTCTGTGCGGTGCCCAGGGGCACCTTCCAGTCTACAGAGAAAAGGTCTATGGCCGTCATCGGATAAAAAAGCCATCCCGTCAGAATCACATTGCGGATCAGAAAGGGCAGACTGATCACCAGGGCCGTGCACACAAAGAGCAGGATCGGCCGCCACTCTTTTCGCTTCAGATAAATACCCAGCGGAAATAATGCCAATAGGATAAGTCCCACTGCCGAGAGCTTTACGGTGACGGTATAAACCGCCAGCATCGCCAACAGGCCGTAAGGAAAAGGATCCTCCACCCCTTCCTCTGCCAACGTCAGAAAACGGATCACCAGATAAAAGGCACAGAGCACCATAAAGTAATCCGAGGCCGGAGAAACCATTTCATCAAAAATCGTGCAAAGATAATAGATACCAGCCAATCTGGCAAAGTCAGAGGCAGTCAGCTTCTTTCCCCGGAAGATCCTCAGGACCTTGCTGCACTCCCCCGCCGTCAAAAACGCCAGAAAACCGGCGCAGACATGGTAGGACTGTCCTCCCAGAAAAGCAAAGGAATACAGCGCTGACAGAGCAAAGGAAGCACTGTTATACCCCAGCCTGGTATGGAGGTTTGCCAGTCCCGGCACCACCCCATAGGTCTCGATCCAGCGGATACTCTGGGCATGATAGAGGTCACTGTCGTAGTGAATATAGCCACGGGATGTGCCGTAGGCGTAGAGCAGAAACAACACGACCCACACACCCAAAATACGCACCTTCTGGTGTCCTACCCTTGTCTCTGCTCCTAACCGAAAGCACACCTTTTTCCTGGCTTCCTCCCACCTTATATAAACCGCCGACATCACGCTCAACAGAACGAGGCCAATCACGGCGCTCCGTCCCACTCCTGCGAAAAGGCTCCAGATCTGGGCATAAACAGTAGTGACCACAATTCCCGCCATAGCGCAGGCAATGACATCGGGCCTTTGCCCTCTGCCATCCCCCGCCAGGCGCTGCAGCAGCAGTATGCCGCCGCAGCCTGTGAGAAATGTGGTCACCAACATCCATATAAAAATAATCAGAACACTCAGCATATTCGGTCTCCGCGTCTGCCGCTACAGCCTGCCGTCCGGAAATTTACTATTGTAGTCTTTCCGCGGCGTTAAAGAGTCTTTATCAGCCGTCCTTTGCAGAAATCCAGAAGTCCTCTTCCTACATAGCATAATCTCCATGATCATCATAATCACAGTGAATAGACACACGATGGCTGTCAGGATCTATCGTCATGGTATAGAAACCGCCGGACTTACAGATCCCACCGCAGCAAAGATCGTCTCCCAAATCCGCATCCATGTGTTCCTTTACGGAGCGCTTTAAAAGCGCCGGATAGTCGATCTCCTCTGCGGACTTTCCGCCATCCAGCTCTTCCTGCACCATGCGGTAATACCAGTCCTCTATGACCAGTCGTGCCTTTTGACAGGTCTGTCTGTGATCTTTTTCCAGATAGCTGTCATACCAGGGGCGAAGAAGCCATCCCGCTGCCGCCAGAAGTACCAGAATGATTCCCCAGGTCTTCAGCCGCCGCTCCATGCGCTGTCTGGCGGTTAACTTTTTTACTGCTGTCTGTGCTGTTTTTCTCTGCATAAATTTACTTTTCAGCCAGATACTTATCGATGCTGACCAGACGTACTGCCAGCGTAAATACCTTGGTTGCTTCCTTTAACTCGTCAAGGGGCGGGAAGGAAGGCGCAATACGGATATTGCTGTCATGAGGATCCTTGCCGTAGGGATAGGTGGCTCCTGCAGGAGTCAGTGCCACACCGGCCTGCGCGCACTTGGCCACTACTGCCTTTGCACAGCCATCCAGCGTATCAAAGGAAATAAAATAGCCGCCGTTTGGCTTCGTCCACTCGCCGATTCCCAGACCGCCCAGTTCCTTCTCAAAGGTCTCCTCTACCGCCTCAAACTTGGGGCGAAGGATAGCGGCATGTTTTGACATATGTGCCTGCATATTGGACATATTGCCAAAGAAACGCACATGGCGCAGCTGGTTTAACTTATCATGACCGATGGTCTGGACGGACATGAACTTACGCACATCCTCCAGATTCTTCTGAGAAGATGCCAGAGCTGCCAGACCGGAACCGGGGAAGGTCACCTTAGAGGTGGAAATAAACTTATAGACCATATCCGGATGTCCTGCCTTGCGGCACTCTTCCAGGATCTCCAGAATCACATCCTGACGCGCAGCATCCTCATACAGATGGTGAATAGAATACGCATTGTCCCAATAAATACGGAAATCCGGTGCTGCAGGAGTCAGGGCAGCAAAACGTCTTACTGTCTCATCCGAGTAGCTGTAACCCTGAGGATTAGAGTACTTCGGCACACACCAGATACCCTTTACTGACGGGTCGTTATTTACATACTGCTCTACCAGGTCCATGTCCGGTCCTTCCGGTGTCATGGGAATATTGATCATCTCCGCACCGAAGAACTCTGTCACCTTAAAGTGACGATCATAACCGGGCACCGGACAAAGGAATTTCCAGTTGTCCAGCTTGCACCAGGGGGTATTGCCGCAGACGCCGTGGGAATAGGATCTGGATACCGTATCAAACATAATGTTCAGGGAGGAGTTGCCGAAAATGATCATATCGTCGGGACCCACCTCAGACATATCTCCCATCAGACGCTTTGCCTCCGGAATGCCCTCGCCTATACCATAGTTGCGGCAGTCTGTACCTGTCTCATCATTAAAATAGCTGTCGGAGCTCAGCACGTCCATCATCTCATTGGAAAGATCCAGCTGCGCCTTGGAAGGCTTGCCTCTGGCCATATTCAGCTTCAGTCCCTTGGACTCCACGTCCTTAAACTGCTGCTCCAGAGCTTCCTTTTCCTTTAAAAGCTCTTCCTTTGACATTTCTGCGTATGTTTTCATTTTGCTCTCCATTCTGCAGGCGCTTTTCGTCAAAAGGATCGCATAGGATCATGGCTGTTTGCGGTGCCTGCGGCACAAACAGCTGTGTGAGAGATCTGCTGCCCGGCAGCTTTTCACACCACTTCTTTCTATACCGCAATGATTGCGGCTGCGTAGGTAAAATTCGCATAGGCGAATTCTCCGATGCTATCTATTCCATAAAATTCAGAACCGTCAGCGTCTTTGCCGCAGGATCATAGGTATAAAAACCCGTCTGCTGTCCCTGCTCGGTTTCCGTATCCACCCACAGTTTCATATAAATCTGCTTTGCGGTTCCGTTTTCATCAAGGCAAAATCCCTGCATCTCAATCTCATCCAGTATACCGGTCATCTGTGCGCTCTGGAATGCCTGGTTGACTTCCACGCTGAGCTGTTCTCCGGTCAGTCCCACACTGGCCAGCGCATCCTGACTGGTTACAATGGTATCTGTCTCTTTATTATATGCTAAAGTTAACAGATTATTCTCCATACTGTCTTTTTCATGTACGGAAATCGTAACTGTGGCCTGTAGATAGGCGCCGGCGCTCTCCTCGTATGTGCGTATCTCTACCGGTTCATCCTCTTTGTCCTTATGATCTTCATAAATGGAGGCGATGCGATCCGCTTCTTTATTGAGCTCATCCAGACTCTTGGTGCTCTCTCCGGAAGGTGTCACGAACCGGGGAATCTCCACCACGTTCTCTCCCTGGACTGCAGTCTCCTCCTGTTCTATTTCTGCATTCACCGCATTGTCGGAAGACCCCGCATTCGACTGCACGCCTGTCTCTGTTCTTTCACTCTCAGCAGTATTCTCTGCCGACTCCTCATTCTGTCCGGTCTTTGCCCCCTCTGCGCTGGGCACCTCGTCCTCCGAGGTCTCCTGTGCCGATGACAATACCTGTCCGGTCTCCTTTTTCGTCCGGCCTGCGCAGGCTGTCAGCTGCGTACTGCCCATAATCAGAAGAAATGCCGCCAGCATAGGACGCCATTTTTTCCTCTTTTGTTCCATAATCAATATTGCCTCCCTTGCATTACGGACTGCTCCCCGACAGTCCCATCCGCCCATACTTCTCAGCGGAATGCACCCCATTATAACACACTTCCTGTCTCTGCGTCACCCGATCCTTCTTGTTAGTGTCGGGCACATCTGGTAAACTATGGCTGACAGCACGGATCTGTGTGTATTTTCCTGTGCTGCAGGGCGATTAGCGCCGCAGATGCCGCGATCGTCATCACCATACTGCAGAGCTTTGCCTTTGCAATCCGTAAACATTCTTTATTTACTTTTACCACCTGTATTTTCCTGTACAGGCATCTATCATCTGCATCTGCGGAATGGAGTGAATATGCGTCTTCGCAATGTGCCGGGTTCCAAGGAACACCTGGCAGAAAGCCCCTGGGTGATCCAGGATCCACCCGCTGCCAAAGGCAAATGGCAGGAGATCTTCGGCAATGACCACCCATGCCGTCTGGAGATTGGCTCCGGCAAAGGCCGCTTTATCGTAGAACTGGCCGCCAGAAATCCGGGGATCAATTACATCGGCATGGATAAATATTCCAGCGTTCTGATTCGGGCCCTGGCCAAGCAGGAGGAAGCCGAGCTTCCAAACCTTCGTTTCCTGTGCTACGATGCCGAGCTTTTGGAAAATGTATTTGAAAAAGGAGAGTTGGACCGAATCTACCTGAATTTTTCCGATCCATGGCCCAAGGAGCGGCACGCCAGGCGCCGCCTGCCTTCTAAGGAATATCTTCGGCTCTATGATCATCTGCTGCCTGCAGAAGGCACCATCGAGTTTAAGACGGACAACAGAGCGCTGTTTGACTTTGCCGTAGAAGAGGTAGCCGAAAGCGTCTTTCAGATCGATGCGCTGACCTATGATCTGCACAGAGACGCCGTCCTGAATGAGGGCAACATCATGACAGAATATGAGGAAAAATTCTCCGTAAAGGGAAATCCCATCTGTAAGTATATTCTGTCCAGAAAAAAACAACAGAACTAGAAAAATGTGCAGCCGCAGACAAGCTGCGGCTTAAGGAGGTTAAGTTTGAAAGAAATGCTTGATAGCATTTCTTTCAAACCGCATTGATGTCGTCAACGACATCAATGCATTATCACATCGGAGAAATCGCCTTCGCGATTTTCTCCTCGTGCAGCCGCAGGCAAGCTGCGGCATAAGGAGGTAAACATGTTTTTTACAGATGATAATTTTGAAAAGGAAGTTCTGCAGTCTTCTATCCCGGTGATGATCGATTTCTATGCGGACTGGTGCGGTCCCTGCAAGATGATGTCTCCCGTAGTGGAACAGCTGGCCCAGGAATACGAGGGCAGGATCAAGATTGGTCAGGTCAATGTGGATGATTACCCCTCTCTGGCTTCCCGGTACAATGTGATGTCTATCCCTAATTTTGTATTTATTAAGGACGGACAGCTGGCTGACCAGGCGATCGGCGGTATGCCCAAGGCCTCCCTTCAGGCTAAGTTGGAGGCGCTTCTGTAATGGCAAAGCCGCGACCCGGCAAAAAACCGACGAAAAAAATATCCGCCCTGCTGTTGGCCCTGCTGCTGACAGCCGCCGCACCCTTCTCTGCCTCTGTCTGCGCGGCAGAAGCCTCTACTTTAACGCCTGCTGCACAGACGGCAGAAACAGACATCTCCTCGGGAAATACACAGGCAGCTTCTGATGCTTCTTCCAATGATGCACAGACAGCAGATGCCGCTGCCTCCGAAGACCAAAGTACCTCAAAGGATTCCTCTTCGGAGGACCCTCTGGCATCCTTCCACAATGCCATCTTTACATCGGATGGTCTGCGGGATTTTAATGCAGAAGCCGAGGTCCGAAAGGGAGAGCCTGTCCAGACCAATGAGATCGAAGGCTGGCCCCAGGGTCCTTCCATCGGTGCGGAGGGTGCCGTCCTGATGGAGCTGGACTCCGGCGCCATCCTCTATGGCAAAAATATCGATGAAAAGCTCTATCCCGCCAGCACCACCAAGATTCTCACCTGTCTGCTGGCTGTGGAAAATCTGGAGCTCACAGACATGGTCACCTTTTCCCATGAGGCTGTGTTTTCTGTGCCTTCCGACGGCTCCAAGGCCGGCATCGATGAGGGGGAATCCCTGACGGTAGAGGACTGCCTCTATGCCATCCTGGTGGGATCTGCCAATGAGGCCAGCAACGCCATCGCCGAAAAGGTATCCGGTTCCATTTCCGCCTTTGCCGAGCTTATGAACAAACGGGCGGCAGAGCTTGGCTGCACCGGTTCCCACTTTGTCAATGCCAACGGACTTTTTGACGAGGATCATTACACCACGCCCCACGATCTGGCGATTATCGCCCGGGCGTTTTTTTCCAATCCCACGCTGCAGCGACTGGGAAATACGACCACCCATCATTTTGAGCCCACGGCCACCCAGCCCGATGACTTCTGGCTGAATAATACCCATGCTCTGATTTCCGGCAAGATCGCCTGCGACGGCATCATCGGCGGCAAAACCGGCTACACAGATCAGGCCAGACGGACATTGGTCACCGGCTGTGAGAGAAACGGCATCCGCATGATCTGTATCATCATGAAGGAAGAGGATCCCTACCAATACACAGATACCATCAATCTGTTTGACTATGGATACTCTAACTTCCAGAAAGTGCGGGCCTATGACTATGAAGATCGTTACTCCATGGATGGGGGAAGCTTTTTAGATGCCGGCAGCAGTCTCTTCGGCAGCAGCAGCACCCCCAGCTTCTCCCTGTCCCAGGACAGCGAGGTCATTCTCCCCGGTACCTTATCCTTCTCGGATCTGACTGCCACAGTCACCCCTGTTTCTGCTGATAGCGGGCAATCACCTATTGCCAAGATCACCTACTCCTACGGCGGTATGGTGCTGGGAGAGGCGCAGCTTTATCTGGAAAATGCCGACGCGGCAAATACAGCTATCCTGACCGACACAGCCAATAACTCTTCCGACGGTCAGGGCAATGACAGGGATAATGCTGCTGCGGAGCTTGTCTCCGGCGACAGCAGCAAGACGACAGAGGAGGAAGATACCGGTGTCCTCCATAATTTACGAAACAGTACCCTCGGCAAATTACTTTCCCATGGGAGAGACAATATCATTGCCTTCTTTTCCATCGTCACTATTGCCACGGGCGGCACTGTTTACATCAATGTACGAGGCACACTGACTCTGCTTTTGCTGATAGGCGCTGTACTGATGCTGATCTTTCACATTCGGGAGCTGTCCGCCTCCTATTCCAATTCGGATCTGCGCCCCAGAAAGAAGCGCCGCCGCAAGGTACATTCCTATTCCCTGCAATACCATCGCTTCGACGATTCATCTAAATAAAAAGGTAATGAATTTCTGACTGATGCAGCAGAAAGGAATTTTTTATGAAATTATCTACTCTCTTCCCCATCTCTCTGGCCGCCGCCATGATACTGAGCGGCTGTGGCGCAGCTGCCCAGAGCAATGCCGCCGCTGCCGTCTCTGCGCCGCAGGAAATGGCGGCTGAAAGCGCTGCGAAAACCGATTCGGCTGCAGAAGCTGTTTCGATGGCAGAAGTAAATTCTGCAGCGGAAGCTGCTACCACTGCAGAAACCGTTTCGGCTGTGGAAACAGGTGCAGCTGCGGAAGCAAGTGCCGCTGCAAAGGCTGTTTCTGCTGCGAATTCCCAATCTCTGAAGACCGAGGATCTCACCCTGAAGCAGAAGGTAGGCCAGCTGTTCATCCTGCGTCCCGATACTCTGGATCAGGAGACTCAAGTCACAGAAAACAGTGCCGGCAAAAAGGTGGGTACCATTGCCATCAATGATTCTATCCGCAGCAATCTGCAGAAATATCACATAGGCGGTGTGTGCCAGTTCGGACAGAACATTATGAATCCTGACCAGATCACAGCCTTTAATAAGGACCTTCAGGAGGCCTCGGATATTCCTCTCTTTATCGCCGTGGATGAAGAGGGAGGCCGGGTAGCCCGGCTGGCCAATACGGACACCTTCACTCTTCCGAAATACGAGAATGCTGCCGCTGTAGGCGCACAGGGTACCGACGCTGCCTATGACATGGGAAAGACCATCGGTACCTATATCAAACAGTATGGCTTTAACGTAGACTTTGCACCGGACGCCGATGTAAATACCAATCCGGACAATCCCATCATCGGCACCCGGGCTTTTTCCTCCGATGCCGCTAAGGCTGCAGAACTCTCCAGCGCTGCAGGACAGGGACTGGCAGACGCCGGAGTCATTCCCACCTTCAAACATTTCCCCGGCCACGGTGATACCGCCGAGGACAGTCATACCGGTTTTGCCTACAGCTACCGCACTCTGGAGGAGATACAAAGCTGCGAGCTGCTGCCCTTTCAGGCAGCCTCTAAGGTGACACCTCACGCGGTCATGGTCTCCCATATTTCCATGCCCAATATCACCGGCGACAATACCCCTGCGACCCTTTCCAAACAGATCATTGACCTGATCCCGGATGCAGACAACACCCTGATCATCACCGATGCCATGGAAATGCAGGCTGTCACGGACGCCTCCTCTTCAGGAGAAGCTGCGGTAAAATCCTTCCTGGCCGGCTGCGACATCATCCTGATGCCCGCCGACTTCGAGGAAGCCTACAATGCCATCCTCGCCGCCTGCCAGGACGGCACTATCAGTGAGGAGCGGCTGAATAAGAGTATTGATAAGATTCTGCAGTATAAAAATGCCTATCTGAATTAGGAATGAATAACACACAAAAAGACCTCAGCATTTTCCATGCTGAGGTCTTTTTGTGTATTGCTCATGACGGAGGTCTTTTCGTATGTTACTCATGATGGAGGTCTCTTCGCTGCCTTTCTGGCTTTTTCCTGCAACGCCTCCACTTCTGCCTGGTCAATAAACTTCTCTGTCTTGACCACATAGATCAAATCATCCTTGGACTTGCGCAGACGGATCTTTGCCTTCATATAGCCGTGCTCCGGGCAGAAGGAGACGCTGTAGTAATGCTTGCCGTTAGGCGTAAACCAGCGTACCTTTTTTCGAAGCTTCCGACCGCATTCATAGCAATGGGTATCCATTACCTCCGGATCTCCCATTGCCTTGGATTTGGAAGCAAAGCCTCTGGAAATGTACTTGGTGTAATCGTCAAAGCGTACATGCACCTCGCCGTCTCGGCTTCGGGGAATGGAAAAGGAATCATAGGAGACATTTTTCAGCACGCTCTCCGGAAGCCTTTCCAGAATGCGGGCCGTGTAATAGGCATCGCTGTGAGCCCTGTGAAAGGGACAATCCTTCTCAATATGCAGAAAATCAATGGCATACTCCAGAGATCTTCTGGATTTGCGGGTCTCAAAGGCCAACGCAAAAAGCTTCTGAACATCCAGAAAAGGGAGAGGGCCGTCGGAAAGAGGTGCCTCCTTGTGATAGAGCAGATTTCTTTGCAGCTCCGTTAGGTCCGTGGGTCCCCAGGTGCAGTACAGGGGATCATCCCCGCACCAGTCCTGAAAATCATCCATCACCTCCGGAAAGGTTCGCTCTCCGGCCAGAGATTCCATATTCAAGTGCACCAGCTTGCCGGTGATCCCGTGCATGGAGTGATAGCACACCGGCCGGATCAGGCTGGTGAAATCTCCCTCGTGTTCTCTTTTTTCATTCAGGCGCACAGCACCAATTTCTATAATCTCGAAAGGCATATCAGGATTCTGCTTCTCTACAGAGGCATTTCCCTGATTCCATTCCAGGTCTAAGACAATGTATTTCATGTTTCCTCGCGTGCGCTCTTTACTTATTCTCCGGGATATCGTTGATCTCCATATAGGAGCGAATATAGCTGGTCAGACACTTTGCGGTATTCTCAATGCCGATCCTGCTGCTGTTGATCAGTATATCATATCCTCTGGAATCGCCCCACTTGCGGTCACTGAAGTGATTGTGATACTGCTTTCTCTTAAAGTCCACCCGGCGGATTCGATCTGCCGCCTTCTGAGGATCCAGCTCAAAAATGCGCTGGATTCGCTCTAACTTATCCTGCTTATCTCCCGTCACGAATACGCTGACCACATGAGGATACAGGCGCAGGACTGACTCTGCGCAGCGTCCTACGATGACGAAGGACTGGCCGCTCTCCGCGATTTCCCGGATATAAGCAAAAACCTTCTCTGCAATAATCTCCTCCGGAGAATTGGAGAACTCGCCGATACGGCGGGACAGCAGGAAATTAATGGGCTTTTCATCCATTTTTTCCACAAATTCTCTGGTATACCCGCTGGAATCCACGATAGCCTCTACGATTTCCTTATCATAAAGCTTGATTCCCAGATCATCCGCAATATGCTGTGCGATAAAATGACCGCCGCTTCCATGCTCTCTACCCACTGTGACGATAATCTGTTTGTCCATCCTGCTTTCCTCCTTATTTCCTCTTCTTAGCGCAGCCTGTCCACGTTCCTTGAAGATAATTCACACTGACGAGCTCTCTTCACGAAAACTATCCTGTCCGATGGCTTTTACATCGTTCTCCGGTTCTTACTCTTTGTATTAAAAAAACGGCCGTCCGCGAATTCCTGTCGCTGACAGTTCCATTCGCAGACAGCCGCAATACGCTCACTGTGCTTTCAAAAATCGTTGCTATCCAAGCACTGCCCTCAGGCCGCCGACTCGCATCACCGACCGGCTCAGAATCACAACAGGGGATCACCAGCCGCCTGTCCTCGTCCTACAGATAACGAACGTACAGGCATATCAGTGATATCATTATAACAATGATGGTGGCCGGGACGCAATACTTACAATATTTTCCCCAACTGATAGGGTGGCCGTTCTTGGCAGAAACGGAAGTACCCACTACGTTGGCGGAAGCGCCAATCGGCGTGGCATTGCCGCCGATATCCGTGCCCAGAGACAAGGTCCATGCCAGGGTATGCAGAGAAACACCCGCGGAAACCGACAGAGACTGAATCACCGGCAGCATCGTCGCTGCAAAGGGAATATTGTCGATCAACGCACTGCAGAATGCAGACAGCAGCAGGATAATGGCCACGATGACGTGGGCGTTGCCGCCGCTGACTACGGAAATGAAGTTCGCAATGATCTCCAGGACGCCGGTCTGCTCCAAACCGCCTACGGAGACAAACAGACCAATAAAAAACAGCAGTGTCTTATAGTCCACACCCTTAAAAATCTTGGCAATGACCTGGGTGCCGGAGGTAGCTGTCATAGCAATCAGTGTCAGGATCGCCACAATCACGCCGATGCATGCTACCGTCAGTCCTGTCTGCGCATGGGTCACCAGCAATACAACGGCAATGGCAAAGACAGCAATACCGCAGATAAAGGAGGACTTGCTGGCGATGGCCGAAGCAGGCTCCGGACAGTTCACCTCTCCCTTTCTTTCTGCTTCATTCTGCTTCAGCTCTCCTCTGAAGCACAGCCAGAAGTAAATCAGAGAAAAGATAAAACAGATTCCCACGATCAGACCGGTATTACTGATAAAATCCATAAAGCTGTAGCCCAAGGAGGTACCGATGATGATGTTCGGCGGATCGCCGCTCATGGTAGCCGCACCGCCTAAGTTCGCGCAGAATACCTCTGAGAGGATCATGGGCACCGGATTGTATTTCAGGATCCGGGACAACTCAATGGTAACAGTAGCCAGAAACAGCACCACAGTGATACTGTCGATAAACATGGACAAAAATGCCGACATGCACATAAAGCAGATCAGCAGCGGCACCAGATGGTAGTGCACCGCCTTGGCCAGACTCAGGCAAAGCCAGCGGAAGAAGCCGGAATGTCCCAGTCCTTCTACCATGATCATCATGCCTGCAATAAAGACAATGGTAGACCAGTTAATGCCCGCCGATGCGCTCTCCTCCCCGCCGTACCAGAAGCTTTGGGCAAAGAAAGCTTTGAAATTCAAGGTGTCCATGATTGCCTGGGGACTGCGCAGACAGATCCCAAAGACCAAGACCAGCATCAGTGCACCACTGACTAACGTGATCCACTGCCGCTCGAACTTGTCCAGGATAATCAGGATAAACATGCCAACAAAGATAATTATGGCAATTGCCTGTGCGATCATATTGTTTCTCCTCCTCATACTGCCGATCAGAACGTCTTTCCCTGACCGGACCGGTAAGTTATACAGTGATCCTCTGGAACCCTTACCGGAAACCTTTTGCCACTGGTATCATATTATAATATGGATTTTAGCAAAGTAAAGTGCCCTTGTTATTTTTTTGACAAAACGCGCAGAAGAAAGGGTGCTCCATTGGGCAATTTGCCGGAATATGCTTTGTTTTCAGGCTCCTGGCGCTGTTTTTTCTTTACGGTTTCTTAACAGCAAAGCCTTGCTTCTTCTTAACATCTCTTTCGCCGTTTTCCTCACTTTTCGTTTTATTCGAAAGCCACAGGAAAACGTAAAGGGACAGCCCCGCAGGACTGTCCCTTTGCCATCTTATATCAACCATTTATGCACATAGGACAGAGAACTGTCCTGATGTCTCTTATGCCAATGCAGCGCCCAGGGTCTTTAAATCCCCTTCTGCGGTGTCATCCGGTGCGCCGTTAAAAATCACACTGTCGGAAGCGAGATTCGCACCCGCGTTTTTGCAGGTTTCTTCCCAGATGCGCATCCATTCACCGTCGCCCCAGCCGTAGGAACCGAACAGGCCGATCTTCTTGCCGGAGAGCTTAATCTCCAGGTCATTGAACATAGGCTCGAACTCTGTATCCTCCAGCTGCTCCGCACCCATAGCCGGGCATCCGAATGCTACCGCATCGTAGTCATCCATCTTTGCTGCGTCAAACTCTGCGCTGGTCAGGATATCTACGTCTGCCCCCTTCTCCTTTGCGCCATCTGCCACCATACCTGCGCCCACCTCGGTATTGCCGGTTCCGCTCCAATAAACCACTGCTACTTTACTCATTTTTACCTCCTTAAGCCGCATTTATGCGGCTACGTGATGCGCTCCCGCATTTATTGCTTTACTGCAAGCCTTTCCACATTCTGTCCCTTTTCCCACTGTTTACGGTAATCCGCCATACAGCGCCTGTACAAGGCAAAGGTCTTTTTGGCCTTCTCCTCATCACCGTAAACCTTCCAGAAACCGGCGTATTTATAATTGGCTGCTCCCTGCTCGATGAATCCTCGCACATCCTCCGGTGGATATCCCAGAAACAGACCGATTTCATGAGGAAATCCCTCACATTTTTCCAGACGGCCTATGAGTCTGGCCACACATTGATTCGGATTCCCGGCAGGATATCCGAACTGTGCCAGCAAGGCCTCTGTCTCCTTGTCCGACAGATCCGCCTTCAGGCGTCCGGGCCGATAAATGTAGATAAGGGCTCTGTGATTCTTCATCTGCAGCGGCAGCATGCACAGTCCCTTCGGCACCAGTGTGCGGTTAAAAGAACGTATCTGCCCGCGAAGGCTCTCCTGCGTATCATATTCACAGGCAAAAAGGTTGGCTGTCTTGAGCCCTGCCAGTGTAGGAGAACAATTTTCCACGATCATTTCCTCTGACATAAGTTCCTCCCGGCCATCATCCTTTGCTGCTTCGGATCACCCTTTGCGCCTGTTCTGTCCGCGCGCTGCATTAATTTAATAGAACGCAGAGTCTGTGGCTGCTCTGAAAGTTAGTTTTCACTAACCTCACGTTCTCATTTTACTTTTTCACGCCTCTCTTTCCGCTCCATTTGGACACAAAGAAACGGCAGCCGACATCACTGCCCGCTGCCGTTTCCTTTCTCTGTCTTCCTCTGTCCTTTTGCAGTACCGTCGATATAGGCCTTCAGCTGTTCCACATACAATACCGCCATTTTCCCCAGCGGTCTGTCCACTGCGTGTATATAACCGATTTCCATATACTCATCGCTCTCCAAAGGCACAGACACGATATGGGATCCATTCAGATCTGTGCTGAGCACCCCGGAGGAGATCGTATAGCCGTTCAGGCCGATGAGAAGATTAAAAAGGGTGGCTCTGTCTGTCACCACGATGTTTTTAGGGCTTTCCTGGGTACTGTGCAGTTCCTCGGAATAGAAAAAAGAATTATTATTGCCCTGTTCATAGGTCAGCCGCGGATAAGCCTTTAATTCCTCCAGTGTCACGCTCTTTTTAGAGGCCATAGGGTTTTCCCTGCTCACGAAGACGTGGGGACGGGCTGTAAAAAGGGGTACGAATTTAAGGTCCGCATTTTCGATGGCATGGGCCAATACTTCCCTGTTAAATCGGCTGAGATAAAGGACCCCCAATTCACTGCGCTGTGTCCGCACATCCTCGATGATGTCATAGGTTCTGGACTCCCGCAGTGTAAACTCATATTTCTTCTGCCCATACTCCTTTACCAGCGCCACAAACGCATTGACCACAAAGGCATAGTGCTGGGACGAGACGGCAAAGACTCGCCTGATAGGGGCGCCCGCTTTATACTGTTCCTCCAGCAGATCTGCCTGCTCCACCACCTGTCTGGCATAGGAGAGGAATTTCGTTCCTTCTTCGGAGAGGATCACGCCCCGATTGCTGCGGTAAAAGATGGGGATTCCCATTTCTTTTTCCAGTTCCGCCACAGCCTTGGAAAGGCTGGGCTGGGAAATAAAGAGCCGGGAGGCCGCAGTGCTGATGGATCCTGATTCTACTATTTCTATGATGTAGCGAAGCTGCTGTAGCGTCATACTGTTCCCTGTTCCGCCTTTTTTAATATACCAAGCTCATAGGTTCAGACCGCCGATGCAATCTTGTCTGCATGAGGTGGTTTGAACTCCGCATCATTTTGGTCCGCATTTCCCTAGTCATTCGTTTTTTCTTCCAGAAGATTTGTCATGGACTGCAGGGAAATTCCGATCGTGGAAATATTATGCAGCAGTGCTGTGGTGGTGGGTGCCATAATGCCGCCCACGCCCATCAGAATCAGGAACAGATTAAAGCTCATGATAAAACGGTAGTTGCTATTGATCCGTCTCATCAGGGCATCGGAGATCTCCCTGAGCACCACCAGGGTGTAGAGGTCATCTGCGGATATGGTAATGTCCGCCACCTCTCTGGCTATGGCTGCTCCCTCACTGATGGCTACACCGGCATCGGACTCGGAAAGCGCCGGTGAGTCATTGACCCCGTCTCCAATCATAATGACCTTGCGGCCTGCCGCATGTTCGCTGCGCACAAAGGCAGCCTTATCCTCCGGAAGCACTTCCGAATGGTACTCATCCACGCCCACCTTTGCCGCCACGGCTCTGGCTGTGCGCTCGCTGTCCCCTGTCATCATGACGATCTTGGAAAGGCCCTGGGCATGCAGTCTTTCGATGACTTCCTTTGCCTCTTCCCGCAGGGGATCCTCGATGCAGATCACTGCTGCCAGTTCTCCGGAAACAGCCAGATACAAATGGGAATATTCATCCGGCAGCGCCGCAAAGCGCTCCTCCTCGCCTGCCGGCACGACGCAGTGCTCATCCTCAAATATGAAGTGATAACTGCCGATGAGGACCTTTTCACCCTCTACAATGCTGGAGATGCCGTGAGCTACCACATATTCCACCTTGGAATGGCGTTCTTCATGGCGTAGTCCCTGCTTTCTCGCCTCTTCCACCACCGCATTGGCGATGGAGTGAGGATAGTGCTCCTCCAGACAAGCGGCGGTCCGGAGCATCTCTGCAGGGTCATGATCGCCGAAAGTAACGATCTTTGCCACACGGGGTGTCGCATGGGTCAGGGTGCCGGTCTTATCAAAGACGATGGTGTCCGCCTCCGATACCGCCTCCAGGAAGCGGCCTCCCTTGACGGAAATATGGTAGAAGCTGCTCTCCCGCATGGCAGAGAGCACGGCAATAGGCATGGAAAGCTTTAAGGCACAGGAGAAATCCACCATCAGGATAGACAGAGCCTTGGTGACATTCCGGGTCAGCAGATACGTCAGTAAAGTGCCGCCCAGTGTATAGGGAACCAGCTTATCTGCCAGATGAGAGGCCTTGTCCTCTGTCTGGGATTTCAGTTTTTCCGACTCCTCGATCATCTTTACGATTCGGTCATAGCGTCCGCCGCCGGTGGTTTTCTCTACCCGAACCGTACACTCCCCCTCTTCCACTACGGTACCGGCGTAGATCACGTCTCCCGGTGCCTTGCGCACCGGCAGAGATTCGCCGGTGATAGAAGCCTGGTTGATAGTAGCCTCCCCTTCGGCGACTCTGCCGTCTAAGGGGATCATATTGCCTGTGCGGACCACGATTTCATCCCCGGCCCGAATCTCACTGACAGGCACCAGGACCTCCACGCCGTCCTCCCGGCTCTTCATCCATACCTTATCCACATTCAGGGACATAGTGCGAGCCAGGTCATCCACAGACTTCTTGTGTGTCCACTCTTCCAGAATATCTCCTACATCCAACAGGAACATCACAGAGGAAGCAGTATCAAAACTGCCCCGAAGCACAGAAACCGTGATGGCTGTGGCATCCAGTACCGGCACTTGGAGCTTGCCTTTCCTAAGGCACCCCAGTCCCTTTGCGATGTAACGCCAGGATTTGCACACCGTGATCACTTCCCGCACGCCCACCGGCAAAAAGAGCTTATTGCACACTCTGCGAAGCACCAAAAAAACCAGCTTGTCCTCATATTCTCTGTTTAAGACGCGGCCGGTATGCTCCGGCACCAGAGATGCATTTTTCTCATCCACATAGGAAAAACGGGCCAGCGCACCGATAATCTGCGCACGAGAACCCCTGTAGTGAATGACCGCATCACCGGTCCTGTCATAGACCTTCACCTGCGTGACCCCTTCCTGCGCCCGCAGGTAATACTCCACCACATCCGCCTGCTCCAGGGTCATACGGGGTGCTTCCAAATGCACACGCATCGATCCCCGGGCATCATGTAAAATTCTGCACTTCATGTATTTCCTCTTTTCTGAGCAGCTGCGCTGCGAAGAAAACGGCAAAAATTCAGATTCTCGTCAGCCATCAGCGCAATTTGTTCCTTCCGGAAACAAATTGTTCTGTGAAGGGCCTGCACTTTTCCGGGCAGCTTCTCGCAGCATAGCAATAAGGGAAAATGCCTTTCGGCCATTTTCCCTTACTCAAAATTTCTGTCTGTATAATCTGTTAAAACTTACTGTGCATCAAATTCAGCGCCATCAGGAATAACAGCAGCCTCTTCCGCCTCTGCACGCTTTTCATTGATCTCCTGTGCATCGGTGTAGATATCATCCGCATTCTCCTTGATGATATTGGCTCTTTTCATCACGGCCTCCTTGCCCCGCAGCGCTGCTGCAGTCACCTGGGTATAGGCCTTCTTGGCATCCTTGCTGCCTAAAATGGATAAACCTGCTGTACCAAAAAGCACACCGCCTGCGAAAATACCGATTTTCTGTGCTGTTTCCTTTTCAATCTTAAACATAGCCGCCTCCATTCCTCCCATATCTCGGAGAGTTGTTTCATTGTTTAAGTTTCTATCATACCTGCAATTTTCAAAAATGCAAGTGCTTTTTCCTATTTTCCTTATTTTACACTATTTTTCAGTTTTTCGCACTTCCCGGAGTCCTTCTCTTCTTGTACTCTTGTACACTTCCTGTATACTTTCCTTACCGTTCTCATAAGAGTGCTGGCGGCGAAGGAGTATCCTTCCCTTTGATGGAAGGCTGCATACTATGTCAGATAACTCACGCAAATCCCGTGCCCTGCTTGGACAGCATCCTGCTCCTGCGCCGGTATTCCCGGGGCGTCATGCCGATCACATCCCGGAAGGCCTTGGCGAATTTGCTTCCATTGTCATACCCATACTGCCCTGCCACTTCCAACACCGTGCTGTCTGTATGTAACAGCGTATCTGCAGCCGCCTGCATTTTCTGAGCGCGTATATATGCATAGACGGAGATGCCGTACACCCCTTTAAAACAATTTTTCAGATGGGTGCCGGAGACATGCAGCGTCATACAAAGCTCTTCCAAGGTCACCTTGCTTTCCATGCGCTGTGTCAGGTATTGACAGGCATTCTTCGCAATCTCCACCTGAGATGCGGAAAGGCCTGTCTGAGGCTCCTCTCCTCTGCAGCTATCCAGATACAAGAGAAGTTCCAATACCTTCAGACGGAAGTATCCCTTCTGATTCTCTCCCTGTGCCCCGTACATCTGCGAAAAAATTCTTTCCACACCGGCATCTTCCTGCAGGATGCAGCAAGGTCTTTCTGCGCATAATTTTTTCAGAATATCTCCGGGACAGACATCCAGCCCCTCCAGACAGGAGGAAAGGCTCTCCGGTGCTTTCTTTAGATCTATGCGTACCGAATATCCACGATAGTTCTCCAGAGCCAAAAAGGCAGCGCACTGCTCCTTTTGACCACTGCAAATGGCCAGGTCCCCCTGAGACAAATAGACATATTGATTTTGATAATGACATTCTATCCGTCCTTCCCGGCAATGTCTGATCTCATAGATAGGTTCGCCCTCTCCGCTTGTACCGAAAAGCGGAGACTGTGCCGCAGCCTCTTCGTACACCACTGTGATGCCCGGAAAAACGCAATAGGATGTCTGTACAGATTCTTCTTTCTCTGCACATTCCATCCCCGCTGTCATGCGGTTGCCTCCCCGGCGTACTGCTTTAAGATATTTTCCAGTGCACTCTTGGAGCTGGAATGGGATCTGGCTACAATCGTATTTTGCCCCTTAATCTCATTGAGAGCATAATGCACCATTTTGTGGGACATGGTGCTGGTAAAAAGGATCATGAGATCCGGATTTCCCACCTTTCTCTTCAGGCCGCTCTTCATCTGGGTGAATACCTTTGCATCACATTGATGTTTCTCACACAGATCAATATACTGCCTGACCATACAGTCATTGCCGCCTACGATGACTACGCTCATTTGCACCTCTTTCCGCCGCAGCACCTCTGCGGCAATATAGAAATATCGGTTAGTTTTGCCTAACTATGAATTCTTATAAAAAGTGTCCTGTATAAGCGACACTTTTTCCTTTTCCGATACCAGTACCGGCATTTGGTTGGCTGTTGTTTGGCTATTCTTTTACTTATGAATTATAATTTGTAACATTTTTTTTGGGGGGAGGTAAAAGCACTTTTACCCCACGATATTCGGGTTGCTCCGCGCTATACGATTCCTGCGCATCTGGGATACCGCAGATTTCTATGAATCCCGCATACCCAGAATACTGCAGTTTTCTGGGAATCCCGTGCATCCGGGGTATTGCAGATTTCTATGAATCCTGTCAAAACTATGCTATATGATCTCCGCCGCAGCCACAGCTGCCTCCGTGGCAGGCAGTGCAGCCGCTGCAGCCGCCGCAATTCCCGCCGCAGCTTAAACGGCCCTGCTTTCTCTCTCTGATCAGATAACGAATGGCCAGTGCCAGCAATATACAGACAACAGCAAATACAATCACTGTAGGAACATTCCATACCAGTCCAAACATAGTCTGCCACCTCACTTCTTATTTTTTATCTTTAAAAATTATTTCTTATCCTTGAAAAAACCTACAATGACGAACACCGCTGCCACAATTAATACAGCAATTACAGCCAATACCACTACATCTGCCGTACTCAAAGTCAGATTTGTCTTCAATGTATCTACTCCTTATCAAAAGTTATCCTATCAAGAATCGTCCTATCAGAGATCATCAGCTATCAAATGTCTGTCTGCCGTCATCAGCCTTCCGTCTCTGTCATTTGTCGTCAAGGGTACCAGCCGTTTTCCGGCCGCAAAGATAAATTCCAGCTTCAGCTGTACTGCCTTATAACAACGTTTATGCAGTAAGCTTTTCCGACTGTTGTCCAGCCGTCATGAAAGGAGGAGACTACAGGGAATTTATCTTTGCCGCCGGGCGAGCCCCTGATTCTCCGGGGGTTCGCCGCAAGCGGACTGTTACATTCGCCTCATTCCGGTATTAACCGTCATTCAAAGAATTGCTGCAGGGAATTCCTGCGCACCTCTTATGCGTGCTTCTTATTCGGATCCGGACGGAACAGGAGATAGAGGATGACAGCCAGCACGATAAATGCTGCTACAGTAGCTGCAGAGAAAGCTACCTCACCGGTTGCAAGACCGCCGATCTGGTAAACCATCAGTGCTACGCAGTAAGCCATCACATTCTGGAAAATCAAAGCGAAGGCCATCCACTTCTTATCGCCCATTTCCTTTGCCATGGAGGAGATTGCTGCCAGGCAGGGAGAATCGAACATGTTAAAGAACAGGAAGGATACTGCTGCAATGCTTGTAGGGAAGAACGCTGCAAATGCGGCATGCATGTCGCTTGCATACTCCTCTACCTCGCCCAGGCCAGCCAGAACTCCCATGGTGGAAACGATACCTTCCTTTGCGACGAAGCCGCTGATGGAAGATGCCACTGCCTGCCAGGTACCGAAGCCAAGAGGCATAAACAGGTAAGCAAGGGGACGTCCGATGTACGCCAGGAAGCAGTTTTCTGTGTCAACTAAACCGAATACACCGTCCTGAACACCGAAGCTGCCAAGGAACCACATAACAGCGCAGCATACAAACAGGATAGTACCTGCCTTCTTCAGGAAGGACCATACACGCTCCCAAACATGAAGCAGTACGCCCTTCAGGGACGGAATGTGGTACTGAGGGAGCTCCATAACGAAGGGAGCCGGATCGCCGGCAAACATCTTAGTCTTCTTTAAGATGATGCAGCATACGATCACCATGATAATGCCGGAGAAGTACATAAGAGGAGCCATCCACCATGCACCGCCCATCAAAAAGCCTGCAACCAGTGCGATAACAGGAAGCTTTGCACCGCAGGGAATTGCTGTGGTGGTGATCATAGTCATACGACGGTCTTTTTCATTCTCGATGGTACGGCTGGCCATAATGCCGGGAACGCCGCAGCCGGAAGAAATCAGGAACGGAATGAAGCTCTTTCCGGACAGACCGAACTTACGGAAGATACGGTCCATGATGAAAGCAACACGTGCCATGTAACCGCAGTCCTCTAAGATGGACAGGAAGAAGAACACGATAGCCATCTGAGGAGCAAAGCCGATGGGTGCTGCCAGACCGCCGATAATACCATCAACTACCAGAGAAACTACCCACTCTGCTGCGCCTACATTTTCCAAAAAGCCCTGTACAGCCGGCTGAATCCACTCGCCAAAGAGGGTGTCATTGGTCCAGTCTGTCAAGACAGTGCCCAGTGTGGATACGGAAATGTAATACACCAGGGTCATGATCACAACGAAGATGGGCAGTGCCAGGATACGGTTGGTCACGATACGGTCGATCTTATCGGAAGCAGTCAGATTATCTTTTCTTGCTTTCTTCTTGACAGACTTCTCAACCACCTTATTGATGTAAGCATATCTCTGGTTGGTGATGATGCTCTCTGCATCGTCATCCAGTTCCTTCTCGCAGTCCTTGATGTGCTCCTCAATGTGTGCAGTCAGTGCAGAATCAAGCTTTAATTCCTCCTGCACCTTCTCATCGCGCTCGAAGATCTTAACAGCATACCAGCGAAGGAATCTGTCTTCTACCTTGCCCTGAATGGACTCCTCAATGTGAGCGATAGCGTGCTCTACGCTGCCTACGAATACATGGGGAAGCTCTACGGCCTTGCCGCTCTGTGCAGCCTTGATAGCTGCCTCTGCTGCCTCCAGGCTGCCCTCGCCTTTTAAAGCGCTCATCTCTACTACGGTGCAGCCAATCTCTTCGCCCAGCTTCTTTAAGTCGATATTGTCACCATTCTTGCGAACCAGGTCGATCATGTTGATAGCCATGACCACCGGAATACCCAGCTCGATAAGCTGTGTGGTCAGGTACAGGTTACGCTCGATATTGGTGCCGTCTACGATGTTCAGGATGGCATCAGGCTTTTCATTTACCAGATAGCCTCTTGCAACCACTTCCTCCAGTGTGTAGGGGGACAGGGAGTAGATACCCGGTAAATCCTGGATGATCACGTCCTTGTGGCCGCGAAGCTGTCCTTCCTTCTTTTCAACGGTAACGCCGGGCCAGTTGCCGACATACTGATTGGCACCTGTCAGGTTATTGAACAGGGTAGTCTTACCACAGTTCGGGTTGCCCGCCAGTGCGATCTTAATGCTTCCCATGATTGGAATGCTCCTTTCTTTTCAAACCCTCATAAGGTTTTCTTGCTTTTGATGCTTTTATTGCTTTTATTGGTGTGTTGCTTTGCTGACTTTCGTTTATCAATGCGCTTACCTTGCTGTTTTCTTACTGATTTTCTTATGGATTTTCTACCATTTTTCTTGTCAGCTTACTTTACTTCAATCATCTCAGCCTCAGCCTTGCGCACGCTGAGCTCGTAGCCACGCACACTCAGTTCCATGGGATCACCCAGAGGTGCTACCTTCCGGACATAGATCTCTACGCCCTTGGTAATGCCCATGTCCATAATCCTGCGCTTAACAGGTCCTTCTCCGTTAAGCTTGGTAACGGTAACGGTGTCGCCAACCTTGGCATCCTTCAGTGTCATCTCTTCTCTCCTCCTCTTTTGCGGATTATTAAATCATAATGCGATTTGCCATTGAAACGCCCAATGCGATGCGGCTCTCTTTGACCTGAATGATCAGGCTGCCGCCATTCTCACTGACGACAGTGACATCGCTGTCCACTACAAATCCGAGCTCCGCCAAATGCAGCCGGATCTCGTCCTTTCCGGTGATCTTTTTGATCGTCACCGGCTCGCCTATAGGCGCCATTGATAAAGGCATCATGTTTCCTTCTTTCTGCCACAGTTTGCTGCGGCCTGCGAGGAAAATTTCGCGCAGGCGAATTCTCCCGTTTAGCTTAGTTTTGGCTAACTCTGGTATGAAAAATATGGTTAGCATTTGCTAACCGTCCGGATATCATACCAATTTTGTTTTTTTCTGTCAACCCTGCTTTGTTTGTGTTCTATCTATTTCTACCTATCCTGCCTACTTTTTCAGAAATCCGAAGAGTCCCTTAGGTGCTTCATAGGGTTCCCTGCTGATCTCTGTCATAGTATAACCGGTGGCGGCAATGGCCTTTCGAAGGCTCTCTTCCTCTACAGGCTGCTCGGTTACGAATGTGGAGATGCCCTTTCCTGCGGAGGAGGAAACCTTCTTAGCCTCTCTGACCTCCCGGCGAATCACGTCATTGATATGTGCCTCACACATGCCGCACATCATGCCGTCTATCTTTAATGTATATTTCAACATGTTTTGGTCCTTTCTGTGGTTAGCAAGACCTAACCAGCCAAGTGCATCATACTCATATATAAGCAGTTTGTCAACCTCTCCTGCGTGATTTTTGTGTCTTTTTGGATTCTTTTTTCTGTGGGCATGTGACAGACGGGCGACAATGGACGATAAATTACGATAGGTCATGATGAATTTAGTGCCGCCCGGCCATGCACCGGGACGCAGCAGATGTCTCGCACCATGCAATTTGCGCCGTTTTGCTAAGATTTGCCTCTCGCTTTCGGATGGCCGGCCCTTAACTCGCATCCCCGCCTGATGCGGGTCTGCTCAGACAGGCGGGCCTATCGGGCGCGCTCTGAAAGCGCGTCCGATGCCATCCTGCAGCTTCGATGCAAACCTAAGCAAAACTGGCGCGCAGTGCAAGGATGCGAGCCATTCTGCCGCGCCCCGGCGCATTACGTTTTGCACAACTTCTTTTCTACTGCACCCGTTGCAGTACACTTTGCATGTCCTCCTTTTTGTAACGCCCCGCGTATTACATTTTACGCAGTCTCTTTTCTTCTCACGTCCTTTTGGGGCTTGATTCTTAGAAAAACTGCGCTATTCTATTTTCCGAGTATTTGATGTATTACTGAAAACTACACTTGCAATACTTGTTCGCAAATCTACATAAAAGGAGGTCCTCCTACTATGAAAAAAATATCCCTGCATCCCAGTCACCAAATGTCCGAATCTCTGGAGCTATGTATCCTGCTGACCATGTCCGGTGGCTTTATGGATGCTTATTCCTATCTGTGTCGAGGACATGTCTTTGCCAATGCCCAGACCGGCAATATTCTTTTGCTGGGGGTCTATCTCTCTCAGGGAGACTTTGCCAAAGCACTGCAATATCTCTTCCCCATTCTCTCTTTTGGCATAGGCATTGCCTGTTCCGATATCAACCGACATTTTCTGCAGCAGCGCTCTCTCCTTCACTGGCGCCAGATCACGGTGCTTTTTGAAGCACTGATCTTCCTGGCTGTGAGCTTTCTGCCCCAATCCAGTAACCTGCCTGCCAACTGTTTGGTTTCTCTGGCCTGTGGAGCACAGGTAGAGAGTTTTCGCAAAATCCATGGCTGCGGTGCTGCTACCACTATGTGCATCGGCAACTTCCGCACTGCCACCCAGTCCCTGTGCGACTACCTCTTTTCCAAAAACAGGCAGGCACTGCTGCGAAGCCTGCTCTTTTACGGCATCATTCTGTGCTTTATGATTGGTGCCATCATCGGCTCCATCGCCATCAGCGGCATGGCAGAGAAGGCGATTCTGATCAGCTGCATCCTGATGATTGCCGCCTTCCTGCTGATGTTTGTCGACAGGCAGGTATAAAAAGCACCTATCACAAAAAAGCAGCCATACAACGACAAAACTACTGCCGCGTGGCTGCTTCTGGTGGTACAGGCAAGATAAAGCCAATAAATCTACACCTCTCACCTGAATGTTTTGGTATCTGCACTGGCTTTCTGACTTTTATGCCAGAATCAATTTGCTTTCTCTTACAATTTTCTCAATCTCATTAACATCTTTTCTTGTCGCTATAGCTATCTGCTCCAAGGAAAATTTGTTTTCATACATATTTACAACAACGCCTTCTATTGTCTTTTCTGCTGCTCTCTCTTCAATCCCTTCGCCCAGATTGCACATACTTTTTATCTCCTCTCTGAACCCACTGTTAACCGGAATTTTGTATTCATTTTCAATGATATCCAATTTTTGCTGTTCCTTTAATTCACTGGAAAGCAGTGTACCAATTAATCGGTGCATCTCATATTCTTCATTGTGTTCCGGAATTGCGTTGGTAATTCCAACCATCACGATATTTAACAGTTCTAAGCTGCCTTTCCATTCACATGGTTCCAACATCTCTTCCTTTATGAGATGAATATGACTCAGACTATTTTGATCCATATTCATACAAATCCAGATGCTGAACACCTGTTTGATGTCGTCATAATTTGTATTTACGAAGTCTCTCTCCTTTTGGGAAGAAATCAGCCTGCTCGCATAGAAAATTGCCCGGTTCAGTATTTTATAAGCAGAAGGTTCGTCTTTCTGACATTCAATGTTAACAATAATCTGAGAAAGGCCATTTTTCATGCGTACATAAAAGATAATGTCAAACCTTACCAGACCTTCGTTGATCTCTGCATCTTCTGAATTGATACCTGCAATTCTCTGTCCGTTCTCGGCTAGCTTGTCTTTATTGGTCATGCCGGGGTCTATCGGAACAACACCTACCCTTGGTTCCCCTTCAATATAGGGCACCACATCCTCCGGCCTCATTCCTCTAAACTCTTCCACAGTTTTTACCAGAATCTGTGCCAATATCGACTTTTGTGCCAATAACCTCTTGGCGCAGGTATCATACTGTGCCTTGTCTCCCGCAGCTTTTACAGCGTTTGCTATTTCTGTGTCCATCCAGGCATCCCTCCCTTTGTCGATGTGTTAAGTGTAATCCGCAAAAGGCTCTATGCCTCGTTTTCATTATAAACAAGAATGTTCACAAAAGAAAGACGGCATAGTCGTTAATAACGACTATGCCGTCTTTTCTCTGTAGTTTTCGTTATTTCCGTATTTGGGGAGGATCAGCCCTTTACGCCGCCTACCACAATACCTTTTACAAAGTACTGCTGGAAGAAGGGATAAATCACCAGGATGGGCAGGACGCCTACTACTGCGATGGCCATACGGATGCCGGTGCTGGGCATGCTGGCGATGATGGAGGAGGCGCTGCTGACGGAAGAATTCTGCAGGAAGGTGATGCTGTTGATGATATTGTTCAGGATTGCCTGCAGGCTGTAATATTTCTCGTCGGTGACATAGTAAAGGCTATTGGTCCAGTCATTCCAGTAGCCAAGGCCGATCATCAGGGTAATGGTGGCGATCATGGGTTTGGAAAGGGGCAGAACAATCTGAAATAAGGTGCGGTACTCGCCGGCCCCGTCTATTCTGGCCGCCTCTACCAGGGAATCCGGAATATTACTGGTAAAGAAGGAGCGCATCATGATGACATAGAAAGCGTTCATCAAAAGGGATGGAACGATCAGCGCCCAGATCGTATTCTTGATATGGAAGGTCTGGGTGTACATCATGTATGTAGGTACCAGGCCGCCGTTGAAAAGCATCGTAAAGAAGATGATGAAGGAAAGAAATCCTCTGCCGGGCACTTCTTTTCTCGAAAGGGGATAGGCAAAAAGCAGGGTCATCATAACCGCCACAAAGGTACCTACCACCGTCACCACCACGGAAATGCCAAGGCCGCGGATGATCTTGCCGCTGCTTCTGAACAGATACTCATAGGAGTACAGGCTGAATTTGCTCGGCCAGAAGCTGTAACCATTGGCGATCAGTGTCTGCTCCTCTGTCAGGGAAGAGGAAATCAGCAGCACAAACGGCGCCACTGCAATGACACTCAGCAGTATAAAAATAATATTCAGTATAACCTGACCGGTTTTATTTTTGGAAACCATGTTCATAGTTTACCTCTCCTGCCGCAGCTCGTCTGCGGCCCGTGAGGAGAATTTCGCGCAGGCGAATTCTCCGATACGATCCTGCAAGGATGACGTTCACGTCATCTTTGCAGTTTTCATAAATGCCATCGGGCATTTTATGAAAACTCTACCTCTCCTGCCGCAGCTTTCTGCGGCCCGTGAGGAGAATTTCGCGCAGGCGAATTCTCCGATACGATCCTTGATTTTCCTAGAAAAGGGCACTGTCTTCGTCCAGCTTGCGAACGATGAAGTTGACCACCAGAATCAGCACAAATCCAAGTACAGACTGCAGGAAGCCGGCTGCAGAGGATCTGCCGATATCGTTCAGCTGTGTCAGTCCCTTATACACGTACACATCGATGGTATCTGTCACGTCTGCAATGATGCCGGAGTGCATAGGTACCTGATAGAACAGACCGAAATCAGAGAAGAACATTCTGCCTACCTGCAGCAGCACCATAGTGATGATGGTTGTCTTTAAGCCCGGCAGAGTAACGTGAACGATAGACTTCCATGTAGTCGCGCCGTCGATGGCTGCCGCCTCGTAGAGGGAGGAGTCAATGCCGATGACTGTCGCATAATACAGGATACTGGTGTAGCCAAAGCCCTTCCACAGATTGACAAAGGTCAGGATAAAGGGCCAGTACTTGGAGGTAGTATACCAGTTCAGAGAATGTCCTCCCAGTGCCTCGATGGCCTTATTTATAAAGCCGGACTCTGTGGAGAGGAAGCCATAAACGATGTAAGACACAATGACCATGGATACCAGATAAGGCACCAGGATCAGGGTCTGATAAACTTTCTTATTCAGCTTGCCTTTCAGGAAATTCAGGAGAATGGCGATAACCACAGCTACCACTGTTCCCAGTGCGATGAATACCAGATTGTATAAGATGGTATTCCGGATAATGTTTAAGGCATCCTGCGTCTTAAACAGATAGGTAAAATTGCTAAAGCCTGCCCAGGGACTTTCCCAGATTCCCTTGCTGTAATCGTAGCGCTTAAAGGCGATCACCAGACCTGCCATAGGCAGATAGTTATTGATCAGCAGGTACAGCAGCCCCGGAATTGTCATGGAAATCAGTGCCAGAGAGCTCTTCCTGATCTTGATGGTTTTTTTTGTTTTCGTATTCATACGCATCCGCCCTTTCCTTTTCCCGGAAAAGAAGAAGCGGTCCGGCCGAAGTCTCGACCGGACCGTTCAGGTCTTTACTTCTTACTTATTTTCTGCAAGCCATGCATCGAACTGAGACTGCTTCTCAGCGATGACCTTATCGATTCCGGCTGCCTCAAACTCCTCTAATGCCTGAGGGATTGTCTCGTCGGGATCGACGGCGCCCATCAGCAGTGCCTGATAGTACTTGCTCATGACGTTGACGCATGCGCTGTACTCATCGGTTACATTGGTGGTATCGAAGCAGAAGCCAAAGCCGGTGCCTCTGTGTACGTTCTTGTTGTAGTTATTCAGATCCTCATTGTAGCTTGCGCCCAGATCCTCACGGATGTAAGCCAGGCCGCTGTTGGGATATGCCCAGAGCTGCTGCATACCTGCATAACCGCAGTTGTTGTAATCGGTTCCCTCCGGGAATGCTGCCAGGCCGTCATCGGTCAATACATAGTTGGAGCCTTCCACACCATTGACCAGGAGCTTGATTACATCTTCATCCATGTAGAGAGCTTCCATCATCTTCCATGCTGCGTCTTTGTTCTTGGAGTTTGCACTGATTGCCCAGCACATACCGTTGATGGTGGTGGTCATAGCCTTCGGCTGGCAAATCACTACTCTGGTGTACTTGCCCTGTACGAAGTTTTCATCGGTATACCAGTTGCCGTTATTGATGGTGGTCACAGCACGGTCATTGTCGATGAGGGCCTCACCACCTTCGGTGTTGCTCAGGCAGTCAGCCATCATGTAGCCCTGCTCATACCAGTATCTGGAATGCTTGGTGAAATCCTTGAACTCGTCGGTCTCAAAGAGGTTCTTGACAGTGGTGTCGTCTTCAAAGATATTTACCACACCTACGAAGGACTTATCGCCGAGGCCGTCCCAAGTCCAGTCGCCGTTGGTCATATTGTTCTGACCTTGGGGAACGATGGCATACTTGTCAGGGTAATCTGCGTGAATCTTGCCCAGCAGCTCATCTACTTCATCCAGTGTCAGAGACTGTCCGCCGGTCAGTCCGTACTGCTCTGCTATCTCATGCGTCATTTCCAATACGACCGTATCACCCTGATTACGGAAGTTCGGCAGGCCATAGAGCTTGCCGCCCACGGATGTGCACTTTAAAACTTCATCGTCGATGAAACCGGCTGTAGCACTCTTAAACTCCTCGCTGGCATTCGCATAATAGTCTGTCAGATCTGCGAGCTGACCGTTCTTGGCATAGGTCAGAAGAGGTGTGCCGAAGACCATGATGATATCTGCCTCATCGCCGGTCAGCAGCATGTTGGACTGCTGCGTCCAGTTGCCGCCCTCTACGTAGGTGAATTTCAGCTTTACGCCGTATTTATCTGCTGTGACGGCATTGATCGCATCCTCTACCGCCTGTGCCTGGCTCACATCGTAAAAGGTGGGGCATACAAAGGATACGGTAGGGATGTCCCCGCTTGCACTTGCGGTGGAATCACCGGAAGAGGTTGCTGCGGTATCCGAAGATCCGCCGCAGCCTGCTGCGGTCACCATAAAGGAAGCCGCCATAGCCAACGCTGCTGCTTTTTTCCAGAATTTCTTTTTCATAGTTTCCCTTTCTCCTCACAGACAAATTTCGCCGTGTGATCATCATGGGACGACCACTGCGGCCTCCCGTCTCATGTATCGTGGTCATAGATGTGCAGCCATCCTGCGGCATCGCCGACCTGTATGATGACTTTATTTTACAAAAAGAAAACACATCCCTCTGCCAGGAATGTGTTTTAAAAATGTACATTTTGTGAACTGGAAATGTTAAATTTTCATAAAAATGTCAAAAAAAAGAGATTATTGTTCTTTTCGTGACATGCTGGGGCACCGAATCTCACCCCTTCTGATGACTCTTTCTGTACTCCTGGGGGGTCATATCCGTCAGCTTCTTAAACGTTCTGGAAAAATGGGAGAAATTGTCAAAGCCCGTCTTGGTGGCGATGACGCTGACAGACAGATTGGTGTTGGCCAGCAGCTGACTGGCCACCTTCATTTTTTCCTTGATCACATAGTCCTTGAAGGTCCAGCCGGTATACTTGCTGAAGAGCTTGGAGAAATACTCTTCATTGAGGTAAACGACCTCCGCCACCTCCGCCCGGGAGATGTTCTTGTAAATATGCGTGTGAATGTACTCCTCTGCCTTCCGGATACGCTCATCATTTTCATCTCTGACACCTTCTGTCTCCGGATACAGTCCCTTGGCCACATGAATCCGGTGTCCCGGCTTGGTATAAAAGGCGCAGCATTTTTCCGTCAGGGAAGTCTCTGTGACCGGCAGGATGGAGCTGTAGCTGATCTGGGGCGCCATGCAGACCTTCTCATCCAGGAAGTGATAGTAGCGCTCCAGCTTCTGCAGCCACAGCGTCTCATCCAGTTCGCTCTTCTCACAGATCACCAATATGCTGTACAAATGCTCCCGAAAAGTGGTGCAGATCTCCGCACCCGTATCCTCGAAAATCTCGTCCAGCACATTATTAAAAACCTTTTCTCCAATCCCCTCTGTCCACTCATCTATCTCTCTGGGCTGTTCCTTCATGACGATCTGTGCCATTCCCAGCACCTGATCCTCGCCGGTACGGTTCAGGACGTGAAGAATCTGCCATAGCACATCTCCGGCCCCTCCTGTATTTCCCAGTTCCGACTGGGCTATCATAGAGCACAGAAAAACATCCTTCTGGTCCTGCAGGGTCTGCTCCATTTCCCGCATCCAGCTGATCTTCCTGGCCTCCTTGATCTGGTCGCAGGCTCTGGCCACTGATGCCTGTATCTCCTCATACCGTGCGGGCTGCAGGATATAATCCACGCCGCCCAGTCCGATGGCTTCCCTGGCATAGGAAAAATCCGCATGAGAAGTCAGGAAGATGCTTTTGATGGAAAAATTCTTTTCCTTTACCCAACGCACCAGGGATAGACCGCTGTCTCCCGGCATCTCGATATCCGTCAGCAGCACATCCACCGGGAAATTAGTGATCAGCAGCTTGGCTTCATCGGCACTGTTGGCGGTAAAGACCTCCTCTATCCCGGCCTCTTCCCAGCGTATTCCCGTTCTGATACTCTCTGTGATGGCCTGCTGGTCATCTACGATTAGAAGCTTCATTCCTTTATTCCCCCAATTATAACTTCCCTGCTTTTCAGGACTTACCCTCTCTGCCGGATTCCTTCCTGCCGGATTCCTTCCCGCGAGATCTCAGCATTCCTGTTTTATTCCTGTTTACTTCCCTTTTCTTTCCCTAATGTCTCCGGCGGCAGAATCAGCTCGCTCACCGCTCCGTCCATATTGTAAAAGCTGTACTCCGCTGTCTCGCCGTAGAGAAGCTCGATCCTTCTCTTGATATTATTGATACCAATGCCTGCCCCTTCGTAGTCTCCTCTGGCATTCATGCGGGGCAGCATAGTCTCCGGGTAGCCGTCTCCGGAATCCTGCACAGTGATGTCGATGACCTGTCTGCCCTCTTCCTCCATATCCAGCCGCAGGATGCTCACATAAATGTCCACCCTGTTATTCTGCGGATTCACATATTTGATGCTGTTCTCCACAAAGCTCTGGATACAAAGGATAGGCACGGTCCAGTCTCCCAGATCTTCTTCCTGCTCCAGCGTCAGCTCAATGTGCCGGCCTGTCAGCAGATTCTGCAGATCCACATATTCTCTGGTAAAGGACAATTCCTCCCGAAGCAGAATGGTCATCTGGTCATTGGTCAGCAGATAGCGCAGGTAGTTGGAGATTTTTAATACCAGCTGCTGCAGATCTTTCATCCCTGCATTGACCGCCATGGTATTCATAACCTTCATACAATTCAGGAAAAAGTGGGGCTGAAGCTGAATCTGGCGAAGCTGCAGCTCTGTCTCCTGGCGATTGAGCTGCTCCTCATAGATACTGTTTTTCTGCCGCTGGATTTCCTCCACCATCTCCGACAGCGTCCTGTTCACCAGATCCAGTTCATAGAAACGAAATTGCAGATCCGGGATTTCTCCCATAGGCTGTCTGCGGTAATCCTCCATGACACCGATGAGCTGATACATGGGACGGAAATAGCTCTTATTCATAATGCCGCAGATCCAGAACATAGCACATGCAGAGAAAAGAGTAATCAGAATCATAATGACCACTACCGGTGTCACCATCACGCCGGCAGTTCTGTCGATTCTGGTCAAAATCCAGAAATCTCCGTTTTGCACAGGAAAAGCAAGCTCAATGCTGTTCCAGTTCTTGCGGATACTGACATTCTGGTCATTTTTAATCTTCTTCACCACAGGATAGGCCGCGGCAGTCTCCTCCTTGTCCAGATCATCAGCCAACAGGATCTGACTTTCTGTGCATCCTTCCACGCTGCCGCATGCTTCCCCTGCCATATTGGTGAGATTGCAGATCCCCGCCAGCAGATTGCTGCCGCGAAAATAAATCGTCAGGGAATAGACATCCCCTGAAGGTAAGGTCACATACTGTTTCTGAAGTCCCAACCCTTCTGTGGGCAGATTCAGCAGATACGTATGAAGCGCTTCTTCATTTTCATAGGCAATATTCTGTGTGGAATTCATCCGGTAGTATACATTTCCATCTCCATAGCGAATGTAATACTCCTCGAAGCGGTTATAGAGCATCAAAAACTGGTCCAGGCCTGTGCGCATCTCATATACATTATCATAGGCCTCTGCGCTGTTTTTCTTGCCCCCCAGCTCCTGAAAGCTTTGATCTGCATAGATGCTGTACAGATAATTACCGATTGCCGTGTTCTCCTGCTCATAAGCGGTAATCCTTGTACTGATTTTATCTTCCACGCTCTTTTCCCAGGCAGTGCGCTGGTTGATCAAAAGAAGCACATCCAGAATCAGCAAAAGTGCCAATATGCCTGCATAACCGGCAATCAGTGCCATCAGTACGGTGCGGCTGGAATGTAATTTTTTCGTAGTTGTTTTATTCATCTGCCCTCATTCATTTGGTTGTCAGCGATACACTATATTATAGCAAAACAGATTGCCGTCTTTAAAGAATTACTCTCCATGGCTACCGGTAAAATCCAACCGCAGTTGTTCTGCTGCATCGTTTTCTCTCACCGTTTTTTAGCAATCGACTTAACAGTATCGCTCTTTCCACTGTTTATCTTACTGGTTTTTTTATTTTTTTCATACTTTTTTCTCTCTTCTCGTTTATAAAAAGAGCGCCGGCATTTCGCCGGCGCTCCCTTTCCTGTACATATCCGCTTGCTGCCCGGCTTCACACAATGTTTCTGTAGTGCTCTGCCTATTGCCCTTGTATGTTTTCCCTGCATAGCCTCTATGTACTATTTCTTATTCTGTTTATCTTTTTTTCTGCCGATCACTGTCACTAACACCATAATGATGACTGCAGCGCCGATGAGGCAGATCCACAGCATCCTATTGGAGCTATCACCGGTCTTAGGCACGATGTTTGTCACGATGCCGGCGAAGTGCACGTTGGTGAACTGTGCGGTCTTTACCCGGCCGTTTTCGATGGTGCCGGTCTCGCCGGTCTTTATCACCTTGAAGCCATCCGCCTTTTCCTCAGTGACGGTGTAGGTCAGTCCTGCGGGGATTCCCTCGATGAGTTTGGTCTCGCCATCCTTTAAGGTAAAGGTAGTCTTGCCCTCTGCATCAAAGAGTATACCCTCGGTGCCTACGGTGCCCACATAAGGTACGCCGTTCAGGCTCAGGGTCACGGTAAAGGTAAAGCTCTTCGCCTTATCCTCGTCGCTTCCCTTTACCACTTTGCTCACCTGCAGGCTGCCAAACTGGGTAGTTCCTCCGGGAGGTATAACCGTCGTAGGTGTAGGCGGTACTGTGGTAGGCGTCGTAGGTGTGCTGGGCGGTACTATGGTGGGATCATTCGGCGGTACATACTCACCGTGATCAGGCTCTGTAGGATCCGTCGGCGGCACATACTCACCGCCGCCCTCCGTGTAGGTATTGACGATGATGAACCGATAACCGTAATCCATCTCTTCCGCACTGCCCACCACGGTGGTGTAATTCTTCACCGGATCTTCGGTGACGCTGTAGGCGATCAGATCGCTCTGCGCATCGGCCCCGGCTGTCAGCATGATCGCACCGGCTCTAAGTCTGCCGTTGGTGCTGGTCTTGAACTTCGGCATATTTTCATAGGTCGTCGTCCATTCCTGGCTCGCCGTCTGGTCGTCGCCCTTTACCTTATCGCCGTCGGCGTAAAGTCCGATGGTAACGTGATCCGGGCGTTTGTCCTCGTGTCCTTCATCCACCCACTTGGTGATGACAACGATCTTAATGGGATTGGAGACCTGTTCCTCGTAGGTATTGGTGATGGTAAATCCGCTTGTCTTATCTCCATCGATGGTGGTGGTGTAGCCAGGTACGCTCACCTCATCCACCTTGTAATCAATCTCCTTGCCCTGCGCATCCTTCAGCGGCAGATCCTTGATGGTGTCAGTCCAGTTGTTGGACTCGGAAAGCACCACTGTTCCTACGATGCTCTCCCCATTCTTCAGATTCACTGTGATCGTGGTAGGCCGCTTCTTAGCTTTATTGTCGTTATCCTCCCATTTCTTGGTGATGGTGATATTGATCTTTTCTTCTTCTCCTCCTGTCTCTCTGTATCGGTTGGTCACGTTCATTCCGTCGTAGATGGTGGTATACCACTCTACCTTATCCTCTCGGATGGAATAGGTGATCTTGTTGCCGCTTGCATCTTTGCTCGGGCAGTTGGTGAAGGAATATCTCCACTCTCCGGCTGCCGATGTGGTGGCTGTAATCTCGTTGCCATTTTCATCTACTGCCGGCTGTCCATTCTTATACAGGTGCACCGTAATGGTGGACGGCCGTTTTTTGGCCGCATCGTCATTGTCATCCCAGGTCTTCTTACCCACCACCGTGTTCGGCGGAACATCCGGATCTCTCGGCGGGATATCGATCTTAAACAGAATATTGATGACATTCGCCATCAGGTGCCAATCATCCTTCAGGGTATCAAAGCCAAAGTTCTTGAAGTCATTTAACGTCAATGTCTTCGCCTTTTCCAGTGCTTTGCCGGTAAGCTTGGACAGATCCATAAGATCCTCCAGATCCTCAATACCCAGGTAGGTGTGAATAGCCTTTGTGGGAATACTGATGAATCCTCCGAAAGGACTGAAGGAAACCGGTGAATCTACACCGATCCAGTATTTCACCACCTGACGGATGATCTCACTGGTCAGCTCTGCGCCCTTGTACTTCATAGGCAAGCCCAGTGTGTACTTAGACACTACAAAGCTGGTTCTCCAGTTGCAGTCCGCATCCACCTTGGCCACTGCCAGCTTCGGAATGAGGCTGATCTTGCTGAGTATATCACTGCCAAAGCCAAGGGCATAATCCGCCAGTACCGCAAATATATCATTGCCTCCCTTAATGGGACTTACTACCGGAACTTCCACATTCAAATAACCGGGAATCTTTATATCACTGGTATCAAGGCCTGCTATCTTGGACTGATCAATGGAAGCCAGCAATACTACCACTACCTTATCCGGCTTCTGGGCACCGTTTAATTCCAGCCACCGCTTGATGACATCGATCTCCAGGATCGCCTGGTTGGTAATAATGCAGCTGTTATCCTTGTCCTCATATTTTACCAGGTACTTGGTCTGATGAGCTCCTTCTGTGGATGTGGTGCGCTCCGGCACATGATAGCTTACATAGCTCTCGTCCCCGGCTTCCACGATCTTGCTGTCCGCCTTTGCTGCGCCCAGGAGTTCGATCATCTTGGTGCGTAAATCTTCGCCCTGTGCACCTACTGCATCGCACAGTTCGTCGTATCCCTTATCGGCAGCGCTGCGGATGCTCTCCGGCAGACCGCTCCAATATTCCTTACCACTCTCCTTTATGCTTGTGATCCAATTGCCGTAGGTTTGCTTCGTGACATTGTCGATCTTCTGGATGATCTCATCTAATGCCGTGTCTTCCTGCATCTCTCTTGCCCGGTAGGTTCCCTCGGGCACGGACACATCCAGCTTCCAACTGTTGTCACTGCTCAGCTCTACGACCTTGACGGTCTTCCAGGTGTCCTCCTCTTCTTTCTTCTGGATGGCTACCCGGATGCTGTCAGGACGATCGTTGCCGAGCGAGTCGATGTCCCACTTCTTTTCAACGGTGAAGGTATTGCTTCGGGAATTCGTGACCGTAAAGCCGCTCTGGGCATCTCCGCCGTACTCGGTGGTGTACTTCTCGATCTTTTCCTTTTCGACGGTCTTATCCTCTGATACGGAGTAGCTGATCTCATTGCCCTCTGCATCACGCACCGGCATATTCTGGATAGTTCCGGTCCACTCTGTGGGTTCTTTACTGTCGGATCCCTCTGTACCGGTTCCGGTGCCCTCCGAGGAAGAATCGCTGCCTGCAGTGCCGGCACCTTCTCCTGTATCAGTTCCTGCAACGTCATTGCCTGCCGCTGCATTCTCTGCTGTCAACAGTGCTGCCGTCTCGACGGATGCATCTTGTCCGGATGTCTCTCCGCCTTCTGCAGTATCGTCTTTCCCGGCGTCCTCACCCTCTGTCGTATCGTCCTTCTTGGTGTAGGTAACCTCGCCGTCCGGCAGGGAGATGGATGCTACCACCTCATCATTGGCCTTCAGATCGATCTTGACCTTGGACGGACGGTCGGCCTCAAAGCCCTCGTCCTTCCAGATCTTGGTGATCTTGATGTCCTGTTTTTCCTGCTCGTAGGTATTGGTCACCGTGAAGGTGATGGTCTTGCCGTCCTCACCGGACTCCTCTTTGACCTCGGTCTTGTAATCCTCCACCGGATCCTCTTCGACGCTGTACGTGTATGCTGTCTTGTCAGCGCCCATTGCAGGCACGCTGTAGGAAGCCTCCCAGTTATTCTCCTCGCTCAAGACGATGGTTCTGGCCGTTATGTCATTTGCCTTCAGTCTTACTATGACTTCCTTAGGCCGCTTATCCGTGCGATCCTCGTCTCCTGCCCACACCTTCTTTATGACGATCTTTCGAACATCATACTTATTGGTGAAGGTAAAGCCGATCTGGGCATCCCCGGTGGGTCCTTCGGTGGTGTAGCCCTCTACCGTCAGCTCCTTTGCTGTATATTCAATGGGGGTTGTGCCATCCTTCTCGGTCTTCGGAAGTTCCTTGGAGAGTCCCTTCCACTCATTGGCTGCATTGTTGGCCTTGGTGAGTTCTATAGTATCTACGGTTTCTTTTGTCTTTTTGTTAATAATTTCGATGGTGACCTTTTCCGGACGCAGGCTGGCGGCATTGTCATTGTCATCCCAGATCTTGATGACCGGAATCTTGATGGTCTCCGGATCCTTCTGATCATAAGTATTGGTGACGGTAAAGCCGCTCTCTGCGTTGCCACTGTATTCGGTGCCGTACTTTTGGATCTCCTCGGCATACACAGCCGTATCGGATTTATCCTCTTCCACCGTGTAGGTGATGGTCTTGCCGTCCTCATCCCTTGCAGGCAGGTCTTTGATGGTGCCTGACCACTGATTGTCTTCCTTCTTTAAGTTGATCGCGGTCTCTTCTGCCTTGGATGTATCTGCATCTACGATCTTACCATCCGGCAGGTACAGGGACTTCACCACTGTGCCATTGGCCTTCAGATCGATTCGTACCTGTGAAGGACGAACATTCTCATAACCTTCATCTACCCATACCTTGGTGATGGTGACGTTCTTCGTCTCCTTCTTGTAGGTATTGGTGATGGTAAAGGTATAACCCTCATCGGTTTTTTCTGCTTCGCTGATCTTCGTTACGTAGTCGTTCACCGTTTCCTCGGTCACGGTGTACTTGATCTCTTCTCCTTTCTCATTCCTGATCGGGACCTTCATGGTGGTCTTCCAGTGATTGCTCTCGCATAGGTCAAACATGGCATAGAGCTCGCCGTCTGCCTTTAACGTCACTGTGACCTTCTCCGGCCGTTTCTCCTGCTCGTCGCCTTCCCACTTCTTCAGTACGGTGATCTTCTGGTTCGACTTGGTGTTGGTGACGGTAAAGCCCTCTGTAGCACTGCCGGCGATCTCTACCTCGTAGCCGGGGACGGAAATCTCCGATACGGTGTATTTGATCTCGTTGCCCTTGTCATCATACTGGGGCTGGTCTCTTACTACTGCTGACCAGCTGTTGTTCTCAGACAGCTCTACGGTGGCTACTTCCTGTGCGGTATTCTGGTTGATCAATGTCACCTGCACAGATTCCGGACGGCTGTTCGCCTTGTTGTCGTCATCCTTCCATACCTTTCGGATCGGGATGTCGATGGTCTTAGGATCATTGTCCTCATAGGTATTGGTGATGGTAAAGCCCTTCGCCATATCACCGGTGATGCTGGTGTCATAGTTCTGCAGGTTCAGGCTCTCCTTGTCCTCCTCTAACCGGTAGGTGATCTCTGTGCCGTCTTCTTCCTTGGTGGGCAGACCGTAAATCGTGGTCTTCCAGCCATTGTCCTGATTCAGCTCTACGGTCTGTACCGGCTCCTCTGCGCCATCCTTCATCAGCTTGACGGTGATCTTGAAAGGTCTCTCACTCTCATGGCCGATGTCATCCCAGACCTTGGTCACCGGAATATCGATGGTATCCGGTTCTTCGTTGCTGTAGGTGTTGGTGATGGTGAAGCCGCTGGACGCATTGCCGGTAACTTCTGTCTTATAGTTCTCTACCTGTACCTCGTTTACCTTATACTCAATTTCCTTCCCCTCTGCGTTCTTAAGAGGCAGGTCCTTGAAGGTGTAGGTCCAGTCATTGGATGTGGTCAGCTTCGCGGTCTGCGCCTGTACAGACGCATCATCCGCTGTCAGGTTCACTTCAATAAACTCCGGACGCTTGTCCTGCTGTCCCTGGTCATCCCACTTCTTGATGACGGTGATATTGATCTTGTCTTCGTTTACCTTTTTCTCGGTGTACTTATTGGTAATGTTGTACCCGCTGTAGGTAGTCTCGTAATACTCTACCGGATCCTCTCTTACGCTGTAGGTGATGGTGTTGCCCTCATCATCCTTGTCAGCCAGGTCGGTAAAGGTGTACTTCCAGTTGGCATCCTTAGATGTAACTGCCACGATATCATTGCCCTTGGCATCCTTGGCCGGCTCCCCGTTCTTATAGAGACGAACGGTGATGGTGTCGGGACGCTTGCCGGCTGCGTTATTGTTATCATCCCAGGTCTTTTCGCCCTCGATGGTGCCCGGCGTAGGATCTCCCGGCGGAATGTTGAACTTGATATTGATGACATTCGCCATCAGATGTCCCACATCCGTGATGGTATTAAGGCCCAGATTCTTAAGGTCGTCCAGCGTCAGGGACTTTGCCTTCTTTAAGGCCGCTCCGGTCAACTTGGAGAAGTCCAGAATGTCACTGACATTTTCGATACCCATAATGGTCTTGATGGCCTTGGTAGGGATGCTGATGTAGCCGTCCAGGATGTTCACGGAAATCGGAATGTCAAATCCGGACAGATACTTGATGATCTGGCGGATGACCTCACTGGTCAGCTCGGCGCCCTTGTACTCCATAGGAACGCCCATGGTGTATTTGGACACAATAAATGTAGTCTTCCAGTTATCGTCCTTCGTGATCTTGGCGATGGCAAGCTTTGGAATATTCGGGATGAGGTTATCCAGCCAATCTGCGCTGAGTCCCAGTGCCATATCCGAAATAATGGAAACCGGATTCTGACCGCCTGTTTTGGGGTTGATCACCGGGAACTCATAATCCAGCACGCCGGCCGGCAGCTGCTCCGTAAATTTGGAGCTGGGCTTTGCCATCAGCGCTACCCATACCTTCTCCGGCAGCTCGGTGCCCTCCGGCACGATCCAGCGCTTGATCACGTCGATCTCGAGAATTGCCTCATTGGTGATCTTGCAGCTGTTTTTCTCGTCCTCGTATTTTACTTCATATCTGGTCTGGTGAGCCTCCTGCTCGCCGGTAATGGCTGTAGGTCTGGCCGGCACGCTGTAGATCACATACCTTCCGTCTTCTCCGCCTTCTTCCTTTGCCGCCTCTCCTGTAACGATCTTGCTGTCGGCATCCTTTGCTCCCAGCATGCTGATCATCTTCTTCCGGAGCTCTTCGCCTTCTGCGCCTACCTTGTCGCACAGAGCACTGTAGCCCTGGTCTGCGGCATTTCTGATGGCATCCGGCAGACTGCTCCAGTAATCCTTACCACTCTCCTTCATACTGCTGAGCCAGGAAGCATAGGTATCCTGGGTGAGGGTGTCGATCTTGCCTACGATCTCATCCCATGCGTTGTCCTGCTGCATTTCTCTTGCGCGGTACTCGCCGCTGCCGTCCAGGATCTCCACATCCAGCTTCCAGTCATTGTCACTGCTGAGCACAACCACCTGCTCGGTCTTCCAGGCATCGTTCGCCTTCTTCTGGATCGCTACCCGAATGCTGTCAGGACGGTCGGTATTCCCTAAGTCGATCTTCCACTCTTTTTCCACATGGAAGGTGGCCTTGTCACCGTAGGTGTTCGTGACGGTAAATCCGCTTTGTGCATCCCCGGAAACTTCGGTCTTGTAGTACCGGATCTTCTCGGACTCTACGTTCTTGTCCTCTTCCACGGTGTAGGTGATCAGCTCGCCGTTTTCATCACGCAGCGGCATATTTTCGATGGTGCCTGTCCACTCGGTTACAGCAGTTTCCTCGGAACCTTCCGATCCTTCGCTGCCCTCCTGTTTGTCGCCTGCGTCCTTCTCGCCCTCTTCGTTCACATTGTCGCTTTCCAGTGCCAATGCTGCAGAATCGGCTGCGTTGCCGGCATCTGCACCTGTACCGTTGTTTTCCTCCTTAGAGGTATCTGTACCGGCCTCTTCGGTGCCCTCCTTCTCCTCTGTAGACGGATCTGTCACAGTGCCGTCCGGCAGGGTGATGGACTTCACCACTGTGCCATTGGCCTTCAGATCGATCTTGACCTTTTCCGGACGCTTCTTTGCTTTATCATTCTCGTCCTTCCAGATCTTGGTGATCTTGATGTTGGTGGTCTCCTTCTTATAACTGTTAGTAATGGTAAAGGTGTAGCCTTCCTCGGTCTTTTCAGCCTCGCTGATCTCGGTCTCGTAGTTCTCTACCGGATCCTCGGTGACGGTGTAATTGTACTCTGTGCCGTCGGCATCCTTCACCGGTACTCGAACGGAAGCCTGCCAGTTATTCTCTTTATCCAGAACAAGGGTCTTGAACACGATGTCACCGGCCTTCAGTCTCACCACTACGCTTTCAGGTCTCTTGTCCTTACTTTCCTGACCCTCCTGCTCCTGGCCTTCCTGTTTATCCTGCTGCTGATCCTCCTGACCTTGCTCCTCCTGGTCCTGCTCTTTACTCTCTTCGTCTCCTTTCCACTTCTTGATGATAGTGATCTTCTTATCTTCTGCTTCATAGGTATTGGTGATGGTGAAGCTGTAACCGTCCTCGGTCTTTTCCATGTCACCGATCTTGGTAGTGTAGTTCTCTACCTTGACCTCTTCCACCTGATACTCGATGTCTTTGCCCTCATCATCCTTGGCGGGCTGATCCCGCACAACGGCCTGCCAGTTATTTTTCTCCGACAGCTCCACGGTCGCCACTTCCTCGCCGGTGTTCTTATTCTTTAAGGTCACCTTGACGGAATCCGGCCGAACCTTGGCGGCATTGTCATCGTCTTCCCATACCTTCTTAAGCAGAATGTTGATGGTCGCAGGGTCCTCATCGTCATAGGTGTTGGTGATGGTAAAGCCCTTCTCCATATCACCCTCTGCCTCAGAGGTCTTGTAGTTCTTCAGCTTATCGCCGTTGGCTTCCTTATCCTCGGCCACGGTGTATTCGATGGTCTTACCTGCGTCGTCCGTTGCCTGCAGTCCTGTGACCGTCTTTGTCCAGCCTTCTGCTGCGGTCAGGGTGATGGATTGTTTAAACGCACCGTTCGCCATCAGCTTAAACTGAAGCTCCTCAGGGCGATCCTTCTCATGGCCCAGGTCATCCCACTTCTTGGTGACAGTGATCTCCTGCTCGCCGTAGGTGTTGGTGATGGTAAAGCCCTTTTCGGCATCTCCCTCTACCTTGGTGCCATATTTCTGAATCTTCTGTGCATCCTCACTCTCACCGGTCTTGTCCTCTTCCACCGCGTATTCAATGGTCTGACCCTTTTCATCTCTAAGAGCCTTGTTCTGAAGGGTGCATGACCATTCGCTGCCATCCTCGCTGCTTGCATTCTCAGCGCTTAGAGTGATTTCCTGGTCGACCTCTTCTCCCTTCAGCAGCTTCACCTTAATCTGGCTGGGACGATTTTCTGTGTGTCCTTCATCCTTCCAGATCTTCGTGATCTTGATGCTGCCGGTCTCCGGCTTGTAGGTGTTGGTGATGGTGATGCTGTAGCCGTCCTCGGTCTTTTGTACTTCTCCCACCTTGGTCTCGTAATCCTTGACGGATACTTCCTCGGCGGTGTACTTGATCTCAGTGCCGTCCTCCTTGGCTGTGGGGACATGCATAGTCATCTTCCAACTGTTGCTCTCGCTTAAGTCAAAGGATGCATAGTCCTCTCCGTCTGCCTTCAAGGTGACTTTTACACTCTTTGGCCGACTGTCCTTATGCTCTTCGTCTCCTTTCCACTCCTTGATGATGGTGATCCTGGAAGCATCGTATTCGTTGGTAACGGTAAAGCCCTCTGCGGCACTGCCGTCGATCTTGACAGTATAACCGCTTACAGCTTCCTCTTCTACCGCATACTCGATCTCCTTGCCATCCTCTGTGTACTGCGGCAGTTTCTCCACGGTAGTCTGCCAGTTGTTGGCCTCCAAGAGCTCCACGGTCTCTACATCTTCTCCGGTGGTCACATTCTTTAAGGTTACCTTGACAGATTCCGGCCGCTTGCCTGCAGCGTTGTTGTCATCCACCCACACCTTCTTAATAGGAATGTTGATGGTCTTCTTCTTATTATCCTTGTAGGTATTGGTGATGGTGAAACCGCTGGCTGCATCTCCGGTGATCTTGATCTCGTAATTCTCCAGAGAACCAGCGGAGGTAACTTCTTCTACAGTGTACTTAATCTCCTTGGCATCGTCGCCCTTAAGAGGCAGCTCTTCCACTTTTTGTGTCCAGTTATTGGCTTTGGTCAGCTCGAGTTCTTTCACCATCTGACCGTCAGCCATCAGTTTTACCTTGATGGAATCCGGACGCTTATCTTCCTGACCCTCATCATCCCAGACCTTGGTGACGGTGATGTTGATCTTGTCGTCGTTATCTTTTTCACCTGTGTACTTATTGGTGATGTTGTAGCCGCTGTAGGTGACTTCGTAGCCCTCCGGCACCGGATCCTCTCTCACGCTGTAAGTAATGGCGTTGCCGTCTTTATCCTTGGACGGACAATTGGTAAAGGTATAGGACCAATCGGCGTTCTTGGATGTGGTGGCAGTGATCTCGTTGCCCTTCTCGTCCTTGGCCGGCTCTCCGTTCTTATAGAGACGAACGGTGATGGTCTCGGGACGCTTCTTAGCTGCATCGTTATTGTCATCCCAGGTCTTTTTGCCCCGGATGGTCTCGGGATCCGGATCCGGATCTCCCTTCGGAATATTGAACTTGATATTGATGACGTTGGCCATCAAATGTCCCACATCCGTGATGGTATTAAGACCCAGATTCTTAAGATCCTCCATGGTCAGAGACTTCGCCTTGGCTAAGGCATCTCCTGCCAGCTTAGAGAAATCGAGGATATCGCTCACATCCTCAATGCCCATAATGGTGCTGATAGCCTTGGTGGGGATGCTGATGTAGCCGTCCAGCAGGTTCACAGAAACCGGAAGATCGAACTTCAGGAAATACTTGACGATCTGCCGTATGATCTCACTGGTAGCCTCAGCGCCCTTAAACTCCATGGGAATGCCCATGGTGTATTTGGATACCACAAAGGTGGTTCTCCAGTTGTCGTCCTTGGTGACCTTGGCTACAGCCAGCTTGGGCAGTATGCCGTCTGTGATCTTGGCGATCAGATCGCTGCCTACGCCGATGGTAGCCTCCAGAATCATCTCCAGAGGATTCATGCCACCCTTTAAGGGATTGATCACCGGGAACTCGATCTTCATCATGCCATCCGGCAGATTGTCCGTAAACTTGGAGTTGGGGGAGGTCATGAGTACCAGCCACACGTGATCCGGCAGCTCCGTACCCTCCGGCACGATCCAGCGCTTGATCACGTCGATCTCCAGGATAGCCTTGTTGGTAATCTTGCAGCTGTTTTCCTCGTCCTTGTAGCTTACTTTATAACGGGTCTTATGAGCCTCCTGCTCTCCGGCGACAGCGCTGACTCTGGCAGGAACGCTGTAATCCACATAGCATTCCTCACCCTCGCCCTTGATGATCTTGGCGTCTGCGTCGGATGCGCCTAATTTACTGATCAGCTCTTCCCGCAGGTTCTCACCCTTGGTGCCCAGGGCATCGCATAGCTTATCATAGCCCTTATCGGCAGCACTGCGGATGCTCTCCGGCAGACTGCTCCAATAGCTCTTACCACCTTCCTTAATCTTATTGATCCACTCGCCGTAGTTCTCCTTGGTAACCTTATCAATGGTCTCTACGAAGGAATCATATACAGTATCCTCTTTTAACTCTCTTGCACGGTAGGTACCTTCCGGCACTTCGACGTCCATCTTCCATCCGCCGTCCTTAGTGAGCTCCACCACCTTCGCGGTCTTCCAATTTTCGCCGTCCTTTTTCTGCAGTGCTACCTTGATGGAATCCGGGCAGTCATTCTGCTCCAGGTCGATATCCCATTCCTTTTCCACATGGAAGGTGATCTTCTTCTCATAGGTATTGGTCACGATGAAACCGTTTTGGGCATCCCCGGAAACCTCTGTCTGATAATCCTCCAGCTTCAGCTTGTCTTTATCCTCAGCCTCTCCGGACTTATCCTCTTCCACGGTATAGGTGATCTCATTGCCCTGTTCATCCCGGATGGGCAGATTATCGATATAGCCTGTCCAGGTGTTCTGATCCTCGCTGCCGGCCTCCTGTTCCTTGTCCGCGTCGGCATCCTGTGCCCCGTCAGGGTCGGCATCTTCGCCGTCCTTGGCCTTGCCGTCATCAGACTTGCTGCCGTCTGCATAGGTCACGTTGCCCTTCGGCAGGGTGATGGAAGCCACTATCTGGTCGCCGGCCTTCAGATTGATCTTTACCTCTGCGGGCCGCTTACTCTCATAGCCTTCATCCTTCCAGACCTTGGAAATTTTGATCTTTCTGGTGTCCTGCTTGTAGGTATTGGTCACCGTGAGGGTATGGCTGTCGTCTTCCCCGTCCTTACTTTCTAAGGTTATAGGCTCGCTGTACTTTGCCTCGTAATCCTCCACCGGATTTTCCTCGATGGAATAGGTGATGACTTTGCCTTCCGCATCCTTCACCGGCATGGTATAGGTAGCCTTCCAATCCGTTTCCTTATCCAGGACGATGGATCTGGCGATGATATCTCCCGCCTTCAGTTTGATAACTACCTCTTCCGGCTTCCGATCCTGATGGCCTTCGTCCTCCCATTTCTTTACAACGGTGATCTTCTGCTGATTATCATCGTAGGTGTTGGTGACAGTGCAAACATAATGTGTCTCCGCATTCTTGTCTGCATTCTCACTTATGTTCTCGTTTGCTTCCTCACCTGCATCGGCGCCATCTGCGGCGTTTACCTTTGTCACTTCACTGATCTTTGTAGTGTAGCTCTTTGCCCACTCATCTGTGGTATCCTCACTCACCACGTACTTGATGTCACTGTCAGAACCGTCCTTCTGGGGCTGATCCTTCACAGTCACCTGCCAGTTATTTTCCTCTGACAGGGTAGCCTCCGCGATCACATCCTCCGCGCCTTCCTTTTTAAGGGTGACTTTGACAGACTCGGGACGCTTTCCTGCTGCGTTGTCTTTATCTTCCCACACCTTTTTGATCAGGATATCGATGGTACTGTCATCTTTATCATCGTAGGTATTGGTGATAGTGAAGCCGCTCTGGGCATCTCCGGTAACTGCGGACTTATACTTCGCAAGCTTTTCCGTGTCCGCTTCCTTGCTGCAGGTGACAGACTCTTCTACCTTGTAGGTAATCTTGCTGCCGTCCGCTGTGGTCATAGGCAGATTCTTGACTGTATCTGTCCAGTTATTGTCAGCATTCAGCTTAACTTCTTCCTTTTCACCGTTGCTGCCTGTCAGCGTTGCAATGACCTCGCTGGGACGCTCGCTATCATGGCCCAGATCTTCCCACTTCTTGGTGATGGTGATATCCACCGTGCCGTAGGTATTGGTGATGGTAAAGCCACTTTCTGCATCGTCTTCTACCTTGGTGCTGTACTTCTGAAGCTTCTGTGCCGCCTCATCATCGCCGGACTTATCCTCTTCCACCGTGTAGGTGATGTCCTTGCCCTTTCCGTCTCTGACAGGGATGCCCTGTACAGTGCAGGTCCAGGTGGTATCCGTTGATTTTCCGAACGTCACAGTGGCTTTTCCTTCGTCTGCTGCGTTGGAGGCGTCCTCACTATTGCTGTTTCCATCATTGCCACTTTCATTAGAAGCTTTCGCCTCTGCGACAGCTGCAATGGAAGCACTGTCAGCGCTCAGGGTGATGGTGTCCACCGTCTCCCCATTGGCCTGCAGATTTACCTTGATTTGGCTGGGACGGCTCTCTGCATTGTCTGCGTCATCCCATTTCTTGGTGATCTTCAGTTCCTTCGTCTCCGGCTCGTAGGTATTGGTGATGACAAAGCTATAGCCGTTATCTGTCTTTACTGCCTCGCCGTATTCGACCTTATAATCCTTGACAGAAACCTCTTCTACGGTGTACTGGATCTCCTCTCCGTCCTTGTCATACATCGGAACGCGAGCAGATGCCTTCCAGCTATTGTCTGCGTTCAATTCAACGGTGGTGTATTCCTCTCCGTTTGCCTTCAGCTTTACTTCCACCTTGTCAGGGCGACTGTCTGTGTGATCTTCGTCGCCCTTCCACTCCTTGGTGATCAGAATCTTCTGGGTTCGATAGCTGTTGGTGACAGTAAAGCCATCGATGGCATTGCCGGATACGATATGGGTATAGCCGGGTACATTATCCTCGCTCACCACGTACTTGATGGCATTGCCCTGCTCGTCCTTCTGAGGCTGATCCCGCACTACTGCCGTCCAGCCGTTGTCCTCATTCAGGGTTGCAGTGGCTATCACCTTGCCGTTGTTCTTCAGGGCGACTTTCACAGAAGCGGGCCGCACGCCTGCTGCATTGTCCTCGTCATCCCACACTTTGGTAATAGGAATATCGATAGTTTCCGGAGCATTGTCATCGTATACGTTGGTGATGACGAAGCCGTCCTGCGCACTGCCGTTGATGGCTGTATCGTAGTTTTCCAGCGCTTCCTCTTCTACGGTATACTCGATCTCCCTGTTCAGGATATCCCTTAACTGCACGGAACGTACAGTAGCTGTCCAGTTATTCTCCTTGGTCAGTTCTACGGTGGCAACCTCCTTATCCCCGTTCTTCAGGGTGGCGGTTACCTTATCCGGACGCTTGTCCTCGTGTCCTAGATCCTCCCATTGCTTGGTGATCTTGACATTCACCTTGCCATCTCCGGGCTTATAGGTATTGGTGATGGTAAAGCCCTCTGTAGCACTGCCGGTAATCTCACCGTCGTAATTCTTCAGACCGTCATTCTCTGCAGATTCCTCCACGGTGTACTTGATTTCCGCACCGGTGGCCGCATCCGTCTTGGCCTGCTCCCGCACCACAGCTTTCCAATTATTGGATTCTGACAGTGTCACTGTCGCAACGGTCTCGGCACTGTCGCCTTCACCCTTTTTCAGTGTCGCCGTAATCTGTGCCGGTCTCTTACTCTCCTGTCCCTGATCATCCCAGACTTTGGTAATCGGGATATCGATTGTCCCCTCCTCCTGATCTTTATAGGTATTGGTAATGACAAAGCCATTCACTGCGCTGCCGGAAATCACGGTAGTGTAATCAGGAAGTTCTTTCTCCGTCAGTGTATAGGTAAACTCCTCACCGTCCATGACGAGAAGCATGTCCTCTGCGGTATATGACCAATCATTCCCTGCTGTCACATCCAATTCTGCGGAGATCATCATGCCGGATGCGGTCTCACCCTTCAGAGTGACCACTACGCCGGTCGGGCGCTTATTCTCATGACCGGCATCATCCCACACCTTGGTGATCTTGATATTGCTGTATTCATCCTCTTTGGTCACGCCGGTGTATTTATTGGTGATGTTGTATCCGTCATAGGTGACTTGATAGCCCTCCACCGGATCTTCCTTCACCGTATAGGTGATACGGTTGCCCTGCTCATCCATCTCCGGGCAGTTAACAAAGGTATAGCGCCAGCCGCTCTTCTCGGAGATCGTCGCGGTGATCTCATTGCCGTTCTCATCCTTGGCAGGCTGTCCGTTCTTATAAAGATGTACTACTACCTGCTCCGGACGCTTGCCCGCCGCATTGTCATTGTCATCCCAGGTCTTTTTGCCTTGGATGGTATTGGGTACCGGATCGGGATCCGGCCAGTCGATCTTGAACTTGATATTGATGACATTTGCCATCAGGTGCCATGCATCCAGCAGGGTATCAAAGCCCAGATTGCCGAAATCCTCCAGCTTCATGGACTGTACTTTTTCCTTTGCTTTTTCCACAAGTCCGCTCAGATCTGTAATCTGTCTTATATCTGTAATACCCAAAATCGTAGGAATCGCCTTGGTGGGAATGCTGATATAGCCATCCAGCGGATTATAGGAAATCGGCAGATCAATCTTTAAGAAGTACTTGACGATCTGACGGACAATCTCACTGGTCACCTCGGCGCCCTTAAACTCCATCGGGATACCCAGGGTATATTTGGAGACCACAAAGGTAGTCTTCCAGTTGTCATCCTTGCTGACCTTGGCGATGGCGAGCTTTGGCAATATGCTGCCGCTGATCTTATTGAGCAGATCGCTGCCGAAGCCTAAGGTAAACTCGGAAATCAGTGCCAACGGGTTATTACCGCCCTTTATAGGGTTGATCACCGGGAACTCGTAGTCCAGCACACCACTGGGAAGCTTATCCATAAACTTGGAATTAGGCTTCATCATCAGCACTACCCAGACGGAGTCCGGTGCCTTGGCGCCGTTTAACTCGATCCAGCGCTTGATCACATCGATCTCCAGCACAGCCTCATTGGTGATGGTGCAGCTATTGCCGCTTTCCTCATAGGTCACCTTGTAGTGGGTCACATGAGCATCCTGCATGCCGCCTTCAATGACACTGAATCTCTGGGGTACATGATAATCTACATAGACGTCATCTCCGGCATCCACGATCTTGCCGTCCACACTGGCAAAGCTCAGGCGCTCCATCATCTGGTCATAGAGATCATCTGCCTTTGCATTCAGAGAATCGCACAGATAATCATAGCCCTTGTCTGCCGCCTTCTTTAAGTAATCCGGCAGGCCGCTCCAATAAGATTTGCCGCTGGATTTAATGTTGGCGATCCATGATGTATAGGTATCCTTTGTCAGGGTACTTACTGTGTTCTTTATAACCGTCTCAAACTCTTCAAAGAGGGTATCTTCCTTCAGCTCTCTGGCGCGATACTCGCCATCCGGCAGGTTGCCTTCCCAGGTCCAGCTGTTATCCTTGCTGAGTTCCGGCACCTTGACGGTTTCCCATTTATCCCCATTCTTCTTCTGGATAGCCACGCGAATGCTGTCAGGACAGTCAATGTCCTCGATATCGATATCCCACTTCTTCTCCACCTTGTAGTGGATGGTCTTGCCGTTATATTTGTTGGTCACGGTGAAGACCTTGGCGGCCACGGTGGCAGTGGTGACTGTCTGAGTCGTATCACTTCCGTCTGCTGCGCCTGTGGTTCCGGTGCCGTCTGCACTATTCTGAGCGGAGGCGCTGTCTCCGTTTGCTGTCTGTCCGGCAGTCTGCTGAGAGTCGGTATCCTTACCGTCGCTCTCAGTGCCCTCGCCGTCAGTCTTGATCTCCTTACCTTCTGCGTCCTGGTTCACTTCCTCTACAGACATCTCATAGCCGGAGGGTGTGCCCACTTCTTCTACGGTATACTTGATCTCCTGACCCTTTTCGTCCTTTAAAGGCTGCTCCCGCATGGTAAAGGTCCAGTCATTGTCTGCAGAAAGCTCCTGGGTGGCGACGACCTCGTCGCCCTTTTTCAGCTGTACGGTAGCCTTGTCCGGATGGGCCAATGCTACTGCCAGATCCCCCATATCCCATTTCTTCTTAATGACGATATCGGCGGTCTCGTCGCTGTTATCTCTATAAATATAGGTAATGGTAAAGCCGTCTAAGGCATCACCGATGATGGTTCTGTCGTAGTGCTCCAGATCAGGTGCCTTGACCGTGAAATCACCGTCCACACGCTGATCGGGTACTGTCTGTGCCCAGTTTACGCTCTCATCTACGGTGAGTTTGTTGGAAGCCTGCTCTTCGCCCTTGTACAGGTAAATGTCTGTCACCTGCTTCGGACGTATTTCCTCATGGCCTGCGTCATCCCAGACTACCTTGATGTTGATGTCTGTCAGGTTAAAGCTGTTGATGACGGTAAAGCCCTCCTCTGCGCTTCCTACATAGTTAGCTATGTAGGCTGCAATAGTGGGCGTACTCCAGTCGCCGGAAGCGCCACCGGAGGTGGTGTCATCACCAGTGGTGGTGCCGCCGGTAGTAGAGCCACCTGTAGTGGTGCCGCCCGGTGTGGGAGCAGGATCCTGCGTATCTGTGCCTGTATTTGTTGCAGTTTTCTCATTAGCAGTGGTGCTCGCATCCCCGTTATCAGACAAAGGCGCTGCATCTTCATCCTCACCGCTCTTGTCTGTATCACCTTCGGTGGTGCTGCCTTCCTCCGGTGTAGGAGTGGGGGTGGGTGCCGGATCTTTATCCTCCACTTCCTGTGCTCCTACCTCCAAGACACTGTATGTGATTGCCTGCCTGCTTTCTCCTGTTCCTTCATATAAAGGCTGATCACGGACTACAGCCTTCCAGTCATTGTCCGCATTCAGGGTCACGGTGCAGACATCTGTTGCTGTCGTCTGCTCGCCCACCTTTTTCTGCAGCTTAATTTCTACAGAGGAAGGACGAAGGCCTGCTGCGTTATCATTATCATCCCAATACTTGGTGATGGTAATATCCCTATAGTCATCCCCCTCCGTCTTATAGGTGTTAGTGATGATCAGCTCCTCGTTGTACCCCTCCTCTGTGCCCGTGGTGGTAGGGGTATAGCTGGAATAGGACACCTGATATTTGGACAGACTCCCCCCTGTAGTGGTACCCGGAGTGGGTGCAGCCTCCTGATCCGTGGAGCCAGTGCCAGGCGTAGGTGCAGCCTCCTGATCCGTGGAACCAGTGCCAGGCGTAGGTGCGGCACCCTGATTTGTGGAGCCGGTATCTGTAGAATCAGTGTCTGTGCTTGTGGTGGTATCAGCACTCTGCTTCGCGCTGTCGTTCGTATCCGTATCTGTGGGGGTCGTCGTTTCTGCTCCATCGGTTGTGCCGCTGTCGGTACCCGTATCCGTGCCGGTGCTGGTTTCCACTTCCTCTACACGGTAGCTGGCGCTGTTGTCCGTCACTTTGACCGTGGCGGTCCAATCATTATCCTCGGACAGAACGATATCATCCTTTACCAGACTCGTGCCGTCATACAGCCGCACCGTGACACTTCCAGGGCGCTCATCTTCATGGCCGATGTCTTCCCATTTCTTGGTGATCTTGATGGTCTTCTTATCGGCGTCTTCCACATAGGTATTGGTGATCGTGAAGCCTTTGTCCGCATCGCCGGTCACCTCTGAGGAATAGTTCTCCTCGTACTTTTTAGGAATAACCTCCTTTACCTTATAGGACATTCCGTCGGTCAGCTTGGGCAGACGGAATGTACCCTTCCAGTCATTGTCTGCAGAAAGCGTGATAAGTGCGTTGTCGCCCTCCTGCTTCACATCGTCCACATACAGCTGTACCTGGACAGAGGAAGGCCGCTCGCCCTTATGGCCGGTGTCTTTCCATTTCTTTACCACGTCAAATTTGACGGGGCTGTAGACACAGTGGACGGTGTACTTTTGTTTTTGATTTTCATTTCGCGTAACGTAATAAGTGTATTTCTCCGCATTTTCGATATCACTTGGCTGCGGATCCGATGCCTTAATCGTTATCTTGTCATTATCATACACATCCTTTGAAACAGATATATTGTTCACTGTTTCTATGGTACTTATTCTTACTGCGCTGTCGGATCTCCCACCTGTGCTGAGAGTAAGCTCAATATCATCAGGGCGCTGACTGGTGTCAACAGTTTCATCCTCTCCTTCCCACACTGTATAGATTTCGAGAGGCTTATACTCGTATTTTGACTTTAAGGTACAAGTAATAAGAAAACCATTTTCTTTTGTATATTGGGCTTCAACATCATACCAGGACGGTATTCCGCTCACTTCAACAGAGTTATAATACTGTTTGACAAATCTGTCATAGTCCGTGAATGTGCACTCCCAGATAGTATCAACCTCTACTACATCCGGCTTCTTTACAGTCACACTTGTCGAGCTTGCTGTTCCATCATCCGTCTTTTTGAAATTGATTTTCATATTGAAGCTGCTGGGACGAGATAACGTAGTTGGATAGCCGCCCGTTATCGTACTACCTTCCTTCCAGATGACCTTAATCGGAATCTCTTCGATATAGGTATTTGTAATTATGAATCCGCTGCTTGCATCTCCTGTTACAGCGGACTTATAAAGTTGTTCCTGTTTGTCGCTGAGTACCTCCTTTACCTTGTATTCATGTCCGCTCGATAATTGATCAAGACCTGTAAATGCACTTTTCCAGCTATTTTTTGCAGTTAATGTTCTGTATTTATTTTGAGGCTGATCATCTATGTACAGCTGTACCGTCACATCAGATCTTTCTCTCTCATGACCTTCATCATTCCATTTTTTCTGTACGCCGATGTTCACTTTGTCTGTCTTATACGTGCCAACTATTGTAAAGACATGCACACCCTCTTCACTATATCCGTCATCCTGGGTTTCAAATGTGTAGTTGTCAGCCTCCTCACAGCTCTGTATCTCAGCCACCGTAATATCATCTGCAGACAACCCCTTTGGTGCATAGAGCGTTTCCCCCTGATCATAAGGCACCTCCAGTTTCTGTACGTACGTAGAATCCTTATCCAGCCTTACCGACAGAGTTTTCGGTTTGTTTATTCCATCTGCATTCTTCCACTCTGTCTGAATTTTGATCTGTTCTCGTTTATCACCTTCATATTTTAATTCTATCTTGTAGCAATTATCCTCTATGCTAACATTTGATGTATAGTACATCAATGCTGCCGCATCGGCACCGGTAATCTCAGGTTCCTTAAAACTATTAATATTCCCGTTTAACCAAATAAGGCTGTGCCATTTATTCCCCTCAATCGCATCGTCCTTTGACAATACGATATAGTACCCGGCACTATCACCGTGACCTACACCCATCTTTAACCGAAAACTCTCCGGCCGCGTGTTTAAAACATTGTTAAAGTCGTCCCATATTACATCAACTGCATATTGATTCGCAGCACAAAATCGATACTGGATAACCCATGTATCTGTCTCTTCATCTAAATAAATGTAGGGCGCATAGTAATCTACATTTTCCGGCTGGATCCAATCTGCAGTAAAATCATCAGGCAAATCCAAGAAGGCTTCATTATTCCCCGTCAAAGTAAAGGATGCAATAACATTCTCTACATTGCCGCCGTCCAGCAAATCTACTTTGACTTTGCTCGGCCGCATGTCTAAATGTTCTTCATCACCTACCCATTCCACCTTTAACTTACCGTCTTTTATTTTCTTATGCGTATATGTGATCGTGCAGGTGTCTTTATTTTTTCCAAACCAGACGTAGGAGCATGTGTAGTTGACACAACTCTGTGGTATGATCTTTTTTTCAACTCCCCACCCATCAGGCATGTCCTTGTCCTGAAGAGAATCATTTTTCCAGTTATCACTAGCACTAATAGTGCTAGTGATAACTGCCGCCCCACTTTCAATACCGGGTAAGAAACTCAATCCAATTTGATCAGGACGATCACCCCAACGATTATCATAGTCAATCCATTTTACTGAAATGCTGATAGCACCTTCACCGCTATACGTATATTCAACGTCATAACCCCAATCCATTCTTGTAACGACGCTTTCAAAACAGGGAATAGGGTCTACGCTAAAGGTATCTTCTATAAGCTCGCCGTCCGGCAATGAAATCTTTTTTACATCTTTATCATCATAAGTATCGAACGATGCAGAAATACAATGTTCTACTGCCCCATACGTAAATGAGCACCTGTCGGGTATACGATCCCCATGCCCATTGATGTTCTGCCAACTCGTGGTTATATCTATCGTTCTGTTATTGGCTATATAATTAACCGTGAAATTTTCTTTGGCATTGTCAGACTCAACAACGGTCGAGTAACCATCCAGAGCTGCCACCTCTATATTGCTGCAGTCAAAGTCCTTCTGCACATTTCTTTTTATCGTTGATCCATCAGGACTAAAATAAACAGTTTCATATCTGCTGTCATCATTTGTTTTAAGATCAAATTTTGCCTGATTAGAATAAACTTTGCTCGGCCAGCTTACTGTGTTGTTATGTTCATCAATCCACTTTATGCCGATAGTGATTTCTTTTTTTTCTCCGTTATACGTGTTTTTAATAATAAACGTACCGTCCGAATCTCTATCCAGGCTGGTATTATAGCCGGAAAGACTGTCCAGCAATTTAATCTCTGTCGCTTCCTCAGCGCTGGTGTATTCAACCGTCGTCGTAGTCTCACTGTCGCTGTCTGATACCGATAATTCCATCTCCTGGTCTGCAATGCTGATACGCAAAGAAGACGGCCGCTGCTTGTACAGGTTACCATCATCGTCCCAGCTTACCTTAATACTGGCTTTATATGTTTTCTTTTCAGCATCCTTTAAAGCAGCTTCTTCCAGAGCCTTCTTTTCCTTCTCCTCTTTTTCTTTTGCTGCCTTTTCCTCTTCCGTCAGCTCTTCGTCATCTTCCCCTGTGGCAGACTCCGACTTAGTAGACGCATCCTTGGAGGTGCCGTCAGTGGCGTTCTGGCCGGCATTCTCTGATGTGGATGCTGATGAGTCCTTATTTAATCCACTAGCTGCAGAGGAATCCCCCGAGGCTGCTGCCGCAGCGGAAGTGTCAGCTGCGCCGCCCTCGCTCTTGCCGGCATCCGCAGATGAGGCATCGGCCGAGCCGCTCTCATCAGACGCTTTCGTCTCTGTCTGTGCGGTTCCCTGCTCACTACCTTCACCGCTCGCCTCTGCGGCCGGTGTGTCAGAATCACCTTCTGTGTATACCTGCAGGGATCCGTCGCCGGAATCCTCCGACGTCCCCTGCGCATCTGATACCACTGTGGTGTCCGCTGCCGCATAAGCAGTCAGGGACATGGTGTCTGTGGCGATCTGTTCGATCAGCATGCAGGCAGCCAGCATCCCGCATATGAACAGCCTTGATTTCTTTCCTCGCATCAATTTATCCTCCTGTATCTTGTACTCTTATCCCATATTCCGGTCAAAAAGTCATGTTTACTTAGTCTGATCAGACCAGTCTCCGGTCATGTTTTTGGGGCGTGCTTTTCGTGTTTTCACTCATATGATTGACATATAACTGATAACGTCGCAAATTGTCTATACATTTTTTTTTACAATCAACTTATTTTACAACATCCGTTCTTTGCTGTCACAAGTTTTTCATGATATTTTCAGCTTTTTTTCATGGTATTTTCACACTTTTTTCATGGTTATGTGTGCTGTTCTGTTTGTTTGTATTCCTCGCCATTATATATTTAGCGTGAGCAGGGTTCTATAGTACTTTTTCAGTAGACTTGCTTCCTTCATTGGTGTATCAATATTTCTCTGGGTGATCCGGTGTCTGCGCCCGCTGCCCCATGGGCTCTTAATACTGCCTGCAGAGCTTTCCAGGATAATTCAAAAGTCAGATTAAACTGACCGATAATACCCGTTCTGTATATTTCATCCTTTTCAGCCTGTGCAAAATCTGCTTCTTTAAGGACCCGGAGACATTTTGAAAAATTCTCAACTTTTTTCATACAGGATAATACCGTCCCTTTCTATTTCTTTTTCCAGGTCCTTGGATACTTTTCCATCCATTCTGACCATATCAAACAATAAAAGCGAATGAATATTTTCTTTTATATTCCAGTAAAATGCGTCAAAGTCTCCGCCATACACCGCAAGATCAATATCACTTCTATCCATATTGTCTCCACGTGCACGGGAGCCGAACAGAACTATCCTGTCAACAGAAGCTTCCCTTCCATAGGTGGATATTTGATTGATAAGTCTCTTTGACAAGTCACCCTTCATATTCCTTACTCCTCCACTTTTTATGGTGAAGTTCTTTCTTTGGTCTTTCTGATGCCTTTCTTGTATTAAACATAAAAACAAAAACATTCGCCGTTTTATCGATTATGCTTCTTCTATCTTCTTTCTGAGCATATTCAGCACCCGCTTCTTATCTGTCACCCATCTCGGTGACAGCAGGAGTTTTCTCGGTCCGTCTCCGGTCATTCTGTGTATCACCACATTTTCCGGCAGAATCTGCAGGCACTGCACCACCAGATTACAGTATTCCTCCATAGACATCTGCGCAAAGGGCTTTTGTTTGTATTCCTCTCCCAGTGCGGAGTCTTCCAGTATGTTCAGCATCTGCAGCTTGATACCGTCAAGGGGCGGCTGCAGGTTTGCAAGGTAACGGATCGTATCCAGCATATCCTCCCGGCTTTCTCCGGGAAGTCCCAGAATCACATGGACTATAACAGTCAGGCCCATGCTCTTAAGTCTATCATAGCACGTTTTAAACACTTCTGTGGGATATCCTCTGTGGATCCTTTCCGCTGTAGCATTGTGCATTGTCTGGAGTCCTAATTCTACCCAGACAGGCTTTATGCGGTTTAATTCCGACAGCATGCACAGCTGCGTCTCTCCTATGCAGTCCGGTCTTGTTCCCAGGGATAAGGCGACGACATCCGGCCTGGATATGACCTTGCGGTAAAGCCGCGTCAATCGCTCTACATCGCCGTATGTATTGGTAAAGGACTGGAAATAGGCGATGAATTTCTGGTCTTCTGATGACTGTCCCTTAGGAAGCTTTGCACCGACCATGCGAATCGCCTGCTCTATCTCCCGATCTATCGCTTGCTCGTCTGCGACAGACTGGGAGAACTCGCCCGATCCCCCCGCAGAGCAAAATGTGCAGCCTCCTGTCCCTAAGGTGCCGTCCCGATTGGGGCAGGTGCAGCCGGAGGACAGGGAGATTTTGTATATTTTCTGTCCGTATTGTTGTTTCAGATAGTCAGATAGTGTGAGAATTTTCATGGCTTTTTAGTACTTTTCCATTATACGTTTTATTACCTGTCTCGATGAAATGTCCTGGTTACAGTTCTCGATTAAATTTCTCAACTGAAAGTCTCAATTGAATGACACCATAGGCAAAAAGACCTTCCTCTCGACGAGAGCCGGCTCTCTCGAGGAGTTTTATCCCAAACATCATTGCATCATCTATCAAAGCATTATATCATTACAGTTCTCTCACTTCACGCCTTAGCTTTTAGTCCAAAAAGAGGGATCATAACATCAATCGTTATGACCCCTCTGCTAAAAAGTTTCTGTCTTAATTATCCTCTCCCCAGACTTCCTGCGCAATTTCCTTTACGAGAGCTAACTTTTTCCACTGATCTTCATCGGTGACCAGGTTGCCCTCCTCTGTGGAGGCGAAGCCGCACTGAGGGCTCAGCGCCAGCTGCTCTAAGGGTACATACTTGGATGCCTCGCGAATACGGGCAATGACATCCTCCTTTTTCTCCAGCTTGGCATCCTTGGAGGTGACGAGGCCCAGAACCACCTTCTGCTTTCCGATATAGCGCAGGGGCTCAAAGCCGCCGGCCCGGTCGCTGTCGTACTCTAAGAAGAATCCATCCACGTTGCAATGACCAAACAAAATCTCTGCTACCGGCTCATAGCCGCCGGTGGAGGACCAGGTGGAGCGGAAGTTGCCACGGCAGATATGCATGGTGATGGTCATATCCTCCGGCTTTGCTTCCAATACCTTGTTCAGCACATAGACATACTTGCGTCCCACTTCATCTACATCAAGGCCCCGCTCTGCATAGGCCTTGCGCTTCTCTGCGGAGCAGAATTCACCCCAGGAGGTATCGTCCAGCTGCAGATAACGGCAGCCTGCGGCATAGAATGCCTTCACTGCCTTCTGATAAACGGCTGCCAGATCATCTAACAGCACCTGCTCATCCTGATATCTCTCTATGGGCTGGTAATTAGGCTCTCTCACACAGCAAATCAGTTGCAGCATGGAAGGAGAAGGAATGCACTGCTTAGGCTGTACCAGATCAGATGCCACGCTCTGCAGGAAACGATAATGCTTTAAGAAAGGATGATCCTCCGGGAAATCCAGCTTATCCACGATCCTGACCGTCTCAGCCTTGGGCTGAAATCCCTTGAAGGCCACAGAGAAATGCTCCGCCTTTACTTTCTGGGTGCCGGTAAGTCCCCAGAGGAAATCCATGTGCCAGAAGGAGCGGCGATATTCGCCGTCTGTGACAGCCTTAAGGCCAACCTTTTCTTCCTTCTGCACCAGGCCGCGGATCTCTTCGTCTTCTACTTTGGACAGTTCTTCTGCAGAGAGGCTGCCGGCGTCGAACCTAGCCCGGGCATCGTGAATAGCAGCTGTGCGCAGAAAGCTGCCGACAATATCATAACGGTAGGGAGCGGGATTTTTCATGGGATATGTCCTTTCTGATCTGCATGATCTGTATAATCTGTAAGATCTGTATGATTCGTGTGATAAGCGTAATCTTTCAGACCGGTGCCATTTGTTTACTCTTGCATGGTCGCGTCTTTTACAGATTATGTGTAAATTACGACTTATGTCTGAATTACAACTTGTATCTGAATTACAACTTGTATCTGAAGATACGTATATAACTTGAAATACTTGAAATTCATATCTACAGCAACCTGCCTTACAGTGTAATGGTCCCGTCTCATTTTGTACAATTCATAATTCTGACAGTGCGCCATAGAAAAAAACTATGGTAAGTCAGAATGTCTTCACAGATGCAGAATCATATTTTTTTACAAACTTTTATTTTTTTATGGAAGACAATTATCCAAAAATGATATGCTGACAATGTACAGGGCGCAGTCAAATAAGACTTTTTTCACGCAGAGCAGAACCAATGCAAACAACAATGCATCTAATCCCAAAGTATATCTGTCTGAACGGAGGCAATCATGAAAATCACTGGAAAATATGGTAAAAAAATCTCACCGGAGATGATCGGCGTATTCTTTGAGGATATCAATTACGCAGCGGACGGCGGTATCTACGCAGAGATGATTGAGAACCGCTCCTTTGAGGCGAGAGAGGCCCACGGCACACCGGGGAATTTTTATGCGCTGGATGATCCGGGATATGCCTGGCACGGTGTTTGCGAGGAGGGTGAGCAGGAGCCGGTGATGCAGTATGTGACCGGTACGCCCTTGTCCGCTGTGAATCCCCACTATCTGCGCTTTACATCCAATGCTTCCGGACAGGGATTTGCCAATCAGGCCTACGACGGAATTTGTCTGGAAAAGGGAAACAGATACAAGGTCTCCTTTTATGCCCGCTGTGTCCGTTATCAGGGGGAGGAGTTTACAGTCTCAGTAAAGAAGGAAGGTAAAATTTATGCCCGGGGACAGATAAAAGCGATCCTGCCTATTCCCTATTTGCCTTTTTCTGATCTTAAGATGGATTTTGAGCTGAACGCTGGAGATGCGGCGCAGAAAATCAAAGAGTTGAGGGCACTGAATACAGAGGGCAGGAGCCGTGAGCATCGTTGGAATCGTTACGAGCTGGAGCTGACGGCAGAAGAATCTGTCCGAGGAGCAGAGTTTGTGATTTCGTTGGATGCCCCGGGAGTGGTGGAATTTGACCTGATCTCCATGATGCCGGATTCTGCGGTGGCCGGTATTTTCCGGAAAGACCTCTTTGAGGCGTTGAAGGATATGAAGCCAGGCTTTGTTCGTTTCCCCGGAGGATGCATCGTAGAAGGTATCAGTCTGGAAAATCGCTATCAGTGGAAGCAGACCGTAGGTCCTTTGCAGGATCGCAAATATATCCCGAATTTGTGGGCATTCGATGATGATCGTAATAAGACAGACCTGGATGTGATGCGGGAGACTACGTCGCACTATGGTCAGAGCTACGGACTGGGATTTTACGAATATTTCCTGCTGTGTGAGCTGCTTGGTGCCAAGGCGCTGCCGGTAGTAGGAGTCGGCGCCGCTTGCCAGTTCCGATCTACCGAAATACTCGGCACAGACAGCGAGGAATTTAAGCAGTGTATACAGGATGCGCTGGATCTGATTGAATTTGCCAATGGCCCTGCAGAGAGCCACTGGGGAAGCCTGCGGGCAAAGATGGGACATCCTGAGCCCTTTGGTCTTACAATGCTGGCTGTGGGCAATGAGCAGTGGGAGACAAAGGAATTTGATTTTTACGAGCGCTACCGTCGCTTCGAGAAGGCAATTCATGATGCAGCGCCTCAAATCAGACTGATTGGATCAGCGGGGCCTATTATCGATTTGCCTGTTTTCGGGGAAGCGTGGGAGTTCTATCGCCGCGGTGAACAGGAGAAGTCCGGCTTTTGCTATGCGGTAGACGAGCACTATTATGTGCCGGATAAATGGATGTATGAGCATATCGATTTTTACGATGAATATCCCAGAAATGTGGCGGTCTTCGCAGGAGAATATGCAGCTCATACACAGAAGAGAGAAAACAATATGGAAAGCGCGCTGGCAGAGGCGGCCTTCCTAACCGGCGTGGAAAAGAATGCAGATGTCGTAAGGCTCGCATCCTATGCACCCCTTTTCAACCGCATCGGCCACAGCCAGTGGAAGCCGGATCTGATCTGGTTTGACGACGCAAAGGTCTATCTGACGCCTAATTATTATGTGCAGAAACTGTATGCGAACCATTTGGGCGATCATACTATTCTGATGGATGAGGCGGAAGTGAATGTGCTACGGAAGGAGAAGGTATATGTATCTCTGTCGCAGACCGCAGCACAAAAAGAATCGCAGGCAGAGATTATCGTAAAGGCAGTTAATGCCGGAGATAGTGATTTTGTACTGCCTTTAACCGACGAAAAGGGAAACCCCATAGAGGCAAAGGCAGGTAAATGGATTCTGGAGGCAGAAGAAGATACGCATGAATGTGTGGAAGAAACATCAGCGGTACGAGCCTTACCTCCGTTTACTCGGATTCGTGAGGCAAACGCAATCATCCATGGAAGCCTGCGTTTGCCGTCCAAGACATTTTCAGTGGTGAGAATCACGTTGACAAAGTAGTCGTCAACTCCATTGTGTATAGCCTCTCTGCCTCAATTTCATTATAAATAGACGCCTTATTGGAATCAAGCCACCCGTTAATGGACGTTTTGCCACGTTATCAGAAATTAAGTTCTAAAATTTCCACTCCAAAGACGTCCGCTGCATATCCAGCATGTGCCTGTAGATTCCATCCTTTTCTCTGAGCTCTGCCGGGGTTCCGTTTTCAGCGACTTTACCGTCCTTTAAAACCACGATCCTGTCGGCGCCGTCCACAGTGCGCATTCGGTGGGCGATGATGATCACCGTCTTATTTTGGATCAGTCTGGAAATGGATTCCTGGATCATGGACTCATTGTCCACATCCAGGGAGGCGGTGGCCTCATCCATCAGGATGATCGGCGCGTCCTTCAGGAATGCTCTGGCAATGGAGATCCGCTGGCGCTCCCCGCCGGAGAGTTCAGAGCCGTTCTCTCCGATCATGCTGTTCCATTTGTCCGGCATACGCTCTACAAATTCCTCACAGTGTGCCAGTCTGGCCGCCTCTATGACTTCCTCATCTGTGGCATCCTTCCTGCCGATGCGGATATTCTCCATAACCGTATTATTAAATAATGTCACATCCTGAAATACGATGGAATACAGGGACAGCAATGTCTCCGGTTCGATCCCGTTCACATTCATCCCTCCTACGGAGATGGTTCCGGCGTCACTGTCCCAGAATCTGGCTGCCAGTCTCGACACAGTGGTCTTGCCGCCGCCGGAAGGACCGATCAGCGCCGTCACCTCTCCCTGCTTCGCCGTAAAACTCACATCTGACAATACCTGTTCCCCGTTTTCATAGGAAAAAGCCACGTGATCAAAGCAAATATCATAGCCTTTATTCGTCAGGGTACTGCTGCCCGTCTGCTCCTCATGGGAGAGTATCTCATCCATTCGTCTGCAGTTTACATCTGCGCTGATAATCGCGGACAGATTTTGCAGGGAGACCTGCAAAGGTTCATACATACGGGTTACCACCAGCAGAAACATGAAAAAGGTCAGCAGATCGATCTCTCCCCGAATCAGCAATGCGCTGCCGGTGACTGCCACGGTGCCGATGCCCAGTTTCAGAATCATCTGCGCGGAGGCCACAAACAGGGCATTGGTGAATTCAGAGACGATGGCATGCTTCTCCACCGCTTTGATCTTTTTATTTAAGCCTTCCATGTAGGCATCCGTCATATTATAGGCCCGCAGATCCCGTAGCGTCTCCAGTCCTTCCTGGATGCCGTCCAGGCACGCCACCTTGCAGGCCATACTCTGCTCGTAGATCCGCCCCATAACCGGCCGGGAGCAGAGCACGATGATCACCGCCACCGGCAGCACCCATACCGCGGCCAACGCCATTCTCCAGTCAAAGAAAAAAAGGCTGATGACGATCAATGTGGTGGAAATGACCGCTCCCACCAGTTCCGGGATCCAATGGGAGGAGGCGGTCTCCAGGGTAGCGCAGTCTGCCATGATGGTATTGGTCAAGTCTGCCAGATCCTTTTTCCCGAAGAAAGAAAGGGGAATCCGACGCAGCTTTTCCGCCAGGGCGCGTCTGCGCACACCGCTCTCCACATAAGTAGCGAGAAAGGTAGACCGATATTGAAGGATCGTCGTGACTGCGATCAGCGCCAACACCAGAAGAATAGCTGCCGCGAAAAAAGGGAGTTTTCCCCTGGGAACATTGCCCTCCAGCAAATAGGAGGAGAGCAGGTACAGAAGTCCCACCGGCAGCATCAGCACCAGATTTGCCAGGGCCACAGCCCCGAACGCACGAATCATATCCTTGGTGCCTTTTTCCGATAAGGCATATTTATGCTGTAATTTCTCTATCATGCAGATACACCCGCCTTTCCTACATTCCAGTTCACTGACTTGTTGTACTCTCTCCACATATGCCGATAGAGGCCGTCTTTTTCCAGAAGCTGCGCATGGGTGCCGCACTCCGCCACTTTTCCCTCTGCCAGCACATAGATGCAGTCTGCATTAGTCACCGTGGAAAGGCGATGTGCAATCATGATGACCGTCTTATCTTTGGACAGATTCTCAAAAGCCTGCTGCACCCGCCGCTCGTTGTCCGGGTCGGCAAAAGCCGTGGCCTCATCCAGGATCAGGATCGGCGCATTCTTGAGAAATGCCCTGGCAATGGCCAGTCTCTGGCTCTCCCCGCCGGAGACATAGATGCCCTTGGAGCCGATCACTGTGTGGATGCCCTCCGGGAATTTCTCGAGGATATCCATACACTGGGCTTTCTGCAGTGCCGCCATGACCTCCTCGTCCGTAGCATCCGGCCGGCCCATACGCACGTTTTCCAGAATGGACATCTTTAAAAGTTTACTGTCCTGAAAGACATACGAGATCTGCTCCATCAATTCCTTACTCCCGATATCCCTTATATTCACCCCGCCGATCCGTATCTCTCCGCTCTGTACATCCCAGAAACGGGCAATCAGGGAAGCCAGGGTCGTCTTGCCGCCGCCGGAAGGTCCCACCAGCGCGATATGCTCACCCGCCTTTACCGTCAGGGTAATGTCGTCCACTGCATTTTGCTTTGCACCGGTGTAGGCAAATATCGCATGCTTCACCTCTACGCTTGCGTCCGCGGGCTGTCCGGGCATCTCCGTCTCCGGCAGAATCTGTGCATGAAGGATCTCCTCCATGCGGCGCAGCGCATCCTCCACCATCATCTGAGATTCTCCGGCGTAGGCGATCTTCATCAACGTCACCGTGATGGTGGAAGTGATAATGATGTAGAAAAGTAGGTTTAATACAAAGGTGTCCGTCACTCCGTGGCCTGTAAAGGCATAGGCTGCCAGAATGAGCACCGCAAAGATGCCGTTGGCTGCCGTGGTAAAGCCCACCATCGGCATCATCATGCTTTTGGTGTAGCTGATGGTCCACTTTTCATACGCATCAATGGCTTTTTTGAAGCGCTTAAAGGAAAATACGGTCTGGCCGAAGGTCTTCACTACCGGAATGCCCCGAATATACTCCACTGCTTCAGCAGACATAGACTCCAGGGCATTCTGGTACTCCTTCATGTCCGCAGCCAGCTTATCTCCCATCATCATGCTGCCCATGAGCAAAAAGGCGATGACTGCCGGGATCAAACTGATCAGCCCCAGCCGCCAGTCAAAAATTGCCATGAGCGCCAGCAGACCCACGGGGGTGACGGCAGAGACCACCTTATCCGGCAGGTTGTGTGCCAGATAGGTCTCGGTGGCTGCGCTGGAGTCCGCCACAATCTTTCTGATCTTTCCGGTGCCTTCACTCTCCACATAGCCAATGGGGAGCTTCATGATATGCTCCATCATGACTGTGCGCATCCTGGCCTGCACCCGGAACGCCGCCTTGTGGGAACACAGAAGTCCTGCAAAATAAAGCAGCATCGACAGCAGGGCAAAGCCCACCGCCTGCCAGGCATAGGCGCGGATGTGCACAGCTTCGCCGTAGTTCGGCCTCACCTCCAGCGCCTCCTTGATGATGCGCCACACATCATAAAAGGGGATTAACGCGATCAGTGCGCTTGCAGCCGCCAGCACGCAGGCCCCATAGGCCAGGGATCGATGTGCACCGGCGTAGTACATCAGTTTTGAAAAAATGCTTTCCTTTTTCTCTTTTTCCTGCTTTTTCAACACATTCCCTCCTATCGATTATTGATCTGACTTCTGACTCCGCCCTTGACGAGTCAGCGTTACTTACCATCGTTATCCGCATGCCCCTGCATCGACAGTCATGTAGGAAAGTCACGGCACATCTTCGAGCAGTACAGTTTCTCATCCTCATTTGTTAGTTCCAGCTAACTTTCAGGCATTTTTTCAGGCAGTGGATATCGGATCCACTGCCTTATTCTACATTTCACTCAGCCACAGTCTGCCTTCACTCCCTGCAGCCTATAAAGTCTGCTCTATTCAGGTTTCTGTCATCGGTTTCTCTTCATTTTGTCTTAAGCAAATCAGCATCTTCTTCTGATTTTTCCAGCAGATTTTCGCCGCCCAGAACCCTCTGCCAGCCGGCCATGCAATACCCCTGAATGTTTCCCATGAAGTCCACTGCCTCCTCATAGGAAAGCTCATGAGATACCACCTCATACACATACTGCCAGCCGGTCCTGCATATGACATGCACAAAAAAATCACTGACCTGCACACCCGGCGCTGCGTATCTTTTGGCGAATTCTCTGTAGTAGGATTCCTCGATGCCGCCCAGACGGTCAAAGTAGTCCTCATATGCTGTCCCTGCTGAGTGGCAGAAGATCAGTTTAAAGGCGGTAAAGTGACGGTAGATGCAGTCGATGACCTCATTCGTTCCCCGGGCGCCGCTCTCCACGGCCTTGCCCTGATCCATGCAGCCCGCTGCCTCGCTGATCCTGCTCACATAAATATCCATGAGCTCATCCGCCGCCGGCTTTACCAGGGCTTCAAAGAGTCCCTCCTTATCTCCGAATCTGGTGTAAATAGAATTCGTGCTCACACCGCCTGCCGCAGAAATCCTGCGCAGACTGGCGCCGTGAAAACCATAGCTTATGAACTCCTGCTCCGCACTCCTTAAAAGTGCCTCTGTGACTCCCTGTACCTCTTTTCTCAACTGTTTTCCCCTTAAGTAACACCGTTATTATAACATTGTTATTTTATTCGTCAAGCTATTCTCTTCTCGATCGCTGCATCTCATAGACAGACTGTACGACTACGATATCGACGACATCATTATCAATTTAAGTGATTATATCAGAAAAATCCCAGTCAAACTGATCCAAAAGGCGGATGAACCGGCACAAAATTTATTGAACCTGACTCTACAGTGCTTCAGCAGGTAATTCCATATCAGCAGAATCTACAGACCAAAAATATTGCAGCTAAAATACAGCAGCAAAGGCCGACACAGGATTTCTCCCGTGTCGGCCTTTGCTTTAGTGACGCTCGAATTCCACTTTCTTATAATAATACCTACTCCGCAAACGCCCTTTGCCGGAAGAATCGCAAATCAAATTACTATTTGATTTGCGATCAGGGCTATTGGTGACATCTGCGACACCAATAGCTGTGAAAAAAACACGTTATCGAACTTTTTTACATAATCACATCATGTACCTTTCAACAGCCAAACAGCATTCAAGTGTTTTCTTCCCCATATATGTTTTGCATTTTTTCAGAGTAAATTTACCTCTTGAGATAAAGGTCTCTAACACAGTGAATTCAAGTACTTCTGAAATCCTTATATCATCAGCCTCCGCCATACGTTCAAAAAACTTAAAAGCGAGCTTCAATTTTGGCTCATTACCACTTTCCACCAGTTCAATCACGAAAGGCATAACCACCATACCAAACATAATATGCATACCATCAGAACGTTCCACCGCAGCACATTCGGTTATTTCCTGTAATCTTGGCAAATCATCCGGAAAGCATTTTATAAATTCGTCATATAATGTATCGTATTTCATGCCATCACCTCCACATTGCCTTTTTTAGGGATTTTGCCAACTGTTGTGCCAATTTCCGATCACTCGCAGATAAATTTTTCTGTACTAAAATTTTAGTCTCAATGTATTTCAGCATTTCCAATCCCTTTTGCATGTGCGTGTTTCCCTTACTTCCCAATCCTATTCCTGTTGTTCTTTCGAACTTAATAACTGAAGCAGTACCACCATCACCAATAAATGACCCCGGTCTATATAATTGGTTGACAGCATTTATAACCTTGGAATCCTTGGCTTTTCTGAGAAGCGAATCCCTTCTGCTTGTACCAATCCACTTTTTGAGTTCTATCGGAAGCACTTTTCCATTTGGACCCACAAAGAAATCCGGTTGTAATTCACCTGCAATACGTTCCTCATTCTCTTTGGCTGTAATTTCGCTGATAATCTGATCAATTTCAATCTGTGTTCCCGGCAACCCTTTTACGATATCTACGCTAGGTCCGCTGCTCACATCGCCACCCCCTTTTTAACACGTCTTTGATTCTGTCTGCGCAAAGTATTGTCTACAATGCGTACATCAATTCCTTGGGAGATAGCATATTCAAACAGTTTCAGCGAAGTCTCATCTTTTCCGCAAGCGGAATATACCAAAATAGTCTTAAGTGGGAAATAATCCACGACATATTTCACTGTTTCCTTCACACGAGCACGATTTCTGGCATATCGAACCTGTCCCTTTGTACTGAAACACATAACCGTGCACGGTTCAAAACCACTCAGATACTGTGGCAGTTTATCAGGTGATGCATATACTGCATTCGGCACCACGATAGCGCCAATTTCCATTACGAACCAAAGCATTATCACTCGAATTTTCAATAATCTGCTTTCATTTTCATAGTTCCAGATATTGTCAAAAAGAGAATAGTCAGGTCCGATGACAAATTTCATATCGGCGTATAGATTTTTGTATTTTTTCAGTAATCGCTTATCCTTATAATATATTGCGTTGAACAGACCATCGATTTTATCAAATGTTCTATCATATGAATAAAACCCTACTGCTGTCGCAGGCGTTAGATGAAACTTTGCCTTTTCTGTATTTAATGCAATAAAGTCAGGATACACACGTGGGTCGCAGTGATGGATTGGCAAATGATAATCATTCAACACAGCCTTGTTTAAAAGATCAGCTATTCCGTAGTTTAGCTGATATTTCAGTTCTTTCTCCTTACGTACGACAATTCCATCACTGCCGATTGCCTTATATGTTATTTTTTTCATGAAAAATCCTCCGGTTATATTCTAGTAAAGTCATACTTTGCATTAAATAATTCCTCCTTATCTAAACTATGCAATAGTACCGATTTCTTTCTAAACTCACCTAATACATTTAGAAAATCTTTGACTTTTTCTCCGAAGGTCTCTAAAATAGAAGTGCTCAATTTCTGAATGGAGACATTCGGAGAAAAAGTCCTGCTAATCACTGCAATGATTAGCAGGATATTTTTTTACAAGCAATAAAACCACCACCTTTCATATTTTTACCTCATGCCCATTCATATCTAACAACCTTATCCGAATACTCAGACCAATCCAGATACTCATCATTCTGTAATCTGCCAAGGACAATAAATGGTTCCACTCCAACAGTCTCTGCAAAGGCTTCGATTCTTTCCCATGATGTACAGTCTCTCGACAAAATAAACTGACGATATTTTTCAGGCGCTATCAAAATATCTCTCGCATATTGGTCTGCCAACTGTTCTGCCTTTCCCTGCACAGAATCAAAGTCAACAAATCTTGTTTTATAATCTCCGTTAAGGATATGCGCAATTTCATGGAATAATGTGAACCAGAATCGGTCTGCTCGTTTGCCCCGGATTGTTAGGCAGAGAATCAATCTTTCTTCTGCAGTCTCCTTGATAAATCCCTGCACGGGTGCACCCCTAAATTCTGCACAACTTGAAAAGCTATTCCACATTCCGCAAGAATCTCCTGAATCTCCTGTATTCCATCATTAATACTGCCGAACATGGTCTTTTTTATTCGTTCTACACTGTCCCGAAGCAAGTTCTTGTCTACATACTTTTTTGCCAGAATATCCTCCGTTTGTTTCTCACATAAGCGTTGCCACGCAAAGAGAACATATGGATCAACTCTAACATTTGTCGTCAGTTGTGCTCTGTATGCTGCGTTATAAGTAATCTTTGGGATCTGTGTCAAATCACTGATCTGAAGAAACTCCCTGAGTTGTATTACCTTAGACGCGTCTCCACAGTTATTATGCATATATCCGCAATCAATGAAATATACCATAATATCCCGGAATGATTTAAGCAGGTCAATCTCTTCCTGCGAAATTTCATACTCTACCTGAAGACTCAATTGATATGCATCGTATTCTGCCTATAGTCTTATCCAATACCTAGGTGTTTCAAACACATATCCCAATTTTCTGGCAAAGCCTGTCGAAATACTTTTATCTCCATTTACAATGGTACAGATATGTTTCTCAGTAACGTTTGTCCTAAGAGCCAGTTCTTTTCGAGACATACCGCTGCTATTTAATTTTTCCTGCAATTCTTCTCCTGGATTCCTCATATACTTCACCTCGATTTTTAACATACCATAATTTTAAAACTAACGTAATATATGCATTACCTTTTTGGTAACTGTTTTTTATTTACCATATCCCCCGTTTCAACATTTTCTTTATTATTTTCATTCACCCCCATATCAGATTAAAATTTTCTATTTAATTTATATCTATGTGTAACATATCCTTAATGAGATGCAATACAGGCACCACAACTAAAACCTACAAAAGAAAAGGCCGACACAGGATTTCTCCCCTGCCAGCCTTTTGCCTAGTGTAGCTCTTGGAATTTTTCTATCAGCGTGTGAATTTCGTCTGCGCCGTCTCCTGTATAGATGTAACTGAAGGTATAGCCGTCCTGCTCCCATAGTGCATAGGTAGCTTCAAAATCTATGCCGCTGTAGGTGTAGTAGCTAATCTGTACTCCATCTGTTTCCTCGGTATTTACCAGCTCTCCGCCGTAAATGCCGCTGATATCGCCGCTGCCGTACTGTATTCTGTATTCCGACCCGTCTGCATAATCAATCTGTCCGATAGTCGGATAGTCCTCTGTGACAATCACAATATATGTTTGTACGTCCTTTTCCAGAACCGGCACGGAAAAATCCAGATATTTCTCCATTGCCGATACAGAATTCACTTCCACCAGGGGATTGGCCACCTGCATCATTTCCGGATTCGGTTTACCTGCTGTATTGCTGTTGTTATAGGTGGAAATTCCCAATGCCAGAACCACACCGGCACAGGCTGCCAAGCTGCACCACCTTATCCACGCCTTTCCTTTTCGGTTCTTCTTATACGCAAGGGCCTCCATGATATAGCGATCATCCAACAAATTCATGGCTCTCGAAAATTCTGTTATCTTCATAGAAGCACCTCCCTTTCCGTCAGGAATTTCCTCATTTTCTCCCGAATTCTGGTCAATCGAACTGTCACATTTTTCTCGGTAATGCCTACATAACTTCCAATCTCACTGCAGCTGTCACCAAACCAATACCGACGCATGAATATGACTCTGTTCTGTTCCGTGAGAGTATCCAGAAATGCCTCTATGCTCCGTGCCAGCTCTGCCGATTCCATGTGCCTGTCCACTGTATTCACATCTGCAATATAGGGCTCGATTTCCTCTAATGCCACACTGTAGCTGCTGTCTCGTTTCTGTGCTGTGTTGCTGTGGTATTTCTTCAGAGATATATTTCTGACGATTTTGCAGATATAGGTGAGAAGGGGAGATGGATTTTCCGGCGGTATCTTATTCCATGCTCCCAGGTAGGAGTCATTGATGCACTCCTCCACATCCTCCTTGTACCGGAGTATATTACTCGACAGCTTGCGAAAGGTTCCTCCGTATTTCGTATCCAGTTCCTGTATTCCCTGCTCATTTCGCTGAAAAAACAGCTCGATGATCTTTGCGTCTTCCACAATCATTTCCTTTCCCATTTCCCGATTTTCCTGTTTGTTGATTTCCGAATAATGCACTTCCTGATTCGGTGTTTCACTTATGTACTATCCTTTGATTCCGAAATACTACATGAGAAAGGATGTTTTCTTCTTTTTTGCTGACCGGCCTTTCAGTTAAACTGTTCGGAAAATATCCTATCCAGAACCTTCGCAATAGAATCCATGCTGATCGGTTTGATGATATGTCCGTTCATGCCGGCGGCGTAAGCCTTCTGTTTATCTTCTTCAAAAGCATTGGCCGTCATGGCAACGATGGGAATACCGGACTTTTCCTCATCCAACAGCGCTCTGATTTCTCTGGTGGCGGTGTAGCCGTCCATTCTGGGCATCTGCACATCCATTAAGATCAGATCATACAATCCCGCAGGAGATTCCCTGATTGTCTCAACGGCGACATCCCCGTCCCAGACACAGTCCACCTGCATGCCGGTTTCCTCCAAAAGCGCTGTGGCAATTTCTCGGTTCAGCGCATTGTCTTCTACCAGCAGAGCCCTTCTCCCTCGGTAATCATATAGCTTCCGTTCCTGCTTTTCATAATTCCGCGTACCGTCAGATGACATACTTTCCGGCTGCACACCGTCAGACGGCACACTATCAGGCTGCGCATCGCCGTCCTTTCTGCCGCCGGCTGCTTTCTCCTCCGGCTCTTTTACTTCTTTTCCCGCAATTCGCAGGCTCAGTACAACAGTAAAGAGGGACCCCTTCCCTTCCTCACTCTCCACACGGATTTCGCCGCCCATCATATCTACGATATTTTTGGTGATGGCCATGCCCAGGCCTGTGCCCTGAATCCCGCTGACAGTGGTGCTGTACTCTCTGGTAAAGGTTTCAAATATGTGCTCCTGAAATTCCCGTGACATGCCGATGCCATTATCCTTTACAGACAATTCATAGACACCATACTGCATCGTATCACAGGGTTTCTCCGCAAGGCGGATGAGGATTTCTCCTCCGGGCCGACTGAATTTCACAGCATTGCTGACTATATTGAGAAGAACCTGATTGAGGCGGAGCTCATCGGCAATTACATCCTCGTTTTTCACATTCTTTATATCGATAGACAGATTCAGATTTTTTTCATTCACATGATTCTGTATCATCATGCTCAGATTTTGGAAAAACGCCGGCAGATGCACCGGTTTTTCTTCCAGTTTCACCACACCGCTCTCGATGCGGCTCATATCCAGGATATCATTGATCAGACTGAGCAGGTGCGCACTGGAGGCACTGATTTTGGCAAGGTAATCCTGCACCTTTTCCCGGTCATCTATATTGGTCTGTGCCAGGTTTGTAAACCCGATTATGGCATTCATGGGAGTGCGGATGTCGTGAGAGACACTGCTTAAGAATGTGGACTTGGCTCTGTTTGCCTGCTGGGCCGCAGCCAATGCCTGTGCCAGCTGCTCCTTTTGTTCCTGCTGCTTCTGTTCCTGCTTTCGATGTTCTTCCACAATGGCATCGATGATTTGGAAGCCTACCACCACATTATCCGTACCCTCGATCCGTCTGATATCATACTGGTAATTGTGCAGCGCACCGTCTTCCATATTACGATAGGTACCTGTGCAGGCATCCCGTTCAGACAGCTCCCTTCTCACATTTTCAATGTTTAATGTCTTTTTAATCCTCTCTTTGTCTTCCGGATGCACATTTTCCTGAATCCACTGCTTTACTACAGCGTCAAAAGGAAAACTCCGCCCCTCCACGTCACGAACCGCCTTTACCTTATAGCTGTCGGCCAGCCTGATGACTTTGGCCGTTCCATCCCGAAGATTAGCCAGAAACACATTGCGAAAGCTCTTTGACAGTGTATTGATGATGGCCACCTGTTCTTCCAGCGCCTGATCCTTTTTCTTACGCTCCCGCATCGCATCGTCCACATCATAGTGGTATCCCCGAAGGACATATCCTCCTTCCACCTGCTTTGCCGTGCCGCCGCAGCGCACATAGCGCTCTCCTAAGACAGGATGCTTCCAGAGATACGTATTCTCATCTCGGCCGATTTTTTTCATTTTTTCCACGCTGTCTACAACAGACTGCACCGAGGACGGAACTATATTGGAAAACCATGCTTCATAAATCTCTTCCGGTGTCAGCTGCCCGGCCTTAAGTCCCAGAAGCTCCAGCATCAGATCATCCGGCACCATAGTCGGCGCTTTGCCTTCTATGAGGTAGATACTCCAGCTCCCCATTCTGGACGCAGCGAAAATTTCACGCATCTCGGCGAGTTCCTGATAGCTCTTATCCTTTTCTCTTTGCTGTGATTCTTCTGTCTGCTGTATCATATAGTTCTCCATTCCGCATACACTATACAACGACATTATCCATAATGCTTTATACTTTTCTCGAACGCCCGATGCCTATGGCAAGTGGGTGCTGCCGAACAAAAGCAAAAAAGTTCCGGACACTATAAGTGCCGGAACTATTCCTCGTAAACAGCATTATACTTAAAAAACGTTCATTCATCGTGAATCCTTCGTCTTCCCGATACTCAGCTACTCGGATACTCATTCTCACGATTTATCTACTGTATAATGTATTGCATTGTTTACACCCGTTTACGCATAAACGCAAAACTGGCGGCAACCGGCTAGCTTAACCAGATCCCTTGGCCTTAGCTCCTTTGGCTTTGTGTCCCCGCCTTTCGACAGGTTTACCTTATGCTTTACTATATTAGCGTAAAGTGCTTTATTATTCAACATTATTGCGCACAAAAAATGAAAGGTGCCGCATTGACCATAGCGGCTTATCTGAATGCTCTGATCATTTTTTACGATGATATTCTTTATCTTCTGGAATTATTGCAGATTTTCCGGAAGGCTTAGAAAAGTGTGCGCTTCCTGAGACGCTTACGATTATTGTATAATATACGTACACTGGCAATCAGATGATAGAAAGAAGGAAATTGCAATGAGTAGAATTACGATTAACACCACGATGAAAGACCTGATGGATCTTCCCCAATTCAAAGAGATCAGACAATTTCTGCTCTACTCCCCCGGGATTGATGAGATCCCGGAAGACAGCGAGGCACAGCAGACTGTACAGAAGCTGCAGCAGGCTCCTCTTTCCGCAGTCGCAGCCATCGGCTGGTCTCCCGAAGGCATGGCAGCAGGAGCGAATTTCCTGCTCGACGCGATTGACGGAGGGCGAGTCTTTCTGCATCGTGTCTATGAGCCGGCGGTCAGTGATGATGATCCAGCCAAGAAGGATGTCAACCTGATTCGGATCGTTCCCGAACACCTTGATCCTCACAAGCCCTATATTATTCTCTGTTCCGGCGGTGCTTATCGAAGTGTGTGCACACTGACAGAAGGAATGCCTACTGCGCGGCACTTTTCAGAGGCCGGCTATCAGGTTTTCCTGTTTACCTACCGTGTGAATATTCCTCAGGCCACTCTGTGCGCTCTGGATGACCTTGCAGAGGCAATCCGGTATATCGGCAAACACAGCTTAGATTTCTCTGTCGCTCCCGGCCGCTACGCGATCGGCGGCTTCTCCGCCGGAGCGAATCTTATCTCCAACTGGGGATGCTCCCACACCGGCTATTTACATTACCGGCTTCCGAAACCGCTCTGCATGTTTCCGGTATACACCTTCATTGACCTGAAGGAAGAATCCAGCCGGGATGAGAATGGAGGGCTGCTTCAGCCCATGTTCGGTGACAACTGGAAGGATTTCATTGAAACATACAATGTGGCTGCGCACATCACAACCGAATACCCACCTTGCTACATAGTCTGCGGAAAGGATGACACGACTGTCCCCTGCAGGAACTCTGAGCTCATGAAAGAGCTTCTGGACTTATCCGGCGTCCCTGCCGTGCTGGAAGAAGGAAAGCATGCTCAGCACGGTTTCGGTGACGGAACCGGAACCGATGTAGAAGGCTGGCCGCAGCGCGCAATGCGCTTTCTCTCTGAGGTTGGCTAGTTTGTCGCACAGCCTGCCACATGGCTGTTGCCTGGATCGCAGGATCACCATTGTCAATATAATCACCAAAATACATGGTGACAGGAATCTTGATACCGGCAAGGGCAGTCTCTTCGTCGCTGCTCTTGGGTGCAATACCCCAGACATTCTGTGCCCAGCGGGCAAAGCGTGCTGCACCGAATTTGTAGATGTAGCGGTACACAACAGGGTGAATGACTGCCAGACCTGCGCCGTGGTTACAGTTGGTGTAGGCACCAAGCTGGTGCTCGATCATATGGCACTGAAAATCCGTGATCTTGCCGAAGTAGGTCTCCATGGCATGGCTCATAGTATCAAACGCACCAGAAATGACCTGCTTCATGGGAACGGACAGGGTGTAAGTAGGGTCGAGGAAGGCAAATTCCGCCTGGGCGCCCCACAGAGCGCCCTTGATCTTCTTTTCCTCGTGGGTAATGACGGCGCCGTTGTTCATTTTGCTGCCGGTGCCGAATACCGTGACGATCGTGCCAGCTTGGCGCCCTCCTGCACCTTGGCATAGGTGGGGTTGGGCATGATACCGGAGAACTCCACCACCCGTTTGCCTTTGGCGTTCAGAATGTCCAACACCTCGTCATAGATCCCATTGTGCTTGATAGAACCGCCTCCATAGGCCAGCATAACAGTGTCACCATAGTGATCCAGCAGACATCCCAGGTATTCCTTCACGCCGCCCTTGCCGAAATACACCTTGGTCTTGTTTTCAAAAATAAAGTTGTTCATACCCTGTTACCTCCTCTTAATTTTCAAAATTAGCCGCCCGTAAGAACCGAACACTGGGTCATGTTTTACATCTTCAATTTTGCTTTTCTTTGTAAATGCCACTGTTTGTAGTGGCAGATTTTCCGCCGGTTCCTACGGCTCATGAGTGCTACAACCGCTCAGCAGAAGTACCGCCCCCACATGTTCAATGGACATTGTAATGATACTGAGATTCTTAATACTGATATAAATAATATCTATCTTATCTAATCTATGGATATGTCAAGTCAAATGCCCCGTCAAGGTTAACGTGGTGCCAGCAAAATCGTGTGCCAACGGGAATGCTGCGCTCCCTATTGGAAACTCAGCGTCAAAGGAATATTCCCTTTTATTGAATTGCAGCATCAGACAGGCTCTGCAAAAGCTGTGAGCCGCACAAAATCGTGCGGCTCATTTAGAAATAATGGAACCATTTTAAAGACTTGACCGCATAATACCCTGCGTTCATAAAGAATACGATAATTACCCAATACTCCAGTAAAGTTTGAATGACCGGCTGCGAGAAATCAATGAATACAAACTGTGTCCGCAAAAACAGATAGGAGCCGATTTCATTCTTCACAAAGGCATGGATGCCGCAGATTGCCAACAACACGGCAATGATTCGCAAACTCCATATCTTGATTTTAGATGGTTGCCGATGATTTCTGTTCTTTTTTTGAACCATCCCCATCATCACGTTACCGTGCATACCGGCATGGAAACTCATCAGCACCAGCCCCCAATAGGATGCCATCAGATGAACGGTTCTGGCCGTAGATGCTCCGTTAAAATGTAAAAAGCGGAACACATGGCGGGACAAAATCATTCCGCTGATTGGCAATGCCAGCATAATCATCGCAAGCACTAAATTTACAGTTGTTCCTAAAATCCGGAAGGGTGTGTACTTTCCATGGAAAATATGTTTCCACCAAGCAATATTCAAAATATGGTGGGTAATGAAAAGCAGAAACATCCCAATGCCAAGATATTCATGGGCGGCTTCTCCCACCAGAGAATAT
>CAVBBL010000007.1:0-86635 GCA_963593905.1 bacterium | reverse complement strand
TGCTGAGCCTCCCGTTAAAAACATTCCACTGTTCGTTAAACTATCATTTAGCGAAGTTATCTTGTCACTCAGTGCCTTGCCCTGTGTAGCGTCCAGTGCACTCCCTGCGGTGGTTGCCGTGAGGTTGTTGACGATGGTGGTCTTGTTGGCGCTAGCCTCCACGCCATCAAGCTTCGTTTTGTCTGTGTTGCTCATCAGCCCTGCCGCCGAAGTGGTGGCGTTGCCGATAGCTGTCTTAATCTTGGCAATGTTGTTGGTTACGGCTGTCACCACATTGCCTAATACTGTTTTAGTAGCCATGTTCCCTCCTTTATACGGTGGCGCTCAGAAATTTTTTCTCTCACAGTGTTCCCCCACGGTTATCCTACAGTTATGCTAATGTCGCCAGTGGAATTGTCTACTGCCAGAGTGATTTTCCCACCATTGCCATTCAAGCTCACCACGCCAGTCACTGTTGTTTCTGCCTGTTCTGCCCAATACTTGGCGTTGTTGGTATCCTCTCCGCTTCTGCTACCTGTGCCACCGATTGCCCATGATTCTGCTGTTTTGGCTGACGTAGCTGCATTGGTTTCCGATGTCTTTGCCGCACTGGCACTATTAGCTGCTGCTGTCTTTGAGGTTGCAGCGTTGGTTTCTGATGTCTTTGCAGCACTGGCGCTGTTAGCTGCTGCTGTTTTGGAAGCGGCAGCGTTGGTTTCTGATGTCTTGGCGGCACTTTGAGAACTAGCCGCAGCCGTTTTGGAAGCGGCTGCATTGGTTTCCGAAGTCTTGGCGGCGCTCTGTGACGCAGATGCCGCCGTGGCACTGTTAGCTGATTGCGTAGACCAATATTTAGAGTTATTTGTATCTGTGCCGTCCGTACCGCTGCCAGAAGGACCTACTGCCCAACTTTTCGCTCTGCTTGCCTGCGTCTGTGCCTCTGCCACACTTCTATCAATCGTGGGTAATTTCTGCGCGGTTGCATGTAATAATGAGAGGTCACTCTCTGAAATCTGTGCGTATGTTGTTATTCCTGCCAAATCAACCGCAAGAGTAACTGCAGCAGATGCCAGCGTCATGTTGTCGCTGTCAACTATAACCACCTTCATGCGCACATCTCCTGCCGCCTGGAAAAGCACCTCAGAGGGTTTATAGTAAATCGTGCCATCTGTGTTATAGGTAGCTTCTTCCTGCACCACTGTTTTGTCCGGCTTTGTTGCCTCCACACAGACCTTCGCGCCGCTCTGGTAGCCATATTCAGCACTGCCATACAGAGGTGTAAATTTATAATCTCGTGCACCGTCATACTGCGACGCATGGAGCACCAACGGCACGCCGCCCGGAACCAGTTGTAAATTATAGCTTTCCATCTTATCTCCCTTCTGCAGCCGCCTCTGCCGCTTCTATTTCTTCCCTTGTGAGTGTTGGGGTTTCAATCATTCCCTCAAGCTCTCTGATTCTGTCACGGAGTTTCTGGCGCTCTGCTCTAATTGGCTCATACTCTTCGTCAGTGAGTGCACCATCAGCGTGTTTGATAGCTTTGTAATCCGTTTCTGACAGCCGTGATTTACTGTATAGAATTTCTTTTGCAGCCGCCTTATGCTCCGGCTTGTATTCCACAAAAATGGCGTAGCTGCCATCCTGTACAATAACGCCATCGTACATACTCGCCGCCAGCATCCTGTTACCTTTGGTATCAATAATCATTAAACAACCTCCGTCTGTGCTGTTTCGTGAGAAATAGCAAGGCCATTCACAAAACCAGTATCGCTATAAGTTACATTCAAATAGACCGGCAGAGTACAGTAACACGTATCGCCAAACACATAACCCTCCCATGTCTGATGCTCTGAATCTCCCATATTCTTGGTGATATTAGTAACATAAGCTCCTGTCTGCGTGATACATGTCTTTACCTCTGCTGAACCAGTGCCTGCAGAAACATTTGTAACGCCAATTTTTGGCGTCCTGATTGCCAGCATGTTTTTGGCATCTATTACCATGCTCGCGCCAGTAGTGTTGCCATTTACCATGTCAATCAGATTGATAAGTATGCCGCCGCTGGTAAATCCTTTTATTGCTGAGGTTTCTTTTTCAATCGCTAGCCTCTGCATGTTCTCAGTAGGTTTTGCTGTCTGCATAGTGACAGCCGACAGTATGCCCGTTCCGATGTACTGGGCGTTGAACACGCCGTCTATTGTCCATGCGGAATTGAATGGCCCGTTATAGCCATTTTGGGAAAAGCCGATGCCGTTTTTATTTAGTCTTATCACGTTTTTAGCGGTAGCTTTATCCGGCATGTCCATAATCAGAATCTCTTCCGGGTAGCCGGTTGATTCACTCTTTCTGATAACCACATAACCGCCAAGGCCGCCGGCGATCAGTGCAGTGGCACGTTCCAGATCACTCTCTAACTGTGCATAAAGCCTTGCGTTGGCTGCTGTTATCTCGTCCGTGTAATCCGTCACAATGTTTGCTATAGTAGTTGCAATGTTTGTCTTTGCCTCTCCTATCTCTAAAGATGTATATTTCTCATTTAACACATCGTACACAGTTTTGATTACTTTAGCGGAGGCATCCACGCCAAGCTCTGAAAACTTTACTTTGATGGTGTCGCAGAGATTGATCCTCTGCAGTGGTGCTACGTTCTTGTATTCCTCAGTGTCCCTCAGATTAACAAAAGAGATTGTAAGGCTCACTTTTGGCACGCCGACTTTGTTTGCTTTTATGTACTGTTTTGCTTTCTCTGTCAGCTGTGCTTTCGTGGGTGCTTCTTGGTAATCGGACGTATTATCTACAATCAGCGTGCGCACATAAGGGAAAGCATCTTTGTTATCTGTATACGCTATGTCGCTGTATACCGTGGTGGTCACTCCGTCCTGCTCCTGCGACCACATAGCAATAACGGCTGTATATGTGCTTTCAATATTTTCTTCCTGCGTCAAGTCCGTGAGGTTCTTGCCATACTCGATAGTTACCGGCAGCGTTGAACCTCGATTATCCAACAACGATACGTTCCATTTGTCCCACTTATACTCCCCACCGTACACATCAAGGATACTTCCTGTCTGTCCGCCAAGTAGTGCCCTGATTGTCTGCACTTTCTTGTTTGAAAATGTGCCCGCTTTGGTTACATCAGAAGTAAATGTGAAAGGACACGTTGACGCCGCCCCGGTTTTTAAGGAATTTAGTGCGTTTTGTGCGCTGGTACTCTCGCCCACTGGAATCGTAGCGATATAGGATAATTGATAGGATATATGACGCGCTGAAATGGTCACTGTGCCGCCGATAGGGCGTGAAATCTTATAAATCTCAAAAGGCTGTGCGGTTTCCCCGTCTGCAGGCACTGCCAGAATATAGCGCGAGTATGCTATATCTGCATAATGCAGTCCGCTGATGGGATATTTCATCTCTAATTCAAATTCGCCGTTTCGTTCTTCCGTCACTGAGCAAGAGATTGCATCCGTCAGACTGCCAAGCCCCTGAGAAGTAAAGTTTTTCTCTGTTTTATCAAATAAAATAGGAATCATAAGCTTACCCACCTTGGTGTCAGCTCTATTTTAGAAATCGTAGAAGGGAATGTGATATTGTTCACGCCCTTTGTAAGCTCCGGCCACTTCGTAACTGTCAAAAATGAATTGCGATTCAGAGAACCTCTGTAAGCATCCTTTAGATCGCAGTCTATATCCAGATAGCCATCTACATCCGAAGCTATGGAAAGCGTGCCAGTGCCGACTTGAAATGTGCCATATCCATACACCCTTAAAAGCGGCTTCGCAGGAACATAAAACTCACTGTATAACGTGCCGCTCTGGGTGAACGTGGTTGAATATTCCCCCGCCTTTAAATAACGCAGCGGCTTGCAGTTAAAAGTAACCGTCATGCTGCCGCCGCGTCTATCGCTGCTATCCATCTCGAAAGCATTGGATAAACTGGCTATCCTGTATTCCTCCGGGTGGAGTGTGTCCTCATACCTAAAATAGCCGCCTAAAGACAAGAGAAAAGACCTGAAGGCAGCGGCGTTATTTCTTACATCCTTTGGAATGTATAAAACCGCTTTCAGATCTTGGTTGTCCCAGTTTCCGTTGTCATACAGCAGCGTGCCGTTTCTTCCGGGCACTGTCACCTCACTAAAGTTTCGCTTTGGCGCGTCCATTATATTGGCTGATGCCAGATACACGCCGAAGTCCTTGGAGGGTGTGCCGTTTATTGTAAAATAGTCTCTCATGCAAACACCGCCGTCTTTCTTGTCACTGCTGCGTTTAGCTTCTCTGAAATAATCTGTGCCAGTTCGTTTATATCCTGCCCCTCTGCTCCGTAGATATTCATATTTACTGTTGTGTTGCCATTATTGCCTGCCACACTGCCAGAAAGTTTGCCGCTGTTAAATGTCAGCGCGCTGTCCAGAGTGTCATCCCCAAGGCTATCCATGGCATTTGTTACTAAATCGGCATTCTGTTCGATACCTTTAGCAATGCCGGCAGGAATAAACTTACCAATCTCGTCACGCATCAGCTTAGAGGGGGACGCGATGCCGAAAAAGTCTTTTACAGCACTGAATGCCTGACTGGCAATGTCTGTGATAGCATCCCACAGCATGGAGCCTGCCGCAATAAGTCCGTTGGTTACGCCTGCAATAATATCGTGGCCAACCTGTCCCCAGTCCTGCCCGCTGATAAAGCTCGTGGCGATATTGATAACCAACTCGCCGATAGCCTTTAACACATTGGGAATCTGCCGCACAATACCGGCAAGCAGTTTGATAATCATCTCTGCACCCTTTAACAGAATCAGTGGAAGATTTGCCACAATCACAGCCATAAACTTTCCGACCATAGTTCCTGCACTGGCCGCAATGGAAGGGAGGTTGTTGCCGATGCCCTGTACGATAGCAGAGATCATGTTAAAGCCTTGCTCGATAAAAGTAGGCATATTGGTAAGCAGGAATGTTACAAAGGTAAGCACCAACTGCCCCGCGCCAGTTATCAGCGTTGGAATGTTATTTAATAACCCTGCCACCAGATTAAACACAAGCTCGTTACCCATCGCCAGCACAGAGGGAAGCTGTACAGAAATAGCAGACAGAAACTCCGCCAGCATCGTGTTCGCTTGCGCGCATACAGTCGGCAAATTACTGGTGATGCCGCTTATAAAATTATTAACAGCCGTGATACCGCTCGTCAGCATGGCCTGCGCATTGCTCATGATTCCATTTGCCAGATCCGCCACAGAATCAATGCCCACCTTGTTAAGCTGTGCTCTTATCTGCGAAAATGAAACAGTAACGGCTGTCAGCAACGCAGGGCCTATACTTGCCCCCAATCGGATGATGGAAGGAACCACCGTGCCCAACACGCCGAGGTTTGTTTCTGTGCCATCACCAAAAATGGAAGTAACCAAGTTTTTCATGGCTCCGGTTACGTCGCCGCCCTCACTGCTGGACATTTGCGCCAGAAGGTTCGACCACGCTGACTTCATCATGTTCACAGCACCGGACACCGTTGTTTCTGCTTCCAGCGCTGATGTGCCAGTAATGCCCATTTCGCCCTGTATTACATGAATAGCGCTGTATACATCATTTAGATTGCTGATGTCGTATTTTGTGCCGGATAGCTTTTCAGCATCAGCCAACAGCCGCTCCATCTCTTCTTTAGTGCCGCCGTAACCTAACGAAAGATTATCCAGCATTGTGTAGTTCTGCTTCGCAAAGCCTTTATATGCGTTCTGGATGTCCTCCATGTTGGAACCCATCTTGTTGGCATTATCTGCCATGTCTATGATGGCACTGTTTGCGGCCTCTGCTGCCTTTTTTGTATCTCCCCCCAGAGAAGTCAGCAGTGATGCAGAAAACTTCGTAGCTGTGTCCATGTACTCGTTGGCACTGATCTGAGCAGTTTTAAACGCTTCATTCGCATATTTAACCATGGTTTCGGAATCTTTTTTATAAAGCGTATCCATGCCGCCAACCATCTGCTCATAGTCTGCGCCCTCGCTGATGGCATCCGACACAATCTTTCCGATACCAGCCGCCGCAATAACCGTCTTTAATTTTCCGACCAATTTGGAAGCTATACTCTCTCCGGCACTCTCTCCGGCGCTGCTGGCTTCGCCTCCCAGCACTTTGGAAATGCTGCCGCTTATTCCCTGCGCAGATGGCACAATCTGCACATAAGCTTTTCCTAAATCTGCCATTGCTTATACCTCTAACAAACTTTTCCTGTATGCTTCAAATTCTGCAGACGTCCTAAAGCCTCGAAGCGTGTCTTTCTCTTTTGTCTGTGTCATAGCTAAATACACGCTTTGTGGCCTGTTCCTGCCCTTCTGTGCATCTTTTGTGTTTTGCCATACAAGCGTATTGATTCCATCGAGGATGCAGGCCAGAAGCGCCGTTTCCTTGTCTATCTTCTGGCCGCTGATTGCCATTTTCACCCGGCTGTCTGATGATAACCCTGCCACCAGTTCGGCAACAAAAAAAACCGGCATGCTTCTATGGTCAAAGATGTGATACACCTCTGCCATATCGCATATCAGCTCTGTTTTATGCCTCTTTTGGACTGCGGCAAGGACCATCAGTTTTTTGATTCGTTATTATCTCCCATTTCCTGGAAAATATCCTCGATCTCAGCACTCATCATCACTCCGGAGACCTTGCCGTCTTTCCTGCAGTGTTCTTTGAGCTTTTTATACTGAGCATCTCCCAAAAGCTTTTTTACCGCTCTGGGCATCAGATTTGGCTTATCTTCCAGCTCGCCGAACAACTCTATAAAATCCCAGTCATCCTGCAGGCTTTCCATGTCTATCTTGTATTCAAATCCGCTTCTAGTCTTTGCCTTTATCATTTATCAGCCTTTCGCAGGAGTAATGTACTCGTAGTGAGTCACGCCGGAAGCATCAGGGAGCGCCGTAATAGTCGCTTCGTAGCCGATAGCGTCATCATCCTTATATTCAATATCCCCAAGGTCAGAAATTTTTCCATCAGGGATAACGATTCTTTTCATTGCTCCGCCTCTGAGTACCATATCAAGTACATAGACCGCTTCGTCCATCTCTGAAGCGGTAGCTTTAACAGTGATGGAGCCATCGTTTTCTTCAATGACATTATCTTCACCGTAAATCATTTTTAAGACTTCGACACGCATGGTCTCGATAAACTTCATTTCAAAAGTATCCGGCTTATCTGTCTGCACAGTCAGCACAGTATCACCGCCCCACGCTTTAATTTCGTCCGTTTCCGGCGCGTTGCTGTTGGTGACGCCATCCTCTGAGATATAGCCGAGCTCTTTGTAAGCGTCTGCCAGCTCTGATGTGGCATTAGTAGGAAGCGTAGTTCCCAGCACAGCCCTGTAAACAGCACCGGCAACCTTCGGCTTGCCTGTTGATACGTTATTTACTTTAGACATTATTATCCTCCTCGTAATAGGTCAGATCATACACTGCTTGGTAACGGTATTTCTTGGTGGATGTGTCTGTGTGGTTATAATCGGAGTTAAGCGCCGCTCTTGACACATTCGGAAGCTCTGGCAGGCTATCCATGGCTTTCTTCACCTTGTCATTAAGGCTTGCCGCCTCGTACATAGAGGCCGCCCACGACTGCACGGCAATCGTTGCTCTGTCAATGTAATTTTCCCGGCTTGCTCCCGTCTTTTCGATAAGTACGAATGTTTCCGGCATCTTCTCAGGCACTTCCAGAAGAACAGGCACATCAAGCGCACTTTTTAAATGATTTCTCACTATAGTCTCAACCAAATTTCACACCTCCGAGAGCTTTCAGCAATGTGTTGTGTTTCAAATTGCTGTAATAGCCGTGTGCACCAGAAGGCCGCACCGTTCCCCAACAACGATTTGCTCCTTCTTTCATTTCCATCTCGTAAAGGTCTCCGGCACTGTCAAGAACAGCGCTTGTGCACTCTCTGATGATAGACTGCATCTCTGCGCCCCTCAAAAGCTCTTTCACGCCATCAGAATTTAATTCAAATTCCACTTTCTTACTCATAGCGTTCCACCTTTACTTTTTTATTCCAGGACAGTGGCACAAGTTCTTCAATTCCCTGCGTAACATCTCCGTAGGCTCTGAAGCGTTCGCCAAAGAACTCCACTTCTGCGTCATTCCAGACGTGCTCGTCTCCTTTCGGAATTCCAAGCGTATAAGCGAGACGCCTCCCATACAACTGCAGCTCGTTGACAATTTGGTCTCCCTGCGGTTCTCCGATCAGGACATTTTCCACCGTCTCTGTGGTTTCTTCATAGATCGGAGTGCCAAAAGAGTCAGTGCCTGTTTGCGTCTTTATATGTAAAACTACTGGTATTCCTCGCATAGCTTCTCCAAAGGGCCGCTTGCCCCAATACGATCACCGACACCAAGCAACTTCTTTTCCTGCTTAGATAAGTAAAGCTCTCCTGTAGAACCGCTGCTAAGAGTCCATGACTGAGAATAGCCAAGCGCAGAAACGCTGCCCTGTGATGCTCCCATTGGGAAGGCACTGGCACCAGACCCGTCTCCAAACTGCCGCCGCACCATTCTGCAGGATACAAGTTTTTTGATGTCCTCTGTGGCTTTCTGGTTGTAAACGTCGATAATAAGCGCCGCCTCTTCCAACAATGCCTCACACTGCTGTTTTTCGGTGTCTGACAATTCTCTGAAGCCCGCGCTCACCTCTTCTACAGTTGCATATTTCATTTACCCACCCTATTCTTACCGCTTTTACTCTGGCGGCTTTCCTGTGGCTTTTTTTCTGCCTCTGCCGCCTTTTTCTCTACCGGCGAAAAAACAGTAGAGTCCAGCACAGTGCCGGACTCTACAATAACGCCAGTCTGTTTATACAGATAGCGCATTATTCACCTCTATTGATTTTTACGAAAGCATTTGCATCCATGATGCCGATGCCGTAAACAATTTCCGCTCTGATTGCAATCTGGTTCTGTCTCTGCAGATCGCCAAGGCCGTCCGGGTCGCCGTACTCAATGAGATGAGCGCCAATGGATCTCTGAACGCCCCATCTGAAGGCATCAAACTGACCGACAATGCCCAGGAGGTTGCTGGCGGTTGCAATCTCATTCTTAGCGGATACAGTATCAGAGATGGCTGCGCTCATGCCTGCAAAGTTGGTAACATTCTGACCAAAGCCAAGCTCAGGATACAGCTTTCTGCCTTCCTTATCTCTCATGGTGGACAGACCGAAGGACAGGGAAGGATCCATGGCAATGCCTGCCGGAGTATAGCCGGAGGAAATAACAACGCCTGCTGCCGCCTCAATAGCCTCATCGTAAGCGGTACCGGATAAAGTAACGGACTGTGTGGTATCCACAAGGCCTTCCTTTACCTGAGAAGATACCTCGCCAGTCAGAGGGTTAATCTTATGAATACCCACCAGATCAAGTGCTCTTCCAAGTGCAATACCGGCATTGTCTGCCAAATCCTGCAGCACGCCGATCTGTACATCTTCATCTGCCCACTGTACTTCCTGAGAAAATCTCATAGTTACCTGCAGCTTAATGGGGTTAATAACCTTCGGCGCGTAGGTTGCCGGAGTAGGGGACTTAGAAGCTGCCTCGCCAACAAGCTCCGCCTTCGGTGCTGCAGTCAGAACCCACGCCTGCTGCTTGCCAAACTTCTGAGGTCTTGCTCCAGAGAGCTGTGCCAGAGTAGAACCGCTCTGTGCCTTCTTGAAAATACCCGCGGAAATCTCTGCAGGAATGTCGAAATCGCTAGTAATTAAAGCTGCCATTTGTTATTCTCCTTTTCTGAAAATCTGGTGCGCAAATACGCGCATTGACTGTTCGTTGACATTTGTTGATAGATTCTTTTTGGTTTCGTTTTCTCTGGCACCGGGATACTTCTTAACTTTGGGAAGGTACTTCTGCAGTGCCTCTGCCTGCTTTTTACATTCCTCCTCTGTGCTGGCTGTCAAAAGTTCAATGGGGACTTCCATCTCTTTGGCAACCTTCTCCCTTGCCTCTCTGGTAGTATTAGCGGCCTTCAGCGCGTCAAGCTCCTTCTGCAATGCTCCGGCTTTCTCGGTTGCTTTCTGCAGTTCACTTTTGCTTGCCTCCTGCGCTTTGTCGTACTCTGCCGCCTTTGCCTTCAAACTGTCATAGTCGCCATACTTCTGGCGTTCTCTCGCCAGTCTATCTCCAATAATTGCGTCTAATTCAGTCTGAGTGAATGTCTTTTCGTTTCCGCCTTCCGGCGTGGTCTTTGTTTCTTCCATTTCATCCTCCTTTAGAGTGTTTATACCGCGTTTAAGGCACGCGTTGCCATTAAAAAAGCGGCTCTTTTAAGAGTCGCTTCCGCTACCTTGTTCTTCTTCCCATCCATGATTGTCGATGAATGATGTCATGATCTCGCCAAGCTCTGCATATCCCCACTGAGCAAAATCATCTATGATATGTTCGGCATGTTCCTTTAAAAGCTTTTCTAAACTTTCCAGTTCGCAATATCCATCCACTTCCCTATTCGCAAGAAAGTTATCTGTGACATAAGACAAAATATAATTCATACCGCTGATAAAATTAAATTCATCATCATTTAATTCATCGGCCTTGTATGGATTCTTGTCATCATCTAATGTGGTTTTGCAATACCCTCTCAAATCTTCCATTTTCTGCTCGACATCAGCAAACTCTATTCGTGCCATGACACCTCCTTTTTTGAGCATAAAAAAGCCACAGATCATTCGATCAGTGGTTTATCTCTTTTTATTTTATAACGCCAGTTTAATCAATTCCGTAATCATCCCCGGCGTGCTTTCCAGTATTTTCTTTCTGACAAGTTTCATTTTGTCATTATTCAGGACGTAGCGGATACCTTCGCCCGTAATGCCCATTTCTGATAAATCAGACAACGGAATATATGTATGCCCCCACGCTTTTGTAAACGTGACGCCTTCCACAAGTCCCTCACTGCTCATAATCCTGAGTACATCTGTCATATACTCTTCTGAGACTTTATCTGTTATGATGCTGTGAGCAAACACATTCTCATCAAAACAACATTTTCGTTTCATACAGGCGTACAAATACGTTAGGATCTTAAAAACGATGTAATCAAAATCATCTTTTGCCATATTCTTCCTTTGGATAATATCTAATTCACAATTTTATTTTCAAATTCTCTCGGAAGCCGTAAGTTGTATTTTTCAACATAATAGGCCAGTGTATTAAACCATGTAAATTCGCCATCATTCATGCCCAGCATTTCCATGTTGATTAGCTCTCCGGTGATTACATCTCTAGCGCGTTCCATTCGCGCCAGGTCTATGTTTCCATGTTTAAGATAAAAAACCACTTTATCTTTTCCGGGGTATGGATTTTTTTCAAAAAAATCTTTTATTGATGGGTACTCTGGATTTTTGCATAATTCTTTGTATTTTCCTATGTAAATCATTTCATTCTCCCATCTTTATTAAACTTTATCCACTCACCTGTTTCTACACCAATCCTAGCATTTATTGGATCATCTGCCAACACCATATTCCCTTTAGAATCTACATTTACCACCTCTGTCGGCGCAAGTATTTCTGTATTAAATCTCTTTGCCATATATGTGGGAACTATTCCAGATCCTGTTCCCGTTTGGCATGAAATCAAGCGTATTTTCCCACCCTTGTATACGCCAGCTTTCTCAATGATATTGCAAAATTCTTCAGCACTCACATTTGATTCTTTACCATTTTCATCTACAAAAGCCAGACTGTAAGCATCTCCATGAACCACTATATCCTCATATCCTTCAAGAGGTTTGATTTTTCTCGTATACTCATACAGTTTGTCAGACTTGATAACAAATGTGTTACCCTGTTTTGCAAACTTTAATATTTCGGAGGATACTTGCGTTGTTTCTTCTTTCAATAAGTTCTCTTTTTTCTGTTGATATTGCCCTCTACGTAATGAATTTATTTTTTCTTTTTCCGTGCTGCCTTCGGCTTCTTTGAATATCTTTGCATACTTGTCAGGATCATATCCCTGCACTGTGGTCTTTTTATTGAATCTTACAGCATACTCACAATCACAATTTGCATGAATATGCTCCCCGTAGCCATTACCGACAGTGTTAAGCGATACGTGCCGCCATCCCTGCGCCGCAAGAGCCAGACAATAAGCGCAAGTGTCACCGTGAGGAATCCAAGCAAACTCAGCGTTATCTCTTTCGGCGTTTTTTAGCGTTGTGTCCGCCCCAGCCTTCTTTACCAGCCGTTCCACGCCTCGCTCTAGCTGGTCAATACTGCTCTTGGTGGCATTAACCATTTTCGCAACTTCTTTGTATTTCACTATTTCTGCAGGCTCTGCCGACGGAAGATTTACCCCAGACAGCTCCGCCATAGCGTCGTACATTTGACATGCAAGCTCTGCGCTCCCTTCTCCGTACTTCTGTATTAGCGCCATGGCGTAATTCATAAGTGCTTTTGTATTCTCTACGCCGTGCGCTTCTACATACTTCCGCATCATGCTTCCTGCCTTTTGGTTTACCTTGGCAAGCTTTCCGATGTAATTATTCCACGACTTTGCCGTTATCTTCATTTTCTACCTCAAACAACATCTGCTGGCCTCTCGCTCTTTGTTCCTGCGCTTTTACCCGTCTGATGTCTGCCTGATTAAAACCAATCATTTCTAAAAACGTGTCTGTGCCTGCAAATTCCTGCCGACTTGAGGCAATCTTAATAGCAGCATCAGCTGTGACAGATACCGAAGGCATGGCAGGGTTTTTGAAATGTGCCATAATCTCTGCCGCCTCATCCGGCAGCTCATCCGGCACAACACCAAACTCCACCGCCAGCGCCATCTTTGCGATTCTGCACAGTGCATCCCCGTTTACTGTGTTCAGCTGCTCAGCCAAAAGTACCAAAGTCTGTGACTGCGCCAAAATGGCATCACTGGATGTCGGATTTGCATCGTTCACAACTCCTGTGTCTGTCACTGTCAAACCAGTAGCCGCCGAAAACTGTGTAGCAAGAATACGCAGCATCTGAACATGCGGCTCGATGCTTCCTTGGTCCAGCTGGCCAAAAGTTGGCTTCTCGCCCGTCTCCGGGTTATTCGTTGAAAACAAAATGTTACCAACATACTGATTGAATCTGTTTTCAGTCAGTATGTCGTACTGGTCATCTGATACGCCTAGCAGATATTTCTGCGGAGAGGTAGCAAACTCAAGTCCGATGGTAGCATTTGCCATCGTCCTGATATATCCATTTATCAATCTTCTAATAGGCTTGTTCAGTCTGGACTTGCCGAGCGGTTTGTCATTGGTAGCATCCCAGATCAGTGCCACCATTAAAGGCTCACCAAAGTCGTGAGGTGTCCGGGTTGCCTCCCATCCTCCGCCAGTTCTGTCAAGCTGCCAGATGTCTGTGTCTGTGTAGAAGTTGACATGTTCCGGGCTCCACACTATATCTGATTCATCCCGGCGTGCATCCTCAAACACGAAGCCATAACGTATCCGCCCTTCGTTAGCATTCCATCTGGCCGCTGCACACTGAGGAGAATAAAAGCGCACTCTGGCATCACCTTCCACGCCAGATACCGCCGCAAACGCACAGCCATATTTAAGTTCTTCTCTGACTGCTTTGTTATACTCTGCAATCAAATGATTCCTTTTGATGATTGCTTCCATCTCGTTGGACTCTTCGCCGCTCTGGGTAACAAAACCATCAAACATAGACCGTGCCGCCAGAACATCAACCGTCTTTGCTCCCCAAGAGCATCCAATCTGGAGGTTTTGGAGCTCTCTGGGCAGCGCAATTCCCAAATTCACCTCGCTAAGGGAAATATCACCCTCGTAATACCTCTGTTTTAGTGCGTTGGTGGACTGATAGTATAAAAATGTCTCATTCAGCTCAGTCAGCCATTTTTGCTCCTGCTCCGGGAGCCCTTTTACATGTCCAAAGTTTAAAACAATCATGTTAGCCTATCCTCATTTTCTTGCTTGGATCTCTTTTGGAAGTCCTGCACGCCCACAACGCAAGCGCGGCCGCTTCAATGGCGGTTGAATTGTCACCGCCAAAGCCCCAGCCGCCTGCTATCGGTCTTTTCACCGCTGTTATTGCAGATTCTTCTAACACTTCCTGGTATTTATACCATGTCACTGTCTGCTCGTTTATTTCCTGTGTTAGCTGACTCGCCGCTGCCACCACATCTTTTGCTGATGGCTTTACAATCGACTTTGCATATCTCCATGTTGGAGAAATTTTATCTATAAGAAAATCAACGCCATTGCGTCCGTCAATAGCCACGCATGCCGCCTTTGCATATCTGGCATTCAGCCAGTCCGCAAGCCACTGTATACCGTGCTCTGTGGTCTGCATCTCAATAAGGGATATTCTGGCAGGCGCATTGCTTGGGCACACAGCGCCGCACAATGCTACCACAGTGCCGTCTGGAGTAAATTTGACGCCGTAAGCAGTTTTCCCTTCCGGCTTCTCCTCCTCTGAGGCACAAGCCGCCCATTTTGCTCTGCTAATCGCATAATCCTGATCGTTATTGATGGGAGACCACCACCCAAGGCGCTCTCTCGCAAACGTGTCTGTGTCCATCTGTTCGCACTCAGCAGCTACCGTACTTTCCTGCATCCGCATTCCTAAAGCAGGATTACAAGCCGCCCAGCGCGTCCGATCTGTCACATCTCCGATCTCTTTAACAGAAAACTCCGTCCATGCTGTGGACTTGCTTTCTCCGCTGATTGCCCTTTCTCTGATTTTTCTAAACACCGTCCCAGTGCAGTTCTCGTCCGGCGGTGTGCCAAGGTAGATTGTCTGAGGGTTGCGTGACGCTGAGATGGCAGGGAGGAAGGAAGCCTGTTGTTCACTAGTAAGTTCCTGTGCCTCATCAAACACAAGGCAATCTCCATGAAGGCCTCGACCGCCGTTCCTGGTACGCGCCACGAACACCACCCGGCCGCCATTTATCAATATGATTTGCTCGCGCCCCAGCGCCCCTTTGATTTCTTTGACATAGCGGCGCAGTGCCTTACTCTCAAACAGTCCTTTGAGTTCCATAAAGGTCTCTGTGGCTGTCTTTTGCAGATGGGCTGTATAAATAACCCACTCTGAATACATAATCATTCCGGCGGCTATTCTGCCGGATGTATCAAGTGTCTTGCCGTTCTGGCGCGGAACGCTCAAACCACAGCTGGGCGCAGACCACGTTTCTTCGTCCGTCCGCCCCATCCAGTCGTTAAGTACATTCTGCTGCCACGGGTCCACAAAGAGCTTGCCAGCCTTTAGCACCTTCGCAGCGTCCCCTCCGTCCGTGTATTCATAGTCAGGAACCACTCTAACGGATGGCGTCTGGCTTCCCATCAGCTTTCCGCGCTGTGAGGATTTCACCAATTTCATCGTCCTCCTTGCTAATTCCCTCTATCTCTTCAATTTCTCTGATTGTCTCCCGGTATTGCTTGCACAGCTGTGGAAGCGCCTGCTGACTTCCCTCTTCCTGACACGCATCAATGTTCGATGACAGGATTTGTGCGAGTACCTTTAATTGCTCCAATCTGTCGCTGTTTTTCGTGACCGTCTGCAGCTTCTTCATCCTTCAAATTTCCTCTGTGTGTAAATTGGCGCTGGACGCGGCGGGGTCGCCTCTTGCGCGCCGGGGGACCCTCCCCCACCCCTCCGGAGGGCCTTTTCTATTGCTGTCAATATGTGAAAGTTTTTTTACCAGTCACCATCGGAGAGGTTAGCACGTTCGCTCTTGACGCACTCAGAACGCATTACCTTGTTCCCTTTCATGGCATTGCAGCAGTAGTGCGCCGCCTGCAGGTTGTTCCAATCATCTGCCGCCGCTCTGGCGGAAGCATAGCCAAACTCTCTCCACCTGCTTACTGGTTTGATTTCATCCACCACAAAAGACAATGGATGTTGTGCGTCTGATGGCTCGTCATAGTGGATGGGACCTAGCCTTCCATGGCATATACCGCATTCACCGCCCTGTGCCTTTAATCTGGCACGATGTTTCCGCCGCAGGCTCCCGTTTGCATACCGTGGGTTTCCCATTGCTTTCTCCAATACAAAAGGCAGGCGGTTTCCCGTCTGCCCTTCTGCTTTTCGCTATTCCATTACACAAAAAAAGAACGAAGTCCGTAACTCCGCTCTTTTCCTTTTTATCATTTTATCACATTTTTCCGGCTTTGAGTGCGGTTTTTTGAAAAAATTTTATTTTTTCGCCAATTCAGCCTCTAACAAGTCCAGTATGTACTGGTTCAACGACTTCCCGGTTTCCTCTGCCAGTGCCTTGTACTGGTCCTTCTTGCCCTTCCGGCATGTTATCTGGAAGCGGTCGTAGTTCTCCTTTACATACTTCTGCGTTGCCCTGTTCTGTGCCTGTGAATAGCCTGCCACCTCTTGACCTCTTTTCTCTTCCTGCTATAATGAACTTGAGAGAGAGCTGGGCACCTTGCAGGAAGTTTTGGAGCGGTGCCCGGCTTGTTTGCTATTTACTTATCTTCTCTCGGATATTCTACACCGATAACCTTCATCAATGCTCTATACGCTTCTAACTCGCTTTTCCCTTCTTCGTGTGCCAGATTTAAAAACCTTTGAATCTCTGCCGCCCTCATCTCTTCATTCTCCATTGTTACTCCTTTCCTGCTTCACTCCCTTGCTACTCTTATATTATAACATGATTTTATATTGATGTCAATATATTATTTTATTATTTTCTATTATCATCAATATAATTTTAGTTTTTTGCTGTAATAATAATAGAACTTCTTCCGCCTCAGATAGTAGGCATCCTTCTCGTACCTGAGCCCCTTTTCTTTCAGTTGCCAGAATGTAAAGCCATAGGCCACACCCAGCAGCATGTATTTGTAAATCTCTGGAGCTACTGCCATGATGGTATCCTCCAACAGCTGCTTTTTCTTTGACAACTCGTAGCGGTGCTCTGCCAGATCCACAACAGGATCATATCCGCCGGATGACTGGACGTGATCTCCATCGTAGGATATAGCTTTGCTGGAGTCCGGCGGCGTACTTAACTCCTTCACCCATTCTTTATACTGGAGAGCATAACGAACCGCTTTCAGATATTCATCTTTTGGAAGTTTGTATTTCTCTTCCTTTGTGACTCTTGCCACAGCAATGTCTGCTGTTGGATCATTGTATTTTTCTTGGTTCATAGGTTCATAGATTCTCTCCACTGTTTAGCTGATTATAAAGCGAGGGCACGCAATGACTCACTGCGCACCCTCCTGCAAAAAGGTCTATTAAATTATCTGCTGGCGGCAGTACATCCACAACCCACTCTGCAATCTTTGACTTACTTCCCTTGTACTGCATCCCGTATTGACGCACTTCTCATGTCCTAACTCATTCATCCCGTTAGGTTTACAGTTGCTTCATCTTCTCCTTTATGGCGGAGCGAATAAATTCATTGGTGCTTTGTCCGGCGGCCGCTGCACTTTCCTTTAATATTGCTTTTTCGCCCTTTGGCAGCAGTAATGTTATCCGGTCATAATTATTTTTGTTGTACTCGTTCTGGTATTTAATCTGATCGAACTCTTTTTTCTCCGGCATTATGCTTTCTTTCTCTTGCCAACGCTGTTATAATTATATTACAGTTTGGGGCGGTTTTGGCAAGTCCACCGCCCTACTGTACTCTCTGGCCTTACTTTTTAAGTAAGGCTTTTATTTTTTCTTTAACTTCTTCCAGATTCTCGCTATCATTCACAATTTCAAGAATCTTTCTCGTCTGATTTTCTTCCGCTGTCTCTTTCAGCAATTCTCCTAAGTTCATTTCTTCGTCCATTTTCTCTCCTTTCCCTGCCGCCCAGTTATTTGTTATGCCTTTTCCTTAACTGCTTTTATCATGTTACATATTCTAGAATATACCGATAACTTTTTACTGATTACTGCTATCTCTCAATATTTTCTCTACAATCAGGCGCTCCACCCATTCTGGGCACTCCCTGCAGCCAACTTCCCAATTTTGTAATGTGCGGTACGGAATCCCAAGCCACTCGCACACTTCCTTGCGGCTCATTCCCTTTGACTCTCTGGCTTCCTTGATTGTCATTTCTTATTCCTTTCAACTAATTCACCAATGGCGCTTATTGCAGAGCATATTCCACAAAAGCAAAGCAACACCGCCGCAGGAATACTTCTATCTGTTGCCAAGAAAATCAAACAAGCAATTCCAAGGAACCACATCCATTTATTTTTCTTCATATCACTTTCGAGATGATGTATACTGTTTATAGCAACAGGGGCCTTCGCCCCCGTCTTGCTATTTTAGAACCTTGAGCAGTTCTGCCAGACCAATCAGCACACTCGCGATGCTTGCTAACAATTGGCGATTGTTTTGAGGTTCTTTCTTGTTTTTTCTCACCTCTTACCTCTTTTCATGGTTTAATTATGCCCCGTTTGGTGTATCTACAAAGAGCTCCGTTTAAATTTACTTTCTAACTTCTTCTAAAATTCTGTTGATGTGTTCCACTGTTCTCTCTTCATCGTTATGTCTAGCTACTTCTCTTATTGATGACAATATTGCTATTAAATTAGTCTTGCTTATATCTTCGCCTTTCATCTTTCCCCCTTCCCAGCTCTTTTGCTATTTATCTTCTTTCGGATATTCTACACCGATAACCTTCATCAGTGCTCTATACGCTTCTAACTCGCTTTTTCCTTCTTCATGTGTCAAATTTAAAAATCTTTGAATCTCGGCCGCCCCTATTTCCACATTCTCCATTTTTTCACCTTTCCGCCTTGTTTCTTATTACTCACAAGGCTTTTCTTGGTTTCTAGGCTTTGCGTCTACGATTCTTCTGATCAAATCCAGAATTTCGTGCTCGCTGTGGCCTTTCTCGTCGCACCATTCAATGATTACTCTGATATCTTCCTTGTATGCCTCTTCCATTCTTACTCCAATACCTCCTAATATTTATTCTTCGCTATTATCTTTATTTGCCATTTCTCTGACTTCCTGGATTGCTTTCTTTATTTCTTCCATGTTTTTACAACTCTGGAATTTATCAGCAACAAGATTCAACAATACTTCCAATTGTCTGTCCGTCATTCCTTCCATCATTTTTCCTCCATACATTTTTTCATCTTGAATGTTTTTCAGGTTCTCTTCCAGGTTCATTACTTCTTCCCATTTCCATTTTGCACATAATAGCGGATACAATCAGCTTTGTAATTCCTATAGCTATAAAAAAGATGCCTAATTTTAAAACCATACCATTACTTCGACTTTCATTTATTCCTCAACAATTTCCCACTTCCCACCTTTTCCTTCTGATTTGACCAGTGGTGCTGGATTTGTTTGAGAGTACAGATAATCCTCACCGCTATCATCTACTACTCTATACCAACCATTTTCTTCTATGGCATCATATATCTGCCCATCAGTCAAGCCTTCCGGTCCAAATGTCTCCCCAACATATTTTAATTTCATTTCGTCTCCCCTTCTTTGGTTTTATTTTTGTACCTATAGACATTCGTGATATACTAGTCGCTCTTTTTGACCTTATCAACAAATTTTCCATTCGTCAGGGCATCTCCCCACGTGGGGAGCGACGGCAGTGAGAGAGGACGCAGAGTATTTTATCAAATTTCAACCCACGCTCCCCACGTGGGGAGCGACATTATGTGTTGATGGTATATCCTATTTACAGGATATTTCAACCCACGCTCCCCACGTGGGGAGCGACAAGACCTCCCAGAGGGTACGCTGTTTGACATTGAATTTCAACCCACGCTCCCCACGTGGGGAGCGACAAAACCGAGAGAAAGAGCTGCGCCGGATAAAACATTTCAACCCACGCTCCCCACGTGGGGAGCGACTACTACCTTCTGAGGTAAGGAAGGAGATCCCCACGATTTCAACCCACGCTCCCCACGTGGGGAGCGACCAGATGTGCTTCTTTATCGAGGGCACGCCAAGAGGATTTCAACCCACGCTCCCCACGTGGGGAGCGACTGTCATTGGTGTTCCGATTGCCGATGGATACAAATTTCAACCCACGCTCCCCACGTGGGGAGCGACATGGATTCGTTTGTAGTTTATGCAAGCTTTTTTATTTCAACCCACGCTCCCCACGTGGGGAGCGACATTAAAAAGGAGGCATATATGGATAGATTTGCAATTTCAACCCACGCTCCCCACGTGGGGAGCGACCTTTGCCTTGATAGACTTGACCAAAAACCGAGAGATTTCAACCCACGCTCCCCACGTGGGGAGCGACCAGTTCCGCCGGACGTACAGAGCGGCTAAGGCCAGAATTTCAACCCACGCTCCCCACGTGGGGAGCGACGAGTTTCAGCACATAGGGCTTCGTACTTCTCATAATTTCAACCCACGCTCCCCACGTGGGGAGCGACGCGGTTACGAAGAGAGTGACCTGCGTAAGAAGCTATTTCAACCCACGCTCCCCACGTGGGGAGCGACTATATACCGCTCAACTTCTTCCGGTAGGCATTGAAATTTCAACCCACGCTCCCCACGTGGGGAGCGACGGAGATTGATTTTGCAGATGAGGGTGCAGTAATATTTCAACCCACGCTCCCCACGTGGGGAGCGACCGCAAACCTAGCCAAATTTTGTTTATGACTAGCCTTACATTTTATAAAATATCACAATTTGTCTTCTATTTCTCTACTGATTTTTATTCTTTTAACCCAATATCTTTATTTTTTTACTTTTGGGGTGGTGCGAATCTCCCAGGCATTTACTGACTGCTTATGATTCGCACTACTTTTTACAGTTTCTAAAGGATAAGCACATCATCCTGCGCAATTCCTCTTTCAACACCGACATGTTCAACTTTTGTTTGATATTTATTTCCCAAATAATAGAACCGAAGGCTATCTACATTTTCATCTATGATTTCAGTCAAAAGGGCCTTGAGTGAAATCATCTGCGCATTGTCTACGATACATTCAAAAACAGAATTCTGTACACGTCTCCCATAATTTACACACTGCTTTGAGACCTTGCGTAAGCGCTTTTTTCCAGCAATGGTTTCCGTATTTACATCATATGTAATCAATACCAACATTTTTCACCCTACTTCCACAGAAATACCGGATAGCCATCCAGATCTCCCCTTAAATATCTTGCCAGCAACATAGCCTGCACATAGGGAACCATTCCCCATTCTACTTTTTCTCTTAAATAAGGATGCGTAATTATCTCCTTCTTCCTGTTCTGCCATTCTGTCAACAATCTCTTTCTCGCATCGTCATTCATCAGAACAGCACCGTTTTCTTTATAAGTAAAATCTCTTATCGTGACAATTTTCTTGTTCACCAATGACAGCACAAAACGGTCTGCCAAAACGGACCGCAGTTCCTCAATCAAATCCAGAGAAAGTGAGGTTCGACCCGGACGATCGGTATGCATATATCCCACATACGGATCCAAACCTACTGTTTCTAACGCCGAGCTGATCATATTGGTCAGTAATGTGTATACAAAAGAAAGCATTGCATTTACAGGATCTAACGGCGGTCTCTTGTTTCTACCTGAAAATACAAAATCCTTTTTTTGCTGCAGAATCAGTTCATCAAAAACACCAAAATACACGCTGGCTGCCTCCCCCTCATAGCCACGAAGTTGCTCTATGGATGAACTGTTTCTTATATATTCCATAGAATTTTTAAGATACAAAGACGCATTTTTTACACGTCCTGCATCAATCTGCATACCATGATCCCGAATTGCCCGTTCCAGTACCCATCTTGCGTTATACACTTTTCCTGTGATACAGTTTTTGGCAATTTCCAGACTAACCTGCGAGTCTTTGCTGCTGGTGTACTGCTGTTCCCTCAAAAGCACATTTCCCTTTGTTTTTCCGGAAACTCGGGCGAGAAATTTTCCCTGCGGAGTAAGGTAACATAGAGAAATATTTCGCTGGGCGCATGCTCCCATCAGCGCAGGACTTGTTCCTCTGTATCCAAAAGAAACGATGCTCTCCAGGTTGTGCAGCGGCAGCCGTCCTTTTTCCATCTCACCTTCGTATATCACGATATTTTCACCATTTAAGGAAAGATAGCTGTTTTCAGAGGTCACGTATAACGTATTTAATAATCTCTTCATGTTTTACCTCTTTATGCCACAGCTTGCCTGCGGCAATGCGAGAAGAACTTACTCCTTCAGCGCCTGCTCTATATACGTTTTAACAGAAACATTTCTTTCTAATTTTGGCAGACAGATTTCCTTCAGTGAACAAGAGCAACATGCTTTTTGATATTTTGCTTTTGGCGTATACCCACGATCATAATATTGATGCATTTCCTCAAAAATGCTAACCACTTCATTCCTTAACTGTGCCGAAATCGACACAGTTTCTCTGCGTCTTGTCTCTCCATAGAAAATAGCTCCTTCTGGAATAACTGTAGAAAACATTTCCTCCAGACACATAGCCTGCGCTGCCAGCTGCAAATGATCTTCTTGTGTCTCTTTGGGCTTTCCTTTCTTATATTCTACCGGATAAACAAGATATAACCCACGATGCCCATGAAGCCGTATCCCATCTTCTGCTTTGTGAAATTCCACAATATCACATTCGCCGCTGACACCCAGTATTCTGGAAGATACCGGAAGAGCCCGTGTAATGATGACATCCTTTCTTTTTTCTGTGAGATAGGGATCATGTGCCTTTTTATGCATCAGTTCTCCGGTGACTGTGTGAACATTTTCTGCCCACTGCTGTTCGATATGGATCAATGCCCACTGTCTTCTGCAGAATTTAAAATGCTGTATTCCCGATATCATCAAATATCTGTCTTCCGGATACTCCATTTAAATCATCCTTTTTATTTCAATCGAATCTGGGATCCCGTCTTCATGAAGCGTCACTGTATAATCCTGATATTTTCGAGGATAAACAACTTCCTCTTTCTTCTTAACCTCTACAGCATCAAATAGCTTGTATGCCGGGCAATCCCCCAATTCTTTGCTGTGCTTAAAGACAATCAGTTCTCGCACTGCCATCTTACCCCGTGCAGCTGAATGATCGTTTTCAAACATGTTGATGATAGCATCCCACAAGAGTGCCAGATCTTCCTCAGAAAATCCTGTTGTCTTGCGAGCCAGATTGGCAGAAACGTATCCTTCCGCACGATACAATCCATAAGGCACAATAGTTTTGCGTCCCATTTCTGTATTCTTGTTTTCCGCATCCTTTTCCGTGGTAATCGCCACTCTCGTAATCGTCACTTCCTGTCCTATAATCGGATCAATGCTTCTGGCAAATCCAAGCTGCACCGGTCCTCTTACCTGCCCACAATTCAAAGAAGCTTTTACAAAAGTCGTCATAACTGCACCGAATGTCCGAATATCATAAAAATTCCGGCACATGTAATCCCGCAATTTCCGATCTGCATCCGGATCATTTTTTTTCAGTTTTTTCAAGGATTCCGTCACTTTTTTTTCATCCGTATCCTTTACTCCCAAAGCCTCGCAGGCTTCTCTGTCACTTCTATTAAGCGGAACATCCTCCCGGATATAAATTTTATACCCGTTTTCTCCTTCTTTTACTGTATCCACATAATTACGAATCTTGCGCTTAAGGCAAACATCCGTCACCAATCCCAAACCGCTTTCCGGATCAATTCTCGGCATATTCCCTGCATCCGGATCACCATTGGGATTGCCATTTTCCACATCAAACAAAATAACAAACTCATATCTGTTTTTGATCACCTCACTCATTTACTTTTCCTCCTTTTTCTCATAGTTTTTCTGCATCTGATGGTAATAACCAATATGGAACTTTCCCTGCTCTTCCAAAGACAGCCGCTTAGGAAATTCTTTCAATTTACCCATCAATTCTGTTACTTCCTGTTCATAATGAATTTTTGCCCCTATGCTGTCCCGTTCCAATTTTCTGAGATGACTATTCTTTAATTTCAGCAAAACAGGAAATACTGAAGCCGGTGAGGCACAAGCAGCGTTAAAATATCGGTCACGAATAGTCGCTTTAATATCACCACTTGCTCGCTTCTGAATGAGTTCCAGAACGGCAAATAACCGTCCAAGTACATACGCAACTTCCTGGCTTTCTTCCCTGCACTCCATATACCCTTCTCCTTCCTTCCACCCATAATTGCGAATCAGGTATGCCTTATCAATAGCGGCCCGTCCCCAGGTAATATTTCCCTGCTCTGCACGAATCCGCATAATTGTGTTCATGTATAGACTAGCCGGATATCGGCTGCCGGAAACAATTGATTTTAATACTGCTGAAGACATATTAGAAACCGGTTTTTTATCCCGGGATTTATGATTTACTGTTTGATCCAGCATATCCTTAATTCCTAGGTATTCTCTTGTTTCCCACGCTGGTTTTACCATATCCATACAATCGTAGTGTCTAACAATATTTTTTAAAATATTGCCAAAAGAATCTTGATAAAAAAACCGGACAGCCAGCCGGGCCGCATTAGGAGCAATCCCCATGATGCAAAACTTCTGTTCAGGATTCAGTTGCACTTGTTTATAATCAATATATCCATCGTTTTTGATGGATTGGAACACCTTGATTACATCTTCCTGATTATTTCTCTGAGGATCAATGACATCCCAGAAAGCCGCCGGATATTCCTCTTTCGCACTTTCCGCCCAACAAACGATTGTGGTATCTCCGATTTGTTCCGTATACTCATGGCGGGAAAGTAGGTAGTTTAATGCTGTTGTATAGGCATATTCTGCATATTTCCCTACCGGTGCGTTAAAGCTTTGCGCTTTTCCGTAAGATTCAAAAGCCGGCGCATTGAAAGAAACCAGGGCAGCTCCACTGGATTGAGCTCCCATAACTCCCTTGATGGTTCTGTGAATTCTTGCAATCTGCGCTTTCTCTCCTGTCACAAGACAAATGCCTTCTTCCTCACTCTCCTCCTTTTCCTGTGTCTCCCAAACACGTTGAATCGCCGCATCGTCCTGTGCATATCGCATATCCATGGAGAACACAATGTTGCCCCCTGCCGTCAATTCCTCCCATTTTTCCAATACAACCGGATTTTCCTTTGCTTTCTCAGGATTCCATTTTTCAAAATAAGCACAGACAACCCTTGCCATAACACTGTCTACGCTTTTTAAAATCTTCAAATGTTTTTTCCTCGCCGCCAAAAAACAATCCTGTACTCTTCTATCCTCCGAATCCGAACTAATACCCAGCAAATATTTCGCGTTGTCACAAAGGAAGTTGGCTGATATACCTGAAGAACGGGTCACCATTTCCGGCACATGTAGGGATTTAGGTTCCTTTTTTTTCCTGTTACCTTCTCCCTTTTCATCCCTTAAGTCAAAAATTGCTTTCACATTACCTTCTTCATTCAATTCTATCGCATAGCAGACCTTCGCCTGACACCATCCCGGCGTCGATACCTTTCCTTCCTTTGCCAACTGCTCATAGTATTTGCACAGTGCCTGTAAAATCATCGAATCACCTCACAGTTTCGCAAATCCAGCACTCCCTTCTTCATCACTGCACGAAAAAACATGGGCTGTATGTTGTCCGAATCACTATAGTCCAAATCATACAGCATGAGTCCCAGGTCACGTTCTTCCACATCTTCATAAGCCGTCATGATCTCACTCTCTTCCCATAAGCTAAAATGTGCCGGGAATTCCCGACAACCAAAATATGGCATATGATAACATTCTCCTTTTTTCAGCCGTCTCATGATAATATCCTTAAACTTTCCCGGATTGTCCGTGGCATTGGCGTGAGGCGTCATTTCGAAATGTGCCTCGATTACATACTCCACATCACGCAGCAGGACACTGGCGCGCTGGACTATATCACTTTTTGTATAAATCCCAAGTTCCTTATCCGCACCGTTATATATTTGTAAAACATTGTCAGCAGATATTTTGCTTTTTACCTCATTTCTCCTGACACTGGTGAATCGAATCGGTTTTCTTACATAAATTCTGTCAATATACCAACGCAATCCCGGATGCCAATATATGGCTTCCAAAATTCCTCTTGCTGCAGACGGTGTCATCACGTCATAGGAATATCGCTCCACCTTTGTTTCCGGACGGGTAAATAATGCGTAGTCTCCCCATACTTTTACCTTGACTCCCACACTCATATTTTTACTCCTTTACATATATAAAGCCATTCCTGTGTCTATACGCAAATCCAGGCCACATTCCATGGAATATGCATCTGGATTTTCTAAAACATAAAAATCCTTAATGCCATCTGCTACTGGCTGCAGCATCCCTGCACCATATATTTTATCAAATTCCTGTCTGTAAATACTAACACAATACTGTCCGGCCTTTCGCATGCATGTTTTTGTGCAACCTTTATTTTTCAATTCCCATAAAATAGATTCCGCTTCTTCATTGAACCTCACAAAAACAGTCACGGTATTCTCTTCTATCAGATGAAATTCTTTTCCAACTTTTGCAAAATGATATTCCTTACTTTTGAATTCTCCCAGAATATTCTTTTTATCCAGACTCTCTCCTTTTATATGATACAGATTCTGAAAATAGCTTTCTATGCACTGCGGATCCTCTATGTCTTTCTGATTCTCAAGAAGCAGTTTTGCGACATCGATCTGCTGTCTTTGCCCGGGCACATACTCTTTCTCATCCAGCTCAAAAATATAAACATAACTTTCTGCAGCAGAATTTTTTCCTTCTCGATTGCATCTTCCTGCCGCCTGAATTATAGAATCTACACCGGCCAATTGCCGGTATACCGTACGAAAATCAAGATCCACACCTGCCTCCACCAGACTTGTGGAAATCACTGTGCACTTCTTATGATCCTTTAAGCGCTGCCGAATTTCTCTCAGCACTGCTTTTCTATGCCCGGGGCACATGCTGGTTGATAAGTGATATACTCCTTCTCCCTGTAATATCTGATATAACTTCTGTGCCCGTTTCTTTGTATTGACAATGCACAAAGCCTGTTCTTCATCTTTCAGTCGGTACAGCAGCTCCTCTTCTTCCAAAGTTCCCATATTTTTGTAGGTGACACGCCTGAAAAATACAAACTGTTCTTCCATGCTCGGACAGATTTCTATAGGCTTTTTCTTTTCAAAAAAAGAATCCAATGCCGGCTGCGTTGCCGTGCATAATACTGCACTTGCCTCATACATATTAACCAGTTCTTCAATCATCCTCACGCATGGCTTCAGATAGTCATTCGGCAACATCTGTACCTCATCAAAGATAATTACACTGTTTGCTATATTATGGAGTTTTCTGCACCTTGACGATTTATTAGAAAACAGAGATTCAAAAAACTGCACATTTGTTGTCACCACAACCGGCTTATCCCAGTTTTCCGCCGCCAGCTGCATTGGTTTCAGTTCTTCTGAATCCTCATACTCCACATTGCAATGATCTTCCAAAACATTATCTGTCCCTAAAATATTACGAAATACTTGCGCATTCTGTTCGATAATGCTCGTATAAGGAATCACATAGATAATTCTGTCCATATGATGTTTCACAGCATGTCGAAGGGCAAATGCCATGGATGCAATCGTCTTCCCACCTCCCGTCGGCACTGTCAAGCGAAAAACGCCTTTATCCATATCTCCGTTTTTCAGACATGTATTTAAAATTTCTGTTCTTTTACCGTTTATAGTACAGGGATTCGTCTGTTTTCTCCATTCAGTCACATAAATTTCCAGCTTTTTTAGAAGAATGTCCATAGATTCCCCCTGCGTTCTTCCTGTATCTCCCTGTTTCATAAAATGCTCTGTATCCAGAAAATCTGCATCTACCAAACAGGAGTAAAGCATCCGAATAAAAACACTCAGTGAAAAAAAAGGATCCGTACATGCGCTGGCGTCAAACGGTTCCCCCGCAACTACTGGAATCTGTACTTCTTCCTGATATGCCTGATAATCCTCCACCTTCTTTTTCAGTCGGCCATTTAACGTGGGTGCCGATGCACGATCTGCCGTATTTCCATAGTCAGGAAGTCCTGCGTGATGTCCGGCAATACAATAGCTCATAAACGAATAAAGACCACCCTGCTTTTTACAAACCTGTGCTCCAGCCGTTGCATGATCTACCATTTCTGTCCCATGGTTTCTGATTTTATTCTGAAATGCTGCGGAATACTTGCCGATGTCATGAAGCATACCGCAGCAATATCCCCAGTCCCGCTTGCCAAATGCTGATGCAAACTTTCCTGCAAGTGACGCCGTTCCCTGTAAATGATCCAAAAGGCTTTGTTCCCGCTCTCCCGCTATATGCGCTATGTATTCCATTAAATCAACACTCCCTGTCAATGCCTTGTGGTAATCCTTCGCAGCTTCATTCCTCTATTACTTCTATATTCTACCACTATTTCGTTGATTTAATTAGGTTTCTCTGTAAGTATTGTTGCTTTATGACATATGGCAAATAAAAAGGACAGCCCCCGCTTCCGAGTTCTGTCCTTTTTGCAATATCTATATTTCTTTGTTGTTCGCTGTCACGGCCTGTATTTAACTGCCGTACGCCCTGAAATCTGATTCAACTTCAGATACACTGAGCTGCCTACATCATGCCCATGCCTGCACCGCCTGCGGGAGCAGCCTGAGCCGGTTCTTTAATATTCGCCACAGCTGCCTCAGTGGTCAGGAAAGTAGATGCCACAGAAGTAGCATTCTGCAGTGCGCTTCTGGTTACCTTTACAGGATCCAGGACGCCGTCATCCATCATGTCTACATATTCCTCTGTATAAGCGTCAAAACCAACGCCTACAGCAGATTCCTTTACCTTATTAACAATCACAGAGCCGTCTAAGCCTGCATTGGCTGCGATATTGAACAGCGGAGCCTCCAGTGCCTTTAAGACGATTCTTGCACCGGTCTTCTCATCGCCGGTCAGATCCTTAATTTCTTCCTCTACAGCCTTCTGAGAGTGGATGTAAGCAGAACCGCCGCCGAAGATAACGCCCTCTTCTACTGCAGCCTTGGTGGCATTTAAAGCATCCTCCATACGATACTTAGCTTCCTTCATCTCCGTCTCAGTAGCAGCCCCTACGCGGATTACGCCTACGCCGCCGGAAAGCTTTGCAAGACGCTCCTGAAGCTTTTCTCTGTCGAAATCAGAGGTGGTATCAGCGATCTGCTTCTTGATCTGCTCTACTCTGTCGTGCAGTGCGTTCTTGTCACCTTCGCCGTCAACGATTGTGGTATTTTCCTTCTCTACCTTAACGCTCTTAGCGCGGCCAAGCTGCTCGATGGTGGCATCCTTCAGCTCTAAGCCCAGATCAGAAGAGATTACCTGGCCGCCGGTCAGGATAGCGATATCCTCTAACATTGCCTTTCTGCGATCGCCGTAGCCGGGAGCCTTCACTGCTACTACGTCGAAGGTACCGCGCAGCTTATTCACGATCAGGGTAGTCAGTGCTTCGCCCTCTACATCCTCAGCGATGATCAGGAGCTTAGCGCCCATCTTCACGATCTGCTCTAACAGAGGCAGGATATCCTGAATGCTGGAAATCTTCTTATCAGTAATGAGGATGAAAGGATCCTCCAGATTAGCGACCATCTTCTCCATATCATTGCACATATAAGCGCTGATATAGCCGCGATCGAACTGCATACCTTCTACCAGATCCAGCTCGGTCTTCATGGTCTTGGACTCCTCGATGGTGATGACGCCATCCTTGGAAACCTTCTCCATAGCATCAGCAATCATCTTGCCCACTTCCGGATCACCGGAAGAAATGGTAGCTACTTTCTCAATGTCCTCTTTACCCTTTACAGTGGTGCTCATTTCCTTAATGGAAGCAACGGCTGCATCGGTAGCCTTCTTCATGCCCTTACGAAGCACGATGGGATTAGCGCCTGCTGCCAGGTTCTTCATGCCTTCGTTGATCATAGCCTGTGCCAGAACGGTTGCGGTGGTGGTACCATCACCTGCAACATCGTTGGTCTTGGATGAAGCCTCACGAATCAGCTGTGCGCCCATGTTCTCGAACTCATCTTCCAGCTCGATCTCTTTCGCAATAGTAACACCATCATTGGTAATGGTGGGAGTACCATAGCTCTTGTCAAGTACTACGTTTCTTCCCTTGGGACCAAGGGTGATCTTTACGGTATCTGCCAGTTTGTTAACACCTACTGCAAGAGCTGCTCTTGCGTCTGTGCCCATCTTTAAATCCTTTGCCATGACTTAAATCCTCCATTTTATCTGTAGATCTGATCTTTCATCTGTCATCAAATCTGTACAATCTTCCTATTTCATTTATATCTGTTTCACATATCTATTTCTGTCTATATGAAATACGTCAAAATGAAATTTACATCTTCCTCTAACTAATCTCTGAATAGAAACCACCCTTGAAACCAAGCTTTTTCAGTCTCAATCATGTCTCCATCCAGCTCTTTGCTTTTGATTGGAAGCCAGGTTATTTAATGACTGCCAGGATATCATTCTGACGAACGATTACATACTCTTCCTCATCCAGCTTTACTTCGGTTCCGGAGTACTTGGAATAAATTACGTTGTCGCCCACGTTTACTTCCATCTTTACTTCCTTGCCGTCTACCATGCCGCCGGGGCCTACTGCAATAACTTCAGCCTGCTGGGGCTTTTCCTTCTCCTGACCGGGAAGAACGATACCGGACTTGGTTGTAGCCTCTGCCACTAACTGCTTTAATACCACTCTGTCGCCTAAAGGTACTAACTTCATAACAATGCCTCCTTAAATGTAATGCACAGCCTTAGCTGTATGCTTCGTTTTGTAATTGTTAGCACTCTTTTCTCTTGAGTGCTAACTCTGTAACGTATAATAGATTTTGTGGTCTTTCTTTGCAAGAAAATTTACAGGTGCATTTCTATACATTTCCTTCGTTTTTCTCTCTTTTTCTCGCATTTCCTCAATTTTACTCATTTTTCATATACTATGTTCGATTTAATATATTTTTTAGAATGTACGCAGCATAGCTGTAACTAATTGAAAACCACTGCGTCACCACTAAAAATCGCCACTAACAATCGTCACAAAAAAAGCCCATGAAACTCTCCCTGAAAAATCAGACAGCTCCGAACATTTTTTATCCTCTCTGATTGACAAAATAAATATACTTCGTCCTCTCCAAAGTACGGAAATATCCTGCCAGCCGCTCAAATACCGGCTCGGCCTTTTCACCGAAATGTTCTCTGACCAGCAGTCCGATCTCGTAAATTGATTTCTTTCCATCTATCTGCTGCCAGATAAAGCTTCCGAATTCCTCCAAACTGATTCGGCTCACCCGTGGTTTATGAAAAAGTTTCTGTGCAATCCAATTATAAAAGCCCTTATTCGTGACCTGAATCTCCACCAATCCCTGCTTGTTCACCTCCCAGGGATGATTGGAGGAATGAGCCGGAATATAGTCCAGATAATTTTTCTTTTTATTCTTATTCATTTTAATCCTCATTTCTGAGCGGCTGCGCTGCGAAGAGGCAACGTATACGCCGGAGGAATCTCAAAGCAATTCTCAGATTCCTCTCCGAAAAGAAAGTATGCAGCATTTACGGAAAATGCTGCATACTTTGTCATTGTTTGCAAACCACTTATGATTTGTAAATGCTTTGTTATGATTTTTTTGAATTGATGGAAAGTATTCTCTTTATGAATTCTTTGCTTTCTTCCCCTTGATGACAGCAATCATGCTCAGGCACAGCAGGATAAAGAAGATGATGCCGCCTAAGTTGCTGTTGATGGGGGTGCCGGAGATCAGGCTGCCCAGGAAATCTCCTAAGGAGCCCTCTCCCATGGGAATGATGGCAAAAACAGCCAGCAGGATACCTACCAGACCTTCACCGGCGATCATACCGGAGCCGTAAAGGATACCTCTGTCATTTCTTCTCTTCTTCTCCGTTTCGTCCACATCTTTATTTCTGTTGACAAAATAAGAGATCAGACCGCCGACCATCATAGGTGTACTCAGATGAATGGGCAGGTAGAGACCTACAGCAAAAGGCATAACCGGAATGCCTACCACTTCTGCGGCAATACCGATAAAGGCACCGGCGATAACCAGATTCCAAGGAAGGTTACCGTCCATAACGCCTTCTACGATCATCTTCATCAAGGTCGCCTGAGGTGCCGGAAGGTTTGCAGAGCCATAGCCCCATGCCGCGTTCAGAAGGTACAGGATACCGCCGATGGCTACTGCTGTCACGCTGGCACCGATGAGCTCACCGATCTGCTGCTTCACAGGAGTAGCTCCTACGATATAGCCGGTCTTTAAATCCTGTGAGGTATCACCGGAAATAGAGGTGATCACGCAAATAATAGAGCCGATGGCAATCGCTGCCGTCATACCGGCATGGCCGGTCTGTCCTGTTACCTTTAAGAGAATGGTAGCGATCAGTAAGGTGGCGATGGTCATGCCGGAAACAGGGCTGTTGCTGGAACCCACCAGGCCTACCATACGGGCGGATACAGTTGCAAAGAAAAAGCCCATGACGACGATAATCACTGCACCTAAAAGTGTCACCGGTACTACCGGAAGAAGCCAGATTGCAAAAGCCAATACCACTACACCAATCAGGATCACCTTCAGGGAAAGATCCCTCTGTGTGCGCAGATTGCTCTTTTCACCCTTCTTTTTAAGGTCGCTCATCGCATCCCTGAATGTTCTGATGATCATAGGCAGTGATTTGATCAGACTCAGGATACCGCCGGATGCCACAGCACCGGCGCCGATATACTTAATATAATTGGACCAGATAGCATAAGAGCCGCCGCTTGCGTACAGTTCATTGATGGAAACAGAGGCAGGGAACAGAATCGTATCACCGCCGAAAAGCACGATCAGCGGCATTAATACAAACCAGCCCAACACACCGCCGGCAAGCAGATAGGAAGACACTCTGGGACCGCAGATATAGCCTACACCCAAAAGAGCAGGCAGGACATCAGCGCCCATACCGGCACCCTTATAGGCAGGAATCTCATAGTGTACTTCGCTGGGGAAGAGTTTGAGTCCGTCTGTAATGAATTTATACACAGCAGCAACGCCCAGTCCCTTAAAGACAGCAGCTGCCTTTTCTCCGCCTTCTTCACCTGCCATCAGCACTTCTGCACAAGCTGTACCTTCCGGATAAGGAAGGACACCGTGCTCCTCCACAATCAAAGCCTTGCGAAGAGGCACCATGAACAGTACACCCAGGATGCCGCCGATCAGAGCAATCGCAGCGATCTCGATCATGGAAGGTGCTTCTGTCCCCCACTCCTGGGACCATAGGAACAGCGCAGGAATGGTAAAGATGGCGCCGCCGGCAATAGCCTCACCGGCAGAACCGATGGTCTGGGCCATGTTGTTTTCGAGAACAGAATCTCGCTTGAGCCCAAAGCGCATAATTCCCATGGAAATAACAGCGGCCGGAATAGAGGCGGACACTGTCATACCTACACGCAGTCCCAGGTAGGCATTGGCTGCACCGAACAGGATTGCCAATACAATACCCATGACCACCGAAACAGGCGTAAATTCCGGCGCATTCTGATCCGCCGGAATAAACGGTTTAAAATTGTTGTCAGACATTTCTTTCTAACTTCCTCCTTTTTCCCTTCCAAAATGAAAGGGCTGCCGACCCGCCGCATGCACCCTTTCCTGCCAAAGCAGATGCAATACGGCAGCCGACAGCCAGATTCGTATAAGCAAGCAGGATGTATCCCCCAATAACCCATACCAGCTGACCTTCATTCCGGATAAATATTTATCTAATCTTAACATAGAATTAAAAAAATATAAAACATTAAATCCATTTTTGAATGTGTACATTTTGAATGTGCACATTTTAAATGCACACATTTTGAATGTGCACATCTCGACGTTTCGTTATACTTCTTCATTCCTTGAAATCCGGTAAAAACAGAAAAGCGAGGCATCCTTTACACTGCCTCGCTTTTCTCTTTAAGATTACTTTATATTCCCATTAGAATTACTCTACGATTCCCTGGGAAGCGCTTTAAGGTTGCTTTAAGGTTGCTTTAAGATTGCTTTGAGATTACTTTAAAATCATTTCAGAACTTATGCCTGATAAGTCTTCACCCCGAAGGAATCAAACACACATCCTCTCGCCTGCTTCAGAGAGGTAAATTCCTCTGCATGAATCATCTGTGCCAGCAGATTGCCGATGGCCGTAGCCTCACCGGGACCAGCGTAGACAGTGCGGCCGGACTTCTGCGCTGTCAGCTCGTTTAAGTATGCTGCATTGGAACCGCCGCCTACAATATTGATGGCATTGTAGTGCTTCTCTGTGATAGACTCGATTTCCTTTACAGTAGCTGCATACCCCTCTGCCAGACTCTGGTAGATCACTGTCGCCACCTGCCCCACACTCTCCGGCACCTGCTGCCCGGTTCTGCGGCAATAGTCCTTGATCTCCTCAGTCATATTCTCCGGTGCCAGGAAGCAGCTGTCATCCACATTGACTCTAGAAGGGAAGCTGCGCTCCTCCTCTGCCATGCTGCACAGCTGTGCAAAGGAATAGGCATCATTTAACTCATGTCGTACAGACTGAATCATCCAAAGTCCCATGATGTTCTTAAGGAAGCGGAAGCGGTACTCATAGCCGCCCTCATTGGTGAAATTAGCCTTTCTGCTCTCCTCAGTACAGATCGCCATGGGATTCTCCACACCCATAAGAGACCAGGTCCCGGAGCTGATGTAAAGGGTATCCTCTGCCGTGGAAGGCACAGCCATGACAGCAGAAGCCGTATCATGGGTAGCCGGCAGCACTACTTCGCATGCAAACCCTACTTCCTCGGCAATTTCCTTGGTAAAGCTGCCCACCACGGTGCCGGGCATGGAAAGATCCAGGAAAATATCCTCCGGATAGCCTAGCCGGATCAAAAGTTCTCTGTCCCACTGCTTGGTGATAGGATTTACCAACTGTGTACTGGTAGCGTTGGTATACTCAGATACTTTCCGTCCTGTGAGAAGGAACTGGAAGTAATCCGGCAGCATCAGTAGTGTCTTTGCCTTTTTAAGATTCTCAGGCTCCTGCTTCTTCACGGCCATCAGCTGATAAATGGTATTAAAAATCTGTTTCTGAATACCGGTTCTGGCATATAGTTCGTCCTGCGGTATAATCTTATAAACTTCCTCATCCATCCCCTCTGTGCGATGGTCACGATAGCCATAGGTCTCCCCTAAGATCTGATCCTTCTCATCCAGAAGCACATAGTCCACCGCCCATGTGTCGATGCCCATGCTCACCGGAATCTTACCGATTTCCTTGCACTTCTTAAGGCCGTTTACAATTTCCTGAAACAGCTGCACGGTATCCCAGCAGCGATGGCCGTTTTTCTGCACCATGCCATTTTCGAACCGGTAGATTTCCTCTAAAACAATCTTCCCCTTCACCACACTGCCTAAAATGTGTCGTCCGCTGGAAGCACCGATATCCACCGCCAAATAATATTTCTGCATGTTCACCCTCCATTCTGCGGTCAGTACAGGCAATATCCCCAAGACCCGTCTGCCAAATCTTGTCTTTTTATGCTTTTGGAGGGCACACCCTGCATCGGCTCTCTCCTTGTCAGAGAAACGCTGCGTATGCCCTCACTGCAAGCATATATCCATATCATAATACTATCTTCTCCCCCTGTGAATAAAAAGAACGCTGCTTGTAAAAAAAATGACCTGATTTGCAATTTACAACTATCAAATCTTTAAAACCTTAAATCAAAGATTGCATAACCATGATGCAGCGTCTATAATGGTGACCATCTTTAAACAATAAAAGTTTCGCAGAGTAGGAAAACGCGCGTGGGTATTCCATTCCCGAAGTGCCTGACCAACGGGGAGTTGTGGCAGGACGAAATGACCGAAAGGTCTGCGGTGCGTTTTCCGCATCCCACTGCTGCATGACGGTGTGCGACTGCGGATGTGGCTGTTTCGCATCCCGGCTGAAAAATAAAACCTCCTTTGTGCGGCAAACACAAAGGAGGTTTTTATGTCAAAACAGGAAGTTTCAAAACAGAAAATTTCAAAACAAAAAGTTTCAAAACAGGCAGCTTCTGATCACGCCCCTCTGTCTCCCGCCAAAACTTCACAGGCAACACTCTCTTTTTTTTCCGGAGAATACTGGCATAGCGCAGCTGCAGAATTTCACAATGTGCGGATGCTGGTGTTTGCCGGCATAGTCTGTGCACTGGCCATTGTCCTTAAATCCATGCCCATCTTTCTCACCGGCATGTCTCTTCGCATTACCTTTACTTTTCTGGCGGTCTCCTTAGGCGCCTACTGCTACGGTCCCCTGATGGCTATCGCCGCCGGTGCCTGCATCGACACACTGAGTACCTTGCTATTTAATTTCGGCGAGCCCTATTTTCCCGGATATCTCCTCACTGCGATGCTCTCCGGTCTGATTTACGGTTTGCTTCTCTATCGCCGGAAGCCTTCCATCCCCCGGCTGATCCTGCTTCGCATTCTGATCAATTACGGTATCAATGTGCTGCTGGGAAGTTTGTGGAAGTCTATGCTCTACGGAAAGGGATACATCTACTATGCCGGCACCGGCATGATCAAAAATACGCTCCTGCTCCCCCTGGAGGTCTTTCTGACCTGGCTGTTGCTGCGCTTTGCCATAAAGCGTGGTATTTTACATCAATTTGGAACAAACTCCTTACGGACAAGATAAAAGCAGACTAGACGAAAAACATGCATCTCTGCATCTGTACCTAAACTCCAGGACAAAATAAAAACCACTCATATAGTGAGTGGTTTTTATTCATGAAAGATGCATTTATCTTTTGAGAAACATTGCAATACCAAGGCAGCACCTTGCACACTATTCAGCCATTTTATCAAGGTAGACCTGAGGATCTCGCAAAATCCGCAGCATAAAATATCCGCCCACTGCCAGACGAAACAGCAGATCACCATAGTAGCCGATCCAAATTCCCGGCAGTCCCATCTGCATCCGGATACCAAAGAACCAGGACAGAAACAGATTTAACAGACCGGCTCCCACCATGATCCAGAAGGGAACACGCACCTCTCCTACGCCCTTCAGTCCCACTACCAGCAGACTCACCGGCACACGGACGAGCTCCAGCCCATACTGAATGTAGAGCATATACTGTACCTGTCGTATCACAACCTCATCGGTAGTAAAGCAAAGCAGAACAGGCCGACTGATGAGAATCATAACTGCTCCCACAAGTGCCGTCAGCAGTATCCCCGCTATACAGCCATTCCGGTGGGTCCTCCGAAGCGCATCAAAATCCTTCTCTCCCAGATGCTGTCCCGTCAGAGGAAATACAGAAACGCCCAGTGCACTGTCACAAATCACCATATATGTAGTGAATGTGGTAAGATACGCTTTTACCAGCAGCGCCTGCGTGCCCAGCCGTCCGATCAAAGAGACCACCATAGCCTGAATGATCAGGTAAAAAACGCCTTCCATGCCGCCGAAGGTGCCGAACCGCAGCACTTTCCAAAGCAGATGCTTCCAGTCTATTCGCCCCCATCGGACACCTCCGTTCTCCTTCCAGAAGATTCGGTGAAAGCGCAGATGAAGATACAAAACGCCGCTTCCCTGCCCGATGATGCCGGCCAGCGTATAAATTCCCAGGGATTGATTTTCTCGGGGAAAAGCGCAGTAAATCACTATATTCACGCCCAGACACACCAGGTAGACCATGAGATTGCATACCAACACGTCCTTCATCCTGCCGAAGCTGCGAAAGATTGCCACATAGGTAATGAGCAGAGACTGCATGACCGATAAAGAAAGACTGACAGCCAGATATTCTCTGCCCATTCCGTACAGGGACGGATCCAGATTCATCCAGGCCATAAACTGATTGATGAAGCAAAACGTTACTGCGCTCACAGCGCCGCTGAACAGCAGGTTAGAGTACAACAGTGTTTTGATCAGTCTGCCTGCCTCTCTATTTTTTCCGGCTCCCACCATGGGCGCCAGCAGAATGCTGCCGCCCACAGAGATAACGGTATAGAGATTAATGACCAGCGAGACGATCTGAGACAGACTGCCTACTACAGCCACCGCCTGCTGAGAATAGCAATTCAGAATGTAGGTAGACCCCGTACTGATCAGACTGGTCAGCAGCAGCTCCACCACCACCGGCCATGTCATGGAAAAAAGAAGTCCGGAATCCTTTGACTTTATGCTCTTCATATCTTCATACCAAGGAAGTACATCCCTAATCTAAGATAAAACAATAACCTGATAATGCCCTGGCAAAAGCTCGGCTCTGTGATCGTTCTCCAGTGCAGACAGGATTCTGCCTTGTTCCTCCGCACTGTCGGTCTCTACCTGTATTTCGACTTTTCTTTCTTTCCAAAGCATTTCCGGAAGCACCAAGGATGCATTCGTATCAAAAGGTACTGTCAATGTAAATCTCCAGCCCTTCTCCGTCTTTTCCCAACCACTCTCTATCAAGCCATAGATGCTGTTATAAGATGCTTTCGCATGGGCAAGACGTGCATCCGGATAGGGTTTTATCGTAAATTTCTTAAATCCTGCCTCTGTTTCATCCGGATTGATGCCGCACATATACCGATACATCCATTCCACGATGGAACCATAAGCATAGTGATTTAAGCTGTTCATCCCTGTGCCGCTGATGCTGCCGTCCGGCAATACCGAATTCCAGCGTTCCCAGATCGTGGTAGCCCCCATTTTCACCTCATAGAGCCAGCTGGGGAAATCATCGTTGAGAAGAAGCGTATAAGCATACTCGGCCAGACCGTTTTCTGTCAGCACCGGGCAAAGATAAGGGGTACCTACGAAACCGGTGGTCAGATGAATCTTTTCCTCCTCCAGCTTCTTTTTCAAATCCTGAATCAGCCGATCCTTTGCCTCCGGCGGCACAATATTAAATTTGAGTGCCACCACCATCGCCGTCTGGGTATCTATGGCAATGCGCCCTGTCTGAGTAAAATACTCTTTTTGCATGGCATGGCGCACTTCCTCTGCCAGCTTTCCGTAAAATGCGGCGTCCTCCTTTTCCCCCAGTGCATCTGCTGCCTTAGCTGTCAATTCCGCAGAATACAGGTAGTAGGCGCTGGCGATAAAGTAAGGGTCTGTGCCCCCAAAGCAGCTGTCCTTATGAAAGTTGTCCAGTGCCAGCCAGTCTGCAAAATGGAAGCCATATTGCCATAGCCTGGAGCCGCCGCATTTTTCCTCATCGATTCGATAAATGTAATCGATCCACAGCTTCATATTGGGATATTCTTTTTCCAGCAGACTCTTGTCAGCATAAAAGACATAGCTCGTCCAGGGAATCACCGTCGCCGCATCTCCCCAAGCACAGGAACCCGCTGCCTTCTGTTCAGAAGAAGGCTCTTCCTGTTCATTGTCAACCTTCTCTGGCTCCGTCGATGTCTCTGCTTCTTTCACCTGTTCATTATCGACTTTTTTTGCCTCCGTCGATATCTCTGTTTCCTTCTTCTCCTCCCCATGGGCAATGCCGCTGCCGTTTTCTTCCTGTCTGGTGGCAAGTCCCAATTCATCAGCACGCTTCGGATCCGCGAGCACCACATTAATCTGATCCAGGATATCCGGCACCACGTGGGGAACAGCTCCATCCAGGTCTCTTTGCTCCAGCAGCATATCGTGGAGAAATTTGGCATAAAAGGCCGGCGTGTACATATTAAAGCTGGCGGTAGCCGCAAAGACCTGCGCATCTCCTGTCCATCCCATGCGCTCATCCCGCTGAGGACAATCTGTGGGCACATCCACAAAATTCCCCTTCTGTCCCCACAGAGCATTTAAAAACAGGCGATTGATCCTGGCATCCGATGTCTCGATATTTCCGGTTCGTTCCATAGAAGAATGCAGCACAACAGCTGTAAAATCCGCTTTAGTAAGGTCCGTAATTCCTTCTACCTTCATGTAGCGATAGCCATAAAAAGTAAAATACGGTCTGACTTTTCTGGGAATCCCGTCAGAAATATACGTATATTCCTCCTTGGCCGTGCGCAGATTTTCATTATAGAACACGTCCTTTTGCAGGATTTCTCCAAACTGTAATCTGACCTTCGCTCCCTTTGGCTCGAAGCAGCAAAAAGTAAAACTTCCTGTCAGTTCCTGTCCGAAGTCAAGGACAGTCTCTCCCGCCGGGGTATGAATCACCTGCACCGGTTTCAATACCTCGTGCGCTGTCAAGGGCAGACTGTAACGGGGAGAAAGCCTTTTAGAAAAGTCCTGTATGGAAGCAGGCGCTAAGACTGCCTGTACCCATCCTTCTTTATTCTCCTGCCTACGCAAATCTGCATCTTTTTGCTCTTCGCCGTCAGACGAGCCAAATCCGGCATTATATCCGCACACCTTCTCCTGATTGCATTCTTTGCGCTCTTCCTTCTGATCGTCCAAACAATTTCCCGCGCTCTCTGCTATCGGAAACTGACAGAATCCTGCAGCCGCCAGATTTGCATCGTACTCCTCTCCGTCATAAATGCTGCCGGAAAGAATCGGTGAGGGATGGCAGGTAAAGCTTTCATCAGAGACAATACAGGTCTGCCGTCCGTCCTCCCAGGTAATATCCAGTTCACACAGCAACGCCTGGGTATCTCCGTAAAGCCTGTCCAAGTCCGGCACAAAACCAAAACGTCCTTTGTACCAGCCATTGCCCAGCATGATGCCCAATTCATTATTTCCTGTCCGCAAAAGGCCGGTCACATCATAGCTCTGAAACTGAATCCAGTTATTATAGTCATTATAAAAAGGTGCCAGATATTCCTCTCCCACCTTTTCTCCATTGATAAAGGCTTCATAGACGCCAAGTCCTGTAATATAAAGTCTGGCGCTTTTTACTTCTTTGTCCTCTGCCGGAATCTCCCAGGTCTTTTTATAAATGCCGTGCAGTTTTTTATCAAAGGGCGCGGTGATCCACTTTCCCTTAAGAGATGCAGGAGGTGCCTCAAAATATGCCGGCTCACTGACAGCCTGTTCTCCGGCATCGTCCCGGACGAGCACCTGCCAGTAATATCCTGTTCTTTCCGCGGGCACAAAATCCGGCATGAAACACGCACTGTCTATACCCGGCCGCAGCTCACTGTCCCAGAGTATCTCCTTCATCTGCACATCCGCTGCGATCCTTACTCTGGCGAGAGCCGTCTTTTTTCCCTTAGCCTCCTCCACTCTCCAGGACAAACTAAGAGGAGAAATGGCGTATCCGATAGGATTTTCAAAATGATTCGTGCGAAGCCCTGTAATTTTCATCACTGCCTCCTTTTACTGCTTCCATTCACTGAACAATATCCCAAAACCTCTCCCTGCAATGCTATAAAGCAATGCAGGGTTCTTTGTTTTATTTCCTTATCCTTTGACCGCACCTGCCGTCATTCCCTCCATATAAAGTCTGGAAGTAAACAGGAACAGAATAAATACCGGCACTGTGGCGATGACATAACCTGCGAACATAGGTCCAATCTGACCACCGCCGGAGGACTGCGATGCCGCAAATACTCGGACAGCTACCGTGATCACCTGCTTTTTATTGGACTCGATGACCATCATAGGCCAGATAAAGTCATTGTAATAATCCACCATCTTTAAGACGGCAATGGTAGAAAGAATAGGCTTGATCAGGGGCACAGTGATATAGGTCAGCGTCCGAATCTCCCCGCAGCCCTCCAGCTTTGCTGCCTCGAAAAGGTCGATAGGCAGCCCCTCTACTGTATTTCTGCAAAGCACGATACCCAGCACCTGTCCGCCGGAGATCCAGGGCAGTATCAAGGCCCACCAGGTATTAAAAAGTCCATATTGCTGCACCAATGCATAATTCGGTGCCAGATATAGGATACCGGGAATCATCATCAGCGCCATGAGGACCACATAAAAGAAATTTTTTCCGGGAAAAGCCATTCTGGCAAAGACATAGCCGCCGATGGCAGAGAGTACCAATGTCAATGCCACTGCGATCAGGACCACGGCCACCGTGTTGAACATATTCTGTCCCAGCAGCTTTAATGCAGAGCCGTAATTAGCCCAGTTCAGCCTCCTTGGCAATGCAAAGAAGTTATTATAGACCTCCGCATTAGTCTTAAAGGAGAGCATGATCATTAATGCAATAGGAACAAATGACAGCAGAAGCAAAAGTACAATGATCACTGTCACGATGCTCTGAAAACGAAATTCTGCACGTTTTTTACTCACCTTATGCCTCCTTTTCTCTGGTCAGACGCATGTTCATCAGGGTGATAGCCATCGTGAAGGCAAACAGGACAACCCCCAGTGCACAGGCATATCCATAGCGGCCGAACTGCGCCACATTCAGATAAAGCTCCAGTGCCGGAACATAAGTAGCCGTGCCTGGACCGCCGCCGGTCATGATGTAGATGTTATTGAAGTCCTGCATCGTGCCGATCAATGTAAGCGTGATCAGGATACTGATCTGGGGACGGATCATAGGCAGCTGAATCTTCCAGAAGATCTGATGTCTGTTGGCGCCGTCCACCCTGGCCGACTCCTCAATCTCCTTGCCGATATTGATAAAGCCGCCGTAGTATACCAGAAAGGCCATGGCAGAGATAAAAGGAAATCCCATAAAAACAATCGCCCACAAAGCGGTATCAGCGCTGCCGAGCCATACCCGCTGCAAATTCTCAAGTCCCATAGCAGCCAGCACTTCATTCAGAAGACCGATATTGGGATCATAAATCTTCTGCCAGGTCATGGCCATGACTACGCCGGGCACCACCACCGGCAATACGAACAGGAAACGGTAGATATATTTTTTCTTATCTCCCACAATAGCATAGACCAGCCAGGCTGCCAGCAGGGGCATCGTAAGGGTTTTCAGAATTGCCGTCAGCAGCAGGATGATCAGATTTTTCATACCCACCAGGAAATAGCCTTCCCCAAACATCCTGCGGAAGTTATCAAGTCCCACAAAGTCCATTTTTGCTACTGTATTATTGATAGTAGACCAATTGGTAAAAGCTCTGACAAAGGCTGTCAGAATGCCTCTGTAATTAAAGAACCAAACCAGAAGAAAGGTAGGCAGCAGAAGAATGTAAGCCAGCCTGTTTTTCCATATCTGCTTTCCCAGCTTTTTAAGACGTCCGGCTGTGGCAGGGAAAGCTGCCAGCAGAAGGAAAAAGCCAAGAATCAGTGCTGCCCCGCCGACATAAAGGAGCACACCGGCTAACGTTGTATACGTCTGTATATTCGCCAGATTCTCTACGTGAAGAATCTGCACAGAGGCGTTTGCCCCTGCCATATAAATGTTTTCGCCGTCCTGGGCAAAGGCATTGATAGCTGCCCCGGTGTCATTGGCATAGATTTGTCTGTCGTTCCCATCCAGAATGAAAACATAGCCTTCCTGGGAGCCTACGGCGATATATTCACTGTGGGCATCTGTGCCGACACTGTTGACTACCGCCTGGGCTGTATTCGTAATTTTTCCGGATCGGATTATAGTTAAAGCATCGTCAAAACCAAAATAACCGCCGTTTTTGCAAATCACCATATGGTCATTTCCATAGTGGATCATCTGCAGTATGGTGTAATTCGTGGAGTACTGATCAATCTTCTCTCCCGACAGATTCATCTTGATCAGTTCACCGCGGTTATTGCCGATGATGATATTTTCTCCGTCATTGGTAAATGTGATTCCATTGATCTTTACGGTATATTTTTCATTGAGCAGTTCCGTTCCCTGGCTATCGTAGATGATTACGTTAGCCTTGGAAGAGCCCGTACTGGTTGCCACGGCAATCTTGCCGTCTTCTGATGCGTCCATGGCCACCACACGTCTTTGGGTATTGATATCACCTTTTAAAGCTCCGTCTTCTATACCATAGGTATAAACATGATTATCCTCGCTGGCCGCATAGACGACACCCTGCTTTGCATCAATCTTAAAGGATTTGTAAGCGCCGGCGGCGCTGACTCTCCAGATTTCTTTCTCATCCTTAAATGCCACGGCCTCATTATTGTGGGTTCCTACCACCAAAAGCTCATTGGCATCATCGTAGGCAATACATGTATTCTGCGCACCCGTTGTGATTGCACTGTCCTCAATTCCCTTTGTTTTTCCATTACAATAACGCTGTCCCAACAGCAGAACAATTCCTGCTGCCAGCGCTGCTCCTGCTAATATCAGCAAAAGCTTATTGCTTTTGGAAGACTTATTTTTCATGGATACCTCCCTTGCTGCAGTATGTCTGCGCTGAAAATCCCGTCTTTGCAACAGCAGCGGTTCAAAAGTCACGCCATAGAGCATGGAACCTTACGAACCGCTGCCTGATCACTTATGTCATTCCCAAGCTGTCACTGGTTATGTTGAAATTATGTCAACTATGATGTGTGTGCTTTAGTTACCGGTGGGCTCGTTCTGCGGATTTTCAAGGTCGCTCATGCCCACACCCTTTTCTTCCATAGCACCTTCCAGGTGATCCATGATGTTCTGCTGATGCTTCTCTGCCCAGGTATCCACATCGATAGCGCCGGTCAGATAATCATAGCTGTATTCATAGAAAGCACGGAAGTTTTCTGCAGATTCGCCGATACCTCTTGCCAGCTGGTTGCTGAAATCCTTCTGGCAGTTGCCGATCATGGTCAGACCGTCAAAGGCATTCTGAATCTCATCCGGATAGGAAACGCCGTAAACAAGGCTCTTGCCTGCAGGCACCATGCCGGCTTCCAGTCCTGCATTGATGTAAACACTCTGTCCTTCCTCGGAAGAATAGTACATCAGGAAATCGATCACCTTATCGTCATGCTCCTGGCTCTTGGAAATGCATCCGATAAAGCCGTTGGCCACTTCGATGGTTCTGGCATCTGCTTCGAAAGCATCACCGGTCATGGAAGGCATGTTAAAGGAACCAAGATTAAACTTCTGCACATTTTCAATGGTATTGCCGTCACTGTCCGTTACTTCTTCACCGGCTTCCATAGCCTTCATATCGTTGTCATATTCTACGATACCGGAAGCGATATTGACCATCATAGCTGCCTTGCCCTGATAGAACAGTGTCTTGGCACCGTTGAAGTTAGTTCCGAAGAATGCATCGCCGCCTGCGTAGGTAGGGAATACCTTCGCAAAATTGGTCCAAACTGCCTTAAGACCGTCTGTATCGCCTCTTCTGGTGCCATCCACCACTGCTGCAAAAGCTCTGACAGGGTTCTGTGTCACCTTGGAACTGTCGTCATTGTAAGGATCGGTGGGATCATAGCTCCAGCTGCTGTCGATATCGGGATCGTAGCAATAATCTCCTTCCTGGGAGCGGTTGATCAGCACGTCGCTTCTGTTGGTCTGATCCAGGTAAATCTGTGCCAGCCATCCCATAGTCTGTGCATAGAAGCTGTTGTAATCACCATCCATGGCGATGGGCTGATATCCTGCTGCCTGAATCTTTTCGCAGGCTGCTACCAGATCATCCCAGGTCTTGGGCACTTCTACACCTGCTTCTTCAAATATATCCGCATTGTAGAGCCAGATAACCTGTACAGAATCAAGGCTTAAAGCATCCATGGAATTATCTGCCGTATAGATGACCTGCTTGTCCATATTGAACTGGTCTCTCCATGCGCCGTCGGAGTACGGACTGTCATTGTCCAGGTATTCCATATAGTTGATGGCTCTGCCCTTTCTCGCATCTCCGGCCAGGTTGATATTTACCAGATCCGCATTGGGATTGTCCGATGTGATGGTGGTCTGCAGCCACTGGTCATAATTATCGGAAGCCTTCAGGTCAATGACTACCTTGATCTCCGGATGCTTCTCCATATAGGCATCAGCCAACGCTGTCCAGGCCTCCTGGACACCGGCACCATTTGTTACACAAACGGTAATGGTATTATCATCCGCTGCTGCCTCACTGCTGTCGGAAGACGCCTCCTGTGCGTCCTCACTCTCAGCATCGGCTGCCCCCTCTTCCGTTCCGGCCGTGTCTGCTGCTGTGTCTGTTCCGGAAGCGCCGCATCCTACCATGGCTGCCGTAGTGACCGCTGCCAGAAGAATCGCAACTAACTTTTTCCTCATAACATGTTCCTCCTTATTTGTTTTTTGCTGCCCCTTGTAACTAGCATGTATTATCACCACTCTCTATGGAGCGTAATAACCTCTGGCAATCCCTGCTCTATCAGCTGCAGGTTTTCTTTCCATTCCTCTCCTTGTGTCAGGAATGTTTCCGGTCCGTAATTTCCCCTGTATTCCACAGGCAAATGAAGGGGACCGAAGGTATTTCTCCTGGTAAAGATCATTTCGATACTGCGCATATCCCGGATTTTTGCCCTGTAAGGTGCACAGAAGATTCTTGCATTCCCTGCCCCGTGCAAAACGGACAGTGCCGCCGGCATGTTGGAAAATTCCACCTCTGTCTCCTCCGAAAGCTTTCCTCTGGTTTCGTCATCCAGAAGGTAGGTCATACTGCCGGAATAGAAGGGGAATCCCTGCTTTGTGATGGATGCGCCGGTGAGCTTTTCCGGCATTCCGATCAGATATATCCGCTCTGCTCTCTCTTTGTTAGATCCATCTTCCGATTCATTTTCAGATCCACCTGCCTGTTCACTACTATCGGGAATCAGTTTCACACCGAAATCTCCCAGCAGATAAACAGCCTCCAATCCGCTGTCCTGTCCATAACTGTATTCCAGACTGACATCATTCCTGCCTGTTTTCAGCATTTCTCTTCTTACTTTGCATTTCCGGAAGATCGGATCGATCCAAATTTCTTTTTCCGGGAGTAATTTCTGTCCATTCACAAAGATTCCGGTATTTTCCAGACCGGCTCCTGTGTATTCCACAGCCAGCGACATTTCCATTGGAAGATTTTCTAAATCCGTCACATAAAAATGGAATACCACTTTTACATTCTTACGATTCTCCAGCACCTGTGGTCTGTACTTACGAACATACCAGGGCTGCATCATTTCACCGCCTCGGTAGGCCATTCCCAATGTGTCCCGCAGAATACGGTCTCCTCTCAGAATTTCCTTTTCCTCCGTCAGCAATTGGCCTTCCAGATAGATCTCTGCTCTGTCTAAAACAGCGACATTGGGCTCACCGCATCGGTAACAGAATTCTTTCTGATACTCTTCCAGATGTCTTTCCTCTCTTGGGGTACTATTCTGTTCTCTGCTATTCCCTGGAGTTTCCTTGATTTTTGTCTGATTATTCGTTGTATTATCTGCGGTTTCTCGCGTAACCTTTTGCGTAAAGGGAGTCAGAACAATGATTTTTTCCTCTCCCGGCGCAAGTGAAAACGCTAATTCCTGCATTTCATTTCCACGTTCTGCCTCTATCACGCATATATCGCCTGTCTGGGCATTCCACTCTTCTAACGTTCCTTCTCTGTAAATCCGCAGTACCGCTTCTGCTGGATGCTCCCTGTCCATATTCAAAAGGATAAAGCTGATTTCCCCCTCTCTTTCATAGGCCTGCAGATAAACCGGTTTTCCGTAATTTTCCAGTTCATATAAAGGTTCTGACGAACGAACTGCTCTTATAAGCACCTCTTTATCAAACGGAATCTGCTGCGACTTCGTCATCAGCTCCTGTATCCGAGGATCCTTTGCCGCTCTGATCATGGAAGGCTCCTGCCCCGCCACAATCACATCGCCTCCCTGCCGGATAAACTCCATCAATAGCTGCCAGGTCGATTCTTCTATAGTCTCTGCACCGGAAAGAAGCACTTTGTCATAGGCGCATTCTCCTATGAGCAGCTCGCCATCCAACACTTTTCCATGCCGGCGCAGAATTCTCTCCTCTCCGTAGTCGAAGTCTACCCCCGCCTCCATCAGAAAATGGAAGGTATCCTCATATTGCCTTTCAATCCTGTCAATGCCGGGATCCTTGCTCAAAAGCCACTGAAAGCAGCCGCTGTAGGTTCTGGCCCATACAGATCTGATGGGATTGATCACCAAAAGGCGACAATCCGCCGGTTTGCCCTCTGTGCACATGTGCACTCTGGCAAAGTAATCTTCCAGATAGGAATATTCCTTATACCATGCGGACTGATAAAAAATGCTGGCAGGATAATCTCTCTTATTTTCTCCCTTCATGGTGTACCAGCAAAGATGAGGGCAAAAGAGATTAATGCCCATCATAGCCTGCCAGTCCCCCACAGCCTTATAATCCTCCAGTTTCATCTGCCAGCCCGTACAGCCATACAGTTCGCTGAGCATCTGTTTCCTGCCCAGTTGATGAGCCACGGAGCTCAGCTGTTTCCCGATCCACCAACAATCCGTCCGTTCTCCCAAAAGATCAATCCCGGGGATGTCCATATATTCATAGCCTGTCATCAGACTGCCCATCATACAGGTCTGGGTGGAAAGGCTGTCTTCATGGAGAAGATGACCTGTAAAGAGATACCCATATGTATGACATTTCTCTCTATAGGGCTCCATATAGCTTTCCAAAAATAAATCCTGCGTCAGCTCCAGATAATCCAAAGCTGTCCCGGAGCATTCCTGTCCCTGCTCCCTCAGGAAAAGGGTCGGCAGTGTTTCTTTCAGGTCATAGCCGTACTTTTCCTTAAACTTTTCAAATAATCCCTCCGTATAGGGGACGGACTGTACATTTCCCTCGGAAAAATCACAGAGGTAGGCGCCTCTGTGAGGCTCATCCGTAAAAAATCCCTGCAGAGAGATTAGACTCTCCTTTGATAATTCCGTCTCATAACGGTCATGGGTTGCTTCCAGGAAATCCTCTACTGCCTCTCTGTTCATGGTGTCCAGATAGGTGTATCCATTGTAATTATCGCTGGACGCTGATTCACGAATTGCAAAGATGAGTATTTTCTTAGAACAATCTGTATACGAAGTATCTGAAGTTTTTGAAGCATCTGCACTTTTCGCAGTTTTTGTTTTTGGGCATGTATAGGGTATTAAATTTCTGTAGCTGTGACCCTCTAAATCACATTGATAGGCAGCGATAATCTCTTCATTATCCTTTTGGTTTTCCTTTTCCTGCTGCAGTAAAAGCTTTGCTTCTTCTCCCGAAAGGATGCTCATCTGAATCCGGCGGGTTCTGTTTTTTTTCTTTTTTGTCACTGCGCCCCCGGCGCTGCCGGAGGGCCATCTGTCCTCGTCATAAATCCACAATTCCAGACCGATTTTCTTGCCATAGGCCAGGCACCTGTCCACCAATTGCATCCATTCCTGCCCCATATATTCTGTCTCCAGCCCTACTCTGGAATGAATGAAAGCACCGCCAAAGCCCATTTCCTTCAGCACATCCATCTGCCTGTATAATTCCTGCTCGGATAATTCTCCATTCCATGCCCAAAAGGGTCTGCTTCGATATTTTATGCCGGGATGTTTAAATTCCTCTCTTCTCTTCTCCGTCATTTATCTGCCTCCGAATGAGGACAAAGTCCTACGCTCTCCCGTTCCACATAAACAGTACTGGCCATTTTGAATTGTCCCTGTTTATGATTGATCTTAGCGATCAATTCCTTCATCATATATTTTCCCATATCGAAGCAGGACACATCTATAGTGGACAATGAAGGTACAAAGTACTTTCCCATCTCCACATTATCACAGCCGATCACAGAGACGTCCTCCGGTACCCGCAGTCCTCTGTTCCTTAATTCTCTGATTGCTCCAAAAGCCATCAGATCATTCAAAGCAAAAACTGCGGTGAAGGGCACCTTTCTGTCCAGCAGAACCTTCATAGCCTCTGCTCCCGAAGCCTCATCTGTCTCTTCTCTCTCATTGCCGTCCACCATCAGCTCTTCCTGAAACGGCAGATCATAAAATTCTAATGCTTCCTGCAGATTTCGATAACGGGGATGGATTGCCGGATCCATACGAAGTCCGCTCAGGTAGGCTATATGCCGATGTCCTTTTTCTTTTAAAGATCTGACAGCCTGAAAAATTGCCTCCTTATAGGAAAGTTCATAAACAGAGGGCATCACGCAGGGAAGAATGCCCTGCAGCCTCTGCTCTGTTTCCTCGCAGTGCACCGTAGCTATGATCACGCCGTCCACACCTCTGGCCGCCAGCTGCAGTTCCTCCTCCTCATTGGCATAATCAATCATGACGATGGATACGATGTAGCCTCTTTTGCTGGCCGCCTTCTGTGCTCCAGCCAAAATTTCGGAATAATAAGGGTTTTTCAGATTATTAACCAGCATGGCCACATGCTGGGTTTTGCGAGTAACCAAACTGCGTGCCACCAGATTCGGCGTATAATTCAGCTCCCGAATCGCCTCTTCCACCCTGGCCTGTACTTCCGGGGTCACATGTTTGGTATGATTAATCACATAGGAAACGGTCGCCACGGATACACCGGCACGAGCCGCTACATCTTTTCTGGTTGCCATCCGTCTCCTCCTCTCTTTTGCTGAACTTTTATTGAGCTTTTGTCGAACTTTTATCGATTTCTTATTGATCTCTTATTGATCTTAATAATCTTCTATCGATCTTTTGTCGATTTTTTCGTGCGTTTGAAGCAGGATTGTCGAGCAATGCAGTTACTCGCGTAACTTACTATATTTCAAACTATACACCACTTTGCCGATTCCGTAAAGTATATTTTTGTATAATGCCGTCATTTTCTACTTTTTGGCAAAGTTAGTTGCAGCTTTTTTGTGCAACTTGCAGCATATTGTTCCATCAATGCTGTATTTCTCTTTTGCGAACTTCGCAACGACGAGCAGACCCTCGCCGTAAATCAAAGTTACGTTTCTCTTTTAAGAAACCTCTCAATGACGAACAGTACTTCGCGCTAAATTAAGGTCACACTTCTTTTTTAAAAGCCCTGCAATGATGCGCAAAGCCTCGCACTAACAAAAAAAGTTCCCATGCGCTGTTATCCATGCACGGGAACTTTCTCATATAGCCATTTACTATTTTTAATATTTCACTTTGCCTTCCGCTACAGCCTTTAAGTGTGCGCCGTAAGGGCTCTTACCATATCTGGCTGCAGACTCCATCAGCTGCTCCTTATCGATCCACTTATTGATATAAGCAATCTCCTCCGGTGCAGAGATAGTGACACCCTGACGCTTTTCGATAGTCTGCACGAAATCCGCTGCCTCTACCAGGCTGTCCATGGTGCCGGTATCCAACCATGCGAAGCCACGACCAAGGAGCTGCACATTCAGATCATCCTGTTGGAGATAGAGATCATTTAAGGTAGTGATCTCTAATTCACCTCTAGCGGAGGGCTGCACCTTCTTTGCCATCTCGCTGACCCCTGCAGGATAGAAATAAAGGCCTGTCACGGCATAATTGCTCTTGGGCTGTGCAGGCTTTTCCTCGATGGAAATTGCCTTGCCTGCCTCGTCGAACTCCACGATGCCGAAGCGCTCCGGATCATTGACATAATAGCCGAAAACCGTAGCCTTGCCGGCAGCAGCATCTGCTGCAGAAGCCCGAAGAATCCGACCAAAACCATTGCCGTAAAAGATATTATCGCCCAGCACCATGGCGCAAGGCTCACCGTTTATAAACTCCTCCCCTAATAAAAAGGCCTGTGCCAGTCCATCGGGAGAAGGCTGTACTTTGTAGGAAAGTGTTAAGCCAAACTGGCTGCCGTCTCCTAAAAGTGCCTCGAAACGAGGCGTATCTGTGGGAGTGGAAATAATGAGAATATCCCGAATCCCTGCCAACATCAAAGTAGACAGCGGATAATAGATCATAGGCTTATCATACACAGGCAGCAGCTGTTTGCTGGTTACCATAGTAAGGGGATAAAGCCGAGTGCCCGCACCGCCCGCTAAAACGATTCCTTTCATACCTTCCTCTTTCTGCCGCAGTTTTACTGCGGCGGCACGAGGAGAATTTCGCGTAGGCGAATTCTCCGATGTGATTTCCCCCAGATGCTGCCTGAAGCATCTGGGCAATCATCCAAATCACCATCAGGTGATTTGGATGATTTTATCTTTCTGCCGCAGTTTTACTGCGGCTTTAAATCCTCAAAGCCTTCCTGTCCTGCCAATGCCTGCAAATACCTGTGCACAGCATCCTGCCAAGTGGGCAAGGGAGTAAAGCCATTTTCTGTCAGCTTGCTTTTTTCCAGTCTGCTGTTAAAGGGTCTGGCTGCCTTGGAGAGGCCATACTCTGCAGTGGTCACAGGCGTCACCTGTGTGCTCATGCCGGCCTGTTTGTAAATCTCCACTGTAAAATCATACCAGGAAATATAACCGCCCTCATTAGTCGCATGATAATAGCCATACTTCTCTGTCTCGATCATGTCCACCAGAAGTCTTGCAAGATCCAGGGTATAGGTGGGTGTGCCGATCTGATCATCGACTACACGCACCTGCGGATGATTCTTCCCTACCTGCAGCATGGTCTTGATAAAGTTCTTGCCGTTTAAGCCGAATACCCAGGCAATGCGTACGATGAAGTATTTATCCAATGTACCTGCTACAGCCTGTTCGCCGCCCAGCTTGGTCTCACCGTATACATTCAAAGGTGCATATTCCTTACAGTCCGGCTCCCAGGGCTCTGTGCCCTGTCCGTCAAAGACGTAGTCTGTACTGATGTAAACCATCTTGGCATCCAGCTTTTTAGCCGCATTGGCAATGTTCTGCGTGCCATCCACGTTAATGGCCCGTACCTTTGCCTGCTTGTCCTCATCCTCTGCCGCATCTACCGCTGTCCAGGCTGCGCAGTGGACAATGACATCCGGTGCTGTTTCCGTCAGCACCTTCTCCACCGCGTCCGCATCTGTGATATCCAGGGAAACATAGGGCATTGTCGTCACCGGACTGCCATCCTGTACGCCGCTGTATGCCGGTGCCAGATCTGTCCCGATGCCTTCATAGCCTCTGGCAGACAGCTCATTCATGACGTCATGTCCCAGCTGTCCTGCCACACCTGTTACGAAAACCTTCATTTCGGTTATTTCCTTTCTTACGTTGACAGATCAGTCGATTACTTCTCTGTTTCCGTACATCTGCTGATAGTAATTCTGATACTCGCCGCTGATGATATTCTCCCACCACTCTTTATTATCCAGATACCACTGAATGGTCAGCTTGATGCCGTCCTTAAACATAGTCTCCGGCAGCCAGCCGAGCTCATTGTGAATCTTGGTAGGATCGATGGCATAGCGCTGGTCATGGCCCTTGCGGTCTGTCACATGCTCAATCAGGCTCTCCGGCTTATCCAGTGCCTCACAGATCAGCTTCACGATGTCGATATTTTTCATCTCATTGTGGCCGCCGATATTGTATACCTCACCTACAGTGCCCTTATGGATGATCAAATCAATGGCCTTGCAGTGATCCTCTACATACAGCCAATCGCGTACGTTAAGTCCCTCGCCGTATACCGGAAGTTTTTTGTCAGCCAGTGCATTGGCAATCATCAGAGGAATCAGCTTCTCCGGGAACTGGTAAGGGCCATAGTTATTGGAGCAGCGGCTGATGGTCACCGGCAGCTTGTAGGTTCTGTAGTAAGCCATTACCAACAGATCGGCAGATGCCTTGGAGGTGCTGTAAGGGCTGGATGTGTGGATAGGTGTATCCTCATGGAAGAACAGATCAGGACGGTCGATTGGCAAATCGCCATAAACCTCATCGGTGGAAACCTGATGATAACGACCGATGCCATACTTACGGCAGGCATCCATCAATACCGCGGTGCCGATGATATTGGTCTGCAGGAAAATCTCAGGATTCTCGATAGAACGGTCTACATGAGACTCCGCTGCAAAATTCACCACCATATCCGGCTTCTCTTCCTCAAATAACTTATAAACACCGGCTCTGTCACAGATATCCAGCTTTACAAAGCGGAAATTCGGATTATCCATAACAGGTGCAAGGGTGGACAGATTGCCTGCATAGGTCAGCGCATCCACACAAACGATACGATAGTCAGGATATTTCTTCAGCATATGAAAAACAAAGTTGCTGCCGATAAAGCCTGCGCCGCCGGTCACGATAATGTTCATTTTTACCTCTTTCTGCCGCAATTTATTGCGGCTACGTGAGGAGAATTTCGCGTAGGCGAATTCTCCGATACGATCCTTTTCTTTACTTGATAGTACTATAAAAGATGACGTTACGTCACCTGCAAGAGGAATTTTCAATATTTTTCTTTTTATAGAAATTTTTATAGAATTTCATCTTCATATTACGGTTCTCAACGCTTTGCCATACATTTTTCCGGACTTTTTTAGATTACTCTTTTTATAGTCAACGGTTTTAGGAAAAGATTTAGAAAGCCACACAGTTAACCTATTTCACACACAAAAAAACACCTGCATCCTTGGTAATATGAAATCCCTTCTCCACTCTCTGACTCACAAAATCCCGAAATTCCTTATATCTGTTGAGCAGAAGGTGATTCTGGTTGCCATGACAGGACAGGATGTAGGAAATCAAGGGTTCTGCTTCATTTAATTCAATGGCATCATCATAGCGTCGACATTGAATTTCATTAAAATACGGCCGCAATATCTTCTCGCCGTTTTCCAGGCCGAAGCGCTCATAAAGTGCCTCCGCCGCCAGCACGATATCCGGATTAAAGCATTGCACCAGCTCGGTGATCTCCCGCATGTGTCTGCTTCCGTAGGTACTGCAGATCATCTTTCCTCCGGGCTTTAATACCCGTCTGCACTCCTGCAGCACCCTGGGAATATCTTCGCAGTAAAACAGTAAATGATTGGCAAAAACTATATCAAAGCTCTCATCGGAAAAAGGGATCTGATGACAATCAAAAACATGAAAGAAAAATCGCCCGTCTTTTTCCAAGGCGTGCTGTGCCTCCCGCAGCATGCCTTCTGAGATATCTGACAGGATTACCTGTACATTCGCAGGCAGCTTTTCTCTGTTTTCTATCCACAATTCTCCGTTGCCGCAGCCAAGCTCCAGAATCCGCGTCCATGTCTTTTCTGCAGGAATGCTGTCTCCTGTAATAGAAGCCTGTTCCATGAGCCATGGGAACCATCCCTGCCGATTTGTAGAAAAAGCGTGGTGCAGACGAATGCGGGATGCAATATTGGTAGCATTCTGATACTGGGTCTTTAGGCTTCGTTCCATAGAAGTCAAATGGATCAGCTCCATCATGCTGTTCCAATCAATGGATTGGTTCTTCTGGAGCTGACCGGTGGTGGTATCCAGCGCCTTGGTCATAGCCTGCAGTTCCTCCATACGTTCCTCTAAAAGCTTTCTCTGCACCCGCAAAGACTCGAGGAGAAGGTGCCTGTCATCGGATGCCACCACCATTTCCCTGATATCCTCCAGAGAAAATCCCAGATACTTAAGAAGCAAGATCTGCTGCAGTCTGGCCAGATCCTGATCCGTATAAAACCTGGCACCTGCCTCAGATCTGGCTGAGGGTGTCAAAATCTGCTGCTTGTCATAATAGCGGATGGTACGCAGTGTCACATGGGCCTTTTTTGCAAATTCCCCGGAAGTATAGTAACCATCTTTGTTCATGGATTCCTCATGATCCAATCATCTTACAGAATGAATGGATATCCTCTCTGATTTTAAATCTTTTTATATCTGCTTATCCCTATCTCTACCGTTTTGCCTTGTTACGTTTTTAATACACTCCGTTTAATATGATATGGTCATCAAGTAAAAACAAACGCAAGAACAAAGCTTTTAAACAATCTTACAACGAATAATCCAACAAAGGAAGATGAAAGGAGATTTAAATGGGTACATTATTTTTATGTTTCGGTGGACTGGTCGTAAGCGTAACGGGCATGGGGCTTTTGGAATATTTCTGTGGAAGCGGCAAGACAAAAAAACAGGATTTCCAATAAAGCATCTGCACGTGCCGATGACCGTCGGTGTTTAATTCGGTCATCTCGTGTATAGCACACTGACAATGTAACTTTTACTTTAAAACACTACATACAATAAACAAATGAAAGGAGAAATTATGATTGCAGGAATAGCATTATTTGGAGGTCTCTTCCTGACCGCTACCGGCTGCGCGATTGGAATGTTTCTAGTATAAATAAAGTAAGTACCTTATTCCCGTACACTTGACATTACTATCTCGACGGCAGCAAAAAGGGAAAAAGATCAGCGGGTAATTACCTGCTGATCTTTTTTTGTCCGAGAAATAAATATCACTTCTAAAACTAATCCAAAATAAGAAGATTTCAAAAGCCCGTGAACAGCAAATGCATGATGGCACTTCTTTCACGATTTGATCACAGAGATTTTTATTTTTACAATGAATACGCAAGCAAAGGAAGAATATTTATTTTCTTAGCTTAGACTTTCCACCTTTTTCCTGATCTTCCTTAAAAATACATATCCCACCAGGCATGCTGCAATCTCGGTGATGGGAAATGCCCACCAAATCATAGAAGTACCCATCTGACCATTTCTTACCAACACAGCAAAAATCGACGCCACGGGTAATATAATCACCAGCTGTCTTAAAAGAGAGATCACCAAAGACTCCATCCCGCTTTCCAAAGCCTGATAAATCCCCTGATAGGCCACGTTGATGCCGGCAAAAATAAAACTAACAGGAATAATTCTCATAGCACTGATAAAATATTCTCTTGAATCTCCTGCATTGAACAGGGTCGCAAAATCCCCGGGAAATCCCTCTGTAATCGCAGTACCGGCAATCATCAGTATGACAGTATAGAGCAGCCCGTATTTGATGCCATCCTGTATCCGCTTCTTACTGTGCATTCCATAGGCAAAGGCAATGATTGGTGTGATGGCATCTCTTAATCCGAAAGCCATAAACAATACGAATTGCTGCACTTTATAGAATAGTCCATAAGCGGTTTGCGCAGAAGGATTAAATTTCAGGATCATGTTCATAGCATATACCATAATGGACATAAGTGCCTGGGCAATGATAGCAGGAAGGCCGATGGCATAGATGCCTCTGATCATACTCCCCTCAGGTTTCATGTACTTGATACCATGTTCAAATTCCCTGTTCAGTCTTCTGTGAAAAATATACAAAAGCAAGGCAGAAGAAATCTGCCCGATCACCGTTGCGTAGGCTGCGCCGTTTACGCCCATTTCCGGCACCGGCCCAATACCGTAGATCATAATGGGATCCAGGATGATATTAACCACAGCGCCGAACACCTGTCCAATAGTGGAATAGACAGAACGGCCGGTCGCCTGCAGCAGCTTTTCAAATAAAGAAAAGAACACAATGCCAAAGGAAAACACACAGCATATCCGCAGATAATCCGTTCCCATCCCAATGACCTGGGCATCAGCCGTTTGAGAGGAAATGTATGCTTTCACACCAAAAATACCAAACAGCAGACATATTCCATAAATGATAAAACCAAGGAATAGACTGTTGCCCGCAGCCTTTGCCGCCCTTTTATAATTTTGCTCGCCAAGCATCCGTGCCAACAATGCATTGGTTCCCACCCCTGTTCCGATCGCAACCGCCACCATGAGCATCTGCACCGGAAATACCAAAGTCAGTGCATTAAGCGCTGCCTCGCTCCCGTTCTTCATATTCCCCACAAAGGCACTGTCCACAATATTGTAAACCGCCTGCAATGCCATAGATAAAATCATGGGTATCCCCATCTCCAACATAAGCTTATTCACGGGCATATCCTTCATCTTACTATTCTCCGCCATACAATCCTCCTTGTTTTTCCGAAGGAAAAATCCGAGCCCTCTGGCGAGGAGAGGATTTTCCTCCTTTTTTTTCCACTAAAAAAGTGTGCTCCTATCCCGTAAGTTGGACTTACGCTGATAAGCTACACACTTTTTAGTAACCGTATTCCGTTTTTAAATTTCATGCACTTAAATAAAAAACGAGTAGCCAAACTGGATTTACGCAGGTCTGCTACTCGTCTGACGAGTATTATATTGATCATTTTTCCAAAAGTCAAATAAATTTCACTTCAATCCGCCTCTCTTCTGTATCTTCCCATGCCATCTTCCCTTGCCATTCCATACAGAATCAGCTGCATGATGCCCTGTGTAACCTCCGGAATCTCTACCCTGCGTCCCAGTTTTTCTTCTGCTGCCTGCGTTATGTCATCCAGGTTTTGGGCGTCCAGTGGTTCCAATAGATCATACAGAAGTTTTTCCATCTCAGAAAGAGGAAATACTGCTCTCTGTGCCTCTCCTGTCGTCTCCTCCTTAGAGATGCCGTAGAAATATTCCAGAATATCCCTGGGTTCCATGGCGATGCCGGCACCCTGTCTGATCAATCTGTTGCATCCAAAGCTCAGCGCATCACTGACACGTCCCGGTATAGCAAAGACCTCCTTTCCCTGTTCCAGCGCCATATCAACCGTGATCAATGTACCGGAATGCGCTCTGGCCTCCACCACCAAAAGCACCTCTGCCAATCCGGAAATGATCCGGTTTCTGGCCGGAAAAAACTGTGCCAAGGGCTGCATGCCCGGAAAATACTCGCTGATAACACCTCCCTCCTTCACTGTTCGATCATAGAGATTTTGATTTTCCCTGGGGTAACATACATCTACACCGCTTCCTAATACTGCAAAAGAGACACCGCCACCGTCAAAAGCAGCGCGCTCCGCAATACCATCGATTCCTCTGGCCATGCCGGAGACGATTTGTATACCGTTTTCTGCCAACTCTTTTGCAAATCTCCTGGCCTGCTCCCTGCCGTAGGCGGAGGCCATTCTGGCGCCTATGATAGCCACACAGGGACGAGCATGATCCGGCAGCCTGCCTTTTACAAAAAGTCCGTAGGGAGGATCCGGGATTTCTCGAAGCCGTTTGGGATAAGCAGGATCTTCCATGCTATAAAACGAAATGCCTCTTTTGAAAAATTCCTGTAGTTCCTTTTCTCTCTTTTTCAGTACCTGCGCTTCTTTTCTTCCAAGAAGAATCTGTTCTGCCTTTTTTACACTTCTTATACTTTCTCCCCAAGCAATGCAGCAGAGTGACTTTAATGCTTCTTCCTCCATGAAATAAATTGACCTTGCAAAATCTGATTCCTGTGTTTCTTTTACTTTATTTGTCTCATTTACATCACTGGTCTCTTTTATTTTATTGGTCTCTTTTATTTCATCCATTTCATTTGATTCTTTTATTTCATTCGTTTTATTTATTTCATCTATTTCTTTTATTTTTTTTTCATCATCTGACTTTTTCTCTTTTTTCCTGAACCATGCGTTTCGAAGCAGCCAGATTGCTCTGCTGCCCAAACCACTTATGGAATACAGCCAATAGGCATAAACACTAGCTTCTGTCATCAGACACCCCTTCCTTTTTGCTATTCCTGCACCTCCCAATAAGTCCTCTCTGTAATGCGATAGCCAGCGGCCTCTGCCAGGTGTTTCCGGTGGATTTCTTCCTCTCCCTCCAGATCGGCAATCGTTCTGGCCACCTTGAGAATGCGGTGATAGGCTCTGGCACTGAGCTGCATCTTTTCAAAAAGTCTCCGCAGATATTCCTCTTCTCCGCCTCCTAATATGCAGTATTTCTCCACATCCCTTGCCCCCATATCTCCATTAAAATAAAGCGATGTGCCGGCAAATCTCGCCTGCTGTCTCTCTCTGGCTTTCAGCACTCTCTCACGAATACTCTCGCTGCTTTCTTCCTTTTGGCGGTTTTGCAATGCTTCCACACAGACCTGTGGTGCCTGCGTAGCCAAATCAATACGGTCTAATACCGGTCCGCTGATTCTCTGAAGATAGCGATTGACCTCCCTGTCTGTACAGCGGCATCTCTTCCTGTCCGGATAATAGCCGCAAGGACATGGATTCATAGCTGCCGCCAGCATGAAACGAGCAGGATAACGAAAGGTACCGGCGCTGCGGGCAATAGTGATTTCATGATCCTCCAGGGGCTGCCGCAGGATATCTAATGTCTCTCTGCCAAATTCCGGCAATTCATCCAGAAACAGAACCCCTCTGTGCGCCAGGGATATGGCTCCCGGCCTTGGAACAGCCCCTCCCCCTGCCAGAGCCTGTCTGGTAGTAGTGTGATGAGGCATCATAAAGGGACGTTCCGTCACCAGCGGTTTCTCTGCCGGCAGCATGCCCGCCACACTGTAGACGGTGGTCACCTCCATGCTCTCTTCCATGGAAAGCGGCGGCAGTATCCCCGGCAGCCGCTTTGCCAGCATAGTCTTCCCCGAACCGGGCGGACCAATCATTATGACATTATGAAATCCTGCGGCTGCTATCTCCAATGCTCTTTTGACAGCCTTCTGTCCATGAATCTCCGCAAAGTCCGGTATACCGTCCTGCATGGACTGCCCAAACAACATCTCCAGATTCACATGTCCGGGAGGAAGCAGTGCGTCTCTTTTATCCACCGGTGTCAGCAAATAGGCCAACATCTCCTGCAAAGTATGGACGCCCACCACCTTAATATCCTGCACCACAGCACCTTCCTTCACATTATCGGCAGGCACAATGCAGACCTTTCTCCCACATCTGACGGCCTCTGCGGTGATAGGCAGCACACCACGGACTGGCTTTACTTCTCCATTAAGCCCGAGTTCTCCCACAATCAGCACACCCTCCAGTGCCTTAGCAGGAAGAAGTTCCAACGAGCAGAGAATACCGGCTGCCACCGGCAGATCCACCACCATTCCCCGCTTGGGAATATCTGCAGGAGAAAAGTTCACGGTAATGCGCATGGGCGGCAATTTCACGCCGGCATTTTTAAGAGCAACCCGCACCCGCTCCCCAGCCTCCTTTACCTCTCCGCTTAAAAAGCCCACCATAGTAAACGAAGGTAATCCATCCGCTATATCCGTTTCCACCTGCATCAAATAGCTGTTAATGCCGCTTACCGCTCCTGTACAAACACTGCTGAACATGAAATCACTCCTTGCACACATAGAATTTGGGAATTTAGGGAATTGAGAAAATTGGGTAAATGAAAGATTATTACAGAAAATGAAAGACTATCTTGTTATCAGTTTGAAACTTGTTATTCCAATTTAGAAAAATTAAGAAAAGCTGGATTTAAAAAAAATAGACTTAGAAAAAGATAAATTTGAAAGAGATGATATAAGAAAAGCAGCCGGCGCCTTTCGGTTCCGGCTGCTTCTTTTTCAGAATAGCAGAGAGTATAAAAGATGTAAATATCCTTTTTCGCTGTGAATATAAATTTATTTTGCAAATTTTCCTGCGAGAATGAAGGAGAAATCAGGTAATTCAGGTTTAACACCCGTATACTGCTGTATCCAGGTTTACTACCTTATTACTGTGATACACAGGTTTAACGCCTTGTTACTGCGGTATATAGCCTGCAGGCGCAATCATCAACCCCGTAGCATCTACCGTCACAGGCATGCCTGCTTTATCGGTAAATGTGGCATTGGTCAGCATCTTGCCGTCTGCGCCGAAGTAATAATAACCGGTACCGATGAGCTGCCAGCCTGTGAGCATGTTGCCGGCACCATCAAAATCATAGGTGCTGCCATCGGGGGTAGTCACCAGACCTGTGGTCATCTTGCCGTCTGCACCGAAGTAGTGGACGCCGGTGGCGGTATTCTGCAGACCAGTCAGCATAGCACCTGTTGCTGCATCAAAGTAATAGGTATCGGTACCGATGGTCTGTAAGCCGGTCACCATCTTGCCGTCTGCACCGAAGTAGAGCTTAGCACCGCCAAAATCAAACCAACCTGTGGTCATTACACCGTTGGCATCAAAGAGATAGTTCGCACCGCCGATGGGATAGACACCGGTCACAGCCAGTCCGTCTGCGCCGAAATAGTACTTGGCGTTCTCGATGGTCTGCCAGCCCACTGCTGCGGAACCATCTGAGGTAAAGTAATACTTGGCAGCGCCGGCACCCAACCAGCCCTTATACATCACACCGGTAGCATCAAAGAAATAGAGCTTATTATTGATGGTCTGTAAGCCTACCTGCTGTTTATAATTCTTGTAATAATAGGTATTACCGTTTCTCTCTGAGAATCCGTTAGCCACGATCAATGTGAAATAATCCTTAAACAGATAATCCACATCCACACGGCCTGCGATACCCGGCACACTGCCGCTGCTGCTGGCCTGCCACATAGCATAGCCCGGATAATCACAATAGGTATTGTACTGAGCTACCCAGTGATCCCAGGCCACCGGACCCATTCTCTCCAGAAACCAGTTCCGAGAGGCATAGACCATGGGTGTATAGCCGGCATTATAAATCGTAGCGCAGAAAGCATTGACGATCTCCGCCTGCTGTGCTGCAGACAGTGACTTATGCACCTGATCCTCGACATCAATAGCAATAGGGAAAGAAACCGTATAAGGTGCCACCGCAGAAAGAACAAACTGTGCCTCCTGCACAGCCTGCGCCGCCGTAGTCGCGTAGGTGTATACATAACATCCCACACGAAGACCGGCCGCATTAGCCCCGATCATATTCTGTGCAAAGTAGGTATCAATACCATAAGCGGTATTGCCTACACGAATCATAGCAAAGGAAACACCGCTGTTTTTTACTGCCTGCCAGTTGATGGCTCCCTGATAGGCAGACACATCAATTCCCTTCGCCTGCGCTGCCTGTGTCTCCATCCTTGCGCCCGGCACTGCCAGTGTAATGACCAAAGCAGCAGTGGCTGCCGCAGCCGCCAGTTTTACTGTTTTCCAAAAAGACAAACCCTGTTTCTTACCCAAAATTATCCCCTTTTCTGAAAAATTCCTGTAACATTTGTTCTATTTTATGTTTACACTTGTAACATCTGTACTTTTTTATGTATATTCATGCATGCATTTCTAATACTATGCAACCAGCAGTACTCCTGTCAACCTTTTTGCTAAAATATCCCGTACAAATTATTCATTCAAGCCTTTCTCCCCTTATTAGTGTGAGAAGTCTTAGTCATTCCCCCACCTCTTCTTTGAGAGTGGAGGCTACGAAATATCCAACAGATAATCCGCCATAACGCGGTTACTCACATCCATTCCGAAATCCGTCAGAAAGCTTCTGCCATCCATCCTCTTTAAAAGTCCCTGCTTTACATGTCCGACAAGTACTTTCCCGTAAACTTCTTCTATCTTCTGTCCGAATCGCTGACGAAAATCCGTCTCGGAAATACCCTTCGTCAGGCGTAGTCCCAAAAACATGAACTCCTCCATCTGCTCCTGTACAGAAAGGGTGTGAATCTCTTGACGCAGCAGAGACGGCTGACCGGAATTATGCAGATAATCCTTTAATACGCATGTATTATGAAAGCGAACATGGTCTGTCATAGAAGAGGCTCCCAGTCCCAGTCCCAGATAATCATGGCCAGTCCAATAGCCTTTATTATGTCGGCAAAGCCAAATATCCTCTGTCCCTGCTTCTGTACTTTCCGCAATCCCTTCCTTTCGTCCGGCATAATTGGAAATCTCATAGCGCTCGTAGCCATGCATCGACAGCTGCTCCTTGGTCTGATGATACATCCACCGTTCTGTCTCCTCATCCGGCAATGCCAGCTCCATAGTATAAAAAGGCGTACCCTCCTCCAGAATCAGGCTATAAGCTGAAATATGTTCCGGCTGCCAACGGCACACCTCCTCCAGTGTTCTCTGATAGCTTTCCCTTGTTTGCCCCGGCAGCGCAGACATCAGATCGATATTAATATTGGCAAATCCTGCTTTTCTGGCCATTCCATAAGCCTGCTTTGCCTGAATGGCTGTGTGAATCCGTCCCAAAGCCTTTAACTCTTCATCCGCCAGGGACTGCACCCCCAGTGAAAGCCGATTGATTCCAAGGCTTCTGTATGCCCGCAGACTTTCCTCGGTTACTGTCCCAGGATTGGCTTCCATGCTGATTTCTGCCTCCGGCAGAATAAAAAAGGATTGCCGGATGGCATCCATAATCTGCTTTACCTGTGCAGGCTTTAAGAGAGAAGGGGTCCCCCCGCCCAAAAAGATGGTGTCCACCGTCCTCTTCTGTGCTCTTACAGAAAAAAGTCCGTCTGCTGCAGCGGATGCGCGGATTTCCTTGCAAAGTGCCTGCACGTACTCCTGCCTGCTCTCTTCTCCGGCAGGCGCAGAGAGGAAATCACAGTAAAGACATTTCTGTATACAAAAAGGGATATGCACATACAAAGAGAGCGGGGAAAGTTCTCTCCCGCTCTCTGTAATCACAGATTTTTCGCTGCTCTGTTCTGTCATAGCTACCTCTTGAAGAGAATTCTGCAAAGATGATTCTCTTTAGTCTGTGCTGTCTAATTTCAGTACATTCATGAAGGCTTCCTTTGGAATTTCCACGCTGCCTACCATCTGCATGCGCTTCTTACCTTCCTTTTGCTTCTCCAGAAGCTTTTTCTTTCGGGAAATGTCGCCACCGTAGCACTTAGCCAGCACATCCTTGCGGACAGCCTTGACTGTCTCTCTTGCAATGATGCGGCCTCCCACTGCCGCCTGAATCGGAATTTCAAAAAGCTGTCTCGGAATCTCTTCCTTAAGCTTTTCGCACATCTTCCTTCCGCGCTCATAGGCTCCCTGTGCATGGACGATGAAGGAGAGTGCATCCACCTCCTCACGATTTACCAGAATATCCAGCTTCACCAGTTCTGATGTCTCATATCCCTTCAGCTCATAATCAAAGGAAGCATATCCCTTGGAGCGGGATTTTAACGCATCAAAGAAATCATAGATGATCTCATTGAGGGGCAGCTCGTATTTCAGGATGGCCCTGGTCTTCTCAATGTACTCTGTTCCAATGTAACGACCGCGCCTCTCCTGACACAGCTGCATGATAGGACCGATATAATCCGTGGTGACCATAACCTCTGCATTGACGATTGGTTCTTCCATGTGCTCGATCTGCGAAGGATCCGGCAGGTTGGAAGGATTGGTCAGTTCGATCATGGTGCCATCTGTCTTATAAACCTTATAAATAACACCGGGCGCTGTGGCAATCAGATCCAGTCCGTACTCCCGCTCCAGTCGCTCCTGAATCACTTCCATGTGTAGAAGTCCCAGGAAACCACACCGGAAACCGAATCCCAGCGCAATGGAAGTCTCCGGCTCAAAGAAAAGTGCTGCATCGTTAAGCTGCAGCTTTTCCAAAGCCTCCCGAAGGTCGGTATATTTGGCTGCATCTGCCGGATAGAGGCCGCAGTAGACCATTGGCTGTGCTTTTTTATATCCCGGAAGAGCCTCGCTGCAGGGATTATCTGCATCCGTGACGGTGTCACCCACCCGGGTCTCCTGAATATTCTTGATAGAGGCTGTAAAATAGCCTACCATACCTGCAGAGAGCTCCTCACAGGGAATAAAGCGGCCGGGACCGAAATATCCCACCTCCACCACTTCTTCTACTGCTCCTGTGGCCATCATGCGAAGCCTCTGTCCCTTTCGGATGACGCCGTCCCGCACCCTGCAGAATACGATCACACCCTTGTAGGAATCATACAGAGAATCAAAGATCAGCGCCTTTAAGGGTGCCTCAGGATCTCCGTCCGGTGCAGGGATTTTTGCTACCACTGCCTCCAGTACATCCTCGATACCGATGCCCATCTTGGCCGAAATCAGGGGTGCATCCTCTGCCTCCAGTCCGATGACATCCTCGATTTCCTGACGAACCGCCTCCGGCTGCGCACTGGGAAGATCGATCTTATTGATCACAGGGAAAACGTCCAGATCATGGTCCAGTGCCAGATATACATTGGCCAGCGTCTGTGCCTCTATGCCCTGGGTGGCATCTACCACCAGTATAGCGCCGTCACAGGCTGCCAGAGAGCGGCTCACCTCATAGTTAAAGTCCACATGCCCAGGGGTGTCTATCAGGTTAAAGATATACTCTTCACCGTCTTTTGCATTGTAAATAAGGCGCACCGCCTGAGATTTGATGGTGATGCCCCGTTCTCTTTCCAGATCCATATTATCAAGGACCTGATTCTGCATCTCCCGGCTGGTAAGCAGACCGGTCTTTTCAATCATGCGGTCAGCCAGGGTGGATTTGCCGTGGTCAATATGGGCTACAATGCAGAAATTACGGATATGATTCTGCTGCTCCTTCGTCATGATCTTCTCCTTATGTATCAGATGTCCGGACGTACCTGCGTGCAAGCACGCAGTACGCCCGGCCGCCTGGCAATACTTTCTTCTCTTTGCTATGAAAGTCAGCTGCTTCGCAGCTGCCGCCTGCATTCGCAATCCGACCTTCGGTCTCCTTGCTCATGCAGGCTTGATTGCCAGATGTCCGAACGTACCTGCGTGCAAGCACGCAGTACGCCCGGCCGCCTGGCAATACTTTCATAGCAAAAGACAGGATTTCCGTAAGAGGGTGGGAAATCCTGTCTGTCATTATCTATATCATGCAATTGCAAAGGTTCTTACAAAGCGCTGTCTGCATAATATCTACGAAGGTATATGCTGACAGTCATTTATCCCTATTACTTACTGTACCTTGCTTACAGCAGCAGCTAAACGGGAAACCTTTCTGGAAGCGTTGTTCTTGTGAAGAACGCCCTTGCTTGCAGCCTTATCGATGGTTGCAGCAGCTTCGGTTAATGCTGCGGATGCAGCAGCCTTATCGTTAGCCTCGATAGCTACGCGAACCTTCTTAACAGCAGTCTTAACGCCGGACTTTACAGCTTTATTAGCTTCTGCCTTCTTGGCACTGGTCAGAACTCTCTTCTTGGCAGATTTGATGTTTGCCATTCTCTCATTACCTCCATAGATCATCAATTATATTGCAATGGGTATTTGCTTTGGGTCTGATGTGCACCAAGTCCGGACACGGACGTCTTGATGACGCATACGCATATATTGTAGAGGAGCGCACCATCTATGTCAAGAGCTTTCTCAAAGCTTTTTATCATGTCTGTTTTCTATGGCTGCTCTGAGAAATCAATAACCGGCTTGGCAGGCTCCGCTGCCGGTTCCACGCTGACAGCATTTAAAATAATTCCTTCTCCGCCATAAGGCTTAAAGTCCTCATAGGAGACCTTAGCTGTCACCTTGACCCAATCTCTTTCTTTTAATTCTTCTGTATGATCATAACGGCAGGCATAGCCCAGGAAAGTCATATCCTCTGCACAGCAGGTCATCGCCATACGTCCCGGCACGAAATATCCCTTCTGAAAATCTCCGGGACGCAGCACCATGCCTGTATAGCACACATTTTTGCCCACATAACGATCCGGATGTTCCATAGCATCCAGATACCAGATGCCGTAGGAAACGCCCTCTAAGACGATGGGATCCTGATGTACATCGTAGGGAAGTTCCTCCTCCATGGTGACATCCACTTCCCCGTTCTTGTCCTCAAAGATCAGCTCTGCCTGCTGATTGATTGCTTTTACATTGCGCTTATAGCTGTGCAGGGTCTTCTCATCCAGTCCGTCGCAGCGATTAAACATAATAAGCTCCGAAGCCCGGATCTGCTCTGCCAGCAGAGACTTCATGTTTGTAAAATACATGGAAAAAGTAGAAGCATCAATAGTAGTGATCTGCTGCTCCAGTTTCCACGCGTGAGGTAAGCGAAGTTTTCGATAATCCCACATGCCGTTCCATTCGATGAGTACACGTTCCGGATGGTATTTGGCATCCAGTGCCATCAGATTAGCCGGCGTAAAATCCTCTTCTTCCTCGATGACCTCCAGCACTGTATTGGTCTTTTCGAGGAGCTTTTTGCTGTATTCCTGTTCCCCTTCCTCACAGATTACCAGAAGTGTGGTGCCCTTCGTCTGAAAATAAGGCTGTCCGATAGTATAAGTGAAGAAACTGGATTTACCACTGTCCAGAAAGCCGTTAATAATATAGGTGGGTTTCATAGCTATACTCCATTTCCTGATTCATTACAATCAGCAGGTGAACAAAGCCTGCAGTGCATCTTCCTTCAAACCGGATCCGATGACGCAAATCTTGCCGGTGACATCAGCTGCGCCGGTACGCACATCACTCTCCTGTGGCACATAGTCAAAGTGAATCCAGCTGCCGTCCTGTCCTGCCACCATACCCTTTGCACGAAGAACGATGCCATACTTCTCCTCATCCTCTAAGGCCTTCAGGAAGCCTTCCACCTGCTCAGCGGTATACTTGGCAGGTGTCTCAAATCCCCAGCTGGTGAATACCTCATCTGCATCATGGTGATGATGATGGTGGTGTCCGCAGCCGCAATGCTCGTCATGATGATGTTCATGGTCATGCTCTTCTTCGTCATGATGGTGGTGATCGTGATCGCAGCAGTGCTCGTCCTCATCATGGTGATGATGATGCTCGTGATCATGTTCCTCATGGTCATGCTCTTCTTCGTCATGATGATGGTGATCATGACCGCAGCAGTGCTCGTCCTCATCATGGTGATGATGGTGCTCGTGATCATGCTCCTCATGGTCGTGTTCTTCTTCGTCATGATGATGGTGGTGATGTTCCTCTTCCTTAGCCGCCAACACCTCTGCCAGCATTTCTGCCTCCAGATCAGAATTACCCTCAATGGTATCCAGAATCAGTTTGCCATCCAGTTCTGTCAGAGGAGTGGTGATGATCTTCGCCTTGGGATTATGCTCACGGATCAGGGCCACTGCCTCATCCATCTTTTCCTGACTGGCTTTATCCGCTCTGGTCAGGATCACTGTGCCTGCATAGCTGATCTGATTGAGGAAAAACTCGCCGAAATTCTTGGCATACATTTTGCACTTAGAGGCATCTACTACAGCTACAGCGCTGTTTAATGCCATCTCACTTCCCTCAGCTGCATCAGAAACAGCCCGCATGACATCAGAAAGCTTGCCTACGCCGGAGGGCTCGATCAGGATACGTTCCGGTGCATAAGTATCCATCACTTCCCGCAGAGAAGTGCCGAAATCTCCTACCAGTGAGCAACAGATGCAGCCGGAATTCATCTCTTTGATCTCGATGCCTGCCTCTTTTAAAAAGCCGCCGTCGATACCAATCTCGCCAAACTCATTCTCAATCAGAACTACCTTTGTGCCGGCAAGAGCATCCTTTAAGAGCTTCTTGATCAGTGTGGTCTTTCCCGCACCTAAAAACCCGGAAACAATATCGATTTTTGTCATAGTTACCTCCTTTTGCCGCAGCTTGTCTGCGGCAATAAAAAATCATGGCCGAATGACAGTGAGCATTCGGCCGTAGTGGTATTCTTTATGGAAATAAGCAGAGCGGTAAGCCGGGTTATGTCGTTGGATGATCATCTATCTAGGACCGACGTCGCCGTCGGCCTCAAGCGACCCACCTGAAAGCGAACCGGGCCGGTTCATAGCTTTCTATTCGGTCTTGCTTCGGATGGGGTTTACATGGCTTTCTGTGTTACCACAGAAACGGTGGTCTCTTACACCGCCTTTCCACCCTTACCGGCAATTCTAAGAATCACCGGCGGTATATTTCTGTTGCACTGGCCTGGGAGTTGCCTCCACCGGACGTTATCCGGCATCCTGCCCTGTGAAGCCCGGACTTTCCTCACCTGCACCCTTTCGGGATTTGCAGCCGCGATCATCTGCTCTGCTTACTTCACAAATTCTAACTTTATCGAATGTGCCGACTTTTGTCAACTTTTCTGCCAAAGTGTGTCCTTTTAGAGCTGGAAGCATCCGCCTCCCACGAATTCTCTGCACAGGGAATTCGTAGGTACCGCCGCCGTATCCACACCGACAAAATAATCCAGGAATTTAAGAAGACGCTTGGCCTCATAATACTCAGGCTCTCCCGGTTTGATATTGAAAAGTTCCGGCTCTGCAAACTGCTTTAACACAGCCAGTTCATAGATGAGTACCGAATTAAATACCGCATCGGCGCTTTCCTGGTAGGGGAAAATATACTGTTCTTCTCCATCCCGCACACTCTTCCACTGCCGCAGGGTATCTCTGGCCTCCAGTCCTCTGGTCCTGGCATCCCGGGCAATTCGGCGCAACAGGCGTGCATCGGAAGACGGAATTCGGTTGTGTTCATCAATGTTAAGGCTGGTCAATGCGCTGATGTAGATCTTAAATTTATTTTCATCAGGCAGAGATTCTGTCGTCTTTGGATTTAATCCATGGATTCCTTCCACCAGAAGGATGTCCCTCTCTCCCAGCTGCAGCGTCTTCCCCTTATAAACTCTTTTGCCCAGCTTAAAATCAAAAGACGGAAGCTCAATCTCATGACCGTCCAGCAGATCCTCCATATCATCGTTAAAAAGCGCCAGATCTACCGCTTCCAGGCAGTCAAAATTATAATTGCCATCAATATCCACCGGTGTCTTTTCCCTGTTTACAAAATAGTCATCCAGACCAATGATATGGGGGCGCAGGCCAAAGGAACGCAGCTGAATAGCCAATCTGTGAGAAAAAGTGGTCTTGCCGGAGGAAGAAGGACCTGCAATCAGTACGAACTTCGTATCCTTGCGATCATAAATCTCCCTGGCAATGTCACCGATCCGCCTCTCCTGCAAGGCCTCCTGCACCAGAATCATGTCACTGATGTTGCCGCCGCAGATTTGTTCATTTAAGTCCCCTACTGTAGTGATATTCACCAGCTCTCCCCACTTTGTGGACAGCAAAAGCTGCTCAAAGAGGCTGGGCTGGTCCCGGAAGGGATCCAGGCGATCCGGGTGCTCTGTGGTGGGGGTGATCAGCAAAAGTCCTCCCTGATAGCTCTCCACATGAAACAGCTTCACATGCCGTGTGTTAGCCATCATAAAGCCATAAAAATAATCGTGCATGCCATCCAGCGTATAGACATTTATGGTAGAACTGCGACGGAAATGGAACAGCTTTACCTTATCCTCCATGCCCTGCCTGCGGAATAACTCAACAGCATCCCTGATGGGGTAATTTTTCTTGGAAATGGGCATGGCTGCTTCGCACATCCGCCTCATCTCTTCCTCAACCTGCGCCGCCAATTCTTCTGTCACAGGCACTGCCGCTTCTCCGGAAATCGTGCAATAGCAGGCATTTCCCAGAGAAAATTCAATCTTTACGTGCAAGGCAGGACTTTTGGCCTGCAGCACTCTGTTTACCGCACAAATCAGCATCATCTGCGCAGTCCGTGCATAGGTCTTCAAGGCCGTGCTGTCACTGATAGTCACAAAAGTAACTGCCGCATCTGTATCCACCTTTTTGGTCAGCTCCTGCAGTACCCCGTTTACCTTTACCAATGCGATGGGTTCTTTATAGCAGGACGCATATTCATTGGCGATGGTCTCGTAGCTGACGCCTCGATCGTATTGCTTTTTCTCCCCTCGAATGATCAATATCGGCATAGTAATCTCCATTCCGCAGGCGCTCTGCGCCGAAGGAATCGCAAAACAAATCCCTGTTTGATTTGCGATCAGACCTATTGGTGACGCCTGCGGCACCAATAGCTGTGCTAACTTTTTGCGACAATTCAATTTCGTCCCCTGCTTTCAAGGAAGCAGAAAATTTGCCTTATTTTTAACTTACACTTCCCAGAACGGTTCTTTCTCCGGTGCACAGAGCACCTGCAGGGAAGGAAATTCCCTGGCCAGATATTCCTGCATATAGGGAATGAAAAGTTTTTCTACCCCGTAATGTCCCGCATCAATGACTGCAATGCCTTTTTCCACGGCATCCAATCCAACATGGTGCGTGATATCCCCTGTGATCATGACATCAGCACCCTTTGTCACCGCCAAATCGATTTCATCCTTACCGGAACCCGGCAGAATCGCCGCTGTCACAATAGGAGCATCAGGATCTCCGTAAACCCGCACCCGCGGAATACGGAAGACATCCTTTACCATAGCCGCACACTCCTGGAGTGACATGTGTTCCGGCAGTGTGCCGATACGCCCGAGACCCTCATGAGCCAGTTCATCCTCATAAGTAACTTCCAGCACTTCCCGATTCATCAGATTCAAATCGTCGGCCGCCGCATCTGCCATGCCCAGAACATCGAAATTCGTGTGCATAGCATACAGTGCCATATCGTTTCGAAGAAGCGCAGCAATGCGCTTACCCACATAATGCTGGTCTGTCACCTGCTTGATTCCTGTGAACAAAAGGGGATGATGCGTCAGCACAAGCTGTGCCCCTTTGGCCGCGGCATCTGCAATCACTTCACCGGTAGCATCCAGTGCCAGATAAACGGTCTTTACCTCTTTGTCCCGCCGTCCCACCAAAAGGCCTACGTTATCCCAGCTTTCCGCAAAGGATGCCGGACAAAACTGTTCCAGATTTTCCATCAATTCAAAGAGAAGCATACCCACCTCTTCATGCCGCAATCTATTGCGGCAACGTGAGGAGAATTTCGCGAAGGCGAATTCTCCGATACGATCCGAAAGGATGCCGCCTGCGGCATCCTTTTAATGACCAAAAATGACATCAGTCATTTTCGGTCATTTTGCCTCTTCATGCCGCAATCCATTTACTCTCCGTAAACAGCAAGTGCCCTGCGAATACTGTTCATTTCTTTTATGATCTCGTTCCATCGATTATAAAGCCGTTGCAGCTGCTCTTTTCCGGCTGCATCCTCTTTAACTGCCAGCGTACTGCTTTGGGCTGTTATGGCACCGCTTCGGTCAGCTGTATCCTGCGAGCCTTGTGCTGTGACTGTCTCTGCAAAAGTACCACTATCCGTCAGAATTTCTTTCTGTAAAGGATCCTGTCCTGTCATTTTCAGGATTGCCCCTCTCAGCTGCCTGACCACAGTCTGACAAATATCTCTTCTCCAATGCAGATAGGAAAGAAGCACCGGGTGTCTGTACTGCAGCAGGAAGGGACCGAATTCATCGGTGACCTCCTGTGGAAGATCGACCTGTGTTTCCTTTCTGTAATAATCTGCTGCCGCCTCTGTCTGCTCCCTGTCTTCTGCGGGAACAGCCCGGAGAATAGGATAAAACTTTCCATCCTCCTCCACCATTTCTTCCTTTGTCAGCCGCAGATGCAGGCGCCTTAATGCTCTTCGCACTTCTGCCGTCTCCGATTGGGGTTCTAAGATGATTTCCTTAAAGTCCCTGGTCTTTTCTTTGTCTTTTTCCAGAATACGGGTGATGAGCACACCACCCATACCGGCGATCAGCAACGTGTCTGCCTGTCCCTTTTCATATGCATCCAATCCGTCCGACTGCCGCAGTTCTATGCTTTGGCTGTATCCATAGGCTGCCACATTCGCTTCTGCCATCTGCAAAGGCCCCTGCACCACATCCATGGCCAGTGCTCCGGGAATCTTCCCCTGCTGCAGCAGACTGATCGGCACCCAGGCATGATCGCAGCCCACATCACACAGACGATTCCCCTCTGTGATCATGCTGCAAATGGCAGTCAGACGATCTGAGAGATGCAATGATCTGTCATTGCTCATTTTCACCTCCATGTGCCGCCATTCCCTGCGGCTGTGCAAAGAGAAACCGCACGGGCGATTTCTCTGTTTCCCGGAAGTTCACGAATAGGTATCCCATCAATCCAGATAATCCTTCAGCTTGCGGCTGCGGCTGGGATGACGAAGCTTACGCAGCGCCTTTGCCTCGATCTGGCGAATACGTTCTCTGGTGACATTAAATTCCTTGCCCACTTCCTCCAGTGTTCTGGCACGACCGTCATCGAGTCCAAAGCGCAGACGAAGCACTTTCTGTTCTCTGGGCGTCAAGGTGCTGAGCACTTCCACCAGCTGCTCCTTTAAAAGTGTAAATGCTGCCGCATCTGCAGGTACCGGTACATTATCATCCTGAATGAAGTCGCCCAGATGGCTGTCCTCCTCTTCACCGATAGGAGTCTCCAGAGAAACCGGCTCCTGAGAAATCTTGATAATCTCACGGACACGTTCCACCGGAATCTTCATTTCCTTTGCGATCTCTTCCGGGGTAGGTTCCCGGCCAAGTTCCTGCAGCAGCTGTCTGCTCACCCTCACCAGCTTATTGATGGTCTCCACCATATGTACCGGGATACGGATGGTTCTGGCCTGATCCGCGATTGCTCTGGTGATGGCCTGTCTGATCCACCAGGTAGCGTAGGTGGAGAATTTAAAGCCCTTGTTGTAATCGAATTTTTCAACAGCCTTGATAAGACCCAGATTGCCCTCCTGAATCAGATCCAGGAAAAGCATACCTCTGCCTACGTAGCGCTTTGCAATACTGACAACCAGTCGAAGGTTCGCCTCCGCCAGACGCTTCTTTGCCTCCTCATCCCCTGCTTCCATACGCTTTGCCAGCTCGATCTCTTCGTCCGCTGTCAAAAGAGGCACCTTACCGATTTCCTTCAGGTACATCCGCACGGGATCCTCTATATTCGTGCCATCCGGAACAGAGAGATCGATGTTTTCCGTATCTACATCCTCTGTCTCCTCAATGAGCTCTAACTCCTCTTCCGGGACCTCGTCATCATCGTCCTCTGCCACACGGATGATATCAATGCCGTGCTGCTCTAAGAGCTGCATCACCATGTCATATTGTTCTTCCTCCAGGTTCATATCCCCGAAGTAATTGATGACTTCCTGATATTCCAGCACATTTTTCTTTTTGCCCAGAGCCAGCAGATTCTCCAGCTTCTTACGGAAATCCTCCGGTGTATGCTCAGCCCCCGGCTCAGAACCGGTGCCTTCATAATCGGTCTCTGTGCTGTAGTTTTCCGCTGCTCTTGCAGTTTTCTCCGGCTTCTTTTCCGTCTTTTTCTCTGTCACTGTCTCCTGAGATTTTGCCGCTTCCTTCTTCTCTGTAGCCGCTGCATCTCTCTGGAAAGGCTTATTCGCCATGCGGGCCTTCATAGCCTCCGCTCTCTTGGCTGCCCTTTCCTGCTGGGTCATTTGCTGATCCTCTGCTCTGACGATAATCACTCTGGATTTGCCGGCAGGCCTTGCCTTCTTTGTTTCCTTTGCGGCAGGTTCTTTTTTTGCTTTATTCTCTGCCTGGCTCTCCTGTGCGCTGTTTAATGCTGCGTCTTTTGTTTCCTGTGCTTTCGCCATTGTAATTTTCCTTCCGTGTTCATTGATAACGTTCTGCGCCCGAACTCGTCTGCGATCCTATGAAGTGAATTTCGCGAAGATGAATTCGGCCATACGCTTATGCATTGATAGAGTTTACGCCGTCAATGCTATTTATGAGAAATGCTGTCATGCATTTTCTTCTGTTTTGTCCTCAGGCATGTGGAAATGCATCTTTGCCAGTTCTTCCAACGCCTTTTTCTCTCGGATAATCTCCAGTAAAGCACCGGGATCTGTATTTTCCGCAGTTTTGCGCTCATAGCTGCCTTTGCGCACGGCATACAGGGCATCCTTAAAGGCCTTTTCCTTTTCCTCTCTTGTCTTTAGACCTCTGACCCTCGTATTGAGCATATCCACGACCTGCTGCTGCTCACTTTCCTGGGTAAACTGACTGATCACAGAGGCCGTTCCCTGCTTTCCCTTTTCCAGTTCTTCCAGCAAAGCCTGTGCGACCTGCTGGCAGAGTCCTTCTGAAAAGTCCTTAGCTGCTATGTAATTCTTTACCTGTCCATACAGTCCCGGATAGTCCGAGAGCCAGGTCAGCAAAAGCCGCTGCGGTCTCTCTATTGCTTCTTCCTTTTTGCCAGCTGTCGCTCCGGATTTTTGATAATTCCGGACAGGCATGGGCTTTTTTTCCTCCGTTACTGTCTGTCCGTAGGAAGCGACCATGCGGCGCAGGGCACCTGCATCGATGAAATACTTCTCCGCCATAGCCCGCAGGTAATTTTCCCTTTCCACTTCCTCCTCAAAGCCGCACAGTCTTTTGGCCAGCTCTCTGGTAAAGGCTGTGCGCCCGGCAGGGTCTTTTAAATCGAACTCGCCCTCCAGCATTCGGATTTGGAAATAAAAACAATTCTCCGCTTCTTTTATCCTTTTTTCAAATTCTTCCTTGCCGAGGGCTTTCATGAATTCGTCCGGATCTTTATAGGGCTTTAAATTCAGCACCTTGCCCGTCAGCCCTGCCTCCTTTAGAATCTCAATCCCTCGCAGGGCTGCCTTCACACCTGCACTGTCACTGTCATAGGAAAGGATCACTGTAGAAACATAGCGCTTCATCAAAGCCGCCTGCCCCTGCGTAAAAGCCGTGCCCAGAGAGGCAACCGCCTCCGTAAATCCCGCCTGATGCATGGCAATCACATCCATATAACCTTCGCAGATAATGAAATATCCTTTTCTCGTCTGCTTGGCCAGGTGCAGACCATACAGATTTCTGCTCTTATCAAAGATCTCCGTCTCCGGAGAATTCAGGTACTTCGGCTTTCCGTCTCCCATCACGCGGCCGCCGAAGCCGATGACCCTGTGATTTAAATCCTGAATGGGAAAAATAACCCGATTCCAGAATTTGTCATGGAGACCTCTTTTTTCATCAAAAACAGCCACACCGGAAGCCGCTATGATTTCATCCGAAAATCCCTTCTGTCGAAGGTGTCTGGTCAGATCGCTGCCGCTGCCGTCTGCATAGCCGAGACCGAAGTGATTCATAGTCGCTTCCGACAACTCTCTTTGCTGAAAATAGGCCAGTCCGTTTTTGCCCTTGGGAGAACGCAGCATCCTGTAGTAGTAGGTCGCCGCCTCCTTGTTTACGGCCAGCAGCTGTCCTCGCCGCTCCTGGCTTTTTTTCATTTCCTCGCTGTAATTTAATTCAGGAACAGGGATACCTGCCCGCTCCGCCAGCACTTTGACCGCCTCCTGAAAAGTATAATTTTCATACTTCATCAGAAAAGTAATCACACTTCCCCCGGCACCGCAGCCAAAACAATAAAAGATCTGTTTGTTCGGCGCCACGGAAAAGGACGGTGACTTTTCATTATGAAAAGGGCACAATCCAAAGTAATTGGCCCCTTTCTTCTGCAGATGGACATAGCCGGAAATCACATCCACGATGTCATTACCGGTGCGCACCTGCTCTATAAATTCATCCGTATAACGCATTTTTGCCTCTGTATGTATGTTACTGCCAGGTCCTTGGCACGTAGAGCTCCTTGTATCTGGCGATAGCGAAACGATCTGTCATGGCGCTGATGTAATCACACACCACCCGTTCCCTGGAATCTCCCAACTCCATCCGTTCCTTCAGATAATCCGGCAACAGCTGTGTATGCTTCAGATAATAATCGAACAGCGTTTCTACCAGCATTTCTGCTTTATGCTCTTCCTTTTTGGCCTCCGGATTCGTGTAAACACGCTCGAACATAAAAGCTCTGAGCTTTTGCATGGCGCCGGCCACTTCGTCTGACATGGCAACTACCGGCTTTCCCTGGCTGGTGCGTATAATGTCATGAATAAAAGTGTCCAGTCTCCTGCCAAGGGTGTTGCCCAGCACATCGCTGATCTCGCGGGGCACATCCTCCTCTGTCAATATCTTCCCCCTGATAGCGTCATCCATGTCGTGATGGAAATACGCAATCTTATCTGAAAAGCGAACAATCTGCCCCTCTAAGGTAGCAGGCATACCCTTGGACTTATGATTCAAAATGCCGTCCCGCACCTCCCAGGTAAGGTTAAGTCCCTTTCCGTTTTTTTCCAGTGTTTCTATAGTACGAAGACTTTGCTCATTGTGAGCAAACCCCTCCTTGCAAACTCTGTCCAGTACTCGCTCCCCGGCGTGCCCGAAAGGAGTATGCCCCAGATCATGTCCTAGAGCAATAGCCTCCACCAGATCCTCGTTGAGCTGCAGGGCCTTGGCAATGGTTCTGGCATTCTGGGATACTTCCAATGTATGTGTCAGTCTGGTTCGGTAATGATCTCCATCCGGGGTCAAAAAAACCTGCGTCTTATCCTTCAGTCGTCGGAAAGACTTGCTGTGCAGAATCCGGTCTCTGTCTCTTTGAAATACCGGCCGGATGTCACATTGGGGTTCAGGCCTGTTCCTGCCCTTCGTATGGACAGACAAAGAAGCCCAGGAAGCAAGGGTTTCTATTTCTCTTTGCTCCAACTCTTCGCGAATTGTCACGACCATCCCCCTTTCTGTTCTCTTTTCAGATATTAAAATTTCTCACTGATTAGTTTTTCTTTCACAGGCATTCAAAAACACTGCCAATTTATATATTCTGCGTCAGGTACAAATTTCCTTTTTATTTTATAAAATAAAAAAGTATCTATTCAGTGCCCCTCTTAATTTTCTTATCGCCGGTCCTCGATGTGTCCTGCCAAAGGCGTCCTCTGCCCTGGCCATCTGCCAATTTCAATCGCGATAATCTCAATCGAGGCACTTCTCAATCGAGACAATTCCCAATCGAGACAATTCCAATCGAGGCAATTCCAATCGAGGCAATTTCAATCGTGCATTTGCCTGCAAGCAGCGGGACCACGTTAAAATGTGGCAGACATTGAACAGCTAAAAAAAGAAGCATGAACCATCACGCTCCTTCCAATCTTAACTGTTATGCTTTTTAGAAAAATCCAATATTTCAAATCTTTGAAAAGAAATGCGGAAGATGGGACTTGAACCCACACGACATTGCTGCCACAAGATCCTTAGTCTTGCTCGTCTGCCAATTCCGACACTTCCGCAATTTGCATTTCTTTCTCTCAGAACCGCTCACGGTTTTCTGAAATAAAAGAAATGCAGGAAAAGGGACTTGAACCCTCACTGTGTTGCCACAACAGGCACCTGAAGCCTGCGCGTCTGCCAATTCCGCCATTCCTGCGAACAAATGTTATTTTATAGCATGGACTTCATCCTGTCAACTCAATTTTTTGAATTTTTGAAATTTTCAGTACAAAACAAAATTTTAAGAGAAGTCCACTGACGATCTCTTTTGATCAATCAGCAGACTTCTCTTTTCTTTAATGATTATCCCTTATACCTCATCTTTGTTTTTATAAACCAAAGATCTTGCGAAACCATGCAACAACCGGATTATCAAACTTCGGCAAAGCAGGTGTTTTGATCAGTCCAATACGTCTATTTTCCATTTTTATTTCTCCTTTCTGTTTATCCTTTACTTATCTATGAAAAAATCTTTCTAAGCCATCTTACCAGCGGGGTGTCCACATCCAACGTTCTTCTTTTAACTGTCTTTCCAGGTAATAACATTTTTATGCCTCCTTTCTATCTAGTATGTCGTATCCTTGCTTTTTTATAAACCAAAGATCTTGCGAAACCATGCAGCAACCGGATTATCAAACTTCGGCAAAGCAGGTGTTTTAATCAGTCCAATACGTCTATCTTTCATTTTTATTTCTCCTTTCTGTTTATCCTTTACTTATCTATGAAAAAATCTTTCTGAGCCATCTCACAAGCGGGGTGTCCAGGTCAAATTTTCTTGTTTTAATTGTTTTTCCAGGTACTAACATTTTCGTATCTCCTTTCTCTCTTTTAGATTTGTCTATGTTTTTTATTTCCTTTTGTTATTGCTTTTGTTCTTTGTTGTGCTTATCTTAATACAGAGGATGTATAAGAACCGTAACATTATATTTTTTCGGCGCAGCGTGCTGCGCCACAGAAAGGCTAAACGCTTTAAAATGACCGATGTCATTTTAAAGCATTTCATGGATGCCGCATGCGGCATCCATCTCTGATCGCAGAAAGGAAGATATGCTGGTTAATACGACACTTTGTTATCTGGAAAATAAAGAAGCTTTCCTCATGCTCCACCGCACAAAGAAGGAAAAGGATGTCAATAAAGATAAATGGATCGGTATCGGCGGGCATCTGGAAGAGGGAGAAAGCCCTGAGGATGGCATTTACAGAGAAGCAATAGAGGAAACAGGCTACAGGCTCCGGGGGCTTAAATTTAGAGGTATCGTCACTTTCATTTACGGAGAAATTACCGAATATATGAATCTGTTCACCGCTTCCGGCTTTGACGGTCAGCCCCTTGCGGAGTGTTCGGAGGGTGACCTGTCCTGGGTCCTGAAAGACAGAATTTTCACCACCGATCCCGCTCTATCCTTAAATCTTTGGGCCGGAGATAAGATTTTCTTTCGCCTGTTGGAGGCTGACGAACCATTCTTTTCCTTAAAGCTCGTCTACACAGAGGATGATGTGCTGCGCCGGGCGGTGTTAAATGGACAGGATTTAGAGCTTTTTGATGTCCTGGATGAAAATGGCAAGCAGACCGGCGTCATTCAGGAAAGAGGTGTCTGTCACCGTGAGGGTGATCCCCACGCCACCGTTCATATGTGGATTGTGCGAAGATATGCAGAAAAATGCGGCTGGCAGATTCTGCTGCAAAAGCGAAGCCGTTGCAAGGATTCTCACCCAGGCTGCTATGACATCTCCTCTGCCGGCCACATCAGCGCAGGTGATATACCTCTTCCCTCTGCTCTCCGAGAACTGCAAGAGGAATTAGGGCTTACGGTATCCGCAGAGGAACTGCATCCCATCGGCCTACACCAGGGAAGCTTTGATGATGTCTTCTACGGCATTCCCTTCCACGACCGGGAATTCAGCCATGTGTATGTACTGGAAAAAGACATAAATCCGGAGGATCTCACTTTGCAGGAAAGCGAAATAGAATCCGTACTGTGGATGGATCTGGCTGAATGTGTAGAGGCAGTACAGAACAATACGATTCATCACTGTATTTACCCCGATGAGCTGTATATGCTGCAAAAGCACCTGCAGGCATAACAGTTTCACTCACAAGATGCATTCTTTACTTCGTTTCAGCACTTTATTTATAAAGGGTTTAAGCCCTTTCTATCAACACTTTTTGTCCACCATCAAAGTCCTCCAGAAAAAGATTGAACCGCCTCAGTCCCTTATAAATAAAAGATTTGAGGCGGTTTTTCATCAACACTTTTTGTCCTACAACTCTATAACTCCCCATTTTCTTCTGTAAACCCAAAAAGACCTTCGAAACGAATCAATGATAGCGTTTCGAAGGTCCTCTATTTCAATAAGACATGTTCAATAAGATATGCGGAAGATGGGACTTGAACCCACACGACATTGCTGCCACAAGATCCTTAGTCTTGCTCGTCTGCCAATTCCGACACTTCCGCAATTTGCATTTCTTTCTCTCAGAACCGCTCACGGTTTTCTGAAATAAAAGAAATGCAGGAAAAGGGACTTGAACCCTCACTGTGTTGCCACAACAGGCACCTGAAGCCTGCGCGTCTGCCAATTCCGCCATTCCTGCACGCAAGGCATAGTATACCTCCGCCGCTTCATTCTGTCAACAAAAATTTTCGCGTTGTATATTCTTATAAAACGTATTAAATCCTTTACGGAAACCAACTGAGCCGTCCATCCTGATAATTTCATAAAACAACATGCACAGAAAAAGCTCTTATCGCAAAAAGCCAAAGCCATTTGCAATAAGAGCTTTGAAGACCGATTGATGCTTTCTGTGCTATCTCTGCACTATATATCTGCGCTATATCTCTATGCTATATCCCTATGCTATGTCTCTACGCTATATCTCTATGCTACATCTCCCCGCAGCACTCGTTCATAATCCGCCTTCATTTCTTCAGAAGGCTCCTCTGTCAGCAGGGAAACCACAATGATCACCACTGCAGAAAGGACAAAAGCCGGGAACAGCTCGTAGATCTTAAAGATGCCGCCCAAAGGATTCAGGCACAGCTTCCACACAAAGACCATAACACCGCCGGTGATCATGCCGGCAATGGCACCGGTGCGATTGGTGCGCTTCCAGAAAAGGGAAAGCAGCATGATAGGTCCGAAGGTTGCGCCAAAGCCAGCCCAGGCAAAGGATACAATGGTGAAAATCACACTATTTTCATCCCAGGCAATCACCATACCCACCAGCGCAATGAGAACCAATACGATTCTCGACATATGCATAACCACCTTATCGTCTGCCTTTCCTTTTTTCAGCACGCCCTCATACAGATTCTTTGATACCGCAGAGGACGCGATGAGCAGATAGGAATCGGAAGAGCTGATGGTAGCCGCCAGAATACCTGCCATGATCACACCGGCCAAAACAGCGGGCATCAGATGCTGTGAGAGAATGACAAACACATTCTCCGCGCCACTCTTGGTCAAAAGACTTTCTTCTGCCGGAAACAGACTTCGTCCGATCACACCGATGGAAACAGCAGCACAAAGAGAAATCAGACACCATACGGTAGCCACTCTCCTGGAAAGTTTTAACTCCTGCTCTTTGCGAATGGCCATAAAACGAAGAAGTACCTGCGGCATGCCGAAATAGCCAAGCCCCCAGGACAGTGTGGAGATGATGGTCAAGAAGCCGTAGTCAGCCGCCTGGCCGAACTGAGGCGCGCCGTTTACGACCTGCTGGACTCCTGCTGCATCTGTAACCGGCGTTGCAGAGGTAAATAAGGAAAAATATCCGGGAATCTGCTTTGCATTCTCCAGCACCTGCCCCATTCCTCCTGCAGCCACTGTGCCGGTAGTCAATACTGCCACCAGCGCAATAATCATGACCACTGCCTGCATAAAGTCAGAGGTGCTCTCTGCAAGAAATCCTCCCAAAAAGGTATAAATCACCACAAAGATTGCTCCCGCGATCATCATAGAATGATAGGAGGTGCCGAAAAGCGTGGAAAAAAGCTTGCCGCAGGTCACAAAGCAGCTGCCCGCATACACCGTAAAGAAAATAAGGATAAAGATGGCGGAAATTGCCAGAATTACCTTTTTCTTCTCATGGAAACGATTACTCAGATAATCCGGCACAGTGATAGCATCCCCCGCCACTGCGGAATAACGGCGCAGCCGCTTAGCCACTACCAGCCAGTTAACATACGTTCCCAAAGCCAAACCGATGGCTGTCCAGGTCGCATCCGCCAGGCCGCACCAATAGGCTACGCCGGGCAATCCCATGAGCAACCACCCACTCATATCCGATGCCTCTGCGCTCATGGCTGCCACCCATGGTCCCAGAGAGCGACCTCCAAGGAAATAGTTTTCCGAGCTAGCCTGTGCTCTCTTTGCAAAATAAAGTCCGATACCGATGACAACCAACATGTAGCCGATCATCGCCAGTAGAATTTTTAAAGTATCTGCTGACATAAATCTCCATCCTAATTTTCTGCGTAACCGTTTTCTGCTGCAGTACAGAGAATCTGTAGTACAAGAAGATCTACAGAACAAGAGGATCTGCAGAACGGAAAATCCTGCAGATCGTGCAGTCAAATCCTCTTTTGTACTCTCCGCTGACACCGATTACGCCATCTCCTGTATAAAAAGCAACACCGTCAGGCACTTCTTTCTATACTCTACTCTACAGTTACACTCTTCGCCAGATTTCTGGGCTTGTCCACATCAAGTCCCTTGCTGACGCTGACATAATATCCCAGAAGCTGAAGCGGTATCACTGCCAGGCTGGTAGCGAAGTGCTCATCCGTCTTCGGGATATATACGGTAAAGTCCACCGTATCCTCAATGCTGTAATTGCCATAACTGGTCAGTCCCATCAGGAATGCGCCGCGGCTCTTGCACTCCACCATATTGCTGACTGTTTTTTCATAAAGTCCGCTCTGGGTCAGAACACCGATCACCAGTGTGCCGTCTTCGATCAGACTGATGGTGCCGTGCTTTAATTCTCCTGCTGCATAGGCTTCGGAATGGATATAACTGATTTCCTTGAGCTTAAGACTTCCCTCCAGGCTGATGGCATAATCCATGCCGCGGCCGATAAAGAAGACATCTTTGGTGTTGACCTGTTTGGATGCAAACCACTGAATCCGCTCTTTGTCTTCCAGAATCTTGGAAATTTTGGAAGGAAGGGTCAGCATCTCTGCTACCAACGCACCATACCGCTCCTCTTCCAATGTGCCGCGCACCAGACCAAATTGCAGAGAAAGACAATAGCCGGCAATCAGCTGCGTGCTGTATGCCTTCGTGGTCGCTACAGCGATTTCCGGTCCTGCCAATGTATAAAAAACATTGTCTGCCTCTCTGGCAATAGAACTTCCCACTACATTGACGATGGCAAGGGTACGCAGCCCTTCCTCCTTTGCAAGGCGAAGTGCTGCCAGACTGTCCGCAGTCTCACCGGACTGGCTGATGATGATCACCAGACCCTTCTTATCCAGGATAGGGTTGCGGTAACGAAACTCAGAAGCCAGCTCCACTCTCACCGGAATCCGCGCCAGATCTTCCATAACATACTGAGTAGCCACACCTACATGATAGGCAGAGCCGCAGGCCACGATATAAATCTGGGAGATGTCCTGGATGTTTTCCTTTGTAAGTCCGACTTCACTTAAATCAATCTTTCCATCCTTTACCACAGAATTAATGGTATCGGAGACAGCCTTGGGCTGCTCGTGGATCTCCTTCATCATGAAATGCTCGAAGCCGCCCTTTTCTGCTGCCTCTGCATCCCATTTGATCTCAGTCGGTTTTTTCTCTATCTCATCGCCGTCCAGATTAAAGAACTGAATCTCGCCGGGCGCCAGACGAGCCATTTCCATATTGCCAATGTAATAAACACTGCGGGTATATTTAAGGATTGCCGGTACATCAGAGCCAAGGAAACTGTCTCCGTCGCTGAAGCCTAAAATCAGCGGGCTGTCCTTGCGGGCTGCATAGATTTCTCCCGGATAGTCCTTAAACATCACAGCCAATGCATAGGAACCTCTGATACGCACCATGGCATGATTGATGGCATCCACCGGAGTATGCTCATACTTCTTATAATAATAATCGATGAGCTTGATCGCTACTTCTGTATCTGTGGTGGAATAAAAGGAATATCCCTTCCGCACCAGCTTATCCTTCAGCTCCTGGTAATTCTCGATGATGCCATTGTGAACACCCACTACATTATGATCATCTGAGCAATGGGGATGAGCATTGGTCTCATTGGGCTCTCCGTGGGTCGCCCAACGAGTATGACCGATGCCGCAGGTTCCGGGCAGTGTCTGTCCATCATTGGTCTTTTCTGCCAGAATATGCAGTCTGCCCTTTGCCTTGACGATGCGAATGTCGCTCTCACCGTCCCGCACGGCCAATCCCGCTGAATCATATCCTCTATACTCTAACTTGGAAAGGCTGTCCAACAAAATGGGCGCCGCCTGTCTTTTACCGGTAAAACCAACAATTCCGCACATAGTACTCTCCATTCCGCAGGCACTTTGCACCGGAGGAATCGCAAAGCAAATTTCAGATTTGCCTTAGCGATCAGGGCTATTTGTGACTCTTGCTCCACCAATAGCTGTATAAATCTTCACGATGAACGCCTGCCTTACATTCTCAGTTGATTAAACTGAAAAACATTGTAAACGATGAAGCCCCAAAAGGCAAATTCTATCTCTACACTTCTGAGATTTCTGCCAGTGCTTTCCTACGCTTATAGGCAAACAAATGCAAAAGCCGGGATAAATCAATATCTCGGCTTTTGCATTGCTCATATTTACTTTTTAATTTTGGTGGCGTTTTTATATTACGCGTATCGGTTCCTGCGGCCTGGCTGCCAATGCGTCTTTGGAAAAAAGTTTCATCGGGCAATATGACCGGTAGGCAAAAGACAGCCATAGTTCTCCTTTTATCTTGTCGGCTTCATCTATCGTCAGAATCACACAGTTTTCTTCTGTCTTCGCCCTGACTTTGATCCTCTTTCTTTTTGCAGGATTTTTCGCGCCATATGTCCCTCCCCCCTTGTTTCCAGACGAAATGCATCCGAAATATCCTCCTTTGCCACAAGTCCTTCGTAAGCATATGCAAAGGTAACTCTGATTACATTGCCTTCGCGCACCGCCTTTACTATCCTTGGTGCTTCGCAGTGTATCTGTCTGCCATACGCATAATGCTCTGCCAGGAGCGCCAGCCGCTCCCCCACCGGACGTTTCTCTTTCGGATGAATGTCATATCTGCTTCCCACGTCCATAATGGATGCAAGATGCACATTTTTCTCCTGATCTGCCACTTTCTGCTGCATCTGCCTGATAATATGATAATTTTCACCGGAGCACTCCTTCCAGCCTTCATAGGAAGTGAGCTGTACCAAAAGGAATGGCATGTCCGCCCTTGTATCCCCCCATTTTCTGCGGAAACCTCTGATAACCTCGAGCAACAGTCGGTCATAAATATCTGCCTCTTTGTAATCACTCTCTCCCTGATACCACAGAAAACCTGCTGCCGTGTACCCTGCAATTTTAAGCAGCATTGTCTCATAGAGGCCTCCCGGACGATTCTCACTGTACGGTCCCATCTTATAGGTCGCCACAATGATCTTTCCGACGATCCTTGTGAGTAGTCCGGGACTCTGCATGATCTCATTTTTCATCCGCTTATCAACTTGGGGGTGCGGACATAATCCTGGACATATAGACACCAAGAATAACTATGGCATCAAGATATACGAAGGAGCAGGTTCATGCTGCACTCACACTGTACAGTAAGGTCAGGTCCTTACCTAAGGTTGTTGAGATTCTCGGGTATCCATCTGTTGGATCCCTTTCGAACTGGATACACAAGTACCCAGATGTCATTGCTCCCAAATCACACAAACGACATATCCGAGCCCCAATGGATGTGAAGCTGGATGCAATTAAGCGTTGCTATGAGAATGGAGAGACATTAAAATCAGTAGCAGAAGAGATTGGTTACACGAGCGCAGCCATCATCTACTGGCACAAGGAATACCAGAAAAAAGGACTTGTTTCACTCATGAAGAAATCTGATACTGATTCCAAAAGAACTCCGGAGGATATCCAGAATGCAACTGACATCGAGACCTTAAAGGCTCAAATGATGGAGATGCAACTGGAAATCGATATCCTCAGAGAAACAATCAACATAATAAAAAAAGACCCCGGCGTCAATCAGGCGGCTCTGACGAACCGCGAAAAGACAGTGATAATTGATGCCCTTAAGAACTCCTACTCACTGTCGCTTCTCTGCACAAAGCTGTGTATCTCTCGAAGCAGCTACTACTATCAAGAGATGGCAATTCGCGCAGAGGATAAGTATAAAGTGCTCAGGGAACGCATAACAGCCTTATTCCATGAGAACTACGATGCCTTCGGATATCGCAAGATCCACACACTTCTAAAGCAGGAAGGCACGGTTGTTTCCGAAAAGGTTGTACGCCGAATCATGAAACAGGAAAATCTCACCGTGAAACGAACCAAGCGGAGAAAATACAACTCCTACAAAGGAGAAATCTCTCCTGCTGTTCCGAACCTGGTAAACAGGGTGTTTCATGCAGATGAGCC
>CAVBBL010000006.1:0-94299 GCA_963593905.1 bacterium | reverse complement strand
GAATAGATGCATATACAAATGACGATAATATTCCGAATATAGCGCTGGATATGTACCGTACAAATGAAGAGAAAAATGTAGCTTTTACAAAAAAGATATTGAAACAGGCAGATATCAACATTAGCGATATATATGTAAAATCAGAGAAGGTTAAAAACCCTCAGGCAATGCCAATTTTGGGCGGTATTATGATTGGTGGACAATTGATTCAGCCTCAGGAACAATATGAGATTAAGATTATTGCAGGACATACTGTGAAAAAAGAAGGAGAGGAAGAAAAAACGTATATACTTGGATTGAATGAGGAATCTCTGGGAACACAAGCATTATTTTTCTTGGCTCCGCTTTTAAGGCAGACTTTTGATGAGGGAAAAGTGTTGGTTATCGATGAAATTGATAATAGCTTGCATCCATTTATAGTTAAATTTTTAATTAATCTATTCCGCAATGAGGAGATTAATAAGAATGGAGCACAGCTGGTTTTTACAACGCATGAGACAACATTACTTTCGTTGGATACATTTCGTAGGGATGAAGTATATTTTACAGAAAAAGATGCAGAAACAGGTGTGACAGATTTGTATTCATTGGATGAATTCGCAGTGAGAAAGGATGATAATATCGAAAAAGGATATTTGTTGGGGCGCTATGGAGCAATCCCGTTTCTTCACACAGAGGAGATTATTTGATGACAAGAAGACCTTTTAATAATCATAAAAGGAAGAGCGGCAGCCGTAGGCAAAAACCAATTATCCTGATAATAGCAGAAGGAAAGAATGTGACGGAGTCGCAGTATTTCAGAGCCCTTCAAGATAGGAAGTCTGAATACAATATAAAAGTCTTGATTCCTGGACATACAACGGATTCTGCTGGAATGAAGGAAAAAATTGAGAAATTCTGGAAAGAAAATGATATGGATGAGGGAAAGGGCGATTTGGCCTTTATTGTTCTTGATCTAGACTGCGATGAAGAAAAAGCGAAATTGCTCAAGAAACTATCCGCACAAAGCACTATATCAAAATTTATAGTATCAAATCCCTGTTTTGAAGTATGGTTTTTGCTTCACTTTAGATATTCAACAAAGGGATATTATAGCAGTGCTGAGGTTGTCAGAGATCTAAGAAATTTTATCCCTAATTATGAAAAGAATACAGAGGTTAACTCTATTATTGAAGAATCATTAGAGGATGCGTACAAGAATGCAAAGAGACTTGAAAAACATTTTGATGAAATTGGATATGAGTGGCCGTCAGAAGGGTGTAACCCACGGACTGATATGCCAGAGGTTATAGAAGCCTTAAAATTATTGAATTCTGATTAACAATAATTAAGGCAAATTGTATGAATGCAAATGGTGAAAGAGGTGATTAAATTGAAAGTATGCAAGAAGGTAAAAGAAAAAGCACCACACGTAGCTGGAACTACAACATGGTGCTGCCCGAGTGCTTTGACTCGAACCTGAACCCTTTTACCTTACCACATAAAGTATAAGAAATCAATATCATATGGAACTATTGCACGGCATTTATCTGGAAAATAAATCGTGCATAGTTTGCCGCCCGAGTGCTTTGACTTGAACCTGAACAACTCATAATAAGTACTCTGAGTGGTCAGCCTCTGGGGATAGTATGCTCATCCCCCAGTTGTAATACCAGGAGGTACATTATGAGCAAAATTAATTCTAAACGAAAAAGTTGTAAGGATGTGTTTAATGCATTCTTGGTATCTGTTGCAACATATGTTGGAATGTATGAATTTCCCAAGATTAGACCTACATATTATGTCCCTAATCGGTTAATTGCATTTTCTAAGGCAATTTCCAGCAAGGAGAATAATCAGTGGATTCATTTTTTTGAAGATGATTATTTGTTTGAACGTATATGGCGAAATCCAAAACGATATTTAGAAATTGTAAGACGATTTAATGGTGTGATTCTTCCGGATTTTAGTTTGTATAGAGACATGCCATTGGCCATGCAGATATGGAATATTTATAGGAGCAGGGCAATTGGACATTGGTTTCAAAGAAATGGGATAAAAGTAATCCCTAATATACGATTTGGTGATAAAAGAACCTATAACATTTGCTGTGATGGGATAGAGAAATATTGCACAATTGCTATTGGAGCACATGGGAATATAAAAAATGTAGATGATAGGGAAATATTTCTTAAAGGAATAGACTATGTAATCAGCAAACTTGAACCTACAGTGGTTGTTATTTATGGTTCAGTTCCAGAAAAATATATTCGGAAATATCAGGAATCAAAAATAAGAATTATTCAATTTGATAGCGACTATGCTGCTGCGCATGAGGAGGTGGTATAGTTGGGGGCTGGATATCATGGTGGTTTCGGAGATACGATTGGTTCCAAATCCAGATCAAAGAAGAAAATATTTACACCAGTTTATTATGAAGGAACTGTTAAAGTTAATGGTGAAGTAAAGGATGTTAGCAGACGAGTTTACCAGCGTGACGATATAGATTTTAATTATGTTGATACTGATACAGGAAAAACAAATTTGCAAAGGATGTTGAATGGAAATGCTCCTTATGGCAGGGACGGAAAACCATTAGAATTGCATCATATTCTTCAGAAAGAAGCTGGCCCAATGGTTGAAATTCATGAAACGACTCATCAGGAATATAAACGAATACTTCATGGCTTGCGAGGAAAGGGAGAGAGCTTCAGAAATAACAAGAGTTTGGATAGCCAATATCGAAACTTCAAAAGAGTATATTGGAAGTGGAGAGCTCAGCAATATTTAGGAGGAAAGAAATAATGAATAGCCACATTCTTGATATGGTAAAAAAATATGAACAGCCTGGAGATTTCACTCATACAGTAGTTACGGAAGAGATGATAAGTGATGCTGAACGTATACTTAATGTAAAACTTCCAGAACAATACATTTCATTTTTGAAATTATTTGGACACGGAGGAATCGGTGGTATAGAAACGATAGGAATCGGTAAAACGGGCAGATTGATTTTTGTTGATACGACGATGGACTATCGTGAGGAAGATTTGCCAGCTAATCTTGTTGTGATCGAAAATGTAGATGAATGGCTGAACTGCATAGATTGCAATACCGAAAAGATTGTTTCATGGGATTTTAGCGGATACATCAAAGAAGATTATGCATGTTTTGATGATTATCTGATTGACCAGATGAAAAGTGCAATTGAAAATTTGTAAAATGGATAAAGCTGTATAAACTGTCCCCCAAAGAGTGGACAGTTGAAAGTTGAACAGACCTCATTTTAGGACACTTTAAAAATGACCTAAAATCTTAAAGAAATGAAAGCACAGACCCAAGGTGTGGACACAATCAGAATTGAGTGAACCATTTATGTGGACATTCTTCTGAGGATGAAAGTAGAGCGCGTGATATACTTTAAATTGACGGCAGGAGGACACACGCATGAACCGCAACACCTTTACAAAACGAGAAATTCAGATACTAAAAAGCAATCCCAGAGTGAATAAAACGAGGAAGAGAATATCACATGCCTGGCACTGAAAGGGGCAACTCAACTTTCATGTGTCCTTGACATGGGGCACAGTTTAATGGGAGGCAGTAGAAGCCTTTGTAAACGTAGAAAGTCTGGGATATGAGTTGGTGCCGGAGTATATTTTTGATCTCACTTCACAACTGAGGACAGGAACAAATCAAATCAGAATTGAAGTGGCTCCACACTTGAGAGACAGATGAGAATAATCTGCCGCTCTTTCTTGACGGTGTGCGTCTCGGTTATGGTGCCCGACACACGTAAGTGTGTAGCTTCATACAACTAAATATGAGTTTAAATAAAATAGGTGAGGGCAAGAGCTCTCACCTATTTTTATGCTGTAGTTATGTAACCATGAGAACAGCGGACAAGGCAATTCACCGGGATTTGTCAAAATACATCGCAATAAACAGGAAAGTCTATGAATGTGAGCCTAATGTCTCACAGCAAAATGCCCAGAAGCGCTCCGCGGTATCCGGCAGAGGGAAACCGCGTCGACGGGACAGATAGGCCGTACGGGATGGATCGGGGCTGGTGAGGGGCAGGACGGCCAGAGGAAGGCTTTGCCAAAGCGGGTCGTTCGGCACTACAGCAATGCCGGCTCCGGCGGCAACGAGGCCGGCAATGACGGCATCTTCCTCTGTCTCCATCGCCACGACGGGTGCAGCGTTGATGGCGCAGAAGAGAGCGTCCACGCTCTTTCGCAATCCGGCGCAGTGAGAGAAGCAGATTTGCGGGTAGGGCAGGGTATCCTGCAGAGCAACGCTCTGCCTGCTGCTCAGTGGATGTCCCTGCGGTGTAATGACCACAAAGGGCTCACGGTGAAAAGGGAAGGATTCAAAGTGTGCCGGATCCCCGGCCGAGGATGTAAAACACAGGTCAAGGCGTTTTTCCTTTACGGCTTTGAGCAGGCCGGCACTGAAGCCATTTTCGCTGTGGAGCTGGAAACGGACGTTGACACCTGTCTGTGCCTGAAAGTCCCGCATCAGACAGGGAACGAGGGTGGTGCCGAGGGTCCGGATACTGCCCAGCAGAACCAGACTTCCGTTTTGTCCGGTCTCCTGCACAGTTCGCACTCCATTATCCAGTGTATCGAGAGACTGCTGTACGATGTGGTGAAATTCGTGACCGTAGCGGGTCAGCCGGATGCAGCGTCCGTTTTTTTCAAATAAAGGTACTCCCAGCTCCTGCTCAATCTGAGAGATGGCGTAGGTCAGATTGGGCTGGCTGACGTGCAGCTGTTCGGCTGCTCTGCCGTAGTGCTGCAGACGGGCCAGTACTTCAAAATAGCGCAGATGATCCAGATTCATGGGGACACTCCTAGCTTTGATAAATATTTTTGATGAATTTCATAGATACGTTCTGTTTGTTCGGAAAATAATGGAGCACTATAATTACTTTCAAAAAGCTCGTTTTAAAATTAACAAGCGATAAAACAGGAGGAAGTACGAATGGAACGTAAAGTGGTTTTGATTACCGGCGGTGCAATGGGCCAGGGCAAGGCACATGCTCTCAAGTATGCACAGAATGGCTTCGACGTGGTCCTGGCGGATATGCAGGATCCGGAAGGCGAGACCTTTAAGGCAACTGTAAAAGAGATCGAGGAGACCGGCGCAAAGGCACTGGCCATCAAGTGCAATGTTTGTTCCGATGAGGATATGCAGAACCTCTTTGCGAAGGCATGGGAAACCTTTGGACGTCTGGACGTGGTCATCGCCAATGCCGGTATCATCAACTTCGGCTACACCTGGGAGCTGACTGACGCACAGGTGGAAAAGGTCATCGATATCGACCTGATCGGCACCTGGCGCACCGATAAATATGCGGCTCTCTATATGCGTAAGCAGGGTTTTGGCCGTATCATCAATATCTCCTCTACCTCCGGCATGTACGGCACTCCCAAGCTGGCCACCTATTGCATGGCAAAGTGGGGCGTCCGCGGTCTGACCAAGACTCTGGCACAGGAGCTGAAGGGGACCGGTATCGTGGTCAATGATGTCTGCCCTACCAAGGTCAAGACTCCCATGTGTGAGACGGACAGCTACGTACAGTTCATTAACGATCTGACCGGCAAGGACTTCAAAAACTGGCAGGAGATGTACGAGGGCGTTCCTTTCCTTGATGTAGAGGACATCTCTGACATGGTCTTCTGGCTTGGCACCAGCCGTGCTGCCGGTAAGTTCAGCGGCCGTGACCTCGGCCTTGATCTGGGTACACTGCAGCAGTAAGGTAGAAAATCACAGCAGAGAAATCGCCTTAGGAAATTGCCATAGAAAATTGCTATAGGGAATCTCCCTGGAAAACTGCTTTAGAAAATTGCTTCAGCGATTTCTCATCACACAGCCGCAATCCATTGCGGCATAAGAAAGGTAAAAATGAAAATTACAAAAATGACACGCTGGCGTGTGTTCGCAGGCGTTTGGATCCAGAGTCTGTTTACCTCCGCCACGGCCTTCTTCAGTCTGTTTGCTTTGCCCCTTACCAGTCAGTTCGGGTGGAGCAGCTCAGAGTTCAGCATGGCCTACACCATCTATATGTTCGTCTACTGTGCTATGGGCTTTGCAGGCGGTCTGCTGGCTGAAAAGCTCCAGCCCCGTGTGGCTATTTATCTGGGACTGAGCTTCTTTGCAGCAGGATGGTTCCTGACCGGCTTTGCATCCTCTATTCCACAGCTGTATCTGTTTTATGGCGTCATGGCAGGCGCCGGCGCAGGCACGATCTATCCTGCCTGCCTTCCCACTGCACTGAAATGGTTCCCGGATAAGAGTGGTTCTATCTCCGGTCTGGTGCAGGCAGGTGCATCCTGCGGTCCCTTCATCATGTCGCCGGTGGCACAGTGGCTTATCAGCACCTATGGGGCACAGATGGCCTGCCGTATTCTGGCAGTGATTTTCCTGATCGGTGTCGGTGCCGTAGCGTGGATGATCGTGCCCTGCCCCGAGGGATGGATGCCTGAAGGCTGGAAGCCTACCGCAACCCAGGCCAAGGAGCTTAACACAAAGAACTACAATATTCCCGGGATGGTCAGAACACCGGTGTTCTGGGTCATGTTGATCATGTTCATCTTTGCGAACGCAGCCGGTACCATGATGGTCAGTGCCACCTCCCCCATTGCACAGAATCAGATCGGTCAGTCAGCCATGACGGCCGCTATGTGTGTCAGCATCATGACCCTCGCGAATATGTGCGGCCGTATCGGTTTTGGCTTTATCTATGACAAGCTCAAGGGATGGAATTCTCTGATTCTTGTTTTGGTATTAAACGGTCTGTCCATGTGTATGCTGACTGTGGCAAAGGATCTGCCCTACTTCATCGCCTGCATCTGCCTTGTTGGCTTTTCCTTCGGCGGTCTGCTGGTGGTGTTTGCGCCTATCGTCAAGACAGTATTCGGTACAAAGTTCTATAACCGGAACTATGGCCTTATTTTCATCGGCTACGGCATCGGTGCCTTTGTCGGTCCTAAGATCAGCGCCAGCTTCTATGATACCACCGGTTCTTATGTGGCCGGTTATATCGGCTCTGCTATTCTGGCCGCTGCTGCCGTTTGCCTCGTCTTTGTTGCTAAAAAGCTCACGGCTTCCATGCAGGCAGCAAACGAAAAGGCCTGAAAACTCCATCATTGTATCATGGAAATCAAGCTTTTGGTAACAGTTCCTTATTTTCCCCCTGCGGGTTTGCAGGGGGATTTTTTTGTTTAAGCCTGGAGCAGCAGGGCCTTCACGGCAGTGTATTTTTTTTCCGGGACAGGTACCTTGGTGCCATCCGATATTGTCAGCGAAAATCGCTGGATGGACTGCACATGGAGCGGATTTACCAGATAGCTGGCGTGACAGCGAAGAAATCCCTCGGTGATTCTCTTATTTATGGCGGATAACCGCTCCGTGCATTCAAATATCTGGGAAGTCGTATGAATATCTGTGTGATTTCCAGTACTTTCCATATAGAGAATCTGTTCCGGAGAAGTATAGAGGATAGAATTGTCCTTTCCGCGAAAAGACAGCTTTTTCGTCGATACGGTACAGAGTGTCATCTGGGCGTGGCTATCCAGAAAATGGATGGGATAGATATTGTCCCGGTCATCGTAATCAATGGGATTGGAAATATGGCAGACCCTAATGCGGGGGGTATCCTTTTTGATCTCCCAGGTAAAGTCGATGCGCTGAAAGACACGATTCGAGCTGCCGTCCGGCCAGAAGGTATCCACTATAAAGCACAGAAGAACCTCCGTACAGTTGGCGCAAATATGCAAAGGCGTTGCAGTCAGATTGTTGAGTTCGAAGCGCAGCGGGTTATTTTCTTTTTCAAAGGATTCCACAAGAGCTTTTTTCGTACGTATAACTTGTTTTCTGGCGGGACCAAGCCACAAAATATCCTCATGGCAATGATCCAGAAAGGGCTGGATGTCATTGTCATAGTAGCGCATCAGCAGGCTGATGGTGAGATCTGTAATGGCGTTTATGTTCATAGTGAATGCCTTTCCGGAATCAGACAAGTTGTTTTTTAAAACAAACAGGTGCTTTTTTGAATGGTAGTTCATATGAGACGAGGAAGTCAAGATGTTATGAAAGCAGAGGAGTGAAGGTGGCGAGGAATTTTACAAGAACGTGGTTACGACCACATACTTTTTAACACGATTATAGTAAGATTGCTGTATTGTAGGAATCTGAATTCGAAAAATAGGAAAAGGTGAGAAAATTGATAAGACAGATCATTCGTATTGATGAAGAAAAGTGTAACGGTTGTGGCCTGTGTGCCAGTGCCTGTCATGAAGGAGCCATTGACATTGTTGACGGCAAGGCAAAGCTGGTAAGAGAACATTTCTGTGACGGTTTCGGAGATTGCCTTCCCAACTGTCCTACAGGAGCCATCAGCTTTGAAAAGCGGGAAGCACCGGAATACGATGAGGCAGCGGTGAAGGAAGCACAGGCAAAAAAGGAAGAGAAAAAGAAGATGGAGGAGAAGACAATGATGCCTTTCGCAGGGTGTCCGGGATCACGGATGATGCAGTTTGGTGCAAACCAGGATGAGGAAAAAAATGTGGCAGCACCGGAGGTGGTGGGGGAAAAAAGAAATGTATCCCGCCTTGGACAGTGGCCCTGCCAGATCAAACTGGTTCCGGAGCAGGCACCTTTCTTTGAAGGTACAAAGCTTTTGATCGCAGCGGACTGCACGGCCTATGCTTATGCGAATATGCATGAGGAGTTCATGAAGGGTAAAATCACCATCATCGGCTGTCCGAAATTAGATGATATCGACTATACCGAAAAGCTTACCGCAATCATCCGGGATAATGACATAAAGAGTGTGACCATCGCGCGCATGGAGGTTCCTTGCTGCGGCGGGCTGCAGCGGGCAGCGGAGAATGCCCTGAGAGACAGCGCAAAGTTTATTCCATGGCAGGTAGTGACAATCTCCCGGGACGGCAGGATCCTGGATTAAAGAATGCCCTGCGGCTATGGACCTTTTTGAAAATCAGCATTAACGTAGGAATGTGATTAATGGTATCTGGAATGCTTTGACATTGCAGGTATCGTTAACTATTCATGGAGGGAACGAAGGAGTGCGTCGACTTTTTTTATTGATTCCAATTGTTGGTGTTTCTTGGTTCTATTTTCCGCCTTTTTATAACGCTTGGTCCCCTTTTTGGGGACCTTTTTCTTTTTTGGCGGCCGGCCGGCGGGATTTTTGTCTCGATAATCGTCATGCGCTATGATATATTCCAGATACGCAATAATGGTACTGCGGCGACATGCCTGTGCATGGTAGTGTGGAACAAGTGCATCTGGAATCTCATAATCATCACTTCTGATATCGTTTCTATGGTAGAGAAACATTTCATTATTTTCGCCATGGGTGATGATTTTCCACAAACTGATTGGTGTTTCTATCACCAGGCACTGATTAGCTAAAAAGCAGGTAATGAAGTTGGCCATGCAGAATTTTATTATTTCATCTTCCTCAGCTTTGTAATAGTGTACGATGGGTGCGTTTGGATCTACTTCGCTTAAAATTTCTTCCTGATTTTTCTGCATGTTAAAGTTGTATTCGTTCATACGTTGTTTCTCCGTAGCAGATCTGTAGATTTTATATTTCATACTTCATCATAGCACAGGAATATAAATATCTGTATTTTGTGTAAAACTTTATTTGTACGAACAGACTAGACGAGAGATCAACTTACAGCGACCATTTGTACCAATAATCTATGGTAATTTGATTCATATGAAAAATTATATATAAATGTGATATTATTCTTTTGGAAAATAACTGTGTGTAAAACTTGAGGAATCAGTTAATCTGGAAAACATTGAGTTGGGAACGGTGATCTATGAAGGAACTCTATAGGCAAACAGGAATTCGGCAGCAGATAATAGAGGAAATCATCAAATTAGCACAGAAAAACGGAGTAGAAAAGGTCATCCTTTTTGGCTCCAGGGCAAGAGGTGACTATAAGGAACGCAGTGATATTGATCTTGCTTTTCGAGGGGGAAACAGCAGCTCCTTTATTTTGGATGTGGACGAGGATACCTCTACGTTGCTGGAATTTGATATCATTGATTTAGATAAGCCAATTCAGAAAGAATTGTTGGAGGCGATTCGGAAAGAAGGAGTCCTTGTTTATGAAAAAATATGACAATTTCAAAGCAGCATTAAGGAATCTAAAGGTGATTTATTCATATCATGAGCCGTATGGGACAGTGGAAATCACGAGGAAAATGGGATGGGCAGCTATAATGTGATTTTAAAACTGCCCGTGGGTAGAAGCGCCTAAGCAATGATTGTAAAGAAATTCTTATGATAATCAATAAGTCCGTCCCGTTTCATTTTTCCAAGCTCCTTAGACAGAGCTGTGCGGTCCAGGTTCAGGTAATCGGCCAGCTGCTGCCGGTCAAAGGGAATGGTGAACTGATTGCTGTGCTTTTGAATGGAGACGGTATTTAGGTAGGACATGACACGCCCCCGGATGGTCTTGGGGGAGGTGTGGAAGCTCCTGCCGGAGAGAGCCAGATTTTTATGGGTGGAGAGCACCAGTAGGTTGGAGATAAATTTCATCATCCATGGAGCATTACTGTTTTGAAGCTGCTTTAGACTGCCGATCCTTAAAAAGAGGATGCGGCAGTTTTTATTTGCGGCGACATTTACCAGCAGAGGCTCCTCCGGCAGGATGGCATAGGTTTCGGCAAAAAAATGTCCGGCCCCCACGCTGCTGAGGATCGTTCGATTTCCCCACGCATCATCACTCTCTATGGTGACACTGCCTTCCAGCACCAGACCGATATTGTCTGTCACATCCCCCGCCCGAAGGATACAGTCTCCCTTCTTAAAAGTCTGCTCCCTGGCATGGAGAAATTCCAGAGCCATGGTGACTTCTTCTTCATTCATTTCATGAAACAGTGTGGTGGTTTTCAGAAAATTTATATTCATAAGAATATTCCTTTTATGTTATCGAATACAAAGTTATCGAATACAAATAGAATGTAAATAGAATACACATGGATACCTCCGCTTATTATAGAAATTCTTTTGTAATATAGCAAATGATGATACACAGATTGCTTCCGGGTTACTCTCACGATGCTAAAAATCCTCACTCTCACAATCCTAAAACTCCTCACGAGAGCAAGCTTTCGTCGAAGTTTTGAACCTTAGGACGCTGGTATCATCAAATCCCTGTGGATATATCGCAGAAGAATATCGAATATATGTGGATAAAAATGAAAAGCATCATTGAAAGAAAAGCCGTGAACAACTACAATTTTTGTTATAGGAAGTATCATACATGGTAAAACGGTGAAGGAGGAGGTGGAGAGACTGTAGAAACTTCTCTGGATAAGGAGACAGAAATAGTATGGAGCATCTGCGCTGCGTAGTAGAGAGAATTACATACCAAAATACCGAAAATGGCTACACAGTATTAAAATGTGCAGTGAAGGGCGGCAGTGATCTGGTCACGGTGGTGGGAATTATGCCGGAGACCCATGTGGGCTGTGTACTTTCTCTGGAAGGTCAATGGAGGGTAGACGCCAAATACGGAAAGCAGTTTCAGGCGGATAAATTTGAGGAGACGCTGCCGGCCACGGTCTATGGAATCGAAAAATATCTGGGCTCCGGACTGGTAAAAGGCGTGGGACCTAAATTTGCCAGGAGAATCGTGGAAAAATTCGGAAAGGATACGCTGGATATCATTGAAGAGACTCCGGATGAACTGCTGAAAGTGCCCGGTATAGGAAAGATACGGGTGGACCGGATCAAAATGAGCTGGCAGGAACAGAAGGAAATCAAGAACATCATGCTTTTTTTGCAAGGCTATGATGTCAGTACCTCACATGCTACCAAAATCTTTAAAACCTACGGAAGTGAAAGCATAGCTATAGTAAAAGAAAATCCTTACCGTCTGGCAGATGATATCTGGGGAATCGGCTTTAAGACAGCAGATGCCATCGCACAGAAAATGGGGATAGAAAAGGATAAATTTGTTCGTCTTCGCAGCGGAATTTTTTACACATTGAATAAGCTGGCGGAGGAGGGGCACTGCTACGGAATCAGAGCACAGCTCATGGAAAAAGCCAGTGAGCTTTTGGAGGTGGAGAAGCCGGAGTTAGAGATCACACTGGATGAAATGATCCGTACCAAGGATGTGATCAAAGACACCATAGGGGAGAAGGAAGCCATTTACCTTCCGCCCTATTACTTTTCGGAGAGCGGCTGTGCCAGGCGCCTGATTCGGCTTTTGGCCGGTGAAAGGTCCATACAGACGGATACAGAGCAGGTATTGGAAAAGGTGGCAGCTTCTTCGAGGATTGACTATGACGAAATGCAGTGGCAGGCAGTTAGAACAGCCCTCTCCTCCAAGGTTATGGTGTTGACCGGAGGACCCGGCACAGGCAAGACTACCACCACATTGGGAATCCTTTCTGCCTGGAAGCTGGCGGGAGCCAAAATTGTATTGGCGGCGCCCACAGGGAGGGCAGCCAAGAGACTGTCCGAATCCACCGGCATGGAGGCAAAGACCATACACAGACTTTTAGAGTACAAGCCTCCGGAGGGTTACCAGAAAAACGAAGAGAATCCGCTGGAGGGGGATGTGCTGATTCTGGATGAGTGCTCGATGATCGACGTTATGCTCATGTATAATCTGCTGAAGGCAATGCCAATCGGTATGTCCCTGATTCTGGTGGGGGATATTGATCAGCTTCCCAGCGTAGGCGCCGGCAATGTGCTGCGGGATATTATGAATGCGGGGCGAGTGCCGGTGGTAAGGCTTACCAGAATTTTCCGGCAGGCACAGGGGAGCCGGATCGTTATGAATGCCCATCGGATCAATAAGGGAGAACCTATTGATATAAGAGGCGGGAAAAAGGCGGATTTTTTCTTTGCCGGCAAGGACAGTAATCAGGAAGTGGTGGATACGATCGTGCAGTATTGCAAGACCAATCTGCCGCAGTACTATCATGTGGATCCTCTGCAGGATATTCAGGTGCTGACTCCTATGCAGAGAGGCGAATGCGGTGCAGTGAACTTAAACCAGGTGCTGCAGGAGGCTATGAATCCGTCGCAGCCTTTTTTAAGGAGAGGCGGAACACAATATCGGCTGCGGGATAAAGTCATGCAGATCCGCAATGATTACGACAAGGATGTTTTTAACGGAGACATCGGAACCATTACAAAGATAGACACCGAGGAGCGGGAGCTGACGGTGCAGTTCGATGAGCGGGAAGTGCTTTATGATGTGTCGGAACTGGATGAACTGGTGCTTGCCTATGCGGTGACCATCCATAAGGCGCAGGGCAGTGAGTATCCTATCGTAGTCATGCCCATCACCATGAGCCATTTCGTCATGCTGCAGAGAAATCTCCTTTATACCGGAGTGACCAGAGCCAAAAGGATTCTGGTGCTGGTAGGGGACAGGAAAGCAGTCTTTTATGCTATCAGAAATGAAACCACCACCGGCAGAAATACAGGACTGGCGGAACGGCTGCGGGAAGGCAGCAGGGAGTCGGTAGAGGTGTCGGCGCAGCTGTTTAAGGAGACTATGGCAGAGAATGCCGGAGATTCGGATACAGAAGCAAAAGGGGAACAGAGCACAGCTATACCGCATAAAAAGGAAAAAATGATTATTTCCAAGGGAAGTATTCAGCCCTCCATGGTTTGTGAAAATCCCGCTGTTTATGAGGGAAGCCTGTGGAAACGACTGTCTCAGTCAAGGTTCAGAAGCAGTTTTACCCTAAAGGCCAATGACCGCAATTATGTTTCCGAAAAAGGTATGGATCAGGTAAGGGAACATGCGGCTGATTTCATTCGCAAAAGACTGGCACCGGGGGAGATCGTCAATGACGGCAAGCAGACGCCCATGCGGGGACATCCGGTCTTTGTAGCACAACATGCCACCGCTACCTGCTGCAGAGGCTGTCTTGAAAAATGGCATCATATTCCCAGGGGACGTGCCATGACAGAGACAGAGCAGACCTATGTGGTGGATATCATCATGGAGTGGATCAGCAGGGAGATGAAAAGATAGGAAAGGAGGGGATATATGAACAATGTCAAGGATTTAGAGGATGCTGAGACTAAGCAAATCATTCCGGAAGAATGGTCTATGCAGTTCGTCGAGAATCGTGGTGGTGGCGGGCGTTGTCTTCATGACAGGCGCTGTTTTTATCTCTGCAGCAACTGTGTTGGCAGCCGCAGAGACTATCGGAGGAATTCATTGCGTGATGAGATGAGAAAGTGCGGTCAGAGCCGCAGGGCTCTGACTGTTTTCTTTCTCGCCTGTATGATAGCGGCAGGGTTGATCGGCTGCGGCAAAGCTGACAGTGCTGATCAGTCGGAGACAGAAGTCGTGCTGACAGAAGAGGCAGATGCGATGAATCAGACATATGCCGAGCTGACGCAGGAGGAAGAGGCGAAGGACAGCAACAGTACAGAGAAAGATGAAAGTACGAAGAAGGGAGATGGCGCGAACCAGAATCAGAATATAGAGGCAGAGGGGACGGATCAAGAGAAGGGCTCTGCAGAGGAGTGCGAAGGGAAAGGAAAGCAAGATACAGAAGGGACGGCAGATACAGCAGATACGGCAGATACAGAAGTAAATCCCGATACTTTCATTATCCATATAGAGAATCCTTCCTGGAAATATTATCTCTCCGATCAGGCGGTCATGCAATCTCTGCCGGGTTATACGCTGGATAAGCAGACCCAGGAGTCCAATGAGATTACCGATGATACGGATTGGTTTATAGAAAACGGGCTGTCCTATCCCGGCAGATCCTACACTATAGGCGCTTATTCCTATGAACTGGGAGAGTGGAAGGATGAGGACTCTCTTTCTGTATCCGTGACGGAATGGGCTACGGCACAAACCTTCGTCTACGTATTGGAGGACTACAAGTGGGCGCCGGATATCAATGAGCGGTATGAAGACTTTGCAGACCAGCGAGTGATTTATGCGTTGGCAGAGGATGGTGTCCTCTATGTTTCCACAGGGCATAATACCTACGCAGATGCCTGCGAGGAGACCGCTTATATCACCGCCATCGATATGAGTACGAACACGGTGCTGTGGAAGAGCACTCCTCTGGTGTGCAATGCCAGAAGCTTTGCCATCGTGGATGACTATATCGTCTGCGGATACGGTTTTACCAAAGAGGATGATTATCTGAATGTACTCCGCAGGGATAATGGTGTACTGCAGGAACAGTTTCCGTTGAAGAGTGCACCCTATTATATTTTCTTAAAAGACGGCATTCTCTATGTTCGATGCTATGATACGAATTATACCTTTCAGATGGCGATGGGCTAGCAGAGCAGCCTGAGAATAAGCCTATGCAAAAGCAGCAGTGAAGAACTTTCACTGCTGCTTTTGCGTGTGTCGCCGATCGCCCAAAGAAGGGATAAAAGGATTATACATTTCACAAAGTTTACATTTCGCAGATGTCCGAAATTATTGTATTTAAGCGCAATACAGAATATAATTTATGCACGGGGTAAGAGCAGAACGTGGGGGCCGGTGACAAAATGATAGATTTAAAAGAAATATTGATGGCAAACGGAATTACCATGATGATGACATGGTTTCTTCTGGTCTGTCGGCATAAAAACAGAGAAAATATTCATACAGAGAATAAGATTTTTGAATCCATGGCATTGGTGAACATGGTGGGTTCTTTCTTTGAGACGGTTTCCTTTTTGATGGATGGTGTGCTCTTTCCCGGCAGTGTCCAGATCAATTATATCGCGAACAGTATCTGCTTTGCGGGGACGGTGAGCATTGGATTTCTGTGGTGCCTGTACGTGGATCTTCGCATCTATCGGAATTACAAAAGCACTATTCACAAAACCGGGATTATTATGATTCCCTGGCTGATCGAGATGATGGCCATTGTGGGTAATCTCTTTGTGCCGGGCATCCTCTTTCACGTAACAGCGGATAATATATATGCCAGAGGAAAATGGTCTGGTTTGGGCTATATTACATTGCTGATTTATTTCGCCTATAGTATCTATCTGGTCTATCATTCCAAGAGACAGGGAAGAAATTTAAATTTCTTTCCGGTGCTTTATTTTATCCTGCCATGTCTGGCGGGCGTGCTGATTCAGATGCTGTGCTACGGGATCACTTCTTCCTGGATCATGGTTACTGCGGCGCTGATCTTTGTACAGCTCCAGTCATATGCAGAAAATCTGTATACAGACGAGCTCTCAGGCCTTTACAACCGCAGATATTTTAAGACCATGCTGGCAAAGAAGGAGAATGCGGATAAAAAGTCTCTCTATGGTATCATGATGGATATCAATGATTTCAAAAAGATCAATGACGAATTTGGACACAGTATCGGGGACAGGGCACTGTGCAGGATGGGAGAGCTCCTTTTTCGGTCCGTGCCGGAAGGCGGTATCGCCATCCGTTATGCAGGGGATGAGTTCATTGTCCTGCTGCCGCAGGGCTCTGAGGAAAGAACTCTTTCCGCCATGAAGGAAATAGGCAGCAATCTCTCCAGATTCAATGCCTCCGGGATGGAACCTTTTTCCTTAAGTGTAGCTATGGGATATACCAAATGGCAGGAGCAGGATAATGCAGAGTCCTTTTTAAAGCGGATGGATGTAAAGATGTATGAGGAGAAGCGCAGGTTTCATCAGAAGAAATAACGGTAATATAAGAAAAACAGCAGGGGGATGCCTCCTGCTGTTTCTCTTATCTCGATTTACCGAATGAAAATCGAGATCGATATTGGATCAGTGATGGAGGAGTTATTTTTTTACTATTTATGTAGTAATGTTCCATGAAAGGGTAGTATTAAAAAAGGAACACTGCATTTTTTTGGGTGGAAGCTGTTTATAAATCGTAGAAATGTTTTATAATAAAAAGAATTCATCCTAATGGAACATGAGAGGAGAAAATGTGACAGGCGCTTTAGCGTGACAGGGGAGAATAGTGCGAAAAATACCCCTGATAGGGTATTTTTCGCACGGCTATTGGTGCCGCAGGCTTCACCAATAGACATGATCTGAAATCAAATCTGAAATTTGATTTCAGATTCCTCCGGCGCAGAGCGTCTGTGGAATGGAGAATAATATGCGCAGAAGTTTATATATGCTGATTATCATATTACTTGCGGGAGTAACTGTACTGGCGGTGTATTCGCCGGACGTTTTGTCGCTTTTGTTTGTGCTTCTGATGGCCGGCGCTATAGTGGTGGCTATATTGGGCGGCATCCTGCCGGTACTGCGCTATGAGCTGGCGCTGGAGCGAGGACTTGATGGGATAGATCGTGCTATGGGGGTGCAGTCCGGCTCCGCATGGTCGGCCATTCGCAGCGACGATGAGTTTTTTGGACAGCGTGTACTGGATGAGGCTTTTGACGAATACCGGAGTAAGGTAAACAGTCAGCAGCAAAACGGACAGGTTCTCAGTGATATTACAGAGTATGTCAATGAAGACATGCTTTCCCTTCACAGCTGGCAGACGCTGGTCAGTCAGGTGCCGGGAATGCTGACCAGCCTTGGAATTCTGGGCACATTTATCGGCTTGCTGATTGGTATTCGAGGAATTGGCTTCAGCACGGTCAATGATGCATTAACCAGTGTGCAGACACTATTGTCCGGCATACAGATTGCATTTTACACGTCCATTGCAGGTGTGATTCTTTCTCTGATTTTTAATATTCTGTATCGCTCGGCCTGGAATACCATGCTGCGCAGTCTTGGCCTTTTTGTGGATGCTTTTCACAAGAATGTCATTCCTACAGTAGAAGAGCAGAAGCTTTATCGGGAGAGAAGAGAGTTTGGCGAGGTGACACAGCTTTTGGATCGCATTCCCAGAACACCGGTTTTTTCTGCTGCAAATCCGGAATCAGCAGCATTTGCGGGCAGTGAGCATGAGAAGATTCTGATGCCTCAGATTCTGGAGGGACTGCAGAAGAACGAATTTACCTTCCAGCTGCAGCCTCGTTTCGATATCAATACTCGAAAAATGGTGGGCGCAGAGGCATTGGTTCGTTGGAATCATGGAAAGATGGGAGAGGTTATGCCGTCCGTCTTCATTCCGATTCTGGAAAAGAACGGTTATATCACCAAGCTGGATCAGTATATATGGAATAAAGTTTGTGAGACGCTCAGAGGATGGATCGACGCAGGTCTGCGTCCGGTACCGCTGTCCATTAATGTGACGAAGACAGATATTATGGCGATAGACGTAGTGGAATGCTTTACAAATCTTTCCAGAAAATACAAAATCCCGCCGCGGTATCTGGAGATTGAGATTGCAGAAAATGCGTATCTGAATGCGAGAGATTCCGTGCAGATTTTAGAGGATAAGATGCGGGCAGAGGGGTTCCGCGTCATCATGGACGGTTTTAATGGAGACTATGTGCTTTTAAAGGATGTAGATCGGATCTATGCCGATGTGATCAAGTTGGATCTGCGACGTCTGGAAGGAAAGAAAAATACAGAGAGTATTGGAGAAATCTTTGAACAGGCCAGAAAGATGAAACTGAACCTGAGTGCGGAGGGCATAGAAAGTATGGAGCAGCTGTCTGCACTTCGGAAGGCCGGGTGTTCGGAAGGTCAGGGATTCTTCTTGTCTAAACCTATGAGTATACAGGAGTTTGAGAAGATGACCGGCGGAGGAGATGCGAGATGAAGAAATGGCACAGGCACACCCATGATGAAGAATTAAATATATGGCAGCCTGCGACGGATATGTTCAGCGGTCTGGTTCTGATTTTACTGCTGGTGATTTTGCTGCTGTCCCTGTACCTGGTGAATGCGCTGAATGACAATGTATTTGAGGCTAATACAGGCAGCACCTCAGTGAGCGGCAATGACGGCATTGGTGCAGTGATTGCCAGACCGGAAACTTCCGGCGGCAATCAGGATGCAGGGGGCAATGCAGGAGGCGGTGAGGGAACAGATCCTGACGGATCCTCTGAGGCAGATCAGCCCGACGGCACTACAGAGCATGACGGCACCACAGACCATGACGGCGGCGGTGGAGGCGGTACAGGAAATGGCACCGGTACGGAACCTGATGAGGGAATTAAGTCTGCTGTATTTGTCGAAATGATCGATGCGGAGACAGAGCGCACCATCAAAGAAGCAGGCGTAGAGTTCGAACTCTACGGACTGGATAATGCATTGCAGATTTTGAATGTTTATTATCCGGAAAAAGTTTCCTTCCGTAAGTATGAGACCACAGAGGCGGGTACCTTCTATTTCCCGGAAAAACTTTTGCAGGGACAGTATACAGTCCATGAATTGACGGAGCCGGATGGGTATGACGCAGCAGATAATCAGACCTTTGATTTAAATGATCTCTATGACTGGCCGGAACCTTATGTAGTGAGGATACCACTAAGTCCTTCCAAGAATGTTATTCGCATACAGGTGAATGATATGCAGACACAGGCCGGTGTGGGAGGAGGAAGCTATGAAGTGATTGCCAGTACCGATATTCTGACACAGGATGGTACGCTTCGATATCATGAGGGAGAAATTGTAGGAGAGATCCTGTGTGATGAAAACGGGTCCGGCACCAGTGAGGAACTCTATCTGGGAGACTATACGGTGCGTGAGAAAACGATTCCCAGGTACTATACAGGACAGAAACAGACGCTTGACTGTACGGTAGAGAAAAAGACAGAAGCAGAGGCACCGTTGAATACGCTGGAGACGGAGCGTAGCCGGATCCTATTGCAGGTGACAGATGAACTGTATGCATCAAAGGGCATAGAGGGTGCTTCCTTTGAAATCACCGGTGATGACGGAACAAGCGATAGTGTTGTGACAGATGCTTCCGGTCAGATCATACTGGATGAACTGGAAAAGGATACCACTTACACGATCAAACAGACAGCGGCGCCGGAGAATTATCGTGCAGATACTACCCAGTATAAGGTCTATGTATCGGCAGACGGAAGAATTGACACAGAAGCGCAGAAGGAACTGACATTGACCAACAGAGTACTGCGTGTAAATATCGGGGCGGCTTCCAATCTCCTGGGCGGTCAGCGTGCCGGCGTGGAACTTTCTCTTTATGATTCTGAGGATAATCTGCTTTATACATGGACTACGACCAATTCCCCTGTCACTTTTACCGATCTGAAGACAGGAAGTTACTATGTCACTATGGACGGGGATACAGAAAGGCACTATACCTTCCAGGTAGAAGATCAGGCAGAGATACAGACAGTGAACGTGGGGGCAAGCAAGGTGCTTCCTTATATACTGGCAGGGAGCGGTGCAGCCATTGCGATCGCGATCCTGGGAATGGGAATGGCTTCCATACGAAGATTTATAAAGAAACGCAAAAACAAAGAGGCAGAAGCAGGCAAGTAAAGCTGCGGGAAAGGAGAAGACTATGAACAGTGGCGGAGTGCAGATCCGGGTCAGCGATATGCTGTTTGCGCTGAAAAAGCGCTGGAAGATGATCTTTTCCCTCACTGTGTTGGGATTGATCTTCGGAATCTTGATTTTCACCATGACCTACGTACAGGATTCGGTGCGCAGCTATGAAGTCAGCGGATCATTGGCCATTTCTACCCAGAATCATTCAGAGGGCGTCTATACCAATGGCTCCCAGGTGGCAAATAACAACGATTATCATCTGGCAGAGGACATGGTGGATGCTGTCATATATGTGCTCCGCAGTGATGTGGTATTAAATCAGGTGATCACAAATCAGGGACTGCTTGGCACTACCGTAGAAGAATTACGATCCGGCTTATCGGTGACGCAGTATCAGGCTACACAGATTCTGGAGATGCATTTTACCTGGCGGACAGCAGAGGAAGCACAGAGCATATGGCAGGCTATTATAGATGCGGCCAATCAGACGATTCCGGAGACACTGCAGCTGGGACAGCTTGCTGTTATCAATCCTCCCCAGGTGGTGCAGTCCTCTGCAGTAGGATCCGGCAGGATTCTGCCCGTCTTATTCATGCTTCTCGGACTTTGTGCCGGTATCGGTGCTGCCATAATGGAACTCATTCTTCGGCCTACATTGACCAATACGAAGGATGCGGAGACGATGTTTGGACTGGAGACAATTGGAATTATCCCTCGGGATGATGCCTTCTTTCGAAGCAGGCAGGGAGCCATTCTTACGGCAAACGGTCCCGACCGGGCAAATATCATGCAGAATTATTCGGCGGCAGCCTATATTCTGCGCAATCGGCTGAGCAGCAAGGAGAGTCATCATTGCTTTTATGTCACCAGCACCACTACCGGAGAGGGAAAGACGAGTGTGGCGGCCAATCTGGCAATCCAGCTGGCAGATATGGAACATAAGACATTACTGATTGATTTGGATACCAAGAATCCAAGCCTTGGTACTTTGTTTATGGATAAAGTCGATTACGCGCACTCTCTGAATGCGCTTTATCGCGGAGATGCCATTGAAGAGGATGTAATCGCACCGATGACGGGCTATCTGGATTTGCTGCCGGCAGTCTTAGAGCACAACGCTATTGCACTGGACGGTGCGGTGACGGATATGATCCGACGTCTTTCGGAAAAATATGAGTATATCATCCTGGATACTACGCCTGTGGGAGAAGTGTCGGAGACCATGGGACTTAACCAGGTGGCGACGAATGTGCTGTATGTAATCGCCTATGACAGCACGCCGCTGCCCGGAATTCAGAGCGCATTGGAAAAATTGGATAAATCCGGTATACGCGTATTGGGTTGTGTCGTCAATGCAGTGGGAAGTGCTGCAAAAAGAGGAGACAAAAAGGCAGAAAAAGGAAAAAATCAGAAAAAAAACGGCCGCAGCAGCGCAGAAAATAAAGCCAGAAATAAGAGAAGAAAAGAAGAAAGAACAAAGAAAAGCGCATCGGGGAGCGCCTCTTTGGAAAAGCAATCAAAAAGAAAAAAGAAAAAGGGAAAAAGAGAGAAAGTAAGTGAAACGGATTATGCAGGTGAGACTGCAGAGTCTGTATATGCCGAATCCCTGGATGCAAAAGAAGAGCTAAAAACCGGTAATCCCATACTGGAAGGAATGGAAGAAGGCAGCGCTTTACAAAGCACAGGTACTCTTTCAGACCTGATGAATGACGAGAATGCATGGAAAAAAGAGAACCCGTCTTCCCAGAACGTGATGGATGGACTGATGCAGCAGCCATAATAGGTTGTGACACAAAGAGGTGAAAATGACCATGAACGAACAGAATATTTTACAGGGAATCATGATCGGACTGCTTCTGGCAGTCGGTTACCTGGGAAGCCTTCGGGTACTGCTGCGACGCACTTCGGCACGAGGGGCAATGCCTGCTGTCTCCCTGATTCTTCTGGTGTTTTTTGGTGTTTTCGCGGTCATACTTTTTTTTGTCGCTCACATCTTTGGTACGAGCCTGGTATTGATGGCCATGCTCCTGGCGACGGTCTTGCTGGTTTTGTGCGGAACAGGCATCTATCTGGCAGGAAATTTTCGTCAGATACATGTTGGTGCATTGATGATTTTTATCCTCTATGTTTTGGTGATATTAAGCATTACTGTTTTTTTCCGGAATACCAGCGGTGACCATACGACGTCTTTGCTGCGGATGGATGTTCTGCTGGAGGCAATGCATACACATTCCCTCACGCCCATAAGGCATATTCTGCAGAATGTAGCATTGTTCATACCCATCGGTTTTGTGCTGCCCTATGTGGATAAGGACAGATTGAATGATCTGCTGTATCCGCTGCTTTTTGGATTGGCATTATCTGTGCTGATTGAAAGTATACAGTTTTATTTTGACCTGGGACAGGCAGACCTGACGGATATTGTGGCCAATGTACTGGGAACGGCGCTTGGGTACCTGCTGTTTTGGCTGGGGCATCGCATGGGATATTCCATGGAGGATGAAGAATAAAGAAGGGAATACGATCACTCTGCGCGGAATAGGATGCAGCTTTTCCCAGGAGAAGAGCAGAAGGAAAATGCGCAGGACAGCAGAAATAAAGCGCTGACTGTTGGAGGTAAGAGGCAGCTTGAAGGAGAGAACTTTCTCAAAAGAGATATATTTGATCAGCGGAAAAGATACAGTGATAGATTTCTGGGTGGTTCTCTGTCTCGTGTGCCGATTGGGATTTCCCGGTACTTTAGCGGATAGCTACGCAATACTGACGCCGATATTTGATTATGGCTCGAGTGCGTTGGAATTGCTGCTGATTTTTTTAGCCGGTGCAGATACGATCGGTGAGATTCGTTTATTGGATCTGAAGAAAAAATACGGACTGATTTATGTCATGATGGGGGTTCTGCTTATACAGTCCTTTCTGGTGACCAGCGACAGAAAAGCAGAATTTACCACCTGCTTTCGCCTGCTCATTACGGTGGCCTTTGCATTGTGGATGGCGGATTATTATGGGACAAAGCATCTCCTGGAGCTGCTCTGTAAGGCACAGGGCCTTTTTGTGGCAATGAATCTGCTGCTCTTTTTTTGTTTTCGGCAATTGGGCTACTATTATGATGAAGAGGGACGCTATCTTTTTCGAGGCTTGGCAAGCCGTAAAAACGCATTGGGAGAAGAGATGGCCTTCGGCCTTGTCCTGTTGGTAACATTGCTTTGCCTGAAAAAAAGAGAGGGAGAAAAAGTCTCCCGGTATTTATGTTTAACGTTTGCAGCACAGATTGTAATATTGCTGGAAACAAATGCGACAGGGGCGCTGTTCACGGCGGTTGTTCCCATTTTATATGTGCTTTTCCACGACAAAATGCAAGGCAGGCTTCCCAGACTTCACTGGTCCTATATTTATATTGTAGTGTCTGTTGGCTTTTTGATGTTGGCTTTGACGGTGCTGCCGATTCTTTCACCGGTTTTAGCTTATTTCGGCAAAGATGCTACCTTATCCAATCGTACTACCATGTGGGAAGAGATCATTCCTTTTATGATAGACAGTCATACCTTTACGGGATATGGAATGCTTATGTTCTGGAATGATAAAAGCGGTCTGAAGGCTTTGCAGGATCGTTTCGGGCGCGACACCTGGTTTCGAAGTATGAGCTACGGCTCGCACAATACCCTGCTGGAGATGTGGCTGGATGTGGGGCTGATTGGCCTTGCCTTGTATTTTCTGGTGATTTTGTACAGTTTTCGCAGAGTCAGAACTTTCACGGAGGAACAGTATCTGGCCTGTTCGGCCTTTATACTGCCGATGATGATTCGTGGACTGACGGAGAGATCCTATACCAGTTCCAGTTATTTGACATTGTTTTTATTTATCATGTTGGGAATGGCGTGCACCGGTTCAGAGTTAAAGTTTTCAGGCTATCCCCGCAGACCTTTTTTGCCTGAGGAGTCAGAGGAGGATGAGCACTGAATGGACATAAGGAAGAAATCATCCGGAAAAGAAAGGCTGCTCTATCTGGATGCTGTCAAAGTATTTGCGCTGCTCATGGTCTTTGCGCTGCATACGCAGCGGAGGGAACAGGTGACGGATCCGTGCTATAATGCAGTGTTTTTTTATGCGGCCAGATGCTGTATGCCTTTATTTTTTATGGTAAACGGAAGTTTGATTCTTGCAAGGGAGACTTTTGATGCTGCTTATTATCGGAAAAAGATGCTTGGCATAGGTCGGGTGCTATTGGGGAGTGGAATCTGCATCGGGCTTTATGTATGGATCTTTCGTGATTTTACTCCCTTTATGGCTTTAAAAGAGATGGCAAAAGGATTTCTGTCTTATACGAATTATGCATTTCTTTGGTTCCTTTATTCCTTTGCCATCCTCTATACGATTTTGCTCTTTGGATTTGCGTGGATCAAAAAAAATCTAAACAGAGTATTGATAGCGACCGGGGCGGTATGTCTTGGCATGGCATTTTGCTCAGTTCTTTTCGTTATGGGTGGTAATTTCTTTGTACAGTCCTATGTGACGCAGCGACTGCGGCTGTGGACCTGGCTTTTTTATTTCTGCCTGGGTTATAAGCTGAGCCGGATAGAGATTACGCGATATGCACCTTGGATGTTCCGGGCAGCGGCGTCGGTATTGGCAGTTGTAAGCATCAGCTGGCAATACTATCTGTGCTATTACAGAACCGGGCAGGTGGAGTCTAATTGCATGTATGATGATATTACGGTCATTTTGTACAGCGCAGCAGTTTTTCTCTGCTTTCGCACGGCAAGGCATCTTTCAGAGAAGGTGACCGGATTGGCCGGGTGCGGCTTCGGCGCTTTTTTGATCCATGGCTTTCTTGTGGATGCTTTTTCCCTGCGCAGCATAGCTCAGGGACCGATTGGCGCTTTTCTGATATGGGTCTTTTTGGTGACAGTCTGCTGGATTTTATCCTGGGGACTTGGCCGTATTCCGCTAATACGAAGGATTTTGCAATATGGATGATAGCAGGGCCAAAAGGTATAAAACTCCGAGGAGAGCAAAAAGTACGGAGTAATCAGGGTGTCGTGGGGCGAGAGCCAGATTATCCAGTCTGAGGCAGACGGTAACGCATCAGACGGGGAGAAGTGAGGACATATTTGAAAGAAACAGAAAAAGGAATGCAGCGCGTCAGCGCTGTCATAACGACCTATCACAGAGATTGGAACTGCGTGCAGCGTGCGGTGGAAAGTATCTTTCAGCAGACAGTGCCGGTGACAGAACTGATTCTGGTCGATGATAACGGACTGGGCAGTGAGTGGCAAAGGAAAATCCAGAAAGAGGCAGAAAAAGATTCTCGGATTCACTATCTGCCCATGGAAAAAAACAGCGGTGTCTCTGAGGCGAGAAATCGCGGTGCCCGGGAGGCAAAGGGAGATATTCTGGGATATCTGGATGATGATGATGTATGGTGTGCGGATAAAGTGGAGAAATTAGTGCCGCTGTTTGCGCAGGATCCGAAGACGGCATTGGCCTTCGGCACGGGCTGGATTTGTAAAGATTCGGATAGAGAAGAAGATGGGAAATATAACTGGCAGTGGGAAGTGTTTCATCCTGCACCGGAGTATGCGGACATGCTCTATACCGATTATGTAGGATCGGCATCTGCACCGCTGCTGCGGCGGGAAGTATTGAAGGAACTGGGAGGTTTCAGAACACAGCCGGCTGCCGAGGATTATGAGCTGTGGATTCGTATAGCGCAGAAATACAGGCTGCGGGGCATCAAGGATGTGGTTTTTCATAAGTATGATGAACCGGGGGAACATGTAACCGGCAGTCTTCGAAGGGTAGGCTATGGCTTTCGCAGAATCTATGAGCTGCATTACGGAGATTATCAGAAGAATCCAAAGGCCAGAACAGCCATGCTGTGGAATATCTGCCGCACGGGGGTACGGGGACTGGACCCGACCGTGCTTCCCTATGTCATTGCATGGCTGAGAAGCCGTTATTTACAGGCAGAAAGGATCTGAGCAGATGGTGGAAAAAGCGCCGATCAAAAAAGTAAATAAGTACTTTCGGCTGCTGCAGACGGTGATCGCCTCCGGCGGTGCCTTAGTGATCAATACCCTGATCACACTGCTGCTGGTGCCTGTGGTCACGAATGCCCTGGGAAGTGAGGCATATGGTTTTGTTACACTTGGCAAGAACGTGGCCCAATATGCCATGATGATCACGGCTGTATTAAATTCCTTTGCGGCCAGACATATTGTGGTGGCTTACCACAGGGGGGATTATAAGGAAGCAAATACTTTCTTTTCTTCCACGGTTTACGGAGATCTCCTGCTGGGAACGGGGCTGTTTGCCGTTGCGCTGCTGGGGATAGGGTTTCTGGACAGATTGCTGGTGATTCCGGAGAATCTGCTATCGGATGTCAGGATTCTGTTTCTTTTTGTATTTATTAATTTCTGGCTGGTGACAGTCTCTACGGGATTTGCTGCATCAGCACATATCAGAAACTGTCTGCACATCGTGGGATGGTGCAAGTGTGGTGCTTATCTGTGTGAAGCGGTAATCCTGGCTGCCAGCTTTTATTTCTTCCGGCCGCATATTTATTATGTGGGATTTGGACTGGCCACAGCCTCCCTGCTGCTGGCCGCTGCATATGTATGGATCAGCAGAAAGTATACACCGGAGCTGCAAGTCAGAAAAAAATATTTTTCCCTGTCTGCTATAAGCAAGCTGGTGATCGATGGAATATGGACATCTCTGAATTCCTTGGGAGATGCTCTTAACAGTGGTCTTGATTTGCTGGTATGTAATCTGATGCTCACGCCTGCAGCCATGGGACAGCTGGCGATTTCCAAGACATTTTATTCCATGTTCAGCAATATGTTTCTCCTGGTGGGGCAGGCATTCGAGCCTATGTATCTAAAGAGCTATGCCAAGGGTGATAAGAAAGAATTGCTGGGTGAGTTCAAATTGGCAATGAAACTTTCCGGATGTTTTTCCAATATTGTTTTTGCTGGCTTTGTGGCATTGGGGATGGCTTTTTACAGACTTTGGATTCCGGGAGAGGATCTGACACTGCTCTATACACTGACAGTGATCAATAATATGATCACTATTCCAAGCGGTCCCATGCAGCCGCTGTATTACATCTATACGCTGACCTTGAAAAAGAAATTTCCTACCATCGTGACGATCATCGGTGGCTTTTGCAATGTTATCGGGATGTATGTGCTGATCCGATATACACAGATGGGCATCTATGCGGTGGTGTGGACCACTGTTGTCGTGATGATGGTAATCAACTTTATCACCAATCCGCTGTATATGGCGCATGTACTGGAGGTGCCGTGGTGGACCTTTTATCCGTCTATCTTCAGAAATGTGATGTCCTGCGTAATCATGACCTTGGTTTTTAAGCGGTGCAGTCTTTGGTATGTGCCGGATAGCTGGGTGACATTGATTCTCTCTGCCTTGGTTTTGGCCGGTGTGGGTACGATGCTGCATTTGTTAGTAGTATGCAGTCCGTCGGATTGGAAAAAATTGATTCGTATAGTCAAATCGCGTTTGTGATTTGACCGTTGCGGGTCATTACAGAATGGAGCCTGATGGTGACGAGAATCTGAAATTCTCGCCGCATCTTCGGAGTATTGCTGCTTAGGAATGGGGATAAAAATGAGTGAAAAAGGTCAATATGCAATTCTGAAAAAAAGAATATCTTTGCCTGAATTCTGTTACAGGGAACTTGCGGGGGGATGGATTTTGCATTACCATCAGGATCTTCCGCTGCAGAGCAGTAAGGATGGCAGGATACTGCTGTTGGGGATTGCATGGCAGTTCCTGCCGGAAAAAGGTAAACCTGCCGAAGAAATAGAAAAACTCTGTGAGCGATGCCCGGGAGAAATCAGACAGGAGGATATCCTGGAGATGGAAGAGAGCTGGTGCGGCCGCTACCTTCTTTTGTGTCAAGGCGTGATCTATACAGATGCCTGCAGTTTGCTGCCGGTTTTCTATTCAGCGGAAGGCGTTGCCGGTGACTGCACGTTTTTGGAAGAACTGGCAGGGGGACAAAGAAAAAATTATGAGATGCCGGAACATAGGATTATGAATTGGATGCCGGGGCCTCTTACTCAATATGCGGGTGTGCGCCATCTCCTTCCCAGTCAGCTTTATGACTATGAAGAAGGAAGAGTGATCCCCCGTCAGCTTCTAGCTGCCCATTATCCGGGAATTGCAAACGAAGAGGAGCGGCTTGAACGGATCATTGATTGCTTTGATTTTTCTCTTTGTCAGATGCAGGAAGCACTGCCGGACACCAAATTGCTGGTGGCCATCACCGGCGGTCATGACAGCCGAACGCTTTTGGCGTTAGCAAAACATGCCGGGATCGAGTTTGAGGCCTTTACGCTGTGGCATGACGAGATTTATGTTGATGATCTGGCTGTGCCCAAAAAGCTCTGCAGCGCTGCAGGGATAACACATTATGAAATTCCGCGACAGAAACGAGAAGATGCTGCTTTGCGGTCAGCAGTATATCAGGATCATATTTCCGGACAGATCTGGGACGAGGATCGTCTGTATTATGCACACCGTCAATTTGATTCCCTGACAGATCAGTTTGGAGATGCGGCACTGCTGCGAAGCGGTGTATGGCCGAATGTCATGGAATGGTACAGACGAAGTTTCACAGCTGATGGCCCGGGATTTGATTTTTATGACTGGTTCGGCGTACAAAAAGGATCCTTGGAAGAAAAATCCATGCAGGAATATTTTGCCTGGCACAGGGAGCATCCGCAGAAAGGACTCTCGCCCTGCAATGTTTTTTACTGGGATCAGAGAAACGGCTGCTGGCTTTCTGCCATTGAGACAGGCTTTACCCTTTTTGATCACGTGAGGTCCCTGCAGCCGGCCAATTGTCGTTATCTGATGACAATGCTGATGGAATTTCCCAAGGAAGAGCGGATCATTAATCATCATCAATATAAGATTGTGGAAAAGGCCTGCCCGGAGATGGCAGCCATTCCCTATGGCGGTCACAAAAGACAGGGGGAAAAGGCTGGACAGGACTTTCTGGAGAAAATACACAGAGGGATGGGACGGCTTCGCAAATTAGGCCTTCGCAAGACAATAAAGACTTATCGTTCCATGATACATACAAGAAGAGAGGAAGCACGTATGCTCAAAAAAAGGGGCAGAAATGCATAAGACAGGTTGTGGAAAAAATGAGGGAAAATGACTGTAAATGTAAAATGACCCCAAATGTACAACAGCCCCTGGTGTCGGTAATCATACCGTCGTACAATCGGGCAGCAGTGGTGAAAAAGGCAGTGGAGAGCGTGCTTTCTCAAAGCTACGACAGGTTGGAACTGCTCCTTATAGATGACGGCTCGACAGATGAGACCAGAGCAGTGATAGAGAGTATCGATGATCCTCGGCTTCATTATGTCTATCAGACAAATGCAGGGGCCTGTGCTGCGAGAAATCACGGTGCAGCTCTGGCAAAGGGAGAATACATCGCCTTCCATGACAGTGATGATTGCTGGCATCCGGATAAACTGATCAGACAGATGCAGGTAATGAAAGAAACACATGCCGATATAGTGGTTTGCAAAATGAATCGTTTCGGTATGGAGGGAGGCGTGATTCAATGCCCCAAACGGGCAGGAGGGGGATTCCTTACTGCGAAAGACGATCTTTTCGGGATAGGAACCCAGACTATTTTAACAAGACGTTCTGTCTTGGATCATATATCCTTTCGTCCTGAGATGCCGCGCTATCAGGATCTGGAGTGGTTTATTCATGCAGTGCAAAAATACAGGATTTATTGCATGAAGGAGGCGCTGGTGGATTACTATATCGGCGCAGACTCCATTAGCCGGGGAACGGAGCGGATCTATGCCGCCTTTACTCTGCTAAAAGAGTATTATCCTGCACTACCTGTCCAAAGTCCTGCACTCTCGCTTCATATCGTAAAGGATCTGCTAAGCGGTTATCGGCAAATAAGAAAAACAGATCCTGGGCAGAGCAGGAAATATCTTCTTCTGGCGAGGTGGTATTTTCCAGGGATTTTTAAGATTTCTGCAGCAAAGCTGCGGTGTAAAGGGGTATAGATGAGACATGTATTTATATGCGGTGCCAAATCCATCGGACACTACGGCGGATATGAAACCTTTGTGCAGGAACTGGCCCGCCACAGCAATTATCTTACAGATATACAGCTTCATATTATGTGCAAGGCCAATGGGAGCGGCTGTATGGACGAGAGCACGCTGGAAAATGTACAGCCTGTCAGTTCCATGGAATTTATGTATCACGGCGTACACTGCGTCAAGCTTCCGGTGCCGAAGCTGGGATCGGCAACGGCTATATGGTACGATACAGCCGCCGTGCATTATTGCCTGCAATATTGCCGTGAGAAGGAGATCAAAGAACCGGTTATCTATATTCTCACCTGCCGCATCGGACCGATGATTCGGTTGCTCTCCCATCGGATCAGAGAACTGGGAGGGGAACTGCATATTAATCCGGACGGTCACGAATGGAAGAGGAGAAAATGGCCTCGTCCGGTGCAAAAATACTGGAAAATGTCGGAGCGTCAGATGATCCGGGAGTCAGATCTGGTCATCTGTGACAGCAGACAAATAGAAACGTATATCCGACAGACCTATGCTTCTTATCAGCCTCGCACCACCTTTATTCCTTATGGAGCAAAGATATCAGGCAACGGCACGGCAGAACAAAGCAAAGCATTAGATTGCTTTTACAGAAAGCATGGACTGGAACGGGATGGTTATTATCTGGTAGTATGCCGTTTTGTTGCAGAGAATAATATCGAAATCATGCTGCGGGAATTCATGAAAAGCAAAACAAAACGAAAGCTGCTGCTGGTCATGACCGAAAACGAAAGATATCGCCATAGTCTGGATGAAAGATTGCATTTTTCAGGGGATTCGCGGATCTGTTTTCCGGGGGCAGTCTATGATCAGACATTGCTGACAGCATTAAGAGAGAATGCCAGCGGCTATTTGCACGGGCACGAGGTGGGAGGTACGAATCCCAGTCTTTTGGAGAGCCTGGGGGCGACCAGGGTAAATCTGCTGCTGCAGGTATCCTTTAACGAGGAGGTGGCACAGGACGCAGCGCTGTACTGGACAAAAGAGGAGGGAAATCTTGCAGCCCTGATAGACAGGGCAGACGCTCTGACAGAGCCGGAGAAGGTTGCAATGGGGGAAAAGGCAAAGAAGAGAATCAGAGAGCACTATGCCTGGAAACAGATTGTGGATGCCTACAATGCACTGTGGAGTAAAAGCCCTGAACGATTATAGAACAGCAGTTACAGAAAGAAATATGAGTAACAGAAAGGAATACAAAGAAACATCCCCGGAAGTACATGGGAGGAAAGCAGAAAGCAGAAAGAAGAAAGAAAAAAGAAAAAAGAAGAAAAGAGAGCGGACAGCATGAAGAAGAGATTGATCCTGGCCGGGAATCCGGTGCCGATGGATTGGGAATTTCAAAAGGGAATAGAAAAGACAACGGGACAGCAATGGGAGGTGCGGCGCTGGTATATTAATGAATACACGGGAATCAAAAAATATACCAGATATTTAAAGTATGTCTTCTATCCAATCTATCTGATGGCAGTGCGCAATCGTTATGAAGTGATTCTCTCCTGGGAACAGTTTTTCGGTCTGGTATTGGCCTTTTATCTTCGTGTTTTCCATTGCAGAAAGTGTCCGCCTGTGGACATTATGACATTCATTTACCGTCCCAAAAAAGGAATAATCGGAAGGATTTATTTTCAGTTTGTCCGCAGTGCAGTGACTTCTCCTTACATTCGGAGAATCTACGTGTTCGGCAGGAGTGAGATCGAAAGTTACAGGAAGCTTTTTGGTGTACCGGAGGATAAATTTAAGGCAGAGATTCTGGGAATCGCAGATATTTCAGAGAAAATAAAAGGTAGGAAACCAAAGAGAACAGGCTCCTTTTATCTGGCTGCAGGGCGCAGCAACAGGGATTATGATTTTCTGCGGGAGGCATGGAACGGACGATGTGACGACCTTTGTATCGTCAGTGACAGAGAAAGTGCGCAGGACACAGAGAGAATACACTATGAGAAAAACTGTCATGGAGATGACTATCTGCGGCTGCTTGCAGATGCCAGGGCGGTAATTATCCCGCTTCGTGAAAAGGAGTTTTCTTCTGGTCAGCTGGTAGTGCTGCAGACAGCGATGCTGGGAAAGCCGGTCATTGTTACGGAAAATGATGCCATCAGGGACTATATAGAGGATGGAAAAACAGGCTTTATTATCCCTAAAAAGAAGGAAGCACTTTGGAAGGCACTGCATCGGCTGGAAGATGAAAAGCTGTATGCACAGATATGCCGTAATGCCAGAGACAGATTTACAAAGGACTTCAGTCTTTATGAATTGGGGTGTCGTGTGGGACAGCAGTTTTCCGATACTCACTGGGTGACATCCCCCAGGCATTCTTAAAGGCCTTGGAGAAGTAATTATTATCCGCATAACCTACCCGGACGGAAATATCGGATACGGGGATCGAAGGGTCGCACAGCAGCTGTGCGGCCCTTTTCATGCGCACTTCCGTGAGATATTCGTAGATGCCGACATGGTATTTGGCCTTAAAGAGACGGGAGAGATACTCTCTGGAAAAGAAATATTTGTCGGCGAAATCCTGAATCTGCATATTCTCCGCATAGTTGGTCTCAATGGTCTGGTGGATGAGATCCACCACCTCATTGGCGTTCAGGGTGGAGGTTCTGGACTCTACGGAGAAGTCTTCCTGGGGATAGCGGGCGGTCATGACCCGGCCGATGGCTTCATTGAGCTCTGCTGCCACCACCGGCTTTAGAAGATACTCGCTGACGCCGTAGTGAATGGCGCTTTGGGCGTAGGTGAAGTCATCGTAACCGCTGATGACGACAAAGGCGGGTTTATTTTCTCTGGCACTGGCCTGCCGCAGGAATTCCACGCCGTTCATCACCGGCATCTGCATATCTACAAAGACAATGGCGGGAGAGAGCTCAGAGAGCATCGCCAGTGCCTCCTTTCCGTCGGAGGCATAGTAGGGCGGATCCAAATGCCACTTGTCCCATTGGCCTAATTTGCTGATAGCGATGCGCACGGGCTTTTCGTCATCAATGATCAATACTTTATGCATATCAGAAACCTTATCTGCCTTTCTCAGCGGTGATCGCTGGGGTGTTTTTTTAAGTGCTACAAATCCAGTACTAACGTGACACAGGTATGATGGTCCTCTTTGCTGCAGCTGCTCTGGATCTCGATTCGTGCCTGGTCGTCGTACATGATCTTTAACCGGCTGCAGAGATTGGCCAGACCGATGCCGGAAGAGGAGGAAACAGGTGCATTGTCTGCCACGGCATCCTGGAAACTGTGCAGATTTTCCTGCACCTGCTTAAGCCTCTCCGGTGTCATGCCGGCGCCGTTGTCAAGGACACGGATCACCAGCTGACCGCCCTGGCGGAAGATGTCGATCTCCAGATGCAGGCAGCTGATATCTCCCTGCAGGCCGTATTTGATGGAGTTTTCTGCGATCAGCTGCAGGGCGCACTTGGGTACTCTTTGCTTTAGCAGAGTCTGGTCGATACGCCGGGTGACCTGGAGACGATCCTCCATCCGCAGCTTTTGCAGCTCTATATAATTGTCCACGAATTCCAGCTCCTGCTGGAGCGTTACCTCCCGGGAACCGTTGATGGCATAGCGCATGTTGGAGGCAAGTCTGGTGATCATTTCATAGATCTGGGGCTCGTCATTTAGGAGAGCTTCTGAGCCGATGGCCTGCAGCGTATTATAGAGAAAATGGGGATTTACCTGGGCCTCCAGGGCTTCGATTCGGGCATTTTTCTCATTCAGAGAGGACATCAGGTTATCGTTGACCAGTCGATCGATGCGCTCTGACATCTCGTTAAAGGATTCTCCCAACTGGGCAGCCTCCTTGCTTCTTCCCAATCTGATCCGGGGATATTCACCGGAACCTACCCGGAGCTGAAATTTGGTCAGAGCCGTCAATGGCTGGGTCAGATACCGGATGATCAAAAAGGAAACAGCCACCGAGAAAAGCAGAAAAATCAGTCCCTGAAGCAGAGAGGAAATCTGGATATTTCGGAGTTCGCCTTTAATACTGGAAAGAGGCGTCAGCACCAGCAGCGTCAGGCCGGAGCTGTCATCGCTCCCGGCATACTGCAGATATTCTTCTCCCTTCAGGAGGAGGGTGCTGTCGGAAGCAGTATTGACCGAAACAGTATCTCCAAGGATATTCTCCAGATAGCTTTGCAGGGACGGTTTGTTGGTGTAGAGCATTTCCCCGTCTCTGTTGTAAAGTACGGTGATCTGGTCTTTAAATCCTGTGGTCATGGCGGTTTTATTTACATCGATGGACACTAAGGCGATGGGAGCTCCATCGCTGATCCGAAAAATCGTATGAGAATAGGTGAAAAGAGCATCTTCATTTTCGGAAGGTGTGATCGCATAGTGGGAGGGATTCTCCAGACACTGTAAGTAAATCGGATCCTTGTAATTAAAATATTCCTGAATCACCCGCATACGCTGGTCAGAGCCTGACCTGGAGAAACAGATGCCGTGCCGCAGACTGGAGAGCCGGTAGGAGAGTAAGTCTGTTCGGGAATAATAATACAGATTGGCGGTCTGCCGGAGGGCATTGGTCTTGGCGTCGTTTATATAATTATAGGAAAGGAGCGTATTGTAAAAGTCCGAATCATTTACCGGCAGTACGCAAAAATCCGCCAGTTCTGAGAGATATTGATCCAGATTCTGGAATTTCAGATCTACCATCTGGGCCATAGACTCATTCTGCCTGCGGATGGAATTGTTGACACCTCTTCTGTAGTTGGAATAGGCCAGTGTGATGCTCATCACCAGAAGACACAATGCCATGAGGGCTGTAAAACTCAGCCACAGAGGAGAGCGCCGAAGGAGTCTTTGTGCCTGTGATAGAAGAGGAATGGAAAATTTATTCTTCATAGCAGTAGGGTTCATCAATGCAGTTCATCAGTTAGGTTCATCAGTCAAGTTCATCAGTTAGGTTCATCAGTCAAGTTCATCAGTTAGGTTCATCGGTTAAGTTCATCAGTAAGCTTCATCAATAAAGTTTATCAGTAAGGTTCATTAATAAAGTTCTGTACAATCATTACGCTTTTTCATGTTCACGTCAAAACTATATTGTTCATCTTACATCAAATCATAGACAAGGGCAAATGGCTGCTTGGATACGGAATGGGCAAATTGAACATAAAAAAGTGACGTTTGCGACATGGAATGTCATTTTTTTACAGATAGCAGGTCTTAAATCTCCATTTATTCGTCAGGATGACGGATGTAATATAAAGATACACCTGCTGAAGTTGCAAAAACAGAAGGCAGGAAGAGAGGAGGAGGGAATGCACATTTCAAAGAGGCAGCAAAAAGAAGGAAGAGAAAACTTCCTGTTCACCATCCCCGCTGTGATTTTAGTGGTTATGGTGATGTACATCCCGTTCTTTATGAGCGGCTACTATTCCCTGACACAGTGGAATGGTATTTCCAAGGATCCTGTATTCATCGGTTTTAAGAACTTTGCAGAGATCTTTTCCGGCAGCTCCGATTTCCTGCCGGCTTTATGGTTTACAATCCGCTACACCATCCTGTTTGTAATTCTTTCCAATGTGCTGGCTCTGGCATTGGCCGTGGCACTGACGAAGAAATTTAAGCTGGCCAATCTCTACAGAGGCATGTTCTTTATCCCCTATATCATGAGCATGACTGTGGTTGGCTTTATCTGGAAATTCATCTTTACCTCCGGATTTAAATCTCTGTATGAATCCACCGGCTGGGGACTCTGGAATCTGTCCTGGCTGGGAGATACGAGCTTGGTATTTTTCTCCATCGTGATTGTAGGCGTATGGCAGTCCCTTGGCTTCTACATCGTTTTGTATATCGCAGGTCTGCAGGCTGTACCCACGGATGTACTGGAAGCCGCTTATGTAGACGGTGCCAATAAGAGACAGACTTTCTTTAAGGTGACACTTCCTCTGCTCGGACCTTCCATGACGACCTGCATATTCATGTCCCTGACCAACGGCCTCAAGGTATTCGATATCATCCTGGCACTGACCAAGGGCGGTCCCGGCAAGGCGAGCTACAGCGCGACACTGCAGATCTACAATGAAGCCTTTACCAATAATAACTACGGCATGGGCTCTGCAGAGGCAATCCTGTACTTCCTGTTCGTATTGGTGATCACCCAGATCGTACTGAAAGGAATGAGCCGGAAGGAGGTTGATCTGTAATGAGCAGGAAAAACAAACGCATTTTCAACAAAACCCTTCTGATCGTTATACTGACAGTAGTGGCATTGGTTTACATCTATCCGGTTTTCCTGATGTTTGTAAATTCCTTTAAGCCCTTCGGAGAGGTCATTGCAGACCCCATCGCTATGCCGAAGGCAGCGACTCTGGACAACTACAAGTACGTTATCAACAAGATGCATTATTTCCAGCTCCTTGGAAATAACGTGATCATCACCGTCATCGGTATCGTGGGTATCCTGTTTTTCTCTGCACTGGCCGCTTATATCTGCGACCGGCGCAAGACTAAGTATACCGGCATTGTCTACACCTTGCTGATCACACCGATGCTGATTCCCTTCCAGACCATCATGATTACGCTGCTCAAGGCTATGAGCGTGATTCACTTATCCGGCTCTCGGGTAGGTCTGGGTATCCAGTACTGGGGCTTTGGTATTCCCATGGCTACCTTCATCTTCTATAATTTCATGAAGACGATTCCGAAGGAACTGGATGAGAGCGCCCATATCGACGGCGCGACCACGATTCGCACCTTTATTTCCGTGATCTTCCCGCTGCTGAAGTCCGTCACCGTCACCGTAATGGTACTGGATGTCATGTGGATCTGGAATGACTTCCTGCTCCCGCTGCTGATGGTTAACTCCAGCAACAAGACCAAGACCCTGGTGCTGGCAGCCTACACCTTCGTAGGCCAGATGAATACCCAGTGGCAGAATGCCATGACCGGCATGGTGCTGGCAGTATTCCCCTCTATCCTGGTATTTATCTTCCTGCAGAAGTACATTGTGGAAGGTGTAGTGGCAGGTGCTGTAAAGGGTTAAAAGAAGGAACTTTCATCCTGTAACGGATGTTAGCTCATACAGAAGCATCTATAGAATATGTCTATAGAAAGGAGAACATATGAAAAAGAAGGTATTAGCGACACTATTGGCGGGTGTTATGGCGGCAGGACTGCTGGCAGGATGCGGCTCTTCTTCCTCCGGGGATACGGCAGCAGATACATCTGCAGCAGAGACCCAGGATGAGACGGCAGCTTCCGATACAGCGGATGCTTCCGCAGAGGAATCCACAGAAGAGGCAGCAGCTTCCGGTGACGTGGACTATTCTGCAGACAGCGGTGAGGTCTACATCTTCATCTCCTCTCCGGAGTATGCAGATGCCATGAATACGCTGATCGACGAGTACAAGAATGTGGCACCCAATGTGACCATCAACTACGAGACCACCCAAAATGACTATCCTACCTTATTAAAGGCTAAGATCAATTCCGGCGATGTACCGGATATCTTCTCCTCCACCTCCGGTATGGAGATCGACACCTATCGTGAGTATTCCTACGATCTGACAGGACAGCCCATCGTAGATGCAATGGACGACGGCGTAAAGGCTGCTATGGCTTCCGCAGAGGAAGGCGGCACAGGCGTTTACGGTCTGGCAATCAAGGGCAACTACTTCGGTCTGATCTGGAACCAGGATATCCTGGATGACTGCGGCATCGCAAGCGCTCCGCAGACACTGGATGAGTTTAAGAAGGACTGCGAGATCATCGAGTCCAAGGGTTATCAGGCATGCACCACCGGCTTCATGGAGTGGTGGGTTTACAAGCATGATGTCATGGATTTCCTGAATGCGGCAGCAAAGGCTAACGGCGAGAAGACTTCCGACATGGTAGCAAAGTTCCAGGCCGGCGAGGCAAAGATCTCCGATTACTCCGTACTGTATGACAACTTCTTCGACTTCATCGACACCGCAGTGAAGTACGGCGATGACAAGCCCCTTGAGACCGACCTTTCCGGTCAGGAGCAGGCTTTCGCAGCAGGCAACACCGCTTTCATGCTTGGCCAGGGCGCTTGGGTAGAGGCTGACTTACTTGCCATCAATCCCGACCTGAACATTGGCTTCGGCGGCTATCCGGTAAGCGACGATGCAGCAGACTGCCAGGTAGTATCCGGTTCCGATCAGTCCCTGCACGTATACAAGGATTCCGAGAATCTGGACGCTGTTCTTCACTTCGTCAACTGGTGGTATACCTCTGACTATGGCCAGAGCTGGTTCACCGATGTGGCAGGCGTAGTTCCGCCCATCAAGACCGATGAGACTTCTACCTTCACCATCATCGAGCAGGGCAAGGCTTCTGTAGATGAGAAGGGATCCGGCGATCTTTCCATCTGCTACTCCACCGACAGCTTCAACCAGGCATTTGGCGAGGCAATGCAGGCCTATGTAGCAGGTACCACCGACAAGGATGCAACCTGTGCACAGATTGAAAAGGATTGGCACGAAATTGACGGTGCAGCAAACTAAGTCTTTACTTGTAAAGCAGACTGGGTTATAACTGACAGTAGCACATGACAGCATGGAAGGCGGAGCAAGGGAGCATGGCTCCTTTGCTCCGCCACTTTTATGCCATCTCGTGCAGCGAACGAAACAGCAGGTATATGAGGCCTGCAGAATGGAGCAGACTATGAAATTTACAGATGGATACTGGCTTCGGAGCGAGAATGTAAAAGCATCCTTTGCGACCCAGGCCTTCACCGTGGAAGAAATCCCGCACGGCATGCGCATCGCAGCCCCGGAGCGTCCCATTAAGAGCAGGGCTGATGCTCTGGACTTAACGGTCCTTTATATCGACATCGTATCCGCCGGCCACAATGACATCGCCATGACCGTCACACACTATGCCGGCTATGATGCTAAGGAAGCCAGATTTGAATTGACGGAAAATCCGGATGAGGTCAAGGTAACTGTGGATGAGCATGAAGCCGTGATGACCGCAGGAGATATGACTGTCAGAGTCAACAGAGAAACCTGTGCCATCGCTTTTGAGGCAGAGGGCAGGAGACTGACCGGAACCAATTTCAGAAATATCGGCTATATGCGCGTCAATGGTTCTCCCTCCAAGCTGCGGATGGATCCCCACTACTTTGAGCAGGACTATGAGCCCTATATGCTGGGAGAGCTTTCTGTAAAGCCCGGAGAGACTATCTACGGCTTCGGTGAGCGTTTCACACCCTTTGTCAAGAACGGCCAGACCATCAATATCTGGAACGAGGACGGTGGTACAGCCAGCGATATCGGCTACAAGAATATTCCCTTCTACATGAGCAGCGAGGGATACGGTGTATTCACCGACCACACCGGCGCTGTTTCCTATGAAGTTTGTTCCGAAAAAGTGGGCTATGTAGGTGTATCTGTTCCTGGCGAGCAGCTGCGGATGCATGTAATGTACGGTGAGAATCCGGCAGAGATCATCAAGGTATACACCGCACTCACCGGCCGTCCGGCACTGCCTCCGGCATGGAGCTTTGGCCTGTGGCTGACCACCAGCTTTAAGCCCAGCTATGATGAGGATACTACTAACAAGCTGATCGGCGGTATGGAAGAGAGAAATATCCCGCTGCGTGTATTCCACTTCGACTGCTATTGGCTCCGTGCTTTGCATTGGTGCGACTTCACCTGGGATCCGGTGGTCTTCTCTGATGTGGAGGGAATGTTAAAGCGCTACCATGACAAGGGTCTTAAGCTTTGCTGCTGGATCAATCCTTACGTGGCCCAGGATACGGAGATGTTCCGGGAGGGGGCACAAAAGGGCTACTTCCTTAAGAGAAAAGACGGCAGAGGCGTTAAGCAGGTAGATACCTGGCAGCCGGGCATGGCACTGGTGGACTTCACCAATCCGGAAGCCTGCGCATGGTATGCAGGCAAGGTCAAGGGACTGCTGCACGCAGGCATTGACGCGATTAAGACAGACTTCGGCGAGAGAGTGCCCATCGATGTCACCTACTATGACGGCAGCGATCCGATTTCCATGCACAATTATTATACCTACCTGTACAACAAGGTAGTCTTTACCGCCATTGAGGAGGTAAGAGGAAAGGGTGAGGCCGTTCTGTTTGCCAGAAGTGCTACCGTGGGCAGTCAGAAGTTCCCCATTCACTGGGGCGGCGACTGCGAGGCCAGCTACAGTTCCATGGCAGAGACGATACATGCAGGTCTTTCCTTTATGATGAGTGGTTTTGCTTTCTGGAGCCACGATATTTCCGGCTTTGAAAAGACAGCAACCCCGGATCTTTACAAGAGATGGGCACAGTTTGGCTTATTCTCCACCCATTCCCGTCTCCATGGATCCGATTCCTACCGTGTGCCGTGGATCTTTGACGAGGAGTCAAATGATGTGGTGCGCTTCTTCAGCGAATTAAAGTGCTCCATGATGCCTTACTATTACAAGCTGGCAGGAGATGCCCACCGCACCGGTGTGCCGGTCATGCGTCCCATGCCCTTCCAGTTCCCGAAGGATCTGGCATGCCGGAACCTGGATCTGGAATATATGCTGGGTGATGCCGTGCTGGTGGCACCGATCTTTAATGACGAGAGTCTGGGCCGCTTCTATCTGCCCGGTGTGCAGAAGGAGGAGAGCGCAGCCAGAACCGGTAAGTGGATCGGTCTGATCGACGGTGAGATCTTAGATGGCGGTAAGTGGTATGAGAAGACCTATACTTACATGAACCTGCCTGTCTTTGTCCGGGAGGGATCCCTTCTGGCCTTCGGCAGCCATAAGGACGTGCCGGATTACGATTACACAGAACATCCTGTGCTGCGTCTGTATCTGCCGGTAGACGGTGAGACCGCTGTCTGCGAGATCCCGGATCTGCACGCCGAGACCGCAGCTGTAGTCAAGGCTACCAGAAACGGCAGCAAGATTACCTTTGAGGTAGAAGGCAAGCTGCAGGATGCCACAGCCGAGATCATCCTGGAGGATGGCCGCAAGGTAAGCGCTGTGCTGACAGAGAAGACGGAAGTGGAGATCTAGGCTGCTTCCATGCCGGAAGGCGGCATAGGGAGGTAGGTATGAAGAATATTACGCTTGGCAAGACTGGTATCACTGTGCCGCAAAATGGCTTCGGGGCGCTGCCTGTGCAGCGCCGGGATAAAGAGGCAGCTGTAAGAATACTGCGTCGGGCCTATGAGGGAGGTATGCGATTCTTTGACACCGCCAGAGCCTATTCTGACAGCGAGGAAAAGTTAGGTCTGGCCTTTGGCGACGGGTATATACCGAGAGAGCAGATTTATATTGCCACAAAGACGACAGCGAAGACACCGGAAGCTTTTTGGAAGGATCTGGAGATATCCCTTACCAATCTGCGGACAGAGTACATCGATCTGTATCAGTTTCATCAGATGGGGCAATGCTGGAAGCCGGGGGACGGCACCGGCATGTATGAATGCATGCTGGAGGCCAAGGCACAGGGTAAGATTCGTCATATAGGTGCCACTGCGCACAAGATCGGCGTGGCCTGCGAGGTGGCAGCTTCTGATCTCTATGAGACCACGCAGTTTCCATTTTCCTATTTGGCAGGTGATCTGGAGATGAACCTGAAAAAGGTCTGTAAGGAACATCAGGTGGGCTTTATTGCCATGAAGGGCTTAGCCGGCGGATTAATCAACCGATCTGAGGCAGCTATGGCTTTTATGACCCAGTTCGATGATGTATTGCCGATCTGGGGCATTCAGAAAGAGGAAGAACTGGAAGAGTGGCTCTCCTATATGGACAATACGCCCGTTATGACATCGGAGCTGGAAGCGTTTATCCGAGAGGAGAAGAATCAGCTCTCCGGGGAATTCTGCCGGGGCTGCGGCTATTGTATGCCCTGTCCTGCCGGCATCCAGATCAACCAATGTGCCCGCATGAGTCTGATGCTGCGCCGAGCACCTTCTTTGGCATGGCTCTCCGACTATTGGCAGGCAGAGATGGAAAAGACAAAGCAATGTCTCCATTGCGGGCAGTGTACCAGAAAATGTCCCTATGAGTTGGACACGCCTTCCTTATTGGAGAAGAATTACGCGGATTATCAGACATTTTTGTAAGGCTATCCGTTCTGCAGAACTTTCCTGTAAAAACCAGGCAGTACAGACAGGCAGAGCATTACTTTGAAAAGCGGGTATCTACTATATAAAAATTCCGCGGAAGATATCATGAAAAAACGTACACCCCTATGCTCGAAAGAGTATAGGGGTGTATTTATAAAAACGAGCGGAAAAATGACAAAATACAACAGAATAATGTAATAAAGTGCCTGAATATCAAGCTGTGCAGATATTCAGGCATTATTTATCCTACGATATTTTTATGTTGACAAAATCAAGCAATTTCATATAATTATCAATGGTAATTACATGAGATAATTATTAAACACTGCATAATATAAACTAGTGTCATTAGTGTGAAAAATATGCCCGATGGCAAATGAAAATCTTCGATTCTCATTGTTTTTGCACAGTTATTTGCTTCAGAAAGAAACAAATAGCCATGATGGCAGACGAGAATCTGAAATTCTTACTTTACAGTTACGGCCATCGGAGAAAAAGGAAGAAAACCATGACTATAGAGCTTTTAAAACAAATGATGGACGCCTGTTATCTGGCCAAGCGTACCAGAGATCTGCTGCCGCCTTTGCCAAAAGGGGTGGCCTCCTCCTATGTCCAGTATCTGGATGTCATGGAGCAGATGGAGCAGCGAGGGATGCAGGTAAAGGTATCGGATATCAGTGATGCTTTAGGACTGCCAAGGCCCGGCGTCACCAGGACCATCAAGGAGATGGAGACAAAAGGGTATCTGACCAAGACGGTCTCTGCGGAGGATGGCCGTATCACCTATCTGCATATGACGAAGGAGGGCAGGGAACTGTCGCAGATTTATAATACAGAGGTTTTTGAAAATCTATGCAGGCGCATGGAAGATATAACACAAGAGGATGCACAGTGCATGATCCGCACCATCACCAGGATGTATCAGATCATGTCGGAATGGAGGGCATAATGACAGCAACTGAAAAAGGAGATTTTACAAAAGGCAGTATTCTGCAGAAATTGATTCTGTTCATGTTTCCGATTCTGGGGGCTTTGGCTTTGCAGGCCGCTTACGGCGCCGTGGATCTGTTGGTAGTGGGGCGATTTGGCTCTACCTCCGGCCTGTCCGCTGTATCTACGGGCAGCCAGGTGCTGAACCTGGTCACCTTTGTGGTGACGCAGTTGGCTATGGGCGTCACTGTTCTGATTGCCCGGTATCTGGGTGAGAAAAAGCCGGAGCGCATCGGTGCTGTCATCGGCGGTTCCGTGGTGGTGTTTTTGATCTTGTCGGTTATCCTGTTCTTGGGGATGGTCTGCTTTGCGAGACAGATTTCCATTCTTATGCAGGCACCGGATGAGGCAGTGACGCTGACCACCAGCTATGTTCGTATCTGCGGCAGCGGCATTTTCTTCATCGTAGCTTATAATTTACTTTCTGCGATCTTCCGTGGTCTTGGAGACAGCAAGTCCCCGCTGATCTTCGTGCTGATCGCCTGTATTTGTAATATTTTCGGAGATCTGCTGCTGGTAGCTGTTTTCCATATGGATGCCGCCGGCGCCGCCTTTGCCACGGTATTTGCCCAGGCAGTCAGCGTGGTCTGCGCGGTGTGGATGCTGCTTAAGAAAAATCTGTCCTTTAAGATTCATAAATCAGACATCCGCTTAAATGACCAGTGCAGGCGATTTCTGGCCATTGGCCTTCCTTTGGCATTACAGGAATTTCTGACCCAGGTTTCCTTCCTGGCGCTCTGTGCTTTCGTAAACCGTCTGGGTCTGGAGGCCTCCTCGGGCTACGGCGTGGCCTGCAAGATCGTCAATTTCGCCATGCTGATTCCCAGCTCCCTGATGCAGTCTATGGCCTCCTTTGTCTCTCAGAATGTGGGCGCAGGGGATTACAGGCGTGCCAAAAAGTCCATGTTCACCGGTATCGGTGTGGGATTGGTCATCGGCTGTATGGTCTTTGGTCTGGTGATGCTCAAGGGAGATGTGCTCTCAGGCATCTTTTCCACCGACGCCGGGGTTATACAGAATGCCTTTGCCTATCTGAAGGGATTTGCTCCGGAGGCTATCGTCACAGCCGTTCTTTTCAGTATGGTGGGCTTCTTTAACGGCAGCGATCAGACAGTGTGGGTGATGATTCAGGGACTGGTGCAGACCTTATTGGTGCGCCTCCCTCTGGCCTATCTCTTCAGCAGTGAGGCCAATGCCAGCCTTACCAAGATTGGTCTGGCAGCACCTATCTCCACCTGTGTGGGCATTGTGCTGAATGTGGGATTTTTCCTTTATTACAATAAGAAAATGATGGTCGGTAAAAAAGCCATCTGATAATAAAACGGCGAAAGGTCGGTTGCTTAATAAACAGCAGCCGATCTTTTTTTTCGTATCTGTACGGACAATCGATACGGATGTCAGTCTTAGTGAGGCGGTGACTTATGGGACTTTGCACATTTGCGACTTTACGAGTTTACAGATTTGCGCAGAATCATACTCCTATGCTAAAATAAACCGATTGTACGCAAAAAAATACTAAGAATAAAAAAGAGCAAAGAGAAAACCGCAATACAGCTGCAAATCCACCTGTTTCTACAGCTGCCGAAACAGCTGCAGAAACAGGTGGAAGAAGGAAGGCTGTTCGCTGTTTTCTCCTGAAATGCTTCTTGGAAATGGGGAGGAGTATGTTAGAGACGATTACGGCTGTCAATCAGGCAGTGAACCAGTTTATCTGGGGCGTGCCGGCTATGATCTGCATATTGGGCGTGGGACTGTACCTAAGTATCCGTACCGGCTTTTTGCAGATCAGAAAGTTTCCCTATGCGATCCGCACGACATTGGGGCGCATGTTTAAGAAAAAGGATGCCTCAGACGGCGCCATAACGCCTTTTCAGGCGGTCTGTACTGCACTGGCAGGCACCGTGGGTACCGGCAATATTGCCGGCGTGGCAGGAGCTATCGCGCTGGGAGGCCCCGGTGCGGTCTTCTGGATGTGGTGCTCCGCTATCCTCGGCATGTGCACGAAGTTTGCGGAAGTGACCCTGGCCGTGCATTTCCATGAACGCAACCAAAACGGTGAATTAGTAGGCGGACCCATGTACTATATCCGTAATGGCCTTGGCAAAAAATGGGCGTGGCTGGCTTTCGCCTATTCTCTCTTTGGAGTGCTGACGGTCTTTGGAACCGGCAATGCCACCCAGGTCAATACCATTACTACCGCCATTATCTCTGCGGTAAACAGTTTTCATCCGATTTCCGGAAAGGCGCTTTCCAACTTGAATCTGATTCTTGGTGTGATCATCGCCATCCTGGTGGCCATGGTGCTCCTGGGGGGAATCAAGCGGATCGGAAGCGTGGCGGAGCGTCTGGTGCCTTTCATGGCGCTTCTCTATGTAGTTATGGCACTGGGAGTTGTGATTCTGAATGCCGGACGGATTCCGGAGGTTTTCGCTTCCATCATCGGCGGCGCCTTTAATCCCAGAGGATTTACCGGCGGTATGGTAGGCAGTATTTTTCTGAGTATGAAAAAGGGTGTTTCCAGAGGAATCTTCTCCAATGAGGCCGGACTGGGCACCGGTTCCATCGCTCATGCCTGTGCGGATACCAGCAAGCCGGTGAAGCAGGGCATGTTCGGTATCTTCGAAGTTTTTGCAGATACCATTGTCATTTGTACATTGACTGCATTGGTTATCCTGTGCAGCGGCACGACCGTGGGATACGGACAGGCAGCCGGGGCGGAACTGACGATTTCCGGTTTTACCCTTGTCTATGGCAACTGGATCACCATCTTTACAGCGCTGGCTCTTTGCTGCTTTGCTTTTTCCACCATTATCAGCTGGGGCCTCTACGGCTCCCGATGCATCAGCTTCCTTTTCTCTACGGATAAGGTGGTGCGCCCCTTCCTGGTGGTTTATTCCCTTGTGTCTATCCTGGGGGCTACTATTGACCTGGGACTGCTCTGGGATATTGCCGATACCTTTAATGGATTGATGGCCATTCCGAACCTGATCGGTGTGTTCCTCTTAAGCGGTGTGGTATGCAAGCTGGCGAAGGAGTATTTTGCCGGAGAGGGCAGCAAATCTAAATAAGAAAGTTTTATCATGCAGCAGTAAGCCGAGGAAGAGGGAGGCGGGCATTTTTGTCAGTCCTCTTTCGCTCGGCTTTTTTCATAGCAAGGGGAAAGCGGTTGTTACGCTTTGAGTATAAGGCATCAGGTAAACTGCGAAACATGATGCTGAAAACGTCAGATCGTATTATGCAGCCGCAGACAAGCTGCTGCTGAAAGAGGGAAAATGACAGAAAATGACTGATGTCATTTTCTGTCATTGCAAGGATACCTTCGGCATCCTTGCTAATTGTATCGGAGAATTCGCCTTCGCGAAATTCTCCTCACATAGCCGCAGACGAGCTGCGGCTTAAAGAGGGAAAATGACGAAAAATGTCTGATGCCATTTTTCGTCATTGCAAGGATACCTTCGGCATCCTTGCTAATTGTATCGGAGAATTCGCCTTCGCGAAATTCTCCTCACATAGCCGCAGACGAGCTGCGGCTCAAAGAGGTAAAAATGAGAAGAAAGAAAAAGAATAACAGCCAGAATACCGGAGAAGTGCTTTATACAGAGGCACAGCTCTCCGGCAACACGATGAAGAAAAAGAAGTCCCACAAGCTCCGCAATGGTCTGCTCATTGTCGTTGGCGTAGTAGTGGTTTCCTTTACCGCTCTTATGCTCATGCCCGAGAGCGAGCCCAGCATGCAGGATATTGTCCTTGCTCTCTATGATGAAGATGAGAATGTGGTAGTGGAACGGGAGCCCTCTGATGAATCCACAGGCGATTTTCCTGAGCAGTTTGATCTGCGGGACTATGGCTATGTGACACCGGTCAAGGACCAAACTCCCTGGGGCAGCTGCTGGGTATTCGGTACCGTAGCAGCTGCGGAGACCAGCATCCTTTCCAGTCTGGATCAGACCTATGAGGAGACCGGGCTGGATCTCTCCGAGCACCAGATCGGTTATTTCTCCGGTACCGGTCTCAGTGACGGCTCCAGCCAGGACGGAGAGGGTATGCATACTCTTTTCGATGTCTCTCCCATGGACGCCGGGGGCACCACGGCAGAGGCGACCACACTGTTAGCCTCCGGTGTAGGCATTGCGCCGGAGTCCATGATTCCCTACAGAGGTAAGGAAGGCAATACTGTCGATGACGAGGACGGTGATCCCTTAAATTACAGCACAGAGGATGATTGGTCTGTTCCTGAGGAGTACCGTTTCGTTCACAACTATGAGCTGATGAGTGCGGACGTACTGCTCTCTCCGGCAGTCTATACAGGGAATATCGGCGAGACCAGCGCAGACAAGGAAGAGCGGGAGGCCAATTACAAGGGATACGACCAGGGAGCCACAGATACGATGAAGGATGTGCTTCTCAGCGGTCGTGCCATCACTGTGGCGATCTGTGCGGATAGTTATTCCCCTTATGCGGAAAATGCAGAGGAGGAAATACCTTCCTATATCAACACAGCGGATAACCATTGGACCCACTTTACCTATGATGGAAGTCCTTCCAATCATGAGGTGACTATCGTGGGATGGGACGATACCATTTCCAGAGAGGATTTTCTGGATCATACTGATGATCCTGACGGAGATGGCGAGGCTCATCTGCCCGAAGGAGACGGCGCCTGGATCGTCAAGAACAGCTGGGGATCAGATTATTCCTCCTTCCCGAATGCCAGTCCCTGGGGCATTGTGGACGAAGGGGGATACAGTACAGGTTATTTCTATATCTCTTACTATGACCGAAGCCTCAGCGATATGCAGGCATATCTCTTTGACACAGATATGGCAGATACAGTGGATACCATTATTGACCAATACGATTTCCTGGCCAGCGGTCAGGAGATGAGCTGGACCGGAAAAAATAAGATTTCCACGGCCAACGTCTTTACCGCTGAGGCAGACGGCGTGCTCCGCTCCGTTATGTGCAAGACAGACGCAGAGAATATCGAGGTGGAACTGGAATGCTACCTGCTGGAGGATGATTTTAAGACTCCCTGCGACGGAGAGAGTGCAGCCAGCGGTGAACTTACCTTTGAACATGCCGGTTATCACCGCCTCGAGATCGATGACGGCGGACTGGAACTGAAAAAAGGACAGAAATACGCCGTGGTGGTGACGCAGAAGCAGACCTATGAGAATCAGGAATATTACAGAATGTTCATCAATTACGGCTTCGACAAAGATCGGACAGAGGATTATAATGACAAGGTCAGAGAGGAAAATCCGGATCTGACAGAAGAGGAACTGATAGAAGGGGACTATTTCCGCAACGAATATGCAGTGTCCGTGGTCAATCCCGGGGAGAGCTATCTCTACGTAGGTAAAGTGGACAAATGGGTAGACTGGTCAGAATTTCTGGACACCATGTGCAGCATAGACGGATTGGACAGCTATGAGTATTTGGGCGGTCTGGCCTTTGATAATTTCCCCATCAAGGGATATCTGGATGTGACAAATCTGGAAGATGCACCCCAGATGCCCACTGAGAGTTATCTGGAAGAACAGTAAAAACAATAAAAGCAATAAAAGCAACAGCCGGCATGCATATCCATCCTGTGTTTTATTTGTTCTTTGTAATGGCTTCTGAGATGGAAAGAAATTTATCGGTATAGATGCTGCCTTTTTCCCAGATCATGTCAAAGTCATGCTGCATCCGGAAATCCTCCAGAGAAATTTCCCGTATAGTTCCTTTTTGCAGCTCTTCCTCCACCGCGATCCTGTACAGAAAAGAAATGCCGCAGTCCCTTTTCAGGAGACCGATGATGGTATGCATGTTTTCTACCTCAATGTAATGCCGGAAATCAGAGATATGAATTCCTCTGGTTGTCAGGCTTTGCTCCAGAATGTCTCTGGTGCCGGATCCATGTTCCCGCACCAGCAGGCGCTCTTCTGTAAGATCAGTGATATGCAGCGGATCAGATTTTATAAAATGATGTGATACAGCACAGACGGCGATATAGTCCTCTGTGCTGTATTTTTGGTGGGCATAGTTTCCTTTTGGATAGTTTCCCTCTACGATAGCCATGCGGATCTGTCCCTGATCCAACAGCTGCAGCAGCTGAGAGGTATTGCCGTAGTGAAGATGCAGATTGATTTCCGGATGGAGGTGCAGATAATCGGAGAGCCGATCGACAATGGCATACTCACCGATGGTCATGGTGACCCCTATGGAAAGCGTCTCTATGCCGGCACGAACAGAGCGCAGTTCTTCCTTTACTGCTTTCTCATCATTCTGGATGGTCAGCAGATGCTTGCGGAGTATTTCTCCGGCGTCAGTAAGGAAAAGCTGTTTGTTTTTATACAGAAAAAGAGGGACACCGTATTCTTTTTCCAGAAAGTGAATATGCTGGGAGACGGCAGGCTGCGTAATGTGCAGCTGCCTGGCTGCTGCCGTGTAATTCAGAGTCTGACATACAGTGAGAAAGGTCTCTGTTCTGAAATCTAGCATAGGAATCATCCTTTCTGAGCAATATAGCTGTGAAGAGTCATTGACAAATCAGATCAAAAACAGGTGAAAGACAGCAGTTAAAGTATAATAAAATAAATTTATCATTCTATAGAAATATATAATTTTACCTTATTATTGTACAGTGATACAATGCCGGTTGAAAAGAAGAAAGTATTGCCGCTGCCCATGTGATATGGCACACCGGTCATCCTTGCGGAGAACTCCGTTTTGTCAGAAATCATCCGTTATCCGATCGACAGGCCGGTCAAGGACAGGAACATGGGCGCCGGCGCAGAAAGGAAGTACAAATGTATTTTTTAAAGAAAAACGCTACAGGTATTCTGGTATGCCTGCTGATCGCCATACCGGCGTGGGGCATCGGAAAGCTCTTTCCCGTGATCGGCGGCGCTGTGACAGCGATCCTGGCAGGGATGGTCATCGCTATGTTCTGGCAGGATAAGGGAAAGGCAGAGGCAGGCATCAAATGGACTTCAAAGATCATTTTGCAGACCGCAGTGGTACTCCTTGGCTTTGGCATGAATCTGGGCGTGATTTTTGAGACAGGCAGACAGTCCCTTCCCATCATCGTCTGCACCATCACCACATCTCTGGTCATCGCCTGGGCACTGCAAAAGCTATGGAAGGTGCCCTCCAATACAGCCATTCTGGTAGGCGTCGGCTCCTCTATCTGCGGCGGATCTGCCATTGCGGCTACAGCACCTGTCATCGACGCAGATGATAATGAAGTGGCCCAGTCTATCGCCGTGATCTTTTTCTTCAATGTGCTCGCAGCCATCTTTTTCCCGATTCTGGGAAAAGCTATCGGCTTTGATACGCTGCACGGGGATGCCTTCGGCATCTTTGCAGGTACCGCCATCAACGACACCTCTTCAGTGACGGCAGCGGCGTCCACCTGGGACAGCATGTGGAACCTTGGCAGTGAGACCCTGAATAAAGCTGTGACCGTCAAGCTTACCAGAACACTGGCCATTATTCCTATAACACTGATACTTTCACTGATTCGCGCCGGCAAGAGCCAAAAAGAGGGAAAACAGGCGACAAAGTTCAGCTTAAAAAGAGCTTTTCCCATGTTTATTCTTTACTTTATAATTGCAGCCGTTATCACCACCATTTGCGTTAATATGGGTATAGAGGCAAGTACTTTTAATCCCTTAAAGGAGCTGTCCAAGTTCCTGATCATCATGGCCATGGCAGCGATTGGCCTGAACAGTAACGTGATCAAATTAGTGAAGACCGGAGGAAAGCCCATCCTGGTGGGTGCCTGCTGCTGGTGCGGCATTACCGTCGTCAGCCTCCTGATGCAGCACGTCATGCGAATTTGGTAATAACAGTTATGGCTAAAAAGCTGTTCTGTATGAAAAACGTTGCAGACAAAGACACAGTTATATAACTTGTGTCTTTGTCTGCCTTTTTTATTGCACGGTGCGGAATTATCAATTTATACATATTCCGGAATTGTTATACAAAGAATCTTATTTCTGGGTTGTTTATTATGAATTGGCAAAACGTAATGCACCGGGGCGTGGCAGAATGGCTCGCATCCTTTGCACTGCGCGCCAGTTTTGCTTAGGTTGGCATCGAAGCCGGAGGATGGTATCGGGCGCGCTTTCAGAGCGCGCTCGATAGGCCCGCCTGTCTGAGCAGACCCGCATCAAGCGGGGATGCGAGTTAAGGGCCGGCCATCCGAAGGCGAGAGGCGAACCTTAGCAAAACGGTGCAAAGTGCATGGTGCGAGACATCTGCCGCGCCCCGGTGCATGGCCGGGCGGCACCCGGACACCTTGAATGGTAAAGTCTACAAAAGGCATTACATCAAAATGATTAAATGAGCAGGTGCATGGCCGGGCGGCACCTTGACACCTTGATCTGTAATTTCTATTGCGATAACTCATCTTATTATGATCCCCTCATCTTTTCGGAATGCAGCTAATATAGTAAAATGATAAGAAAATCAGAGAATTCCTGCATACAGAATTCTCATCACCTCTTCGCAGCGAACCTGCTCAGAAATGGAGACTAGCATGGACTTCGATTTTACCAGTATCATAGACAGACACGGCAAGGATGCCATCGCAGTAGATATGCCGGGAGAGGGAGACGGCAGCTTTGCGCCCCGGGCGCCCAAAGAAGGCTTTGATCTGATACCCATGTGGGTGGCGGATATGAACTTCCCCACAGCGCCTTCTATACAGGAGGCAATCATCCAACGGGTGAGCCACCCTGCCTTTGGCTATTTTTCCCCTACGCCAGCCTATTATGATGCCATCATCGGCTGGCAGAGAGATCGAAACGGTGTGACAGGACTGACACCGGATTGCATCGACTATGAAAATGGTGTTCTGGGAGGCGTGATCTCTGCCCTGACAGCTTTTGCAGCGCCGGGAGATGCCGTGCTGCTCCACAGCCCCACCTATATCGGCTTTACCGGCTGCATCGAGGACAATGGCTATCATATCGTTCTAAGCCCCCTGGTGCGGGATGAGCAAGGTATCTGGCGCATGGATTATCAGGATATGGAAGAGAAACTGCGCAGAAACAGAATACATGCGGCAGTCTTCTGCAGCCCGCACAATCCCACCGGACGCGTGTGGGAGCGCTGGGAAATAGAAAAGGCCATGGCACTTTACCAAAAATATGACTGTATGGTAATTTCCGATGAGATCTGGTCCGATCTCCTTCTGGACGGCCATCAGCATATCCCCACCCAATCTGTCAGCGAGGATGCCAGAGAGCGCACGGTGGCTCTGTATGCCCCCAGTAAGACCTTTAATCTGGCAGGATTGGTGGGCAGCTATCACATCATTTACAATGAATACCTTCGGGACAGAGTGCGCTCTAAGAGTGGAAAGAGCCATTACAACAGCATGAATGTACTGTCTATGCATGCCTTGATCGGTGCTTACAGTCAGGTGGGCAGAGAATGGACCGATGCTCTGTGCAAGGTGCTTTCGGAAAATATGGACTATGCCTGCGGGTATCTGAAGGAGCATTATCCGGAGGTGGAATTTTCCAGACCGCAGGGCACTTATATGCTTTTTCTGAATTTCACGAAGTGGTGTGAAAAACATGGGAAAACCTTTGAAGAGGTATTGCAGGGCGGTTGGGAAGTAGGTGTGGCCTGGCAGGACGGCAGACCCTTCCACGGCGATAATGCCATCCGTATGAATCTGGCATTGCCCAAATCTCGGGTGGAAGAAGCTTTTCACAGACTGCAGAAGTATGTATTGCTGTAAAATAAGAATCCGTAAAAGAGGTAGATATGCACAGCAGTAAAGAGACCACGAGAGTCAATATAATATGCCTTCTTCTGGTGATCCTATCCGCCGTATTTTCCCATTTAAGCATCAGCTGGAAGGGATTTCCTGCCAATAATATCCAGGGGATGATGATGCTGGCGGCATTGTATATCTGGTGTGTACAGATGCGACGTCGACTGCTTCAGGAGGAAAAAAGGCGTTACTTTACCTGGATGGTCATGTTTATGAGTGTGATGCTGTTAGTTAAGCTGGTCAATCACTCTTTTTTTTCGGACAATGAAACAGCCGTCCGCTATGTGTGGTATTTTTACTACACGCCCATCATTTATTCTGTACTATGTGTCTTTTTTGCTGTATTGTGCATAGGAAAACCCTGGGATTATAGGATCGAAAAGAAATGGAAAAGGCTTTACATACCGGCTTTCGTGCTTTCCATCGGAATGATGACCAATGATCTGCATCAACAGGCCTTTGGTTTTCCCAAAGGAGCAAGCCAGTGGCATGTCGGCGATAATTATACGCATTGCATTTTTTATTATTTGACCATGCTGTGGGTGATTGTACTGGTCTGCAGTTCCTTAGTAATCGCCATGAAACGCTGCAGGGTTACCTCCAGCAGAAAACATATCTGGATGCCGCTGCTGCCCCTGGCTATCGGTCTGATTTACATGGTAAGCGTCTACAGTATACCGGTGATTCGGTATTATTTTACATTCAATATGGCAGAGTTTTTTTCCATACTTTGTATCGCCTTCACAGAAGGATTGATTCAGGCCGGACTGATCCATTCTAATGATGATTATGAAAATCTCTGGAACCTATCGGCTGCTTCGGGCGGTATTCTAGATCGAAAGGGCAGGATACGCTATCACTCAGGAAATACAGTGGCCATCAATATAAAACAGGCAGAAGCAGCGTTAAGGGAGCCGATTTCCTTGCATAACGGCGATCTGCTTCTCTATAGTCAGACGCTGCAGGGCGGCATCGGTTATTGGACAGAGGACGTGAGCAAGCGTAACAGTCTGAACAGAGAGCTGGAAGAATATAGAGACATTCTGACAGAAGAAAATGCTATGCTGGAAGGGGAAAATAAACTGGCACAGCGAAAAGCCCGAATTGAGGAAAAGACAAGGCTCTATGACAAAATGGCCAGTACGGTGGGCAAGCAGCTGGAGATGATGCAGGAACTGCTGAACCAGACGGAAAAGATTATAAATAAGACAGACGAAAAAGAGGGGAAGGATGCAGAGGCAGAACAGGAAGTAGACAGAAATATGCAGCGGGCCAGTCTTCTGGCGGCATATATCAAGCGTCATTCTAATCTGCTTTTACTCGCCCAACAGGGAAAAGTGCAAGTGGAGGAACTCTATCTTGCTACGTCGGAGGTCTTAGAGTACTTGCGCATGTGCGGTATCAAAACCTATGTGGAGTGCATAGGGAGCGATGTCTTTGACGGCGAGTTGATTCTTTGTGCAGGGGAATTTATGGAGACGGTCATAGAGAACTCCCTGCCGTATCTGCGGGTGTGGATGTCCTTACTGGAGGTAAAAAAAGAACCAGAGTCAGACGTCCCCCTGCTGCAGGTGCAGCTGACCCTGGATACAACGGACGAGATTTATCTGTCTTCGGAATGGAATGAGAGAATCAAGGCCTTTGGCGGCGAACTTTGGAGGACGAGAGAAGAAGACACCAGTTATATCACACTGCGGCTAAAACAGCCGCAGCAAGCTGCGGCTTAAAGAGGGAAAATGACAGCAAATGACTGATGTCATTTTCTGTCATTATAAGGATGCCTGCGGCATCCTGGCAGATCGTATCGGAGAATTCGCCTTCGCGAAATTCTCCTCACGCAGCCGCAGCAAGCTGCGGCTTAAAGAGGTAATTATGATTAGTTTTGCAATGCTTCCCTATAACGGACAATGCATTCTGGGGGCAGCCTATGCTTTTGTTACATCATTATTGCTGTATTTACTGATCAATGCATGGATGGAGCGTCTCTTTTGCATTGGGGCAGAGACGCTCCTTCTCTTCACAGGAAGTCTGTGTATTCTGCAGGCGATGACGGAGGAGATGAACTTCTATATGATCCGGATAGAGAGCGCAGATTCCTCCGTACCGAGCTCGAAACAGCTTGTGGAGGTCAATCGGCTTTTATCTCCCTTGCTGGAGAGGATTCCGGTCTTTTTGCTGCTTTTGATTCTGGTGCTGATCAGTGTCAGTCTGTATCTGCTTCGAAGACGTCTTCAAAGGGAAAAAAGAAGCCATTTGACGCCCGGTGCCATCAAGGAAAATATGGATTATATGCCGGTGGGAATCTGTTATGGGGCCGCGGACGGTCTCCCACTTTTGGTTAACGCGCAGATGGACAGACTCTGTGCATCACTTTTTGGTACGGAGATTCTAAATGCCAATCGATTCTGGAATGATTTAAAATCTATCTCGAATCCCGCAGAGGTTCATCTATCTGATGGAACTGTTTGGGACTTCAGACGTACGCAGCTGAAAGATAGGGATGGCAGATGGGAGATTCTGGCTTACAATATCACAGAGCAATACCGGCTGGGAGAGGAGCTGGCAGAGGACAGCAGACGCCAGCAGAAATTAAATCAAAGATTGCATAAGCTTAACAGGGAAATCAATCTGGTTACCAGAGAGGATGAAATCCTCCGGGCCAAGATTCGCATTCACGATGAAGTGGGGCATGCACTGTTGTCCTATCGGCTTTATCAAAGTCAATCCCCTAAGGAACGACATCCTCGCGAGATGCTGGCATTGTGGGATTATATCGTGCGGGTTATGAAACGAGAGGCGGAGGAATCGACAGAGACCACCACGACATTCTGGCAGGATTTCTTAAAAAAGGCCAAGGCTTTACAGGTGCAGGTGGTGCTGGGAGGAGATCCAAAGGCACCCAAAGAGGAATCGGAAGGGGAGAAAACAGGTGAAAAAGAAGCTTTCAGTTCCAGTTCCTTAATAGAAAAACTGACAGAAAAAAGAGATCCCGAGGAAAATGTGCTCTGTATTGCTTTGCAGGAATGTCTGACCAATACGGTGAAGCACGGCCGGGGAGATATACTCTATGTCTGTGCCTGGGAAAGAAATGGGAAAAAAGATTCTGACAGAGTAGAGGTTACGGTTTATAATAACGGAGTACCGCCGGGAGAAAATATACGAGAGACCGGGGGACTTGGCAATCTGCGCAGACTGGCAGGGCAGCAGGGGGTGGAGATGCACATTGAGAGCAGTCCGATGTTTCTCCTAAAGCTTTGCTTTCCCGTAGAATAAATGAGGATACCTACGGTATCCTTGCAGATCACATCGGAGGAATCGCCTGCGCGAAAGGGATAATTATGAAAAAAGTAAAGGTAATGATTGTAGATGACCAATTTGTGGCCAGATCACTGTTTGAAATGTATATCCGCTCCACGGACCGGTATGAGTTAGTGCAGTCGGTGGAGTCAGCCTCCCTGGCGGATACGTTAGTGGGCAAGGTGTCAGTGGATCTGGTATTGATGGATATTCTTATGAAGGATGGTTCTAATGGACTGGAGGCTGCCGCCAAGATCAAAAAGGCAGCACCCCGGATCAAGATTATCGCCGTCACTTCCATGCCGGAGGCATCCTGGCTGAAAAGAGCCAGGGAGATTGGCATTGACAGCTTCTGGTACAAGGAGGCTTCTCAGAATACGATTCTGGAAGTGATGGATCGCACTATGGCCGGTGAATCGGTCTATCCGGACAGTGCGCCGAAAGTACAGCTGGGATTGGCGGACAGCGAGGAGTTTACCGACCGGGAGATGGAAGTGCTGCGGATCATGACGACGGGCGCTACCAATGCTGCCATTGCCGAAGAACTGGGTATCTCTGAAAATACGGTGAAGCAGCATATCCGCCATATGATGGAAAAATCGGGCTGTGCCAGCCGCACAGAGCTGGCCATCGAGGCCAGGGTCAGCGGCATGGCTGTGCATATTGAGAGCTAAGGAAAGAGGTATGTCTGCGGAATGGGGATGGATATGACAAAATATGCTATTATTTACAATTGTACCGGCACCTACAGTATCTTCTGGAAGCAATTCCATGACAGCGCGGAGAAGTATTTTCTGCCGGATGCGCAGAAGGATTATTATGTATTTACAGAAGATAAGGAGATTCTGGAGGGTAAGCAGGCACATGTCTATCCCTGCTACGCCAAAAAGATGGGCTGGCCGTATGATGTATTGCAGAAATGGGTGCGTATCTGCGGCCTGCAGGATATTTTGACGAAATACGATTATCTGATTCTCTTAAATGCCAATATGCAGTTCCTGCGGCCGATTCCCTCTGCTGCCTTTGAAGGGGCAGACTTTACGCTGTGGACTGCCACAGCCGAGGGAGATGACCCGGAGCAGATGCCCTTTGAGAGAAGAGAGGCATCCACGGCCTATATTCCCTACGGCACGAAAGCAGAAAAATATCTCTCCAGCCGCTTTATCGTGGGAAGAACGGAGCCCTTCCTGCGCATGTCCAGAGATTTGCGGGATCGTACGGAGGCGGATCTGCGGAATGGAATCATCGCCCTGTGGCATGATGAATCTATGGAAAATGCGTTCTTTTATCATTATGGAGAGGAATATACGCTGCGCTATGTGGGACCGGAACTGATCGCTATCGAGGAACTTTTGAAAGAGGGAGAGACCACCAGCGCTATTTTCTGCAACAAGGATAAATACGGCGGAAATGTAGGCGTTCGCTATAATATGACTCTGGGCAGATTGGATATCTTGCGGCGCAAGGTGCTGCACAAGTTGCATCTTATGAAATGATACCAGAGGCAAAAGGTCAAATACGCCGACGAGAGAGTGCTCTCATGAGAAGTTATGACCTTGTTTTTTTCCAAATATGAGTAGGCAGCCATTTTTTACAGAAAAAATAGTCGGATTACAAATAAAAATATCCCCCTGTACTGCAAGTACAGGGGGATGTTTTGCTTACTGCGAGTGTGTATTTGTTGTATCAGTCCAGAATATATCAGTCCAGAATATATCAGTCTGGGATATATCAATCCAGGGGATATCAGCCCATTACAACCTCTACATTGTATTCCTTCTTGCCTTCTACATAAGGGATTACATTGCCCTCTACAGCCTGACCGTCCACCGTCAGGGAGCGTACACCCTTCTCTACATGGTCAGGATTGGAAACGGAGATGTGGTAGACAGCATCCCGGTAGGTACGGTTGATGGTGAAGTCACCGAAGTCCTTAGGGGTGCAGGGATCTACGGACAGACCCTTATGGGTAGCCTGAATGCCCAGAATGTACTGAGAAACATTCACAAAAGTCCATGCAGCGGTACCGGTCAGCCAGCTGTTCTTGCCCTGACCGTGGAATTTTGCATCCCGGCCTGCCACCATCTGAGAATATACATAGGGCTCTGTGCAGTGAATCTCGCTGATGTCTTCGATGTAAGCGGGGCAAGTCTTTTTATAGACTTCAAAAGCACGATCGCCGTGGCCGCATACAGTCTCTGCGATGGAGATCCAGGGATTGTTGTGGCAGAAAATGCCGGCGTTTTCCTTGTATCCCGGGGGATAGGAGCTGATTTCGCCAAGCTCTAAGTGATAACGGGTATAAGCAGGCTGCAGGATCATGACGCCGTACTTGGTGTCCAGACGCTCCTTGACGGAAGCCAGTGCCTTGTCTGCCAGACCTTCCTTGACACCGATGCCTGCCAGCACGCAGAAGCCCTGGGGCTCGATGTAGATCTGACCTTCCTCGCATTCCTTGGAACCGACCTTGTCACCGTGGGCATCATAAGCGCGGACGAACCACTCGCCGTCCCAGCCGTCCTTAAGGACAGCATCGTATACCTTCTGTACCTCTTCACGGGCACGGGCTGCCTCCGCTGCATCGCCCTTTAATTCGCAAAGCTGTGCATACTCTTCGCCGTATTTTACAAACATGCCGGCAATGAAGACAGATTCTGCTACCGGACCTTCGCTGGGACCAAAGGTCTGGAAGGACTCACCGGGATGGGCGGAGAAGCAGTTCAGATTCAGGCAGTCATTCCAGTCGGCACGGCCGATCAGAGGAAGACCGTGAGGGCCTTTGTTGTTAATGATGAAGTCCAGAGAACGCTTTAAGTGCTCCATAAGGGGCTGTGCTACGGACTCATCATTATCAAAGGGAACGGACTCATCCAGAATGCTCAGGTCGCCGGTCTCCTTGATGTATGCGCTGGTGCCTGCGATCAGCCACAGCGGATCATCGTTAAAGCCGCTGCCGATGTCGGCATTGCCCTTCTTGGTCAGAGGCTGATACTGGTGATAAGCGCTGCCGTTCTGGAACTGGGTGGAAGCGATATCGATGATTCTCTCTCTGGCGCGATCCGGGATCAGATGCACGAAGCCCAAAAGATCCTGGCAGGAATCTCTAAAGCCCATGCCGCGGCCGATGCCGGACTCGTAGTAGGAAGCGCTGCGGCTCATATTGAAGGTAACCATGCACTGGTACTGATTCCAGGTGTTGACCATGCGGTCCACCTCCGTGTTGGAGGAGTGGATGGTGTACTTGGCAAGGAGGGCCTTCCAGTAGTCATGCAGCTCTGTAAATGCAGCCTCTACCTGTTCGTCGGTCTTGTAGCGATCTAGCATAGCCCATGCTCTGGTCTTGTTGATCACTGCCTTGCTTTCCCACTTTTCCTCTTCGGGGTTTTCGATATAGCCCAGAACGAAGATAAAGGATTTGGTCTCTCCGGGAGCCAGAGTGACATTGAGCTGATGGGAAGCAATCGGGAACCAGCCGCTGGCTACGGAATTGGTGCAGGCACCGTTTACGACAGCCACAGGGCGGTCCGGACCTTCGTACATGCCGATGAAGTCCTGACGGCTGGTATCGTAGCCGTCTACCTTGGTGTTGACAGAATAAAGGGCATAGTGATTGCGGCGCTCTCTGTACTCGGTCTTGTGGAAGATGGTGGAATCTACGATCTCTACCTCGCCGGTGGAAAGATTACGCTGGAAGTTTTTCATATCATCGTCTGCGTTCCACAGGCACCACTCTACATAAGAGAAGAGCTGGATATTCTTTGTCTCATCGGTCTCATTGGTGAGCTTTACCTGCTCTACTTCGCAGGTGTCGTTCATGGGCACGAAATAGAGGGCCTGTGCCTTAATGCCGTTCTTGCTGCCGGTGAAACGGCTGTAGCCAAGACCGTGGCGGCACTCATAGCTGTCAAGCTCTGTGTGGGTGGGCTGCCAGCCGGGATTCCAGATGGTATCGCCGTCTTTGATATAGAAATACTTGCCGTTATTGTCATAGGGAACATTGTTGTAGCGATATCTGGTCAAACGCAGGAGCTTGGCATCCTTATAAAAGGTGTAGCCGCCGCATGTGTTGGAAATCAGACTGAAAAAGTCCTTGTTGCCCAGATAGTTGATCCAGGGCAGCGGGGTCTTGGGTGTAGTGATGACATATTCCTGATTGGCGTCGTCAAAAAATCCGAATTTCATACGCTTTCCTTTCTTTTCATCATGTCATGTTTACGCTGGTGTTTTGGTGATGTGTGCTTTCGATTGTTCTTTTTCACAGGATTGACCCGAGACTGTAGTAAACGATTAAGTAACGCAGTCTGCGAGCTTATCTTCATTATATACATGCAAAATATGAAAAAGCAATATTAAACTGGAAATCCGGGAAGATGGGAAAATACGGCTGTGTGCTTTGCACGAAAAAACATAACAGCTTTCGTAATAATGGGCAAATTGCACAAGGAAAAAAGACGTTGACTTGCAAATGGCACAGAAATGGTATATGCTAAGAATACGTAAACGATTAAGAGAGGAAAACTCTGCAACAGACGAATGGGGGATGATTGTCTGTGCGAAGAAAGCCCGGAAGAAATAGCGGGCTGCGTCATAGAGGGAAGGTTGAAAGATGGTATCGCTGAAGGATATTGCGGCTGTATGCGGGGTTTCTGTGGCTACAGTGAGCAAAGCATTGAATGATCATAATGATATAGGACAGGAGACGAAGGACAGGATCAAACGGGTGGCCGGGGAACTGGGCTATTTTCCCAATTCCGCTGCCAAGGCGTTAAAGACAAACCGTACCTACAGCCTGGGAGTGCTTTTTGCCGATGAGGCGAAGAGCGGCCTGACCCATGACTTCTATGCAGCTATATTGAATAGTTTCAAACGCACAGCAGAGGAAAAGGGCTTTGATATCACCTTTATCAACACCTGTAAGACCAGACGAAACCGTATGTCCTATTTAGCGCATGCCAGATACAGAGGTTTTGATGGGGTGGCAATTGTCTGCACGGACTTTTATGATCCGGAGGTCATAGAGCTGGTGCGCAGCGACATGCCGGTGGTGACAGTCGATCACATGTTTAATAATCGCACCACGGTGCTTTCTGATAATGTAGGCGGTATCAGAGACCTGGTGAACTACATTTATGAATGCGGGCATCGGCGAATCGCTTTTATTCACGGCCTGGATTCTGCGGTTACGCAGTCACGGCTCTCCAGTTTTTACAGGACGATGTCGGAGTTGGGATTGACTATTCCGGATGAATATATCAGAGAGGCACCCTACAGGGATACCAAGGAGACTTATCAGAGAACGCTGGAGCTTCTGGATCTTGCCACACCGCCCACCTGTATTCTTTATCCCGATGATTTTTCCGCCTTTGGAGGTGTCAACGCCATCAATGAGCGCGGACTTTCCATTCCCGGCGATATCTCCATAGCAGGATATGACGGGATTCGCATAGCCAGACACATCGAACCGCAGCTTACGACCATCCGGCAGGATGTGGAAGGGATGGGGCGCATCGCAGCAGAGCGCCTGATCGATCAGATTGAGCGGCCCCGCACGACATTGGTGGAGCAGGTCATCGTCAGCGGCAGTCTTTATGAGGGAAAGTCTGTGGGGAAGATGGAGGCTGATTCCTAGGGGAACGCTGATAAAAGCGTTTTCTTAGTATAAATAATGTGCCAATGCGGCAGTTCGGCAGGTCTCGATACAGATGCCGGCAGTTCAGCAGGTTCCAGTACAGATGACGACGGGAAATTTTCTTCTGTGGTCGGCATCTGTATCGGGACGGCTCTCAAAACCTACACAACAGTGTTGCGACCTGACAGAGAAATTTTATTTTTTTGTTGACAGGCCAGATTGGTTACTATATAATAATGCTTGCGTCACGAAAGAGATGCGCATACCGGGGTGTGGCTCAGTTTGGCTAGAGCGCCTGGTTTGGGACCAGGAGGTCGCAGGTTCGAATCCTGTCACCCCGATCTCACATCTTTTTTTAGCAGATGCGGGTGTAGTTCAATGGTAGAACACCAGCCTTCCAAGCTGGATACGTGGGTTCGATTCCCATCACCCGCTCTCATCTGTTTATCAGATGATTTTGTGTCCGTAGCTCAGCTGGATAGAGCATCGGCCTTCTAAGCCGAGGGTCTGGGGTTCGAATCCCCACGGGCACACTCAGCAGAGAGTTCTGCTAGCTGTAGAACAGCACATGGTGGGTATAGCGTAGTTGGTTAACGCGCCAGATTGTGGTTCTGGAGAGCATGGGTTCGAGTCCCATTACCCACCCTAAGCACTGGAAGGACGAGTCCTTTGCCAAGCGCTCAACCCCTTAGGGAAGGTCATTGGGCTATCGCCAAGCGGTAAGGCACAGCACTTTGACTGCTGCACGCGTTGGTTCGAATCCAACTAGCCCAGCTTATGGGACATTAGCTCAGTCGGTAGAGCACTTGACTTTTAATCAAGTTGTCGGGGGTTCGAATCCCCCATGTCTCACTGAAGTCAACCACCCTTATGGGTGGTATTTTTTATCTTTATATAAATTTATATAAAATTGTATCATGATATTTATCTCATTTATGCGGATATGGCGGAATTGGCAGACGCGCCAGATTTAGGTTCTGGTCCGACAGGGTGCAGGTTCAAGTCCTGTTATCCGCATTAAAAAGCTCCTGTGATTGCACAGGAGCTTTTTGTCATTATGTAGGTTGTTTCAGTCCAGATAATGAATCTCATATTGCAGGCGGTCATTCTCATCCAGTGTCAGCAGTATATAGGAAGGAAGCTGATTGGCCTGGCGGGGATAGGTCAGGCTGCCGGGGTTGAGCACCAGCATCGGACCTTCGTATTCCGCGACAGGCCGGTGAGTATGTCCGTAAATCAGGATATTGACATTATTCTGCCATGCTTCATCCCGGAGATATTTATCCCCCATGGACACGCGGAACTGATGACCGTGGGTGAGATAAGTGCGGTAGGGACCGATATAAAACAGATCCTCCTGCGGGGCTCTGGTAAAGAAGTCGTTATTGCCCGCCACATAATGAAAATCTCCGTTTTCTGCGCACATAATGCGGTGATAGACTTCCTCACTTCCCTCAGCATCCCCGGCGTGGATCATCATGTCCACGTGGCCGACCTGCCGCATGACGGTGGGAATGACATCATCCCGTCTGTGCGTATCACTGATAATCAGTATTTTCTTCATACTTACCTCTGCGATGATAAAGAATACCGAAGGTATCCTTGGAATGACTGAAAATGCCATCAGGCATTTTGGCCATAGATCTCTTCTAACTTCTGCAGCATCAATCGGCAGGCACGTCCCCGGTGACTGATTTGGTTTTTCTCATCCTCTGTCAGTTCGGCAGTGGTCTTGCCGAGTTCCGGAAGGTAGAAGATGGGATCATAACCAAAACCGCCCTGACCGCAGATCTCATGAGCAATGTGTCCCTCCACCTCCCCGCGGACGGTAAAGGAGGCACCGTTTGGCAGACAGGCTGCCATAGCTGCCACGAATCTGGCAGTGCGTTTTTCCTCCGGCACTCCCTCCATGCGCATCAGAATGTGTTTCATTTTCTCTTCATGAGAGGTGTCATGTCCCAGATACCGAGCTGTCTGAATTCCCGGTTCGCCGTTTAAGGCATCAATGACCAGACCGGAATCCTCTGCCATGACGACGAGAGGAATTTGGGGATCCCCATCCGGAAGGGGAAGAAGAGGAATCTCTGTAGCATCCAGCTTCTCTTGCAGCTGTGCCGGGGTGAGGAGCTCTTTTTGTTCCATGATTTCCTGACGCTCTCTTGCCCAGGAAGCAGAGCCGTGCATCCGCAGCAGGTTCGCCACAGCCTTGGCTTTGATGATGGCATTGGCCTCAAAGGTCCAGCCGTCTTCCACGGGATCACTGACCAGACCGGCATCCTTTAAGGAGGCAATACGCAGCTGGGGATCATTCATGATCTCCCGAATCTCTCTGACTTTATCCTGATTGCCCGTTGCAAAAATAATCTGTAAACGCAAAATCCATCCTCCGTAAAAATTTATTTTTCTATTGGTTTCGCCTCACCGGCTTTGGACCGGGGAACTGATAAAACCAAGTCTTGAGCATGCCGTTGTAAATCTTACGCTTCTTGGCAGATTTAAGAGCAAGTTCCCGTTCACAGTCATCATAAGAGGTGATCATGTACATGGACCAGGTGCCAAGGGCACGATAACGATCGCCTAGGGTGCGGTACAGTGCGGCAATCTCTGCCATGGCCGCTTCATCAGCGGGAGTGGGGGCGGCAGTTACCTCAAGCTTGGAGGCGGCGATGCTGCGGGGAGCATTGCTGCCGGGGGTAAAACCGTGAAGCCTCTCACCATAAGGGGGATTGGTGATCAGGAATCCGTATTTCTTGGGGTGAGAGAGCGCCTCCACAGGGCGAACCTGGAAGTGGATGAGCTTTTGTACGCCGGCTAGCTTGGCATTTTCCCTGGCAGCGGCGATGGCCTCCGGATCAATATCGTAGCCCTGAATATCTGTCTCCACGGAAAGATCAATGTACTCTGCCATTTCTTCCCGCACATCCTTCCAAACAGAAGAGGGGATAAGATTCGTCCACTCCTCTGCGGTAAAATGGCGATATAGTCCCGGGGGGATATTAGCGGCCAGCAGGGCAGCCTCTATGGGAAATGTGCCGCTGCCGCAGAAGGGATCTACCAGAATGCGGTCCGGTTTCCAGGGAGTGAGCATGAGAAGACCGGCAGCCAGATTCTCAGCGATAGGTGCCTTGACAGCATACTTGCGGTAGCCGCGTTTATGCAGGGATTCGCCGGTGGTGTCGATTGCCGCTGTCACTTCATCTTTTAATAGGAAGACACGAACCGGATAGGAAGCACCGGTCTCCGGAAAATGGTCAATACGGTAGCGCAGCTTCATCTTCTCCACCATAGCTCGTTTCATGACGGACTGAATGTCTGATGGGGAAAAAAGCTTACTTCGCACGCTGGCCGCCTTGGTCACCCAGAAGCGGGCTTCTCTGGGAAGAAACGCATCCCAGTCAAGGGCTTTGGTGCCCTGAAAAAGCTCTTCATAAGTCTCTGCGTGAAAACTTCCTACCTTTAAGAGTATGCGTTCTGCGCTGCGCAGGCAGATATTGGCCCTGGCTATGGCATCTGCATCGCCGATAAAGGTAACACGGCCGTCCGTCACCTCGGAAATATCATAACCGAGTTCATAGATTTCATTTTTGACAACACTTTCCATGCCGAAATGGCAGGGGGCAATTAATTCATATTGACGCATGGGGACTCCGATCTGTGCGAATAGACATGTATAATCCTATTTTATGCCATGTTACCTTCTTTGAAAATAAGAAATTGCGAAAATACTGTGAAAGTGCCGCTTGGTTAGTGCTGCTTGGTTAGTGCTGCATGGTTAGTGCTGCATGATTAGTGCTGCATGATTGGTGTCGCCCGTTCATGCACCGGGGTGCGGCAGATGTCTCGCACCATGCACTTTGCACCGTTTTGCTATGGTTTGCCTCTTGCCTGCGGATGGCCGGCCCTTAACTCGCATCCCCGCCTGATGCGGGGATGCTCAGACAGGCGGGCCTATCGAGCACGCTCTGAAAGCGTGCCCGATACCATCCTCCGGCTGCGATGCAAACCATGCAAAACTGGCGCGCAGTGCAAAGGATGCGAGTCATTCTGCCGCACCCCGGTGCATTACGCTTTGAAGGCCGCTAATTGATTTGCTGCATGGTAGCTTACATGGAAGTATCAGTCAGTGTTAGTTTCAAAAACTCTTTTGATATTGGTAGCGTACTACATAAAACATTACATAAAACATTACATAAAACATTACATAAAACATTACACAAAACATTTCATAAAACATTTCATAAAACATTTCACAAAATATTTCATAAAACATTTCATAAAACATTTCATAAAAACGTGAAGATTATAAAGAAATGCGTATGTCGAAAAAAACGGGTGGTAACCCTTATGCACTGGAAGTGGTATTTGCTTTGATTTTATGTCTTGCATGTATTCTTGTATACAGGTATCTTTGTACAAATTATACAAAAAATATGCACAATTTCCTACAAATATCCGTGTTAAAAATGCGTGAAATGCCTTGTGTATCCTATAATCAGGGATTATAATAACGGAGACAAAGGCGTCGAAAGGAGCAGACGTTGTCTGCTCTTTTTTTGACTTAAAAGTGGAAATAGAGTCTTTAGATGCCTGTAATTACATACCTGTATACAATTATAAAGTATTCAGGGATTAGGATGAAGGAGGAAGTTGCAATGTCTTATGTAGATGAAGTCTTAGAGCGCGTAATCGCGCAGAATCCGGCACAGCCCGAGTTTCATCAGGCAGTGAAAGAGGTCCTGGAGTCTCTTCGTGTGGTGATTGAGGCCGATGAGGAGAAGTATCGCAAAGAAGCTCTGCTTGAGAGACTGACCACCCCTGAGCGTCAGATCCTCTTCCGTGTACCGTGGGTAGATGACAATGGTCAGGTACAGGTGAATAATGGCTTCCGTGTACAGTTTAACAGTGCCATTGGCCCCTACAAGGGAGGACTTCGTTTACATCCTTCTGTAAATTTAGGCATTATTAAGTTCCTTGGTTTTGAGCAGGTATTCAAGAATTCCCTGACAGGCCTTCCCATCGGCGGCGGCAAGGGTGGTTCTGATTTTGATCCCAAGGGCAAGTCCGACAGAGAAATCATGGCATTCTGCCAGAGCTTTATGTCTGAGCTGTATCGTCACATCGGTGCTGACACAGATGTTCCGGCCGGTGATATCGGAACCGGTGCCCGTGAGATCGGCTTCCTGTTTGGCCAGTACAAGAGACTGCGCAATCAGTATGAAGGCGTTCTGACAGGTAAGGGTCTGTCCTACGGCGGATCTTTAGCAAGAACAGAAGCTACTGGTTATGGTCTTCTGTATCTGACAGAAGAGCTTCTTAAGTGCAATGGCCAGGATATCAAGGGCAAGGTTTGTGCTGTATCCGGCGCCGGCAACGTAGCAATCTATGCGATTGAAAAGGCACAGCAGTTGGGTGCTAAGCCTGTTACCTGCTCTGATTCCACCGGTTGGATCTATGATCCGGAAGGAATTGATGTGGCGCTCCTTAAGGAGATCAAGGAAGTAAAGAGAGCTCGTCTGACCGAGTATGCTGCACAGCGTCCCAGCGCAGAGTACCACGAGGGCAGAGGCGTTTGGTCCATCAAGTGCGATGTGGCTCTTCCCTGCGCTACCCAGAACGAGCTGACACTGGAGGATGCTAAGACATTGGTAGCAAACGGCTGCATCGCTGTTTGCGAAGGTGCTAACATGCCCACCACACTGGAGGCAACCGAGTACCTGCAGGCTAACAAGGTATTCTTTGCTCCCGGCAAGGCAAGCAATGCCGGCGGCGTAGCAACCTCCGCGCTGGAGATGAGCCAGAACTCCGAGCGTCTGAGCTGGACTTTCGAGGAAGTAGATCAGAAGCTGAAGAGCATCATGGTCAATATCTTCCACAATATCGACGATGCATCCAAGAAGTACGGCCTGGAAGGCAATTACGTGGCAGGTGCCAATATTGCAGGCTTCCTGAAGGTGGCAGATGCAATGGAAGCACAGGGCATCGTCTAAAAGTTAACTTCATATATTAAGATATTAAGATATTAAGAATCACTTCATATATATAGAAGAAAATATTGTGAAAACAGCCTTTCCTGTGAAAATGCGGGAGGGCTGTTTTTGCATTCTATGATAGGGGATTGCTATTGAGCACGTTGTGTGGGCATTTTTGTACGTTATCCGTGTGGTTTCCTTGCTTAGAAGCGCTCTTTTGCGGTGATTTCTTTATTCTCTGATGTAGATTATTTTTGGAGCTTTTCACACGGAAATGAAAAAAAGAACAAAAAAATAAATCATTTTCTGGCTGCTATTGGAGATTTTGCTTAGTTCGGTTTGTGAAAACGGTTTCTTGCGTTACAAAACATACGAAAAGCCCCGTTTTAAGGGCTTTTCGTAAGATTTTGCACGTCTAAAAATACGTAAAATTCTCTTTACATCCGCAAAAAAAGTCCTATAATAGGCAAAAAAGAGAACCTGAGGTAAAAAATCAGCAAAATGTTCTGTTCGGTTGATTCGGCTTCGTGGCTCTGGCTAATTGTTATCAGCCGTAGCAGCATTCTGTCGGCTGCCTGATAAGGCTTGCGATTGATTTAAAAAAGAGACTGGAAGCTGCTGAGTGGAAAAGAATAAAACCGGAATAAAAGAAAAAGACAGGACAGATAAGAAAAAGAAACAAGCAGAAAGAAACAGGAAATAGAAAAACAACAGGAAACAGAAAAGAAACAAGGAAACGCAGAAAGAACCGGCGCAGATGTCATGGACATGCCGGTTTGGCGGAAAGGGGCAAACAAAAATGAAGACAACACGCGTAATCAAGTTAGGTGTAGATGATGTAAGTGCCTTTGTTGAGGCAGCTTCTCATTGCGACTTTGAAGTGGATATCGCTAACAGCACGACCAAGAGATACATTGTGGATGCAAAGTCCATCGTAGGTGTCCTCGGACTGGATCTCTCCAATAAGCTTGTAGTAACCTATGACGGATATAATGAGGTGTTTGAGAGATTCTTAGAGGCTATGGCAATCGCTTGCTAGTGGTCAGCGAAACGGTGTCGTTGCATGATTTCATTGAATATTGCATGATTTTGTGCATGAGATGCTGACGGATGCATAGCAATAGCAGAGTAATAGTAAAGTAATAGCAGGAAGAAATGTAAGTGCGCAGGGCATGCGCATAGAATGAAAAGAAGACAGTTGTGTACGTAAACTTCTGTGATCAGGGTTAAAGCTGATGGCAGTAACGCGTATGCAGCTGTTTTTTATTTAGGAAAACACGGATTAAAGTACTTTCCTCGCCGGATTTCCTCTTGTAAATCCGTGCAATTCATTAGAAGTGTTAAGGAGATGCTGATTTAATCGGTATTTCCTCAGCACATGTTTATGGAATATTCGTGGCTGATCGTGCAGTCAGGTGTATGGCTAGACAATGTTTCTAATAAAGTGGAGATAGAAAAATGGAGATAGAAAAGCGGGGGAAAGAAAAGCGGGGAAAGAAAAGCGGAGAAAGAAAAGCAGAGAAAGAAAAGCAGAGAAAGAAAAGCAGAGAAAGAAAAGCAGAGATATGAACGAACAAAGTTTCGAAAAAAGATGACAAGAGAGAGCTTTTGATGTTATACTAAATGTATTATCCAAAGGGGAGCAGCTATGAGCCTGGAAATACACATTTCTGTCCGAAACCTGGTGGAATTCCTCCTGCGTTCCGGAGACCTGGACAATCGCATAAAGGGATCTGCACAGGCGATGCTGGCCGGCTCAAAGATTCATCGCCGTCTGCAGAAACAAGCCGGGGGAGACTACCGGGCAGAGGTCCCTATGGCGTGTCGATACATCTTTGACAGGGAAGAGGCACAGAGTGATAGAGAGGACATCCTTGCAAACGCAGCAGTCATCGTGGAGGGACGTGCAGACGGTATTTATTCCGGTCTGATTCCACAGGATGCTTTGGATATGGAAGGCAATCTTATAGGAAGCCTGTCATCAGGGGATGCTAGGACAGATGCCGGGCTGCCCTGTGTCACGATTGATGAGATAAAGGGCACATATCGCAATTTGTCCCGCATGCGTCGCCCGGAGCCTGTGCACGTGGCGCAGGCCAGATGCTATGGCTATATGTATGTGATGGCACATGATCTGACTGCAGTGCAGATGCGGATGACCTATTGCAACATGGATACGGAACAGGTGCGGTATTTCTATGAGCACATGACCAGAAGGGAGATCTGCAGCTGGTTTGACGGACTCATGGCGGAGTACCGAAAATGGGCAGCTTATACGTTGCAGTGGAGAGAGAGACGAACCGCTTCTATAAGATCCATGAGTTTTCCTTTTCCGTACAGAGAGGGACAAAAGGAGCTGGCAGCGGACTGCTATCGGACCATCGTGCACGGCAGAAAGCTTTTTCTGGAAGCCCCCACCGGATCAGGGAAGACCATCACGACTCTGTTTCCGGCGGTCAAGGCCGTGGGAGAGGGCAAAGCAGAGAAAATCTTTTATCTCACAGCCAAGACGATTGCGAGGACTGTGGCAGAGGATACAGTGAACCTGATGCGGGATCGATATCTGCAATGTAAATCGGTAACCCTTACGGCCAGGGAAAAGATCTGTACATTGGAGAAGCCGGACTGCAATCCGAAAGCCTGTCCCAGGGCTAAAGGGCATTTTGACCGTGTTAATGAGGCTATCTATGCGCTGTTGACCAATCGAGACGATTTTAGCAGAGCGGCTATTGAAGAATATGCGGAAAAATATCAGGTCTGTCCCTTTGAGATGGGGCTGGACATGAGTCTTTTTGCCGATGTCATTATCGGAGATTACAATTATGTATTTGATCCCCACGCCTATCTGCGCCGCTTTTTCGGGGAGGGAGAGATACGCAGGGAGTATCTGTTCCTTATCGACGAGGCACATAATCTGGTAGACCGCGGAAGGGAGATGTACAGTGCACAGCTGACAAAGGAAAAATTCCTGGAGGTGCGAAGGGCAGTTAAGGGCAGGATGGCCAGGATTGAGAGATGCCTTGGCGCCTGCAATACAGCTATGCTGGAATTGCGTCGCCTGGTCTCCAAGGAAGGAGAGGCTGTGTGCCTGGAGACGGAGGATATCGAGAGACTCTCCGCCTGTTTGTATCGTCTGCAGGCGGCCATCAGCGAATATCTGGAGGATTATAATCGGAAAAGACGCAGAGAAGACGCTGGGAAAGAGCACTCGCTTGCAGTGAAACCGGTCGGTGAAGGTATCTGCGAAACGGAGGTTGAGGCAGTGGATTCTGATTCAAATCAGGAAGATGGTCATGCTTTGCTGCTGGATTTATATTTTGAACTCAATCACTTCCTGATGATCTACGAAAAACTGGATGAGAAATATGTGATTTATGCCATTAAGGACGAGACGTTTATGATCCGGCTCTTTAATGTGGATCCCAGTACGAATTTGAAGGAATGCATGGACAGAGGGCGTGCGTCTGTCCTGTTCTCCGCGACGCTGCTGCCTATTCAGTATTATAAGAGTCTGTTGGGGGGGACACAGGAAGACTACGAGGTTTATGCCAGATCCGTATTTGATCCGGAGAAGAGGGCTTTGCTGGTTGCCAACGATGTGACCAGTCGCTACAGCAGACGGGGACCGGAGGAATATGCGAGAATTGCCGATTATATTCACCGGATCGGTATGGCCAGATATGGCAATTATATGGTCTTTTTTCCATCCTACGCCTTTATGCGGGCGGTCTATCAGGCTTATCAGGAAATATACGGAGAGACAGAAACGGAAATCTGGATCCAAAAGGAGAGGATGAGCGAAGCTGACCGAGAGGAATTTCTGAGTCGTTTTACACGCAGCAGTGAGGAGGGGAGCTTTTACGGATTCTGCGTCCTGGGCGGAATCTTCAGCGAGGGAGTGGACCTAAAAAAAGATGCGCTGATCGGGGCTGTGATCGTAGGAACAGGCTTGCCCCAGATCAGCCAGGAGAGGGAACTATTGAAGGACTATTTTGCCAGGAACGGCGTGAATGGGTATGACTATGCCTATCGCTATCCTGGCATGAATAAAGTACTCCAGGCGGCCGGAAGAGTCATACGCACCAGCGAGGATACAGGTGTGGTGGCTCTGTTGGATGAACGTTTTCTGCAAAGTGGCTATCGCATGCTGTTCCCCAGAGAATGGGCGAATTATGAGGAAATCTGTTTAGAACAGGTCAGCCATCGGGTAGATCGTTTCTGGGATGAGTGGTTGTAGAAATGCGATAATTATGTAAAGCAAAAATATAAGAAGTTGTCTGAAAACTAAAAACAATTTAGCCCCAAAATCCTGTGGAAACAGGGTGGATAAGACTGGAAAACAATGTGGATAACTCTGTGGAAACCGTGGATTTCTCGGATTGGTGATATGTGGAGAGCGCGAAAATAAAAGGAAAATCGAACCTTTGAACAGGGTATCGATTTTGTGGGAAAAACAGAAAAATAGACTAAACAGGTCAAAATAATTATGTAAAGTAAAGCGAAGGAAAGGAAAGGGGTAAGATAACTATGTGGGCAGAAGAAAGTGTATACTATCAGATTTATCCACTGGGATTTTGCGGTGCACCTTTTGAAAATGACGGTGTGCTGACGCACCGGATTCTGAAGGTAAAAGACTGGATCGAGCATATGGAAAAGTTGGGGGCTAATGCAGTTATTTTTAATCCTTTATTTGAGTCGGACACCCATGGTTACAATACGAGAGATTACCGGAAATTAGATGTGCGGCTGGGCACTAATGAGGATATGAAGGAGGTATGTGATGCGCTGCATGCCAGAGGAATCAAGGTGTTTCTGGACGGCGTCTTTAATCACGCGGGCAGAGGCTTTGGACCCTTCCAGGATGTGCTGCAAAATCGGGAGAATTCCCGGTATAAGGATTGGTTCTATATCAGCTTCGAGGGAAACTCCTGCTATAACGACGGCCTGTGGTACGAGGGATGGGAAGGCAATTTCGATCTGGTGAAGCTAAACCTTCGCAATGAAGAGGTGGTGCAGTATTTACTGGACAGTGTATCTTACTGGATCGATGCCTTTGATATAGATGGTCTGCGAATCGATGTGGCGTATTGTGTGGACAGGGATTTCCTTCGTCGACTTCGCCGGTGTACAGATGCCAAAAAGAAAGACTTCTACATGATTGGAGAAATACTGGGCGGTGATTACAAGCAGGTGGCTAATCCGGAGATGCTCCAGTCTGCAACCAATTATGAGTGTTACAAGGGCCTGCACTCCAGCCTGAACAGCATGAACCTTTTTGAGATCAATCATTCGCTGCTGCGCCAGTTCGGATCAGATCCCTGGTGTTTATATCGGGGCATGCAATTGCTGAGCTTTGTGGATAACCATGATGTGACCAGAGCAGCTACTATTTTGCAGAATCCTGCGCAGCTGCCTCTGCTTTATGCCCTGGCTTTCGGTATGCCGGGGATGCCTTCTGTCTATTACGGAAGCGAATGGGGAATCAAGGGAGATAAGAAGGATGGCGACGGTGCCCTTCGTCCCTGCCCGGAGAGGCCGGAATGGAACGAACTAACAGATTGGATCAGTCGGCTGGCAAAGGCAAAGCGGGGGTCTGAGGCGTTAAATTACGGCGGATTTCGAAGCGTCCTGCTGACGAACAGGCAATGTATTTTCGAGAGAGCCAGTGAACATGAACGCGTGCTGGTGGCAGTGAATGCAGATGGACAGGCCTTTATGGCTCATTTTGATGCAGGATGTGGTACGGCAGTTGATCTGATCACCGGTGAATCTCATGATTTTGGCGGCGGCAGTGAACTGCCTCCCTACAGCGCTTATTTCTGGAAGATGGAGAGATAGTGCAAAATATGCCCGATAGCAGGATAGAAAAGCCTAAAGCAAAGTGGCAGCAGGATAGAAAAGCCTAAAGCGGAGTGATGGCATATGGCCGGAGGGTATATAGACAGCAGGGGAGTGAATAAGATATAGATAATGGAATCAGAAAAGCCTTCGGCTGTGGAACTTGCGGTTCACAGTCAAAGGCTTCTACTGTAAGTAACTATTTTTCTATGGTGCATCTGGTACATCGTTAAATCAACAAATTAACATTTGACTATAAGATAAATATTGATTTAACGATTGCGCTGTTTATTTATTGGAAGCAGGTGTCACATCCTGCAGGAAACCTGCTTTGTGCAGCGGCACACGCAGTGCCATGTAGATGGCTGTGGAGGCGATGACTGACATAACGGCATTAAAAGCTGTGACGCCGATATTCCAGCTCAGTGTGATGTCTGCAGCCGGCTTGCCTAAGATGAGCAGCTTGTAGAAATAGCCGATGAGCGGATCAAAGACTGCATTAAAGGCCAGGCCGCAGATAGCGGAGATTAGAACAGCGCGGAAAACTTTGGCGGTGTCATGCTCTTCTTCTATATGAAATACCTTGTGTGCTACGGTGCCTGCAATCAGACCGATGAGGAATTTCAGCAAAAATGTCTTAGGAGCATAGACGATGTAGATGGGATCCAGCAGATCGCCGATGGTCATGCCGATGGCGCCGCCAAGACCGCCCCAGACACCACCCAGGAGCAGGGCACCGATAACGACGACTGCGTTGCCCAGATGGAAGGAAGTGGCATCTCCGCCCGGAAGCGGCACTTTGATCTGGAAATAGGTAAAGACCACATAAGAAAGTGCGGCGAATAATCCCACATAGACCACACGCATTAAAGCGGCTTTGGATTTCTTGTTTTCAGATGTGTTAGATGTACTCATAATTTCCTCCTTTTGAAGCGGCAAAATCTGCACTGCCGCTTCTTTTTGTGCTTTGTTGTTGTCCATTATACAATGAAGTGGCTATGCCAAAATGTCCATTTTAAAACATTTTAACCAGTCCACTTTGCAAAATTAACAGGGTAATATCCAAGAATTGGTCGAATGCGTTAGGAAAGTGAAGAGGAAATTACTTGCTGATTTCCGGGAATACGCTACAATAAAAGAAGCGAAAACAAAGGGTATTGAATCTGGAAAGGGTTGCCGTATTTTTGCAGCATTTCCTGCACAGATTACCTGTGGGATGGAGACTTTATGAAAAAATTAGTAGCACTGTTATTGACTGGCTGTCTGCTTTTTTCCGTGACGGGCTGCGGCAATACATCATCTGATCATACCGGAACGGCAGGTGATACAAAGAGTCAGCTAATGAATACAGCGGATGCATCGGATGCAGCAGATGCGACGGAGACAAAATCCGATGAGGCGGCAGCTGCACAGAGCCGTATGACACAGACAGAAAAGAAGGAGGATGCTGCCGGGGGAGACGGTGAGAAGTCTGATTCTGCAGCTCTCGAAGAAGATGGCGATGAACTGTCATTGGATAGCAATGCAGCAGATCTGGCAAATGACTCTGCAAGTCAAACCAAGATAGACATTGCTCTGGTGACAGATGCAGGTGAGCTGGAGGATGGCTCCTATAATCAGATCAGCTGGGAGAGCATTCAGAGCTTTTGCCGGGAGTATTCCCTGCAGTGTCGGTATTATCATCCGCAGGAGCATACCGACGGGACTTGCATGGAACAGATCGATCAGGCAGTTGCGGATGGTGCTAAGGCAGTGGTGATGCCAGGTTCATTTTTCGTCAATACCATAGGAAAGGCCCAGAGCAAGTATCCGGATGTTGCCTTCCTTTCTATGGATGTTTCCCAGAAAGCCATGAATGCAGCCCATGTGACAGTGGGGGAGAATACGGCACTGATCACCTTTAAGGAAGAAGAGGCAGGTTACCTGGCAGGCTATGCGGCGGTGGCAGAGGGCTACAGAAAGCTGGGCTTTTTGGGCGGCGTGCCGGTGGCCGGGGTGATCCGCTACGGTTATGGCTTCCTGCAGGGAGCGAATGCGGCAGCGGAGGCGCTTGGCGTAGATAAGGTAGATGTGAAATATTGGTATTCCTATACCTTTTCGCCTTCAGATGCCATCCGGGATAAGATGAATACCTGGTACGCAGACGGCACGGAGGTGGTCTTTGCCTGCGGCGGCGGCATAGGAGAGAGCTGCAATGAGGCGGCGAAAGCCAACAATGCTGTGATGATCGGTGTGGATGTGGATCAATCCGGTATGTACGATACTGTTATTGTCTCTGCGATGAAGAATATCCAGCAGACCATCGATCTATGCTTGCGGGATCTCTATGAGAATGACTGGCATTTCAGCGACACCTACGCCGGCAAAGAGACCCAGCTGGGCACTGCACAAAACAGCATCTGCCTGTCCATGACCAATAGCCGGCTGGAGAATTTTACAGTAGGGCAGTATGATCAGCTCTATGCAAATCTGGTGGCAGGCAAGATCTCCATCAGCAATAAATCCGACGCAGACAGCATTCCCATTCAGGATCATGTGACACTGGATTATGAATTCTGATGGATTCTGACTGACTGTGCCTTGTTGTGGCGAAAATATAAGAACAGCGTGTTGTGCAGAGATACTTTTTCAGATTCTCAGAGCAACCTCCGGAGGCCGGATAAAAAACGGTCTTTGGAGGTTCTTTTTTGTTTCAGCATCTTGCAGGTTTAGAACCAGAATATTTATTTGTGGGCCTGATGTGTGATGTGTGATGTGTGATGCGTGATGCCCTGACAAATGCGGGCAACTGCTTTATATCCGGAAAACTGAAATAGATGAAAAAGTCATTGACAAAATAAAAGACAAATAGTATCCTACGAAACAAGTAGGAAATACAGGAAAAAGATGTATTGCAAACACAAGTTTGATGCATTGATGCAGATAATTCGTTATAAATGCCAAAAACTCTCCGCCATGCACCAAAGCTATACCCCGTCATTCAATTTTGCTGACTGTTCAAATTGGACAAGTTGATTAAAATAAGGTAATATGTTCAGCACATTACATTTGTGATTGCCGTGGGAGTATATGAAAAGGAAGGAACAGGGACTATGTCTTATATGATCGAAGTGCAGAACCTGTCGAAGACCTTTGAGACAAAGGATGCGACAGTAGAAGCATTAAAGGACATCAGCCTGCAGATTGAGGCAGGAGATATCTATGGCATCATCGGTATGTCCGGTGCGGGCAAGAGCACACTGGTCAGATGTCTGAACTATTTAGAGAAGCCCACCGCCGGCAAGGTGCTGGTAGAGGGACAGGAATTGGGGGCATTATCCGATCGGGAGCTGAGAAAGCTCCGCAGCAGTATCGGCATGATTTTCCAGAGCTTTAACCTGCTGATGCAGAAAAATGTCATCGACAATATCTGCTTTCCTCTGCAGATTCAGGGTGTAACGAAAAAGGACGCCAGAGAGAAGGCCAGAGAGCTGTTAAAAACCGTAGGACTTTCTGACAAGGAAAAGGCTTATCCGGCACAGCTTTCCGGCGGTCAGAAGCAGCGAGTGGCCATCGCGAGAGCATTGGCCTGCGATCCCAAGATACTTTTGTGCGATGAAGCTACCAGTGCATTGGATCCCCAGACCACAGCTTCCATCCTGGAACTGCTTCGGAAAATCAATAAAGAGATGGGCATCACCATCATTATCATTACGCATCAGATGTCCGTGGTGCAGGAAATCTGTCACCATGTGGCTATCGTAGAGCATGGTGCTCTGGTGGAAAATGGCTCCGTAGAGCAGGTCTTTACCAGACCTCAGTCTCGGGCAGCTAAACAACTTATAATAGAAGGAAAGGATCCTGACGAGTGGGAGGGCATCTCCAGACAAAAGCCTCTGCTCCATGAGGGTAAGCGTATTCGCATCGTCTTTACCAGCAATTCTTCCTTTGAACCTGTGATTGCCAATATGATCTTGCAGTTCGGTACGCCGGTGAATATCCTGAAAGCGGATACCTGCGATGTGGGAGGCATGGCCAGAGGACAGATGATCCTGGGACTGCCTGCAGATGAAAAGCTGCAGAGTGAGATGGTCAGCTATCTGGAACAGCGGGGTCTGGCAGTAGAGGAGGTGCAAGGCGATGTGGAGTAGTGAAGTAATCAGTATGATCATACAGGGCATCGGTGAGACCCTCTATATGTCAGTGGTCTCCACGGTCTTCGGCTATGTGCTGGGACTTCCCCTGGGCATCCTTTTGATGATTTCCGATAAGGAAGGTATCCGCCCTAACGCGGTGCTGTACCGGATTCTGGATGTGGTCTGCAATATCCTGCGCAGTATTCCCTTCCTGATTCTGTTGATCCTGATCATTCCGCTGACCCGCTTCATCGTGGGCAAGAGCTATGGAACCACCGCCACCATCGTGCCGCTGGTGATTTCTGCGGCACCCTTCATTGCGAGAATGGTGGAGTCTTCTTTAAAGGAAGTGGACCACGGTGTCATCGAGGCAGCACAGTCCATGGGTGCCAACAATAGGACCATTATCTGGAGAGTGTTGCTGGGAGAGGCCAGAGTATCCCTGATTGTAGGTGCCACCATTGCTTTCGGTACCATTCTTGGTTATTCTGCTATGGCCGGCACCGTAGGCGGCGGCGGACTGGGAGATATCGCCATCCGCTATGGTTATTATCGCTATCAGAGTGATATCATGATCGTTACGGTAGTGCTGCTGGTATTACTGGTACAGATTTTCCAGATCGCCGGTACGAAAGTGGCAGCAGTGCTGGACAAGAGAAAATAAAACCTGATAAATGCAGGAAAATCGGATAAGAGAAAGAAAAATCAGATGATAGAAAGTAAGGCTGAATAAGAGAAAATAAAGAACGAAAAATCCAAAATCGAAAGAAACGCAAAGAGGATCTTTTAATTTCCTGCCAGGTTGATTGTGGCGATCGAGAGAACGACAGAATCTCAAAGCATTGGAAATTTAAGATAAAAGCAGTAACGAAACAAAACATCGCCGCAGCAATTGCGGCAAAAGGAGGAAATTATGAAAAAGAAAGTATTGGCATCTGTGCTGACCGCTGTACTTGCAGTGAGCGTATTATCTGCATGCGGCAGCTCCAGCGCTTCCACAGACGCATCTGCAGAGGCGTCTGCTGAGGAGACAGCAGCGGAGGAGTCCACGGAGGCAGCAGAGGAGACCGAAGAGGCAGAGGCTGCTGACACAGAGGCAGCTGACGGCGACCTGACTGTGATCAAAGTAGCAGCCAGCGCAACTCCTCACGCAGAGATCCTGGAGAAGGCAAAGGATCTGCTGAAGGACAAGGGTTATGATCTGGAGGTAACTGTATTTGATGACTATGTACAGCCTAACCTGGTAGTAGAGAGCGGCGAGTTCGATGCCAACTATTTCCAGCATGTTCCTTATCTGGACAGCTTTAATGAAGAAAAGGGCACCCATTTGGTAGTAGCCGGCAAGATTCACTACGAGCCCTTCGGCATCTATCCCGGCACCAAGAGCAGCTTAGAGGATCTGGCAGACGGCGATACCATCGCAGTGCCCAACGATACCACTAATGAGGCAAGAGCCCTTCTGCTGCTGCAGGATAATGGTGTGCTGACCTTAAAGGACGGCGCTGGCCTGGAAGCAACCGTCAATGACATCGTTGACAATCCGTTAAATCTCAAGTTCGAGGAGCTGGAAGCGGCGCAGATTCCTCATGTCATCGGCGAAGTAGCACTGGCAGTCATGAATGGTAACTACGCACTGGAAGCTGGTTTCTCTGTAAGCAAGGATGCAATCGCTTATGAGAAGTCCGATTCTGAAGCAGCAAAGACCTATGTAAACGTCATCGCTGTAGAGGAAGGCAATGAGGAGAATGACGGCATCAAGGCTCTGGTAGAAGTGCTTAAGTCTGATGATATCAAGAACTACATCAACGAGACCTACGACGGAGCAGTTATTCCTTACGATGGTGAATAATTAACATTTCACTTATGGATTTTGCCGCCAATGCAAGGACACTGCAGTGCAGACGGCAGCGAGTAGAGTGTTTGTTTGCATAACGGCACGGAATACAACAAAACATGCGGGAACAAATGGTGCTTGTATCATTTGTTCCCGCATGCTATTTATCTTCTTTTTCGCGAGTCAGTCTCTCGACCTTCCAGGCGAACCTTCCGACTTCGACTCCGAAAACAAACACGGCAAGGACAAATCCTGCCAATGAAATGGAATTCATCATATCCGCATCACCCTCCTTTCATCACAGCTATTACTGCTTGATTTTCGGGAGGGTTTTTCACATCACTCGTGGATTAGCAGAAAGGCGAAATCATGCTCTCAAATCTTATTTTTTCCCTAAATCACACGCTGCCTTTGTTTGCACTCATGGTGCTGGGATATTTCCTGCGCCGCCGTAACTTTCTCTCTGAGGAGTTTGTGAGCGGTGCCAATAAGTTGGTCTTTCACGTCGCCCTGCCGGTGCTCCTTTTCTCAGATCTCTCCGGCACGGACATACGGGCCTCCTTTGATGCGGGGTACGTGGGATACTGTGCAGCGGTTACCCTGGCCAGCATCCTGATCACCTGGTTCCTGGCCAGACACCTGATGAAGGATAAGACACTCATCGGAGAGTTCGTCCAGGGTTCCTATCGTTCCTCCGCAGCCATCCTGGGGGTGGCACTGGTGATGCTGATTTATGATAAAGCGGATATGTCGGGCTTGATGATTCTGGGCTGCGTTCCTCTTTATAATATCTTCGCTGTATTGATTCTGGTACTGGAGTGTCCGGCCAGATATGAAGGAAAGGGCAGCTCCCAGAACCTGGGTGCACTGCTTCGTCAGACACTGTATAAGATCGTGACCAATCCCATCATTATCGGTCTGGCTCTTGGATTTCTATGGAGTCTGCTGCGGCTGCCCATTCCGGAAGCAGCGCAGGATACTTTGTCCATGCTGGGAAATGTCAGCTCCCCCATCGCCCTCATTGCCATCGGTGCAGGCTTTAAAGGAAAAGATGCCATCAGCGAAGGCAAACTGACTGCCATAGCAACATTGATCAAGCTGGTCATTTTACCCGCTTTCTTCCTGCCCCTGGCGGTATATTTCGGCTTTACAGGGGAGAAGCTGGTGGGTATCCTGGTCATGCTGGGCTCCATTACCACCCCCGCCAGCTACGTCATGGCAAAGCAAATGGGTCATAAAGGAACTCTCACCGCCAGCATCTGTGTGGCTACTACCATTTTTATGCCATTGACCCTTACCTTCTGGCTTTTCCTGATGGAAACCATGCACTGGATCTGAACGGAAATGCCATCCATCCTATCTGCGCTGCCCTCCTTTCATCACAGCTTTTGCTGCCTGATCTTAGGAGGGCTTTTATTATATTTTCCAAATCCTATCCACCTATAAGTATTATTGACGCAGGCGCCGTAATAGGGTAGATTTTAAAGTAACATAAGTGCAATAACGATAATCGGATAGTTATGTGCAGATGTTTGGAGTGTGGGGAATGGCACAAAAAGATTTACGCAAGATGAGTAAGGAAGAGCTCATCGAAATCATCCGCAAGCTGCAGGCGTGTGAAAATGCCCTGCAGGCAGAAAGACAGCAGCTGGAGGCGCAGTTGCAGCAGAGACAGATTCCGCTGCAGAATGCAGGCTCTCTGGTGGACTGCGGACAGAAGGTTCTTGATTTGCTGCAGCAGGCGCAGGAACAGGCTGAGCGGGAGGCTCAGATCAAACGGGAAGCCAATGCAGACAGTGCTCTTTATGCGGAGGCTGTGGTGAAGCAGGCCAAAGTCCGGGCAGAGAAGATGATCCAGGAGGCAGAGCAGGATGCTGCGGCTATTCAGTTCATAGCACAGCGTGCTATTGAGAAATTCCTAAAGGACCATTCGGAAAGTAAGGAACAACGGGGGGGCGAGACTCACCGCCAGATGCAGTCACGGAAAGCGACGCAGAATGAGAGGCTTCAGGAGATTTATAAGAGAAGCAGGGCTTCTGCAATAGGGTGAGAATCGAATGGATGATGAGATGACAGAGTATGATGAGATGACAGCAGGTGATGCGCAGCAGTGTGAGACAGACAGTCTGCGCTTTTCCGAAGAATCATTTCTAGAGGAGAGCCTCCCAGAGGAGGATGATTTCCTTCCTTCTTTGGAGGAAATCGAGGCAGAACGCGACAGACTGGCTTATCGGAAAAGGTACAGACATACCTTCCGAAGTACCGTTTATGCCCTGGTAGTAGTGGCGGCCGTGGCGGTACTGCTGGCGATGCTTTTTTTGCCGGTGCTGCAGGTATCCGGTGACAGTATGGAGCACACCCTCTATGACAAGGACATTATTCTGCTGCTGAAGACCAATAAATTCGAGACAGGAGAGCTGGTCAGCTTTAATTGGCAGAATAAGCTCCTGATCAAGCGGATCATCGGCACGCCTGGTGACATTATTGATATTAACAGCGACGGCGTAGTCAGCGTAAACGGCGCAGTTTTGGATGAGCCCTACGTGGACAGTCTGGCACTGGGGGAGTGTGATATCAAGTTCCCTTATCAGGTGCCGGAAAATCGCTATTTCGTATTGGGAGATCACCGCAGTGTCTCCATTGACAGCCGCAGCAGTGCCATCGGCTGTATAGAAAAAAGTCAGATTACCGGAAAGGTGTTTCTGCGGATCTGGCCATTAAACAGGATTTCCTTCATTCGCTGAGTACAGTTAGATTATACTGCAGGGTGACCTCGTACCTGCACCCGGGTGATCCAAATGACAGCATTTGGTATGGGTCAATATGCAGAGCCCGGTGAATGAATGTGAACTCACCCCTGCGTAAAATCGGGGGGGACATAGATGACGTTAATTGCAGGAACCAAAAGAAGTCAACAGACCTGCGACTAAGTTGCAGGAGAGGGAGACAGGTATGAAGAGAAGAAAGAGAATACTGGCTCTGCTGCTGAGCACCGCCATGGTATTGACCATGGGAATGGGAGCATTTGCGGCGGAAACTGGTGATACACAGACAGAGAGTACAGAGACGGTAACTACAGATGTTTCCGATGCGGGAGATAGTACAGGGACTGCATCAGCGAATACACAGACATGTACGATTACGGCACCTAACAATGGGCATACCTATGTGATCTATCAGATCTTCACGGCCAGATATGAGACGACAGAGGATGGCACCGAGAAGATGTCTGATGTCAAGTGGGGTCAAAACGGAAAAGGCGGCACAGCAGGCAGTACAGTAAATGAGGCAGTACTGAAAGCGTTAGAGGCTGTCAATGGGAAGAGCGATACTGAGAAGCTGGCTGTGATTCAGCAGTATGTTAATTTAGACGGCACAGCTATAGGTGAGATCAAAGACGGCACAAGTTACACAGGCACTGCCGGCTACTATCTGATTAAGGACAAGGATGGGACTTTAAGCGAGGGACAGAACGCAACTCCTTTTATCGTGCAGGCGGTAGGCACACTGACGATTACACCTAAGACCGGTGATACACCTGACTTTGAAAAGAAGATCAAGGATATTAACGACTCTGAAAGTACCACATATACAGGCTGGCAGGATTCTGCGGATTATGATATCGGCGACTCTATTCCGTTTAAGCTGGAAGGAACAGTGGCGGGTGATTACGATTCCTATGATCAGTATTACTTTGCATTCCATGATGTAGAGGAAAAGGGACTTTCTTTTGAAGGGGCAAATAAGGTTAAGGTTTACGTAGATGATCAGGAACTGACTGACAGTTCAAAGTATCAGATTCAAACCGCTACCAGTGACGGATGTTCTTTTGAAGTGATATTTTCAAACTTAAAGAATATTCCCAGCGTGAAGGCAGGATCTAAGATTCGCGTAGAATATTACTCCACTTTGACGAAAGATGCAGTTCTTGGAAATTGTGGTAATGTTAATAAAGCACAGCTGGAATATTCCAATAATCCATCTGATGCCCAGCATGGAACAGCAAAGACACCGTGGGACGCTGTCATTGCATTTACCTACAAGGTAGTTGTGAATAAATACGCGAACAGTGTATTGGACAGCAATAAGCTTGCCGGTGCAGAGTTTACGCTGGAGAAAAAGAATGCAGATAATTCGTGGAAAACGCTTGCATTGGTGAAGAGCGACGACGGCACGAGCTTTAGCTTTTCCGGATTGGATGATGGCCAGTACAGACTGACAGAGACAAAGGCACCCCAGTATTACAATAAGCTGGTCGATCCTATAGAGTTTAAAGTGGAGGCTGGTCATACCACTGTATGGGATGGAGAAAACCGCACACAGGTGCTCACAAATCTGACAGGAACAGAGGCAAGCGGAGAAATTGAGTTTACATTTACTCCTGATAAAAGTGCCGGCTCTTTGTCTACGAATATCATCAATAAATCCGGCGCCACCCTTCCCGAGACCGGCGGCATCGGTACCACCATCTTCTACATCATCGGCGGTGTGCTGGTAGTAGGCGCAGCAGTGGCATTGATCACCAAAAAGAGAATGAAGGCTTCTGAGAAGTAGAAGCAATTTAAAGCTGACCGTGAGCCCTCCTGGCAGGGTTCACGGCAAAGCTATGTTTAAGGAAGATTTACAGAAAGGAAATGGCAGCAGAGAGAAGCCTATGAAAAAACATGGAAGTACCATTGCGCTTATAGTGATTTTTTTCGTGGGATTGTCTGTGTTGTTATATCCCACCGTCAGTGATTTAGTAAACCGGAGAAACCAGTCCAGAGCAGTGGCCGGCTATCAGGAGACAGCAGAGAGTATGACACAGGAGGATTATGACGCCTACTTTGCCGCAGCAGATGACTATAATCAGCGACTGGCCAAGGCAGACAATCCTTTAGGAGATCCGGATCAGGTGGAAGGATACGAGGAGACACTGGACATCTCCGGCACCGGCATCATGGGCTATATCACCATTGACAAGATAGGGGTGCAGCTTCCTATCTACCACGGCATTTCCGACCAGGTGCTGGCGATAGCGGCAGGACATTTGCCGGGCTCCAGCCTTCCTGTAGGCGGTAAGAGTACCCATACGGTGATTTCCGCTCACAGGGGACTTCCCAGCGCCAAGCTTTTTACGAATCTGGATCAGCTTCAGGAGGGGGATACCTTCACCATCACGGTATTAAATCGTGTCCTGACCTATGAGGTGGATCAGATATCCATTGTCCTGCCGGAAAATGTAGATGACCTGGCTATCGAGGAGAGACAGGACTACTGCACATTACTGACCTGTACCCCTTACGGTATCAACACCCACCGCCTGCTGGTGCGGGGACACCGCATCGCCACAGAGGATTCTCCTCATATTTATGTAACGGCGGAGGCTTACCAGATCGAGCCTATCGTTATTGTGCCCTTCATTGCGGCTCCTCTTTTGCTGTTGCTGCTTCTGGGCTTATTAGCAAGAAACGGCAGGAAGAAGACGAAATAGAAAAAGTACAGATATCCTAAAGAAACCAGCGTGAACACTGCAATTTCCCTCTATGTATGGTATAATATAGTTGCAAAATAATGTGAAAATAAACCAACAGGTAGAACAATAGTGAGTACACGAAGAAAGCATAAGACGAAATCCCGGATCGGTCTGGTATGCATGATTCTGGGTGCACTGCTGGTGGTATCGTCCCTGGGACTTTTCCTCTATAACCAATGGGATGCTAAGCGCGCTGAAGAGGCATCCGCACAGGTACTGACAGAGCTGACGGCCAGGGAACCGGAGGACCCGGCCCAGGAGGCACCGGAGGATCAGAATCGGGAGATGACGGTAGTCAGCATAGACGGCTACGACTATATCGGTTATGTGTCCGTGCCTTCTCTGGAACTGGAATTGCCGGTGATGGCACAGTGGAGCTACGAGGGATTAAAGATTGCCCCCGGTCGCTACAGCGGCTCTGTTTTTACCAGGGATTTGGTGATTGCAGGCCATAACTACGCCAGACACTTCAGCCCCATCAAGCAGCTTGCCGAAGGGGATGAGGTGGACTTTACCGATATGGAAGGAGAAGTGTGGATCTACGAGGTTTCCAGTGTGGAGACTCTGCAGCCTACCCAGATCGAGGAAATGACCACGGATTCACAGTCGGACGACTGGGACATGACCCTCTTTACTTGTAATGCCGGCGGCAGGACCAGATGCGCCGTGCGCTGTAAGTTAAAGGAATCGGCATGGCGCAGTCAGGATAAATAGTAAGGTAAACAATCCCATGGAGTTCATAGATGCAAGGATTTCATGGAAACTGCAAATCATCAAAGCATATATAAAAGCACATACGGCAGAAGAAAACAATTCAGACGGAGGTGAGTGCCCGTGGCTGATAAGGGATTACAGAAGCTGAGCCGGGCGGAACTGATCGAGATCATTTACGCATTGAAACTCAGCCAGCGTCAGCAGCGACAGGATAATCAGGCACTGCAGCAGGAACTGAGCAGACGACAGGCTACGATGCAGGAAGCAGAATCTATTGCGGAAGCATGTATGAAGCTTCACGGAGTCTATGACGATGCGGAGGCTGCAGCAGAGGCATACAGAGAAGACATTCGAGCAGCTATACCGGATCAGGAGGATTATTCCAGAGAGATTCGGGAGAAAGCAGATCAGGAGGCTGCGCAGATTATAGAAGAGGCCAGGCAGAAAGCAGACAGGATTACAAAGGAAGCAGAGCAGGCCGTCAGAGAGGCAATCGCCAAAGCAAACATTAACCATGATTCTGAGAATTAATGGGGGCTGTTATGAAAAATACTATGCAGGAATATCTTCATAAGTTTCAAAAGGAGCACAAGCACTTCTGCCGCTATGCGTCGGTGGTGGGTGTCCTTGCCCTGATCACCGTGCTGATTGTGAACTGGCAGCTTCACAGAACCGGCGTGGCTATGTCTGGGGATGCTGACTATGTATGCGGCCTGGAGGAACATGAGCACTCCCTGAAAGAGGGCTGCTATGAAGTAAATGAGGCGGACCTGATTTGTGGCTTTACAGAGGGGCAGATTATTGATGCAGCAGCGGCAGCGGCCTATGATGCGGCCAATGGAAAAGATACTTCCGGGACTGCAGAGAGCGCTTCTTCTGCCGGTACGAGTGGTATAACTGACAGCAGCACATCTAGTAACAGCTCTGCATCCGGCAGCGGCACTGCGTCAGACAGCAATACCAATAACGGTGGAAACACTTCTTCCGCTGATTCCAATACAGGCTCCTCTGACAACAGCGGCAATACCGGCACAGATTCCTCCAATGCATCCCGCATCGAGGAGCTGAATAAGCAGATCACAGAGCTGGAAAATCAGGAGATTCCCACGCAGAAGGAGCATCATCATACGGATGCCTGCTATGAGGAGAAGACGGTAGAGACCGAGCCGGCTAAAACCGAGACGGAGATTACCTGCGGCAAGTCTGAGCATACCCATAGTGATGAGTGCTATACCCAGGAAGAGGGCAGTGAGGAGAAGACACTGACCTGCGGCCAGGATGAGCACACGCATGATGACAGCTGTAAAACAGAGAAGACGATCGAAGCGCAGACTACTACGGAGAAGACTTTGATCTGCGGCTATGAAGAAGGCCAGATGGTTCCGATGTCTGAAGAGGAGATTCAGCAGGCTAAGGACGAAAAAGCTAAGAAACTGGAGGAACTGCGCGCGCAGCTGGCAGAGGCAGAGGCTGCTTTCCAGCAGACGGCACAGGTAACACAGCCTGCAGATAACAACACATCTGCAGAAAGCACTGCTCCTGCAGAAAATACCACATCCGTGGATAACACTACAACGGCTGAGAATAACAGCAGCGCAGCAGCCACAGAAAACAGTAGTACCAACACCAATACCAATACAGAGAATGCAGGAACCGGCAGCAATGCGGGAGCCTCTACAGCAACAGATAACAATACGACAGCCGACTCTAATGAGAATGCCAATGCGTCCACATCAGGTTCCGGCGAGACCACCGATGCCAATGCATCTGCATCAGTCTCCGGCGAGACCACTAATGCGAATGCGTCTGCAAGCAGTTCCGGCGAGACCACGGATGCCAGCGCATCCGCATCAAGCTCCGCCGAGAACACCGATGCTGGAACATCTGCCTCTGCGGACACCGCGAAGACGGAGAGCGCTTCCTCTGCAGACAGCGTCAATGACGGCAGACATCACCACACTATCGATTGCTACAGCACCTACAAGCTCGTGTGTGAAAAGACAGAGCACAAGCATACCTCTGCCTGCCTGATCGATAAGAACGCAGATGTAGAGACTGCAGCAGACTGGGAAAAAACCATCCCGAGCCTGTCCGGAGACAGAGCAGCGGATCTGATTTCTGTAGCCAGATCTCAGCTGGGCTACACCGAGAGCACCCGGAACTACGATGAGGAGTCCCACAGAGGATACACCCGTTACGGCGAGTGGTACGGCAATCCCTACGGTGATTGGGGTACCTTCTTTACAGCCTTCTGCCTCCACTACGCACAGATTACGGACGTGCCTACAAACAGTGGCGTACAGGCATGGATTTCCAATGTGCAGAGCGCAGAGTTGTGGTGGGATGCCAGCGAATCGAACTGCGTCAAGGCAGGCGATCTGGTGTTCTTTAACGACGGCAATGACCACATGGGTATTGTCAGCAGCATTTCCGGCAGCACTATCTCCGTCATCGAAGGCAATCGTCCCAACGGCGACGGCGCTGACAGCGTGCAGGAGAACAGCTATGATACTTCTGATGGCAACATCGCAGGCTACTGCGAACTGCCGGTAGAAAATCATGACAATCAGATTAAGGTGATGGATTCTGCTTATGGTGCAGATTTAAGCCAGTATATTACGAGTGTCGTATTCCAGAAGATAGTAAATAACACTTGGCAGGATGCCACAGAGTTCCTCACGACGGACAAAGTGAGAGGCTGTCTGGAATTTAACAATCTTCCGACAAACAGTCTTAAAAATAATAATAACAAGTGCTACATCACATTGCCGGATAATATTGACTGCAGTGCGTTCAATGATGGAACCACCCATTACCTTTTAGACAGTGGCAACCAGGTTGGTACGTATACATTTGAAAAGGATGCACAGGGACATTGGAACATTGTATTGTCAGTTTATGAAAGTTATGTAAATAATGCCGGAGATAATGTACATGGAGCACTGGATTTTGAATTTAAGTGGAATATAAGTGACATTCCGGATGGAGGAAAAACAGAGACAATCCAGATTGGTCAATGGAAAGGTGATATCAAAATAACAGAGGATGATACAGATCAGAAAGCTCTCGAAATAAAAAAGGAGGCAAGTGAGCTTTCTTTGGGCAGTGATGGTTATGTCTATATTGACTATACAGTAATGATGACGGTCAATAGTAAAAATGGTATTGAAGGCCCCATCGAAATGACGGATCACCTGTCTGGGAAAGGCTTCGAATTTGTAAGTAAGCAAGGGGATAACATTACTGTTACAAAATCGGACGGTTCGTCAGCCAATGTAACAGTGACAATGAAGAGTACCGAGACTACGGACAGTGGATTAAAGGCTGTTTTATCCATTGCAAGCACTAATTCCGACGGAAAAGTGGAAGCAGGCACTTACAAGATTACCTATCGGGTAAAGAGCTCCCAGAAATTTGGAGAAGATGCCAGTATCAGCAGCAATGTAGGAAACAAGGCCACAATAACCTACAAGAACAAAGATTATAGTTCAGAAATCTGGAAGAATGTGAAGGTAAGCAAGATTGAGAAGAATGGTAACGTAACAAATAAAGATGGAGATATCTTCGTTACCTACACCGTCACAGTCAATAAAGGTAGTGTGGTTGCTGACCTGCAAAAAGAGACAAAATTCACAGATTATATACCTGATAAGCTGGAATTAGTGGAAGATGGTGTGACCATCACGCAGTATACGCCGGATGGTAAGGAAACGAGTACCAAAATTGACTATACCTATGACCAGGATACACAACTTCTCTCCTGCACGCTGCCTAAGGGACAATACTCATACACAATTGTCTATAAGACCAAAGTAAAAGATGTATCCTCTATTCCGTTGGAAGGAATTGAAGTTGAGAATACAGCGCACGGAGAAGGCGGTGTAGACGGTGAATCTACAGATAAGGAGACCATCACCAATAACGATTTGCTGAAGAAGGAATTTGTCTCAAGTCAATTTTCCACGGCAGACGGGAAGGATATTGTGCTTCTTAAATGGAAGTCTACAATCAATGTATCAAAGATAAGCAGTGGACTGATTTATGAAGACTGGGGAAATTCTTATTGGAAGGACAACGCAGCGTATGCATACATGCATATGACGGATGAACAGAGAAATGCTGTCAAGCTTTATGATGCTAGTGGCAATGAGATTACTTCCGGTTATGAAATAACATCATTCAGTAAAACAGAAAATGGCGTGGATGTTGGGCTGTTTCAGATTAAATTTACAGCTGACATAACGGGACCTGTGACAATTGAATATGAGACAACCGGTGATCTTTCATCCTTCTCCATAGGTGCTAGGAATACTTACACAAATTACTTTAAATTCATGGATCAGACAAGGAATGCAAGCAAGGAAATTGCTTATGTGTTGGAAGATCATGACATCATAAGAAAGCATAGCGGAAATGGTGAACATAGTACCGAAAACAAGGGGAATACTACGCTGAATCCCGGTGAAAATACACTGACTTGGTATGTCAATGTAAATAAGAGTGGTAAGGATGCATTGAAGAATATCGATCTGGTGATTACAGATGAGATCAAAGATGGCATGACCTTTGTGGAAGGATCTTTAGTTGTCAAGGCAGAATATTGGAAGGATATAACTGGCAAAATAACTTATTCTTACGAGAATGGAAAACTGGTAATTAAGATTCCTGCAGCGTATAACACCGGAAGAATTGATATTTCATATAAGACACAACTTCCGGATGATTTCTTCAAGGATACAGAAACCTCAAAGGACTTCACCAATACGGCAGAAATAGAGTACAATGGTAACAAACAGAGTGCCACGTATACTCAGACAGTGACCAGAACGGTGGTAAAGAAGAAATATGTCAGTTATGACAAGGATCTTCGAATTCTGACCTATGAGATTATCCTGAATGCAGAAGGAAGCAAATTAAATGGCGGTGATTCGCTGACGGTGACAGATACCATTAAGGCAGGTGTTCTTCAGTCCTACATAAAGCTGGAGAGTCTGGCAATGTATACAGCGAGGAAGGAGACAGACACAAGCGGTAATATTTCCTATACAGCAGGAACAATAATTCAGAATATGACTGCAGATGAGGCAGATCCGACGCAGGAAGGGCATTACCATTATGATGCGGATGCCGGTACCTTTAAAGCATTGATTCCGGATGGCAAGGCTTGTGTATTGGTAGCTAAGTACAGCATAAGCCAGGAATTTGCTACAGATACGCAGGTAACGAATTCAGTTACCCTTCATGGGCAAAGTGAATGGAAGGGCGATGATTGTACAAAGACATTGGAGCATAGCACTTCCGGTATTCTTTACACTGACAAGTATACGCTTACGATTTGGAAGCGGGATAAGAGTCAGTATGCCACACTCCTTGGCAATGCCGTATTTAAGTTGGAAGAATATGACGAGGCTAACGGAAAATGGGCTGATGCAGGCACTGTCACAAATCAGATGCAGTCTGATACAGCTTCAAATACCACTAGCAGCACGCTGACGACGCCGGAAAGCGGAAAAGTATCTACCACGATCAAACGAAAGACGCTTTATAGGCTGACGGAGACTACAGCACCTGCAAATTATATTCTGGATCCTACACCGATTTATTTCCTGGCTTATGCAGAAGGTGATACATACAATTTGCCGGATACTATAGCCGGTGATAGCTCGTATAACAAACAAAATGTGACGTTATACCAGATGACACCCATTACGCAGACAACAGATGAAACCACCGGTAAAATTACCACGACAGGATATGGAAATATCGATATCGAGCGCTTTAATGAACGGGATAAAACGAAAGTCACCACGGGTGAACTGAGTGTTCAAAAGATCTGGATGGACAGCAACGGAAATAAAATTACAACCTATACAGATTTGGAGAAACAGCCCAAAATTACAGTGACACTGACCAAGCATACACCGGCAATGTACAAGATTACGGTGAATGGAAACAGCAGTACGCAGTGTGTTGTAGAAGTGCCGCAGGGAGCGACAAACACGGTGAAGCTGTCCGGATATTCGGGTTCGACAAGTACCAATGGCACAATCACGTATAGTGATAGCGAAGGCAAGACTGTAATCAGCAATATCACAGGTGATATAACATTGGAGATCAATCAGGATGTCAGCGGTACCTATGCACAGAACTATGTATGGAAAGAAGTTACTGGTGCGGAATCCCTGCAGAAGACACATCAAACCGTGCTTTCAAAGCAAGTGCTGAGCAATGAAAATGAGTGGTACTATTTGTGGGAGAATCTGGAAGTAGAGGATTACATCACCTACACACTGACAGAAGAGAAGACGGACGGATACAAAGCTGTTTATAAGTTAAATGGCAGCGAGATCACAGAGGGAACAGAGTTTAAACTGCAAGAGGACGGTGACTTCATCACCATCACCAACAGTCCTGACAGCAAGCTCTACACCCTTCCCAAGACCGGCGGTGTCGGCGTGATGCCCATCTATGTAACCGGCGGTATACTGACTGCAGGCGCAGCAGGGTTGTGGGTGACAAAGAAAAGCCGCAAAAAAGAGCAATAAGATAAAAAGAAATAGCAACAGGATTTAGGAAATAGCAGTAAGATTTAAGAAACAGCTTCAGGAAGTAGAAACAAGAAATAAAAAGTGCTGGTGCGAGACAGCGTCATTGGGTTGCCGCAGCCTGTCTGCGGCGTAGGAAGGTGAGCATGGTGAAAAAGCGAATTCTGCATAAAATAGCAGCAATAGCAGGGGCAGCTGCCCTGGGAGTGACCATGCCGGTTACGGCATCGGTGGTGCTGCCGGCTGCAGCCGTGCAGGCGGCGGCCCAGCCCACAGCGGACTCCCTGCAGATGGATGCGAAGGGATCGATCACGGTCTATTTCCGGGACAGTGCCACAAAAAAGGCAGTGCCCGGAGGCGAGATCACTCTCTATAAGGTGGCCACAGTGCAGCGGGACAATGCGAACCTAAGCTACGTTTACGTCAACGGCTTTGAAAATTGCGGCATCAGTCTCGGTAATCTTTCGGACAGTACACTGCCGGGAAAATTGCAAAGCAGGATTTCATCCGGTGCAGCGAAGACCACGGCAGTTATTGACGGCAACGGAAGGGCAGGATTCAGTAATCTGTCTCTGGGTTTGTACCTCCTGGTACAGAACAAGACGGCAGATAAGTACAGTGCGGTAAAGACCTTCCTGGTGTCAGTGCCTATGGCAAAGGATGGCAGCTGGAATTATAACATCGATGCTACACCTAAGATGGGCACCAGCACCTACAATAGGCCGCCGGAGACACCGCCTACGCCGGATACGCCGACGACACCGACCACCCCCACCACGCCGACCACTCCCACGACGCCGACGACGCCCACTACACCCGCGACACCGACAACGCCTACCACACCGGTCACGCCCACAACAGACGTGAACGATAAGGGCAGATTGGATGCTACCAGGAACAGAGGCGGAGATAAAGGTACACTGGGAGCAGGCAGACTCCCCCAGACAGGACAGTTGGACTGGCCCGTGCCAATCCTTTGTATCGCAGGCCTGATCATCTTTGCAATAGGCTTCGTCCTGCGCAAGGAAAAAAGGGATTAGGGTATATACGCAGGTATGTATTAATGCGTTCGGTGAGCAGTTCAGTACAAAAATTAGAACTGAGATATTCGTTTAAGAATTTTGAGAGATTATAGTAAGCAGCCATGCGGCAGAAAATACCGCATGGCTGTTTTCGTGGTGCGCCTGGCGGCGCACGTTTCTAACGAGTGAAAGTCCCGAATCCGCTCGGCAGAGAGAAGAATATAGCCGAAGGTTAAGGCGTCCGTTGTGAAGCGGAATCTAGGTCAAAATATCTCCTAAAGAAGTACAGAGCTCTAAAAAAATATGACATACGGAGGCTCTATATCTGAATGCTGTGAAATCCTTCACGTAAGCAGTTATAATTGTGTGCTTGAAGAAGTAGAAGGGCAAAATAAATCCTCAGTGGGGTAAATTACGTTGGAAAAAGATTGATAAAATTGGGGAAATCATAGATAAGACAGGAAAGTTCTGTATAGATGCCGAAAAAGAAAAATAGGATATAAATTATATGAAGAAGATGTATTATTGATTGAGC
>CAVBBL010000005.1:0-112282 GCA_963593905.1 bacterium | reverse complement strand
CAGTTGGGACATTTTCCCTTGTGGTATATCAGGACATTATCAAAAATGGCTCATAGGAATGTCACACAGAAAGATGCGTTGCTTGCGCGTAAATCTGAAGTATGCTATGATGCGAAATGTGCAGCGCGATTACGTGCTGCATGTTTTATGATGTCTGAAAACAGAAAATGCTGCAGACGCGTCTCCATGCAGGTGAAAAGAAATATGTGTTGGAGAATCTGAAAGCGTGAACAGAAAACACAAAAACAAAAAAGCGAAATCAAAAACGGTTGATGTTTTCTATAGTTCGTTGTTAATTCTTATAGTTTACAGAAACTATGGGATGGAGATGAAATGACAGACAGAGAAATATACCTGGATAATTCCGCTACCACCCGGGTCTTTCCGGAAGTGGCGGAATTGATGAATCGAATTTTTCTGGAGGAGTACGGAAATCCCTCCAGTATGCATCATAAGGGCGTAGAAGCGGAGAAAGAGCTGAGGGAGGCAAGAGAAACCCTGGCGCAGATTCTGAAGGTGAAAGAAAAGAATCTGCTTTTTACATCCTGCGGTACGGAATCAGATAATCTGGCTATTATCGGTACAGCCAGGGCTGCCAGTCGCAGAGGAAAGCACCTGATCACCACACCGATAGAGCACCCGGCAGTACTGGAGACCATGAAATATCTGGAAACCGAGGGCTTTGAGATTACCTATCTTCCGGTAGATCAGGATGGTCTGGTATCTCCGGAGGCAGTGGCACAGGCCGTGCGGAAGGATACCATCCTCGTCTCCGTCATGCATACTAATAATGAAATCGGCGCATTGGAGCCTATTGCGCAGATTGGTGAGGCTATTAAGGCCCAAAATCCACAGACCCTGTTTCATGTGGACGCGGTGCAGGGCTTTGGCAAAGCAAGGATCTATCCTAAGCGGATGCATATCGATCTGCTGGCAGCCAGTGGTCATAAGATTCACGGCCCCAAAGGCGTAGGTCTTTTGTATGTGGGAGATAATGTCCGAATCAGAAATATCATATATGGCGGCGGCCAGCAGGGAGGTATGCGTTCCGGCACGGAAAATGTGCCGGGTATTGCAGGTATGGCGTTGGCAGCAAAGCTGCTGTATGAGCGTTTTGACGAGGAGCAGCAAAGACTCCGCAGCATGAAGGATGCATTTATACAGCGTGTATCTGCCATAGAAGGCGTGCATATCAATGGCCGCACAGGAGAAGACAGCGCTGCGCATATCATCAGCCTATCTGTGGAGGGTGTACGCGCGGAGGTTCTGCTCCATGCCCTGGAGGATAAGGGTATTTATGTGTCCTCCGGCAGTGCCTGCGCTTCCAACAGGCCGCATATCTCCGAGACCCTGCAGGCTATCGGTACACCGCAGGCTTATCTGGACAGCACTATTCGCCTGAGTACGTCAGTTATGAATACCATGGAGGATATGGAGGCGGCTGCCCAGGCATTGGAAGAGTTGCTGCCTATGCTCAGAAAATATACAAGGCAATAAGTTTGGAAGAAATAAAAAATGGAGATTAGTGTGAAAAATATGCCTGATGGCATATTTTTCGCACAGCTGTTGGTGACGCAGGCGTCACCAACAGCCCTGATTGCAAAAGCAAATCTGAAATTTGCTTTGTGATCCCTTCGGCGCAGAGAGCCTGCGGAATGGAGACTATTATGAAATATCAGTCCTTTTTAATCAAATATGCAGAGATTGGCGTAAAGGGGAAAAATCGCTATCTCTTCGAGGATGCACTGGTGCGGCAGATTCGTCTGGCTATGAAGCGCTGCGAGGGAACCTTTAAGGTTTCCAGAACCTCCGGCCGTATCTTTGTGGATGCTTTGGAAGATTATGATTATGATGAAGTGGTGGAGGAACTGGGCACTGTTTTTGGCATTGTGGGTATTTGCCCGGTGGTGATCAAAGAAGTGATGCCTGTGGAGGAACTGAAGCGGGCTGTGGTGGATTTCTTCGGAGAGGAATATCCGGACCGTCATCACACATTCAAGGTGCGCACCAGAAGATTGGCTAAGAATTATCCGCTGGATTCCATGGAACTGAACGCAGAGCTGGGCGGTGCACTTCTGGATGCCTATCCGGATCTTTCCGTGGATGTTCATGAGCCGGAGATCGTCCTGCACGTGGAGCTTCGGGAGCGAGTCTATATCTACTCCCATATTCTGCCCGGACCCGGCGGCATGCCGGTGGGCAGCGGCGGCAAGGCAATGCTGCTTCTTTCCGGCGGTATTGACTCACCGGTAGCCGGTTATATGATTGCCAAGAGAGGCGTCAAGCTGGATGCCACGTATTTCAATGCGCCGCCCTATACCAGCGAGCGGGCATTCCAGAAAGTGGTGGATCTGGCAAAAGAGGTGGCCAGATTTACCGGTCCCATTTATCTTCATAATATTAACTTTACAGAGATTCAGATGTACATCTATGAGAAGTGCCCCCACGATGAACTGACCATCATCATGCGCCGCTATATGATGCGCATTGCGGAGGCGATCGCCAAGCGCACAGAGTGCTCCGGACTGATTACCGGTGAGAGCATCGGGCAGGTGGCTTCCCAGACTATGCGCTCTTTGCTGGTGACCAATGCCGTCTGCACGCTGCCGGTATTCCGGCCTCTGATCGGCTTTGATAAGGAAGAGATCATCACGGTATCCAAAAAGATCGGTACTTATGAAACTTCTATTCAGCCCTACGAGGACTGCTGTACCATCTTTGTGGCAAAGCATCCGGTGACGAAGCCTATTCTGGATGTGATTGAGCGCCATGAGCATAATCTGGATGCTAAGATTGAGGAAATGGTGGAGCGTGCGCTGGCTACTGATGAGATTCTGATTGTGGATCGGAATGCAGTGCGTGTGTTAAAGCATGCCGAAGAGCCCCTCCGGGAAGGTCTGTAAAAGGGCTGTGGCTGTATAGAAAAGGCTGATTGCGAAGACTGTCAAGTGTGGATGAGGAGATCATCCGCACAGGAAGGTTCACACAGAAAGTGCACAGGAAAGCCTCAAACGAAAAAACCTCCGGCAAACGCCGGAGGTAATTTAATCGATTGAATTGTAAAATATGCTGCATGGAATCAGCAGCCCTCTGAGGACATTACATCCTTTGCCAAAATCGCAGGAATGTCGATTAAGCTACAATGTAAGGCTTCAGAACAGTGAGAACCTCGTCAAGGCCGTCCTCTGCATGGATATTCAGGTCGATGGGCTTGGAAAGATCCAGAGAGAAGATGCCCATGATGGACTTAGCATCGATTACATATCTGCCGGATACTAAATCGAAATCATAATCGAACTTGGTAATATCGTTGACGAAGGACTTAACCTTATCGATGGAATTTAATGAGATTTTTACAGTTTTCATTGGAATATCCCTCCTTGATTGAATACATACCTTCTGACTATTATACTAGGTTGTAAGGCAATAAAAGTCAATGCTAAAACACCACAAAAAAAGCGGAGAGAAGTATGAAAAGTGTCGCATTTCACAATCTTGGATGCAAGGTAAACAGCTACGAGACCGATGTCATGCAGCAAAAGTTACTAGAAAATGGTTTCCGTATTGTACCATTTGATGAAAAAGCGGACGTGTACGTCATCAATACCTGTTCGGTGACGAATATCGCAGACCGAAAGAGCAGACAGATGCTGCACAGAGCGAAGAAACAGAACCCGGATGCGGTGGTGGTCGCTGTGGGATGTTATGTGGAGACAGATCCGGAGCGGATTCAGCTGGATCCGGCTATAGATCTTGCTGTCGGCAACAACAGAAAAAACGAAATTGCGGAATGCATTCTGCAGCTCCTGAAGGAAAGGGAGAACAGAAGGGCAGCAGACAACGCCGGTGAGACAGCGTATAACGCAGAAGATTTAGGGAGAGAGTATTCTGTTGATTTCGTGACAGGCCATGAGGAAGCGGATGAGGAGACAGCCCGCAGAGAAACAGTGGCAAAGAACGAAGGAGAAACATCGGATCAATCGGATCGACGTATTCTGGCCAATCTTACAGATCATCCCGTTTATGAGGAAATGCAGCTGACAGCGCCGGGACATACCAGGGCGTATATCAAAATCCAGGACGGATGCAACCAGTTCTGCTCTTATTGTATTATCCCCTATGCCAGAGGACGGATTCGCAGCCGGCTGCAGGAGGACATCCTGCGGGAAGTAAAAGGCCTGGCCCGGGATGGCGTAAAGGAAATTGTCCTGACGGGTATCCATATCAGCTCCTACGGTCTGGACAGAGAAGGCTCGGAACTGTTGGAATTGCTGCAAAAGCTGCAGAAGGTGGAAGGCATAGAGCGCATTCGCCTGGGGTCTCTGGAGCCTCGCATCATCACCGAGGAATTTGCACAGGAAGCCAGTAAGCTGACAAAGCTTTGTCCTCATTTTCATCTCTCGCTCCAGAGCGGCTGTGATACGGTCTTAAAGCGCATGAATCGGCATTACACCACCGCGGAATATGCGGAAAGCGTAGAGAGACTGCGCAGGGTATTCGAAAGGCCGGCAATCTGTACAGATATTATTGTGGGCTTTCCGGGAGAGACGGAGGAAGAATTTGAGTCAACTATGGAATTCGTAAAACAGATTGACTTTTACGAAATCCACGTATTCAAATATTCCATGCGACACGGCACTGTGGCGGCCGGCCGAAAGGATCAGATTCCGGAGTCTGTCAAGGCAGTGCGCAGTGACAGACTGTTGGAGGTGACAGAGCGGCAGGCCGGAGCCTATCGGGACAGCTTTCTGCAGCAGGAGGAAGAAATCCTGCTGGAGGAGGAAATGACGGCGGAAGGAAAGACCTATCTGTGCGGTCATACCATGCGCTATGTAAAGGGCGCCGTGCCGGCAGTGCAGGGACTGGGGTCCGGCATGATGGTACGGGGGCGGTTTATCGCAGAGATTCCCGGTACAGACAGCATTTTTTTGCAGGTATAACCATACGGCTGACAAACGGAAAACCGGGATTGAATCAGTCTGTAAAATGGTTTATCATAGATTATAATTGCCATTAAGGCATGGGGAGTCTGGAGAGAGACAAGAGACAGACAAAAGACAGAGGTATACAGATCCATGGAGAATCAGAGAGATTTAGACAGCACGCAATATTTTAAGGTAGAGGCAGAGCAGGAATCCGGTGTCAAGAAGGTACTGTCTGTAGTCTTTGAGGCACTTTCCACGAAGGGCTATGATCCGGTAAATCAGATCGTAGGTTACATCATGTCCGGGGATCCTACCTATATCACCAATTACATGGGCGCCCGCAGCCTGATCATGAAGGTGGAACGGGACGAGCTGGTAGAGGAGATCCTGCGGGATTATATTCACAATAACCACTGGACGAAGTAGGATACAGAGCAGTTATGAGAATCATGGGATTGGATTACGGCTCCAGGACGGTGGGGGTGGCCTTAAGCGATGAGCTGCTGATGACAGCACAGCCCAAAGAGATCATACGCCGGGAGCGGGAGACGAAGATCAGACAGACGCTGACCAGAATAGAGACGTTAATTCTGGAAAATGACGTCAGACTGATCGTCATGGGACTGCCTCTTAATATGAATGATACCGAGGGAGAGCGGGCAGAGAAGACCAGAGCCTTTGCGGAGCATATAGAGCGCCGTACCGGTTTGCAGGTGGTCTTTTCGGACGAGCGCCTTTCCACCGTAGAGGCTGACGAGATCATGGACAGAATGGGGATTCACTATCAGGACCGCAAGACTTATGTGGATATGATCGCCGCCAATGTGATCCTTCAGGAATATATGGAGAGTCACAGACAAGAATTGGAAGAAACATGGAAAAGCTGATTTTTACCGCTGCCGAAGGTGAAGAGGCAGCAGAATTGTACATACTGGATCAGGCAAAACTGCAGGGACATACCTATCTGCTGGTGACAGACAGCGAGGATGGTGACGGGGATGCCATGATCCTTCGTGAAAATGATCAGACCCAGGGCAAAGAGACCCTCTATGATATTGTAGAGGATGACAGAGAGATCGACTCTGTGCTGGTACTCTTTAAGGATACATTGGAAGAACTGGGCATTCTGATCGAAGAGGATGAGGAAGCATAGCTGTAACAGGCATATTTGGGTGTCATACAGCGGTTGTTTTAATGGAGTTTCTCTGTGAGTTCCCCCGTAGGGGGAGTGTTTTTGCACGGCAATGAGAGTACAACATTAAGAGTACAGCATTATGTAAGACGGTATGGACAGGTGTTTTGGAAGCTGTTTTACGATCTGCTTCATGATAAAATTCGGATGCCTGTTTATAACGAAAATGGAAGAAAGCGGATTTTCGATCCGAATTTAAGTTGGAATAGTAACCGGGCAAGCGGCCTGGTTTTATTGAAATTTATAAATTTTATGATCAAGGGTTAGCCGATCAGGCGGCAGAGGCTTTGCATGAAGATGCAGGCAGAAATATCTGAAAAACCTGAAAAGCAAACACAAAATCGGAATCAACAAAAAGGCACAGCAGTCAAGGTACGAAGGCAGAACTCTGTTTATCTCGTTTTATTTGCGATTCGCAGCTTGGGAACTCTTCATGTCCTCATGAAGAGGAAATTTTCAGGAATAGATTTCCGGTGAAAACATCTTGAGTGAAAACGAATGCGCGAATCGATAAAAGGAGAAACAGGGAATCTTTTTGTGCGTCTGTAAATGACTGTGTGCGAGAGCCAAACAGACAACATAAAGGAGAATGAGTTTGAAGAAAAACAACACGAATGAAGAAAAAGAAGCACAGCAGCTGCAGACCGCATCGGTTGAAAATGCGGGAGCCGGCAAAAGGAAGCACACCCGCCAGAACCAGAATAACAGAAAAAACAGTACCGGAAAGAAGGAGGAAGCAGAAGAGAAGGGCAGCAAGCTGAAGATTATTCCCTTGGGCGGCTTGGAGCAGATCGGTATGAACATCACCGCCTTCGAGTACGAAGACAGCATTGTGGTAGTTGACTGCGGACTGGCCTTTCCGGAGGATGAGATGTTCGGTGTGGATATGGTCATTCCGGACACCACATACCTGCAGAACAACATTGAAAAAGTAAAAGGCTTTGTCATCACCCACGGCCATGAGGATCACATCGGCGCCCTGCCTTACGTACTGCGCAAGGTCAATGTGCCTGTCTATGCCACTCGCCTGACCATGGGTATCATTGAGAATAAATTAAAAGAGCATCAGCTGCTGGGAACGACCCGCCGCAAGGTGGTCAAGTTCGGCCAGACGGTGACACTGGGTAAGTTCCGTGTAGAGTTTATCAAGACCAATCACAGTATTGTGGATGCCGCAGCACTGGCGATCACTTCCCCGGCGGGCACTGTGGTGCACACCGGCGACTTCAAAGTGGATTACACACCGGTATACGGCGATGCCATTGATCTGCAGCGTTTTGCTGAGCTTGGCAGAAAAGGCGTCCTGGCATTGATGTGCGATTCCACCAATGCAGAGCGTCCCGGCTATACCGCATCGGAGCGGACAGTGGGCAAGACCATCGATGCTCTGTTCCAGGAGCACAAGAGTACCAGAATCCTGATCGCTACCTTTGCCTCCAATGTGGACCGTGTGCAGCAGATCATTAACACGGCTTACAAATACGGCAGGAAAGTAGTGGTGGAAGGCCGCAGCATGGTCAATATCATCGAGACGGCTTCCAAGCTGGGCTGTCTGAACGTGCCGGAGAATACGCTGATCGAGGTGGACCAGCTGAAAAACTACGCGCCGGATAAGACGGTAATTATCACCACCGGAAGTCAGGGAGAGAGTATGGCGGCTTTAAGCCGTATGGCAGACGGTACACACCGGAAGATTTCCATTACTCCCGGGGATACGGTCATTTTTTCCTCCCATCCTATTCCGGGCAATGAAAAGGCGGTTACCAATGTCATCAATCAGCTGCTGATGAAGGGGGCCAATGTGGTGTTCCAGGATGTTCACGTATCCGGACACCCCTGCCAGGAGGAGATCAAGCTGATCTACACCCTGGTGCAGCCCAAGTACGCGATTCCTGTTCACGGCGAGTATAAGCATCTGATTGCCCAATCTAAGGTGGTGAAGGATTTAGGATATCCCAAGGAGAGAATCTTCATCCTGAAGTCCGGCGATGTGCTGGAGCTTGATAAGAAAAAGGCAAAGATTACCGGCAGCGTGCCGGTAGGCGACATACTGGTGGACGGCCTGGGTGTCGGCGACGTAGGCAATGTGGTGCTTCGGGACAGGCAGCATCTGGCGGAGGACGGCATCGTCATCGTCAGCATTGCTCTGGACAGCTATACCAATCAACTGGTAGCCGGACCGGAAATCACCTCCAGAGGTTTTGTTTACATCAAGGAAGCAGAGGAATTGATGAATAATGCCAGGGCGGTGGCCTTTGATGCCATCGATGAGTGCCTGACTCACAACGTGACGGACTGGAATAAGATCAAGAATGCCGTCAGGGATAATCTGGGTGATTTCTTCTGGAAGAAGACCAAGCGGCGTCCTATGGTACTGCCCATGATTTTGGAGACCTGAGTATGAACGGAAAAGAATCTGTACTGGATATAATCGGATCCATTGCTAAATATGTGGTGATCATCATCCTTGTGCTGTTTTTTATCAGCCTGGCCAGACGGGGCTACGAGACCGGCTACAGCATCTTTAACCAAACTGCCGTGGATGAGGCGGGACAGGGACATGAGGTCACTGTGGAGATCACCCAGGGTATGTCTGTCAAGGACATCGGCAAGCTGCTGAAAAAGGAAGGACTGATTCAGGACGATACGATCTTTGCGGCACAGGAGTATTTTTCCTCCTATCACGGAGAATTGATGCCCGGAACCTATACACTCTCCACGGAGATGACACCGGATGAAATGATGGCTACCATGGCTGAGAATTACGCAGAGGATGCGGACGCAGGAAAAACCGAATGAATATGAGCAACATAATCCAGGAAGATACAGAAAGAGCCCAGGATGAGCGGGAGGAGAGACTGACAGCCTTTATTGAATCGCTGCAGGTCTCCAATCCCCCTTTCCTGCGGGAAATAGAAAAAGAAGCTTTGGCGGACGGGGTGCCCATCATACGCCCTCAGACCCAGAGCCTGCTGCAGTTTCTGCTGCAGCTGAAAAAGCCGATGCGCATTCTCGAGGTGGGAACAGCGGTTGGTTTTTCTGCTTTATTTATGCATACCTTTGGCGCGGAGGACATGCAGCTCACCACCATCGAGCGGGATCCGGAGCGGATTCGGAAGGCGAGAGAGAATTTCCGAAAAGCGGGGCTTAAGGAGATAGAGGAGAAAAGCTACGAGTATCAGAATGCCGATGGAAGAGTCGTTTTGCGGCTTCTGACAGGGGATGCGGCAAAAATCCTTCCTTCTCTGCAGGAAGAATTCGACTTTATCTTTATGGATGCGGCAAAGGGACAGTATATCCGCTTTCTGCCGGAGACAGAGCGCCTTTTGCCTGCGGGCGGCGTGATGCTCTCTGACAATATCCTGCAGGAGGGAGAAATCCTGGCGTCCAAATTCATGGTCACCCGGCGAAACCGCACGATCCATAAGCGCATGCGGGAGTATCTCTATGCCCTTACCCACAGCAGCAGTTGGCAGACCATCGTCATCTCTAACGGAGACGGAGCAGCCATCAGCGTGCGTAAATAACAGAAAAGGAGAGCAGCATGAGAAATAAAAAACCTGAGCTGCTGATCCCGGCCAGCAGTCTGGAGGTATTAAAGACTGCCGTGCATTTCGGGGCAGATGCGGTCTACATCGGCGGAGAGGCCTACGGCCTGCGGGCAAAGGCCAAGAATTTTTCCCATGAGGACATGGCGGAGGGGATTGCCTATGCCCACGAGCACGGCGTGAAGGTACATGTCACCGCCAATATTCTGGCACATAATTCGGACTTGGCGGGAGCTGCCGAGTATTTTAAGGAACTAAGGGAGCTTCGTCCGGATGCGCTGATCATCGCGGACCCTGGTATGTTTATGCTGGCAAAGGAATATTGTCCGGAGGCAGAGATCCACATCTCTACCCAGGCCAATAATACCAATGCAGGTACTTTTTCCTTTTGGGCAGCACAGGGAGCAAAGCGGGTGGTGTGCGCCAGAGAATTAAGTCTTTATGAGATCGCGGATATCCGCAGCAAGGTGCCGGAGGATCTGGAGATCGAGGCTTTTATCCACGGAGCTATGTGCATTTCCTATTCCGGACGCTGCCTTTTGTCCAATTATTTTACAGGACGGGATGCCAATCGGGGTGCCTGCACTCATCCCTGCCGCTGGAAATATGCGGTGATGGAGGAGACCAGGCCGGGAGAATATCTTCCTATAGAGGAAAATGAGCGGGGAACGTTTATTTTTAATTCCCGGGATCTTTGCATGATCGAGCACATTCCCGAGCTGATAGATGCCGGCATCGACAGCTTTAAGATTGAGGGCAGGATGAAGACAGCTCTGTATGTGGCTACGGTGGCCAGAACTTACCGGAAAGCCATCGATGACTGCCTGGCAGGGAAAGAGATTTACCGGAAGAATATGCCCTGGTATCTGGAAGAGATTAAGAAGTGCACCTATCGTCGTTTTACCACGGGATTTTATTTTGGCAAACCCAGTGAGGATTCCATGGTCTATGATAATAATACTTATGTGAATGAATCCATCTATCTTGGTATTGTAGGCAGCGTAGATGAACAGGGTCGAGGCTGTTTTGAGCAGCGCAATAAATTCTGCGTGGGAGACAGAATAGAGATCATGAAACCCGATGGCCGGGATGTATGGGCACTGGTCACAGGGCTCTGGAACGAGGAAGGAGAGGCGGTGGAAAGCGCACCGCACTCCAAGGAAAAGCTGCGGGTGGCGCTGGAAGCGGATGTATTGCCCGAGGAGGGAGATCTGCTGCGGATGCCGGCTACGCAACATGTACAATAAGTCTGACTTATATCAAAACTTTTTTAGATAAAAATGTGCTTGCATTTTCAGAGGGTCTGCGGTATCTTAAAAACCAAGTGAAGATAATAACGACTTACGGCTGAACAATGGTGTTCCAAAAGGGATTTTGGGGCACCATTTTTTGATAAAGCAGCAAAGGGATCCCGGCGGAAGCGGTAAAGTCATCCGTTGCAGCCGATGTCAGATCCCGGCACAGCCGGCGTAAGAAGGGAGAAAGCATGAGCGAAAAAGTGAACGTAGAACAGATCTTTTCCGAAGACGTCTTTACTCTGGGTACCATGAGAGAGAGACTGCCTAAGAACGTCTTCAAGAGAGTCAAGAAGATCATGGATCAGGGCGGCGAGCTGTCTCTGGCAGATGCGGACGTAGTTGCCAAGGCTATGAAGGACTGGGCAGTAGAGAAGGGTGCTACCCATTACACCCATTGGTTCCAGCCTCTGACCGGCATCACTGCTGAGAAGCATGATTCCTTTATTTCCCATCCCGATGAGAATGGCCATATGCTGATGGAGTTCTCCGGCAAGGAGCTGATCAAGGGCGAGCCCGATGCATCCTCCTTCCCCTCCGGCGGCCTGCGTGCTACCTTTGAGGCAAGAGGCTATACAGCATGGGATATCACTTCTCCCGCTTTCTTAAAGACCACCGGCACCGGCGTGACCCTTTGCATTCCCACCGCATTCTGCTCTTACACCGGTGAGGCACTGGATAAGAAGACCCCTCTGCTGCGTTCCATGGAAGCAGTCAGCGAGCAGGCACTTCGTATCGTTCGTCTCTTCGGCAATACCGAGGCTACCAAGGTAGTCGCTTCCGTAGGTCCTGAGCAGGAATATTTCCTGGTAGATGAAGAGAAGTATTTACAGAGACCCGATCTGATCTATTCCGGCCGTACCCTGTTCGGCGCTCCGGCTCCCAAGGGACAGGAGATGGAGGATCACTACTTCGGTGTCATCCGTGAGCGTATCGGCGCTTACATGAAGGATCTGAATGAAGAGCTGTGGAAGCTGGGCGTTACCGCAAAGACACAGCACAATGAGGTAGCACCTGCACAGCACGAGCTGGCTCCCATCTATGAGACTGCAAATATTGCAGTAGATCATAACCAGCTGGTTATGGAGGCTATGAAGAGAGTGGCTTATCATCATGGTCTGCGCTGCCTGCTGCATGAGAAGCCTTTCGCAGGCGTGAACGGCTCCGGTAAGCACAACAACTGGTCTCTGGGCACAGACAACGGCGTAAATCTGTTGGAGCCCGGTGAGTCTCCTGAGCAGAATATCCAGTTCCTGCTGGTACTGGCCTGCATCCTGAAGGCAGTAGATAAGCATGCAGATCTGCTTCGTCAGAGCGCATCTGATGTAGGCAACGATCACCGTCTGGGCGCTAACGAGGCACCGCCGGCTATCATCTCCGTATTCCTGGGTGAGCAGCTGGAAGACGTAGTGAAGCAGCTGGTAGAGACCGGTGCAGCAGATCGTCACATCGAGGGCGGCGTATTAAAGACCGGCGTATCCACACTGCCTGATTTAAAGAAGGACGCAACCGACAGAAACAGAACCTCTCCTTTTGCTTTCACCGGCAACAAGTTCGAGTTCCGTATGGTAGGTTCCGCTGATTCCATCGCAAGCCCTAACACCACATTGAATGCTATCGTTGCAGAGGCATTCTGTGAGGCAGCAGATGTTCTGGAGAAGGCTGATAACTTTGATCTGGCTGTACATGATCTGATCAAGGAGTACCTGACTGAGCACCAGAGAATCATCTTCAATGGCAACGGCTATGCAGATGAGTGGGTTGTAGAGGCTGAGAGAAGAGGTCTTCCGAACATCAAGTCCATGATCGAGGCAGCAAGCACCCTGACCACTGACAAGGCTGTAAAGCTCTTCGAGAAGTTCGGTATCTTTACCAAGGCTGAGCTGGAGTCCAGAGAAGAGATCATCTACGAGACCTATGCAAAGACCATCAATATCGAGGCACTGACCATGATCGATATGGCCAGCAAGCAGATTATTCCCGCCTGCATGAAGTATGACAAGGCACTGGCAGATACCGTCATCTCTCTGAAAAATGCCGGTGTAAGCGCAGAGGCAGAGCTGGCAAGACTGCAGAGAGTTGCCGGCAAGGTAGATGAGGCACAGAAGGCTCTGCTGAATCTGGAAGAGGTCGAGAAGAAGGCAAGCGCGATCGAGGACGTAAAGGAGCAGGCATTCTACTACAAGGATACTGTAAAGGAAGCTATGCAGGCTCTGCGTACTCCTTGCGACGAACTGGAAATGCTGGTTGACAAGGAAGTATGGCCGATTCCTACCTATGGCGATCTGATGTTTGAGGTTTAATGAAATGCTGAGTTAATCAGCATTTATCTAAGCTTTAAGATTTTTGATATAAAAAGCCTGAGGATGTAAATCCTCAGGCTTTTTGTACTGTTTATTTTTGAAATGACCTACGATGCCGACAACTGCCGCGGCCAGGTGGAATGCTGCTGCGAAGCTGCCGCCGATGATACAAAATAACATGTCGTGATCTTTTCTCTGGTTTTAGTGATAGTGCATTTTCTGAGATGCCTACTTTTGGTCGATAATGATTATAACCGGGGGCTAACACCTTTATTTCTTTAACCGACCAAAGCGTCACGCCCATATTTGCAGGTCTAGATGATGCCTAAAATTGCGCCGCCTATAGCTAAAGCCTGCATAGAACATACGACTGCTAGAAAAGTAATCATGATGTAATCTCCTTTCTTTTAGTGATGGTTGATTCCTGTGTTACAGGTCGTTTCCGTGTTTGTTTTTCTTTGTTGCGCTTATCATGCCAGATGTTATGTATGAGAAACGTAACAGGGAGATCTTTTTGAAATTACATTCTGATCAGCAGCATGTAAATAACAGTCCCCGCCACAATGGAGAGCAGGGTGTTGTGTTTCCAGCGATAGGAATGTATGACCGCGGCGGCGGCCAGCAGGCAGGGTATACCGGTATCGCCGGGGTGAAGGATGCCGTCCTTTAAGCAGTAAATGACCAGCACTGCCATGATGGCGGTGGGCAGCAATCCGCCCAGACGCTCTAACCATCCGGGCAGCGGCTTGTCCCCCCGGAAGATCAAAAAGGGCAGCGCCCGCAGCATGTAGGTGCACAGGGCGGAAAGAAGGAGAACGAGGAGAATGTATTGAGAGGATATAGCGGTAGTATTCATGGGGGTAAAAGTAATCACTGTGTGGATATTAGTCGTCAGAGTATCAGATGGTTGTGGATATCGAATCAGCAGAGGATATCGAATCAGCAGAGGATATCGAATCAGCAGAGGATATCGGATCAGTAACGGATAGCAGATCAGTGGTTTTCAGCTTACGTATGTCCTCGCTGCTGCCATAGGAGCAAAATTCCGGAGGTGATCAGCAATGCCGGCAGCATAAAGCGGCCGGAGCCAAAGAGAAGCAGGCAGACCAGGCCCAACGCAAGTCCTAAAAGTGCCGGAAAGTGAGCATCCAGAAAGGCTGAAAAATGACTTCCTGTGCGAGAACCTTGTGGAGAACTGTGTACTTGCTGCTCTTTTTCTTTCATGGCAGCCTGGGCTTTTTCCCATTGATCCGTAAAGATGATCAGAAACAGTGCCGTCATGCAAAAGTCGATGCCCTCCAGATCAAAGGGAATGAGCTGCCCTAAAATACTGCCGATGACGGAGCCGATGATCCAATAGCCCTGACACAGAAGGGCAAGGACAAACATAGTATCCCGTTTCTCTTTACCCGTGAGTGTCAGGGCGCAGTTGACGGCAAAGGTCTCATCTGTCAGAGAGTGAATCATATAGGGAAGCCGTTTTCCGGTTTTTTTAAATTCCGGCAGAAAGGTGATGGCATAGAAAATCTGCCGGCTGTTCATCAAAAGTGCCGTCAGCAGCACCGTGGCCAGAGAGGCACCGGTGGAAAGAAAAGTGATCAGCACAAACTGAAAGGCACCGGTGTAGACAAGGGCACTGGCAAAAAGCGAATAAAACCAGCCAAGCCCTGCATTCTGCATCATCAGACCATAGGCAATGCTCAGGAATATATAGCTGCACATGACCGGAATGGATTTGGTAAAGGCCAGCTGTAGAATCTGTTTTTTACTCATAATGACTTGTTAATAAGGTATCTCCAATTTCTAAAATGATTGTAACTATTCAGAGCTAAGAAATTTGCATAAAATAGGCAGGTGACGTCGCATGAAAGAGCACATTTTTGCAAATTCTCTAGAATTTAGCAATGTGAGAGAGCTCCATGACAAAGACGGTGACGCCGCCCGCATCTTCTTCCACAGGAACAGCAGCCATGCCGACAGGGTATCGCTGGGCTGTAAAGAGAGAAGGGTTGCGGTATACCGTTTCTCTGCGATGACCTGCTGTGGTCTTCAGAATATCCAGTACGGACTGCAGATGTGCCTCGTCGGTACCAATCATTACGGTAGTGCTCTTCTTTTTCAGAAAGCCGCCGGTAGAGCTGAGGGTAGTGACGAAAAAGCCATTCTGGTTCAGCACGCTGATGGTCTCTTCGTAATCATCGTCCTGCAGGATAGCCAGAATCAGCTTGCCGTGCTGAATATCCTGCTGCTGATCGTGCGCAGGTATTTGCTCTTTTTTATTTTCATTATTTTGTTCTGCCATAAGGATGCCTCCTTTCCGGGATGACCGGTGCGGAATAGATAGGTTATCTTTCCTTTTTACAGGTATCTTTTTTACATCATACACGATTTTTGGGGAAATGAAAGTGTTATATGAAGAAACCTACAGGAAAAGTAAGAAATGAGCAGATGGATGCAAAGAAACAGAAGGGTAATGGAAAAACAATAGAAAGGTAATAGAAAAACGAAAGGAAAACAAAAGGAAAACAAAAAACAGCAGCTGCATTCGTTCCGTTCCATGTGGAACAGCTGGATGCAGCTGCTGTCTTTATTCATTTTGTTTGTGCTGATTAGTCCGTGTGAATTTTAATCAGCAAGCCGATGTTGCCAAGAAAGCAGGTAGATGCGATTGCAAGAGCGATATAACCAAATACCATATGATTCTCCTTTCTGCCGCTGTTGCTGCGGCTGATGATGTGTGTATGTGATACAGTTTGTTTTCTTTGATGAGCTTATTATGCCCTGTGGTATGTATTAGGAGCGTAACAGGGAAATGCTTCCTCTAAGGTAAGCTCTTTTTTTGTTAGATAAGCCGCAGCTTCTTCGCCGATATAGCGAAAATGCCAGGGCTCATAGGCATAGCCGGTGATTTCTTCCTTCTCTTTCGGATAGCGCAGTATAAAGCCGCAGGATGGCAGTAAGGAGTGAATCAGGGAAAATTCCTTCTCCATTTGCAAAAGTTCATCATTTTCGGTGATCCATCGTCCTTCCTTCTGCAGCACGATATCCAGTGCCAGTCCTGTGTGGTGTTCGCTTGTGCCCGGGGCGGCGGTGACAGCCAAAGTGTAGGCGGCGCCGTAGCGGCGGGTGAAATCCTTCCGCAGCGCCTGCTGGGCCTTGACGCTGCGATAGCCGGAGTCCAAGGCAATCATAATGCCATTTTCCTGCAGGGCGTCTCGGAGCTTTTCAAAGGCCCGAAGGGTTTCCTTTTCCAGTTGGCAGGATTCTCCCTCAAAGTTCATGGTGTCTGCTAACTCTATGGAAGCAATAAAGTCATCGCTGATGGGATGGCTTTTGTTGACCAGAACGAGTTTCTTATCTTTTAAATCGGGCATTTTCATAAATTTTAGTTCTCCTCTACGTTCTCTTATACATTCTTCTATTTTCGACAGATCGGTATCTGGAACATAGTTGTTTATTTTACAGTCATTACTTCAGCTGTATTACTGCATAGATGGTATACTGCAATAAAGTAAGTGTCACCCGGTCATGCCCGGGGCGCGGCAAAACTGGCGCGCAGTGTAAGGATGTGAGCCGTTCTGCCGCACCCCGGGGCATTACATTTTGAAAAACGCCGGTGAGTGCGTGGTAACTACTGCTTTTTATTATAGTATAAATTCAGGAGAATGAATTCTGCTTTCTTTTTAAGAGACAGATAGCCTTGAATAGGGTAAAATAGAAATAAGCAAGTCGCCTGTCCGTTTCCGGCAGGCGATTTCACAATGGGGACAGCAAAACAAAAAGGGGGAAAATCATGCCGGAAATGAGTAAAGCGGTAATTCCGCCCCATATGGGGGACAAGGAGCCAAGCGAAAAGATATTGCAGCTTGGAAAAAAGATCACAGACGTAGTGGCACATAAGATCGGCGGCCTGAAGCCGGAGGATCCGGAATATTGGGGCCTGGCGGAGATCGTCACGGAGGAGATGGCAGACGTAGCACTGAAAATGGAGCTGCGTCATCATTACAAAATAGAGGAACTCTGGCAGCAGAACGGCATCACAGAGGAAGGGAAGCCGGCCTTTCAAAAGCTGCTGGATGAAATGTGTTATATCGGCTTGCTGGAGTATGACTACGGCAATAATTATGATCATAACGGTTCAGTGCCGGGGCCTAAGGACAGGCGCTATTGCCTGCCTATGTTCGTGCCGGGCTCCGCAGAGCTTTTTAATATGGAGGAGGGACCGGAGGGCAATAGACGGGTCAAGGATCACCCGGCGGTAGCCAGTTTTTTTGAGCGTATGACCTTTATCCCGCTGGACGGGCTGACCCAGATGGTGCCGCCCGGCGGCGCCGGCGTGGGCATGCACGTCATTCCCGTGGAAAAGGCCATCGAGATGGAAAATACCACCATCGACTTAGAGCATATCTCTTATTGGCTGAAGAAATACGAAGGCCATATCGGCGTGGGACAATGTTCCTGTCGTGTCAGTAGGGAAGCACTGGGAGAGGGCTGCGGCGATGATGAGAGAAACTGGTGTATCGGCGTAGGGGATTTCGCAGATTACTGTCGGGAGACCGGGAAGGGGCATGACATCACCTATGAAGAGGCTATGGAGATCTTCCGGAAGGCAGAGGACAATGGCTTTGTTCACCAGATCACCAATATCGACGGAGAAAATAAGATTTTCGGCATCTGCAACTGCAATGTGAATATCTGTAACGCTCTGCGGACTTCCCAGCTCTTTAATACACCCAATATGAGCCGCAGCGCCTATACGGCCAAGGTGGAGACGGATAAATGCGTAGCCTGCGGCAAATGCGTGGAGTACTGTCCTGCCGGCGCTGTAAAACTGGGACAAAAACTCTGTAAAAAAGACGGCACCCAGGTGGAATATCCCAAGCATGTGCTGCCGGATAAGGTGAACTGGGGGCCGGATAAGTACGATGAGGACTACAGGGATCATAACCGGATCAACTGCTATGAGACTGGTACAGCGCCCTGTAAGGCTGCCTGTCCGGCCCATGTCTCTGTGCAAGGGTATATCCGTAAGGCGAAGGAGGGTAAATATCAGGAAGCACTGGCCCTTATTAAAAAGGACAATCCTTTCCCGGCTATTTGCGGCAGAGTCTGCAACAGGCGCTGCGAGGCGGCCTGTACCAGAGGTACCATCGACGAGGCAGTGGCTATCGATGATATCAAGAAATTTATTGCTGCCCAGGATCTGCAGGCTGAGACGCGTTATGTGCCTCCGGTGGTGATCGCCTCCAACTGCAGGACCCAGTGGGATCAGAAGATTGCCATCATCGGTGCAGGCCCGGCAGGACTTTCCTGCGCGTATTATCTGGCAGAAAAAGGCTATAAGCCGGTGATTTTTGAGAAGAATAAACGCCCCGGCGGCATGATGACCTACGGTATTCCCTCTTACAAGTTGGAAAAAGACGTAATCGAGGCTGAGATCGACGTGCTCCGTGCACTGGGAGTAGAGATTCGCTGCGGCATTGAGGTAGGCAAAGACGTGACCCTGCAGCAACTGCGACAGCAGGGATTTGCCGCTTTCTATGTGGCCATCGGCTGTCAGGGAGGGAAAATCCCGCCGATTCCCGGCAGCGATGCGGCCGGCATCGAGACGGCAGTGGATTTCCTTCACAAAGCTGCAGAGGATCAGACCAGAGTATTGCAGGGACGCACGGTGGTGATCGGCGGCGGCAATGTGGCCGTGGACTGCGCGCGTACAGCCATGCGTTTCGGCGCTGCACAGACGGCCATGTACTGTCTGGAATCCAGAGAGAATATGCCTGCTTCCGCAGAGGAAATCAAGGAGACATTGGAGGAAGCTATTGCCATTGAGAACGGCTGGGGTCCTGCCGAGATTCAAAAGGATGCAGAGGGCAGGTTGAGCGGCGTCGTCTTCAAGAAATGTCTTTCTACCCTGGATAAGGACGGCAAATTCAACCCCGTGTATGAGGAAGATACCAGAATCACGGTGGCTTGTGACCATGTGATCTTTGCCATCGGTCAGGGCATTGACTGGGGAAATCTCCTTGCAGAGGAAAAGGTGGAGTTCTGGCACGGCAATTATCCTGTGGCAGATCCCCTGACCTATCAGACCGCTCAGTCGGATATTTTCGTAGGCGGCGATGTGTATACAGGGCCTAAGTTTGTCATTGATGCCATAGAGGCGGGCAAGAATGCCGCCGTCTCTCTCCATCGCTATGTGCATCCCGGCACCAGCATGACCATCGGCAGAAATCGCCGGGATTTCCACGAACTGGATAAAGAAGATATCCGCATCGATACTTATGACACAGCAGGCCGGCAGGAGGCTGCCATGAATGCTGCTATAGACAGACTCCATTCCTTTAGAGATGCCCACGGTACCCTGACGGAGGAGCAGGTGCGCACAGAGGCAGGCAGATGTCTTGGCTGCGGCGCTTCTGTGGTAGATGAGAATAAGTGTATCGGCTGCGGTATCTGCACCACCAAATGCGAATTCGATGCCATCCATCTCCACCGGGATCATCCGGAGATGACCAATATGATCAAGGCAGAGGATAAGCTGAAGGCTATCGGACCCTATGCGGTAAAGCGTGCCTTTAAGATTGCATTTGCCCCGAAGAACGAGGCGGAGAAGCAGTCCCAGAGGGAGCATAAGGAATATCTGAAAAAGCAGAAGGCACAGAAGAAGTAAGTTTGCATTGGGGGTTGTGTCGGAGAATTCGCCTTCGCGAAATTCTCCTCACGCAGCCGCAGACGAGCTGCGGCATAAAGAGGAAAATATGCATGAACTTGGAATCGTATTTCATATAGCTAAAACCGTAGAAGAGGTAGCCGTAGAAAATAAGGCTGCCGGAGTCAATAAGGTAGTGCTGCAGATTGGGGAGGTCTCTACCATCATTCCTTCCTATCTCACGGACTGCTGGAACTGGAAATGCTCCAAGAGTGAGATCATGAAGGGATGTGCGCTGGAGATCGAGACCATCCCGGCCATTACCTTTTGCGAGGATTGCAAACAGACCTATGACACAGTACCCCAAGGGAAGATCTGTCCCTACTGCGGCAGTGAGCATACCTATCTGGTGCAGGGCAATGAGCATCAGATCAAGGAAATAGAAGTGTATTAGGGGGATGAGAGAGTAACGTGAGTGACGGAAAAGATTTTAAAATTATAGAAGTAAAGAGAAGTATTTTTGCAGACAATGATGCGGACGCCGAAAAGCTGCGGGAGGAGCTGCGGGGAGAGGGGACGTTTTTATTAAATCTCATGTCCTCTCCCGGCGCAGGCAAGACTACGACTTTAAAGCGCACCATTGCCATGCTGAAGGACGAGATGAAGATCGGCGTGATGGAGGCGGATATTGATTCGGATGTGGATGCAGATGCCATTTCCAGGACCGGCGTCCGGGCGATTCAGATTCATACCGGCGGCATGTGCCATCTGGATGCAGATATGACCAGACAGGGAATTCATGCCTTCGGCACAAAGGAACTGGATTTCGTAGTGCTGGAAAACGTGGGCAATCTGGTCTGCCCGGCAGAGTTTGACACAGGCAGTACAAAGAATGCCATGATTCTGTCGGTGCCGGAGGGGGATGACAAGCCCTTAAAGTATCCACTGATGTTCACGATCTGTGATGTGGTGCTCATCAATAAATGTGATACCCTGTGTGTCTTTGATGATTTTGATAAGGAAGCGGTGGAAGAGCGAATCCATCGGCTCAATCCCAGTGCAGAGGTAATCTTTGTCTCTGCAAAGACCGGCGAAGGATTTGAAAAATGGGCAGACTGGATCCGCAGGGAGATGCGGGAATACAAAGAGTCGCTGCAGAAGTAGGATGGTTTCAATCTTCCAGATTTTTTAATTCTGCATCCTCCAGGGCCAGTTCGCAGTCATAAAGGGATTGTCTGTTTTGCAGGTGAAAGAGGATCAGGGCATCCCGGACGTCTCTGGGATAGAGGATGGGCTGACTGCCGGACCTTAAAAGGCGCTGGGTGCCTGTTACATCAGCGTGGAGAGCAAAGGCAAGCCGCAGCATAGAAAGGTAACAATGATTGAACTGCAAAAAGATACAACAAAGCGCAGAGCGATTCTGGCAGGTCTGAACACAGAACAGTCACCGGAACGCTACGGAGCAGCCATGGATGAGCTGCAAAAGCTGGCAGAGGCCTGCGACCTGGAGGTGACATCCAGGGTCATCCAGAATGCGGTTCTTGTGACGCAAAAGACTCTCCTCGGCAGCGGCAAGGTGGAGGAACTTAAAATGGCGATTCTGGCAGAGGATGCGGATATCGTTATTTTCCAGGAGACGCTTACTCCCATGCAGGTGAGGAACCTGGAGGATGCACTGGATACAGAAGTGTTGGATCGCACAGGGATCATCTTACTGATTTTCAGTGCCAGGGCGCGGACCAGAGAGGCCAGACTCCAGGTAAAGATGGCACAGCTCCAATATATGCTGCCGAGGTTGGCGGGGATGCGCCGGAATTTAAGCCGCCAGGGCGGCGGCTCGGGGCGACTGTCCAATAAGGGAGCCGGTGAGGAAAAGCTGGAGTTGGATCGCCGGCATATTGAGCGGGAGATTGCGGAGATTCGAAGGCAGCTAAGGGAAGTGAAAAAAGAGCGAGATACCCAGCGGAACCGCAGACAAAGGAGCGGTTTTGCGCTGGTCTCTCTGGTGGGATATACCAATGCAGGAAAATCTACCGTGTTAAATGGCATGCTTTCTCTGGATGCGCAGACCATGCAGAGGGAGCAGCGAAAGGAAGAACAGGGAGAAAACGGCAAGCGGGTATTGGAAAAAGACATGCTTTTTGCCACTCTGGACACCGCGGTGCGGCGCATCGAACTTCCGGGATATGTCCCTTTCCTGCTAAGCGATACGGTAGGCTTTATCTCAGATCTTCCCCATACGCTGGTGGAGGCATTCCGGTCCACGCTGGAGGAGGCTTGTTTCGCTGATCTTCTGGTGGAAGTGGTGGATTATTCCGACCCGGAGTATCAGGAGCACCTTCGGGTGACGAGAAAGACCCTGGAAGAGATCGGCGCCGGCCATATTCCCATGCTGATCGTCTATAATAAGACAGATCGCTGTGAAAATGAGCCATCCTGTCGTAGCCATCAGGATCACATCTATTTTTCCGCAAGGGACCCGGAGCAGTATACACTGCTGTTGGAGAAGATCGAGGAGGCACTGGAGGGAGAAAAGGAGCATCACAGCTATCTCCTTCCCTATGCCCAGGGGGCACTTCTCCACGAGATGCAGAAACGATATGCGCCGGATCAGATCAAATATCTGCCGGAGGGGGTCTATATGGAATTGACTCTTGTCGGAAGAGATGCAAGGCGGCTGGAGCGATATTTGCAGGGTGAGAGTTGATAATGTCTCAAATTGCATGGATGCCATAAACGCCATCCATGCAGGCAAATGTCGTTTACGATATTGGACTTTTGCATCGGAGAATTCGCCTACGCGAATTCTCTTCGCGCAGCCGCAATAAATTGCGGCAGAAGAGGGAAAAATGAAAAAGAAGATACTGGCACTGGTGCTGTCTGTCACGCTGCTGACAGGGCTGTACGGCTGTAGTATGGCGGAATCTACAGACTACACCACCGGCAGTCCATGGATCAACTCTAATATAGAGAGCAATGTGGAGAGTGCCGGAGAGGTAGATCTAAAGGATCACTTTGATCTGGCTGTCAATGGAGAATGGGTGAAGTCTCATCAGATCAGATCCGGAGAGCCGTACTTAGATTTTGCAGGTACCTTTTCAGATACATTGAATGAGCGGCTTTTAAGGATCGTAGAGGATGATTCGGATACCGAGGATCACAATTCCAAACTGGTCAGTACGCTGTACCGTGAATTCATGGATTGGGACGCAAGAGATGCAGCAGGGACAGAGCCGTTGATGCCCTACCTGCAGGAAATTCAGGACATACAGAATTATGAGGATCTGAAAGCATTTACTACGAAATCGGATTTTACCTTTGCCGGTGTCCTCTCACTGTGGATGGAAAGCAATCCCAGCGATGCTACGCAGCATATTCTGGGTGTTTCCAGAATGCCCTTTTTTCTGGATGATGCAGCGGACTATGAGGATTTGGAGAACATGTCTGACTATACTCGTCTGATCTATGAAAGTGAAAAAGAGAAGGCAGAGATCGTTCTCACGCAGTGCGGTTATACAAAGGAAGAGGCAGATCAGATCTATGAGGGGGCCATACAGTTTGAAAAAACAGCAGCTCAGTGGTGCTACAACAGTGAGGAGGCCAATCTCACCGATACCAGAGAGGTTTTAAATGCGCAAGTCTATAAACCGGAGGATTTAGAGCAGTACAGATGGTATGCACTGCTGAAAGATTTGGCTGCAAACGAGGATATTCGGGAAATACCGGCTGTATGGCTGTGTGAAAAAAAGGACTATTTTGAGCATCTGGACGAGCTTTTCTCCGATGAAAATGTGGAACTCATCAAGGATTATCTGTTAGCGCATACCGCCAATGAAGCTATGCGGCTGTTGGACAAAGAAACTTACTATAAGAGAATGGATATCCTGAATGAGGTAAGAGGCTCCACGGGCTACAGGAAAGACAGCGATTATGCAGTCAGCATGGTTTCCGAGGAACTGGCATGGCCTCTTTCCAGAATTTATTGTGATCAATATGTAACGGCGCAGGATAAGCAGACTATTTACGAACTTATAGAAGAAATCGTAGACGCTTACAAGGAAATGCTGCAGGAGGAAGACTTCCTCTCAGAGGCTACAAAGAAAAAAGCTATCGAAAAGTTAGACAAACTCAGAATCAAGTGCATGTATCCGGACGACTGGAGTGAATATGATTACGGAGATCTGGAACTGTCAGACAGCTATTTTGAGTCAGTTACGAAAATAGAACAATATAAAATGAAAAAGGAATTTTCTAAATTCTGTGAGCCGGTAAATAAGGATCTCTGGAGCGCACAACCCATTGTGCAGAATGCATTTTATGATTTCCAGTATAATTCCATTAATATCCTGCCCGGACTGGTGGGGGATATTTTTTATAGCAGTGACATGTCTAAGGAAGAAGTGTACGGCAAACTGGGGGCTGTGATCGGCCATGAAATTTCCCATGCTTTTGATGCCTCAGGAGCTAACTATGATGCAGATGGGAATTATGCAGATTGGTGGACGGCAGAGGACAAAGTAAAATATAAAGAAAAGACGGACAAACTGGTGGCTTATTTCGACAGCATTTCCATATGGGATGGTCTTAATTGCAGCGGAGAGATGGATAAGACAGAAGCCTGTGCAGATATGGGAGGAATCGCTGTGCTCCTGCATCTGGCGGCGGAAGATCCCGATTTTGATTATCAGACCTTCTTTAAGGCATTTGCAGAATCCTGGGCAGATAACAGCACGCCGGAACAGATCTATTATGTTGCGAGCTATGACGTTCATCCCGTAAGTTATCTGCGGGTAAATGCCACTGTAGCACAGTTCCAGGAATTTTATGATGCTTTCGATGTCAAAGAAGGAGATGGCATGTATATTGCGCCCGAGGACCGGGTGAATATATGGTGAGCGCATTATTGATCTGAAAAATGTCGGATTTTCAGAAAAGGTCATGCAGAGCATTGGCTCTTGCATGACCTTTTGTGGTTCTCAGGACTTTACGGAAAATATGCCTGAGAATATGTATATACAGGGCTCGGACTCCGAGAAAAAAGAAAGGAGGTTTGGAGCACGATACCCTATATAGGCGGAAATTATCAATCGAGTATTTTGCCGGTTATTTGGCTGTCTTCAGATTGAAAGTGCCATGATGAAAAATCCGTGATAATTCAGGTTTGAACCTTTATTTCTAATTTTTTTCAAAAAACAGTTCACAAGCGTACATTGTGCCGGAAAGTCCATCAACCCCAAATTGATAAATAATAATGAAACCATCATTTACAGAAAGCACCCTTGATCCTGCTCCCATGGAGGCTACAGAATTAAGGTAGAATTTCCCTGACAGGTCTTTCCCGTTTCGATCTTTAAGTGCATCCATGGGTGTATAAACATCCATGAAATTAGCATTTGTAGACTCGGTCATAATAATTGTTCCATCGCTTCTGTTTTGCAATGTCACGATCTCGTTCTTAATTGTAGCACTTATTGCGGTGGAAATCAAAGGAGTGGCTCCATAAATCAACATCCCTGTATTATATTGTGTAGTAGAAACCACAGTGGGTTCTGCTGTAGCTACTGTGTCGGGGGCATATGGTAATCGCCCTTCATTCTGGCCATATACCTTATAATGCTGATATAGCGCATTTTCGTCTGTTCCTATCACAGTTACAACATCTGGATTTTGTTGTGCATAATAGTCTGAATCAAATACGCTACCATCCGGCATGGTTTTAGGTGCCGCAAATACCGTTGTTCCAAACATCAAAACTGACAAGGATATAGCAACAACTGATTTTACAATTTTATTTTTCATGTTTCCTCCTTTATGCCGCAGTTTACTGCAGCTGCGTTACAATTTTTAATCTGCTGAAAGCTGTTAAAAACGATACTGCATGTTTTTTGCGTAGATTCATCATATAAAAAAAGCATGGGGAATTGGTATGCTGCCAGCATACAGAACGCAGAGAAGAAAAAGTTTAACGTTTTTTCTTCCTGTTACGCTTTTGATATGCGCACATTGTTATAGTTACATCAACAAAACAAAAACAAATCAAACACCATAGAGGTGATAAACAACAGAAAAGGAGAAAATAAACAATGTGGAAGTCGTTTTTATCTTATGCTGCGCTGGTCATTTTTAAAGTGGAGGATTTTTTTGATACACCGAATAAATCTACTAAACATTCACATGGCTGGAGATATTAGTAAACATCCAACTCCCTGGAGATAGGTAATATTGTAAAAGGATTCCATCCTGCAGAATCGTATACTGCAGGATGGAATCCTTTTATGATATGGATCATTAGCCAAGCGCCACATCCAGCATCATCATCAGGGAAAAGCCCACGGCAAAGCCGATGGTGCCAATATTGGAATGGGAGCCTTCGGCGGTTTCCGGGATTAGCTCCTCCACCACCACATACATCATGGCGCCGGCGGCAAAGGCCAGCAGATAGGGGAGTATGGGAGAAATAAAGCGGTACAAAAGCACCGTCAGCAGTGCGGCAGCGGGTTCCACAATGCCGGAGAGCATGCCGTAAAGGAAAGCGCGATGACGGCTCATCCCTTCTGTCTTAAGAGGCAGGGAGATGATGGCACCCTCCGGAAAATTCTGGATGGCAATGCCGATAGAGAGGGCGAAGGCACCGGCTAAAGTAATGCCGCTGTTTGCCGTCAGCATTCCTGCAAACATGACACCCACGGCCATTCCCTCCGGAATGTTGTGGAGGGTCACTGCCAGCACCAGCATGGTGGTCTTTTGCAGCGTGCAGGAGGGCCCTTCCGGTTCCTCACAGCCGATGTGGAGATGGGGCACATGCTGATCCAGGAAAAGCAAAAAGAAAATACCGCACAGGAACCCGACCAACGCAGGGAAAAAGGCGAGCCTTCCCAGTCCGTGGGACAGGTTCATGGAAGGAATCAGCAGAGACCATACGGAGGCAGCGACCATGACCCCGGAGGCAAATCCCAGAAGTCCTTTTTCTACTTTTTTCTGAATGCCGTTCTTTAGGAAATAAACGCAGGCCGACCCCAGGGAGGTGCCGGCAAAAGGGATCAAAATACCCAGAACAACATTTCCGAAATCGCTCATATAGTTTGACCACTCCTTTCTTTAAAAATCATCGTTGATTATAGATAATCCAGATGGCATCCGTTGCTGCTTTTACATAGATTCCGAAGATTGCGCGACGGTCTGACAGCGACTGTTTCCAAGGAATAAGTGAAATTCGGCAGCAACCATAACACATCCTTATAATGTTACCGCATAAAATGCCAATCGTGCGGCGCCGCAAAGACACATTACCAGAATCGGATTGAGCTTAAACCTGCGCAAAGCGAAAAGAGCGGCGACAAAACTTAGAGCACCGAACCAATCGACAGATGAAAAGGAGGCTGTCTGTCCGTTAAACAGGACCTGGGATAAAATAGAAAGTCCTGCAACCAGAATCAGCGCCACAATGACAGGCCGCAGGCAGAGCAAAATGCTTTGCAAAGCGGCTACGCTGCTGTATTTTTTATAGAGAACAGCCAGTATCGAGACAAATACCAGTGCCGGTGCGATGCAGCCCAGGGTGGCGATCACAGCGCCGGGGACGGAGGCGATACGCAGCCCTACAAAGGTTGCGGCATTCACGGCAATAGGACCGGGGGTCATCTCAGCAATGGTGACCAGGTCAGTGAATTCCTGCATGGTGAGCCAGGCGTGCTGTACGGTAACCTGGCTTTGAATCAAGGGAATTGCTGCATAGCCGCCGCCGATACTGAATAATCCAATCTGCAGAAAACTGAAGAACAACTGCCAGTAAATCATTTCATGGTTCCTTTCCGAGTAAAAAACAGACGAACAACACCCAAAACAGCAGCAGCCAGAATGATCAGAATGACATTGACGTTAAAAACAAAGCTTGCGATAAAAGCAGCAGACATCAGCAGGATGGACAGGAGGGAACGGTCAGCCAGCACATTGCTGCCCAAACTGCAGACGACATCCAGGATGACGGCTGCCACTCCTGCCTGCAGGCCTTTCAATGTGACGGCTACATAAGGGTTTGTAATGAAGATGCTGTAAAAGAAGGAAATGAGAGATAAAATCAGCATGGGTGGCAGTATCGTCCCTAATACAGCAACAGCCATGCCGGGGAAAGCGTCGATTTTCCAGCCCACAAGAATCGCAGCGTTGACGGCAATAGAGCCAGGAGAAGCCTGCGCCAACGCAGTCATATCCAGCATTTCCTGCTCAGTCAGCCAATGCAGCTCATCTACGAACTTTTTTTTCATGAATGTCACGATCACAAAACCGCCGCCAAAGGTAAAGGCACTGATATAGAGGGCGGAGACAAACAGCTTCGCCAGTTTTTGCGCACGACTCATAGACCTACCTCTTTTCTTGCTGCAATATTGTGCGGCTTCCCGATGTCCATATATATTGCCATAGACTTCGCTACTACTATACGCTGCATCGGCTGTAAATGAAATAGTAGGCATCTTAGAAAAATAGTAAGCGTCTCAGAAAAAGCAGAGACACGCTTTTTCTGAGACGCTGTGCTATAATTCATAGGATAATATACGAGGTTATTCCATGCAGAGAGGTTGGCCTTGCGAGTTTCTCTGCATATTGCCGCGGACAAGCCGCGGCATAGAAAGGAGAAAGATGAAAAAGAAACCGTCATTGAAGGCCATAGCAGTGCTGTTCATCTTCTGTGCAGCTTTTGCTGTGGGATATAGTATTTACAGTGCAAATTCTGTAAATAATGCAGGGGGAGAGACCACTGTAGAGACAGCAGCACAAGGGACCGTTGGTGCGGAGACAACGGTGGAGTAAACAGACAGCGAAGAAGCTGCAGGGTTAATCCTGCTTCTGACTGCAGATCACATTCCAGGCTTCTTCGTCGATCTCTTCATTGTGGAACAGCTTTCTTTTGTCTGCCTCGGTGATCTTTCTGATGACACGGCAGGGATTTCCGGCAGCGATGCACCAATCCGGGATATCTTTTGTGACCACACTGCCGGCACCGATAACCGCATTATCCCCGATATGCACACCGGGGCATACTACGGTATTTCCGCCCAGCCATACATTGTCTCCGATGGTAACCTCCTTGCCGTATTCAAAGGCGGAATTACGGGTATCCGGGTATATGGGGTGACCGGCGGTGTAAATGGCCACATTGGGGGCCATCTGACAGTAATCTCCAATCTTTACCTTTGCTACATCGATGATCGTGCAATTGTAATTGGCAAAGAAATTTTTGCCCACTTCAATGTGAGAACCATAATCACAGTAGAAGGGAGGATTGATGAAGGCTCCCTCTGATTTTCCGAGGAGCTCTTTTACAATCCCTGCTATTTCCTCAAAGTCCGACCGATCCGCAAAGTTCAGCTTCTGCAGGAGTTTGCGGCATTCTACCTGCTCACCCATGACCTTCTCATCAGAAATGTAAGCAAGCTGTGTATCTCTTCTTTTCTGCATATCCATATCTACCTCTTTCTGCCGCAGCTAGTCTGCGGCTGCGCTGTGCATATAGAATCAAAGTAAATGGTTTTTCTTGATTTTCATACCAGAATTGCGCACAATAATATAACAAATGTTCGCAAAGGAGGCTCCTCCCAATGGAAGTATGTCCCAGCACAGTCTTAAACTCAGATGCATCGGAAAATGTAGCGTATAATAATCCTGATTTTCCGGCTTATATCAAAAAAGGACAGCTCTCCAACTATCCCGATTTCCGGGCAGTGAGCCATTGGCACGATGACCTGGAATTTATTCTGATTCTGGAAGGTCAGATGATGTACGATGTGAACGGGCAGAGGATTTCTCTGCGGGCAGGAGAAGGCATCTTTGTGAACAGCCGGTGCTTCCATTATGGGTATTCCGATCATTATAAAGAATGTATTTTTATCTGCATTCTTTTGTCGCCGCTGCTGCTTTCCGCAAATTCGTATTTTGTGGAAAACTGTTTGAATCCGCTGGTTCAAAACAGGCAGTTTTCCTGTCAGAAGCTGAATCCCTCGGTGCAGTGGCAGAGTGCCGTTCTTAGGGACCTGGAGATTCTCTATGAATCCTGCACAGAGCAGATACAGCCTTTTCTGATTCTGGAGAAGACCGCACATATTTTTCGTCTTCTTGCAGAAAACGGCAGCGCTTTTCCGAATGCGGATAAAAATACGGAGGATATATTGGCTTTGACGGCCATGATAGGATATGTGCAGAAAAATTATGCCAACAAGGTGATACTTAAAGATATTTCCTCTGCAGGAAATTGCTGCAAGACAAAGTGCTCTTCCCTTTTTCAGACCTATTTGAGTACCTCGCCCATGGTTTACCTGAACCGCTACCGATTGGAAAAATCCGTTTTCCTGCTGCAGAATACAGCCATGTCCGTTACAGAAATTGCCTATGCCTGCGGTTTTTCCAACAGCAGCTATTTCTGTGAGATGTTTCACAGGTATTACAGCACGACGCCGGGTAAATTTCGGAACAGATAGGACAGGATATTCAAAAGAGCGCTAATCGTCCTTTGGCGCAACTTTCTCCTTGCGCAGCCGCAAAGGAACTGCGGCAGAAAGAGGAAATGATGAAGAAAAAAATAACAGTAGAAATATGCTGTGGAAGTTATGCGGATGCCATAGCGGCCTGGCGAGGCGGTGCACATCGAATTGAATTAAACAGTGCATTATATATGGGAGGATTGACCCCTTCCCTGGGAAGTCTTCGTTTGGCAAGGGAACATACAGACCTGGAGATCATAGCAATGGTGAGACCTCGGGGAGGCGGTTTTTGCTATTCCGATGAGGAATATGAACAGATGTATGCAGATGCAAAACTGCTGCTTGAAAATGGTGCCGACGGCATTGCTTTTGGCTTTTTACAGGAAGACAGAACAGTGGAGCAGAAAGCGACTGCATCGTTTATACAGCTGATTCACAGCTATCCTCATAAGCAGGCAGTTTTTCATCGGGCCTTTGACTGCGTGGATAACTTACAGGATGCATTTGAAATTTTGCAGGGACTTGGTGCAGACAGAATACTGACCAGCGGCGGCGCTGCAACTGCCTGGGAGGGAAGAAACCAAATTGCAGACCTGATTCGCCGGAGCAAAAATGCCATGCAAATTCTTCCCGGCTGCGGAATCAATGGGGAAAATGCAGCAGAACTGATACAATCAACAGGTGCGATGCAGCTGCACAGCTCCTGCCGCATATGGAAGCAGGATTCCACGGGGCATTCCGGCAGCGTATCTTACGCCTATGCAGCAAAAGAAGGAATGGAAAAGGCGTATGACTGTGTCTCAGAGGAAAAAGTAAGACAGCTTGTGTCGTCAGTGTGATATCTTAACGGCTATGTCCCATAATAGGGCATGACATTATTGAAAAGCTGCCGCAGTAAACTGCGGCATAAAGTGGTAAGTTAGAAAGAAATGCTCGATAGCATTTCTTTCTAACCGCATTGATGCCGTAAACGTCATCAATGCAAGATTACATCGGAGAATTCGCCTGCGCGAAATTCTCCTCGTGCTGCCGCAGTAAACTGCGGCATAAAGAGGTAATTATGAAAATCACAATAATACATGGTCAAAGTCACAATGGCACGACCTGCCATATCGCCAGATCACTGGCAGAGAAACTGGGAGGTCAGGTGACGGAATTCTTACTTCCCAGGGATTTCGGTGAAATGTGCATCGGATGTACGGTGTGCATTAACAGAGATGAAAAATTATGTCCTCACTATAAAAAGCTGGCACCAATTACAGAGGCGGTGGATCAGGCGGATGTGCTGATTATGGAAAGCCCTGTTTATGTCTACCACGTGACCTCCGCGATGAAGGCCTGGCTGGAGCACTACGGCTGGCGCTGGCTGCTGCACCGCCCGGAGGAGAGCATGTTCCGCAAACAAGTGGTGTGTATCGCCACAGCGGCCGGCGGCGGTCAGAAGAGCACCTGTCAGGATATGGCAGACAGCGCTTCCTTCTGGGGCGCAGCCAGAATATACAAATACGGTGCGGCCGTTCGTGCCATGAAATGGGATGGAGTGACAGACAAAACCTGGGTAAAACTGGAACGGGATATGACTGCATTGGCAGCTAAAATAAAGGCGGATCAGGGAAGGAAAAAGCCCTGTCTGAAGACGAGACTTCTCTTTCCTGTGATGTCTATGATTGTAAAGAAAAGGCCGGACAGTGCCGACTATGATTACTGGAAAAGTAAGGGATGGCTGGAAGGAAAACGCCCCTGGGGATGAAATTGAGAGCAAAGCGCTGTATTTTTACAGGAGAAAGCATATGCGCACAAGAGAAGAAGCCGCAAATTACGGATTGTCATTTCCGGACACCTATTTGGAGACGCCTTTTCACGATCCTAACTGGCAGCTGGTACGGGTGAATGGCAGCAAAAAGGCTTTCCTGTGGATATATGAACGAAACGGATACATTAATCTGAATGTAAAGGTTCACCCACAGTGGCGGGATTTCTGGCGGGATGCCTTTGCGTCGGTGATCCCGGGATATCACCAGAATAAAGAGCATTGGAATACGATCATTTTAGACGGAACTATACCGGAAAAAGAGGTAAGGCAAATGATCGCAGAAAGCTATGATCTGATTACAGACAGCCCTACAAAGCGAATCTATGAGGCAGTGCAGAAGATTCCCAGAGGTAAGGTGGCCACTTACGGACAGGTGGCAGAGATGGCAGGAAATCCCAAAATGTCCCGGGCGGTGGGTAATGCGCTGCATCACAATCCGGACCCGGCGCATATTCCCTGTTATCGTGTGGTCAATGCCAAAGGGGAATTGGCAGGTGCCTTTGCCTTTGGGGGAGAGCATGTGCAGGCCGAACTCCTGGAGGTGGATGGCATAGCGGTGACGGACGGCAAAGTAGATCTGGAAAAGTATGGCATATAGAGGAGGACATCGGGAAATCCGCCTTCGCAAATTCTTCTCGTGCTGCCATATGGATACTGTCTGATAGGAGTGAGCAGGAGCATTATGGAAAATTTGTATACCACGTGGGGGAAGGAAACAAATCCGAATCATGTATGGCAGGAATATCCCCGGCCGTCTATGGTCAGGGACAGCTATCTGAATCTGAACGGATATTGGGAGTATGCGATCCTGAAGGAGGAAAGACTGCAGGATTATCTGCCGGAATACCTGGCAGGAAACGGGAAGGAAAAATGGGACGGACAGATCCTGGTGCCCTTCTCGCCGGAGACGGTGCTTTCCGGGGTAAATCGGACCCTGCAGCCCGGGGAAGTGCTGATTTATCATAGAGAAATTAATCTGAAAGAGTTGCTACTGACAGACAAGGTAAATGTGAATAATACAGGTCAAAAAGAGGAAGAAGACGAAAAAGATAAAAAATGCAGAAAATCAGGCAGTGCAGATGAAGAACCGGCAATAGAAAAGTCCATACAGCAAGGAGAGAGATTCCTGCTTCACTTCGGCGCAGTCGACCAGGAATGTGTGATTTATGTGGATGGACAGGAAGCAGGCAGACATGCCGGTGGATATCTTCCCTTCACCCTGGACATCACAGAGAGGATTGGGAACGCTGCCAGGCATCATGATCTTCTGGTGACGGTGACAGATTGGACGGAGCAGCGGCCCCATGCCAGGGGGAAGCAGCGCCTGGAAAGAGGCGGGCAGTTTCCCTCCCTGTTCTATACACCCCAGAGCGGCATCTGGCAGAGTGTCTGGATGGAGAGAGTACCTGCCTGCTATGTACAGGAGCTTTTGGTGAAGCCTTTATATGATGAGGCGGCAGCAGAAGTGGAAATCAAGGTTTGCTGTGCAAATAAAAAGGATTCTCCGGGGCAGGAGCATACGGTTAGCATGCTGATTTTCTGCAGTGGAAAGCAAGGTGCCAAACAGATTGTGGCAGAAGTGACTGCACATCCGGAAAAGCAAAAGGGTGGCGAACTCTTTTTTGCTGCGAGGGTCTCACTTCCGAATTTTCATCCCTGGAGTCCGGAGGATCCCTTCCTCTACGACGTGGAGGTTTCTCTTTCCGACTTGGCGAAAGGGGAAACGGTTGATCTGGTCACAGGCTATTTTGCCATGCGCAGGTTTTCTGTGGAAAAGGATAGAAAAGGAATATGGCGTCTTTTTTTCAACAATAAACCTTATTTCTTTAATGGCGTTCTGGATCAGGGGTATTGGCCGGAGAGCCTTATGACAGCGCCCTGTGAGGAGGCACTGGCCTATGACATCAGGATGTTGAAGAACATGGGCTTTAATACGATCCGCAAGCATATCAAGATAGAACCGGAGAGGTTCTATTACCTCTGTGATAAGCTCGGCATGTTTGTCTGGCAGGATATGCCAAACGGCGGGGGCAAATATCATATGAACTTTACCACGGTGCTGCCTAATGTAATGGATCGACTGGTCAGAGGCATCGGAGACGGACCGCAGATGTACAAGGTCTATGCCAGAGAGGATGCAAAGGGGCGGCAGCAGTATTACCGGGATTTGAAGGACATGGTGCTTCATCTGCACCGTTTTCCCTGTATTGCCCTGTGGACGGCCTTCAATGAAGGATGGGGACAGTTTGATGCCCGGAAGGCCACGGCGTTGATCAGACAGTTGGATGACACGCGCTTTATCAATGAGGCATGCGGCTGGTATGACCAGGGAGGCGGAGATCTGTACAGCATTCACAACTACTGGCGGCGGCTGCGGGTCAGGCCGCAGAAGAATCGGGTGGTGGCGCTGACGGAGTACGGCGGCTTTGCCTGGCCGGTGCCGGGACATATGTACAGTGAGGACAAATTCGGCTATCAATACTATAAATCAAAGGAAGAACTGACAAAGGCGTATGGTGATGCCTTGAAAAGAGATGTGTTTCCGAATCTGGAAAAAGGCCTGAGCGCTGCTATTTACACCCAGACCAGTGATATAGAGACCGAAATCAACGGCCTTATGACCTATGATCGGGCCGTGACAAAGATGGAGCAGGGACAGCTGGTGAGATTTCACAGAGCACTGCAGAGAAAGTTCCGGGAGGTTACGGAAGACAGCAAAAGCTATGTATGATAGATATCCATGCAATATGCCGGAGATGCTAAGGCAATGTTGAGTTAATCAGCATTTTCCTGATTGTTTCAATTCATTGATACGAAAAATATAATGAAAAAGCGAAGATCATATTTTACCTTCTTATGCCGCAGCTTGCTGCTGCACGAGGAGAAATTCGCGCAGGCGATTTCTCCGATGGGATCAGCGTTGATGGCGCTTGCGTCATCAACGCTGTTTGAAAGAAATGCTATCAAGCATTTCTTTCAAACTTTGACCTTCGCTTTTTTTTTATTATGATCGTTACCTTTTTTACTCTCCCCAGACTTCCTCGGCGATTTCCTTGACCAGAGCGAGCTTTGCCCATTGCTCTTCCTCGGTGAGTTTATTGCCGATCTCACAGGAAGCAAAGCCGCACTGCGGGCTCAGGCATAGACGATCCAGAGGAAGGTACTGTGCGGCATCATGGATACGGGCGATTACCGTTTCCTTATCCTCCAAAACCGGAGATTTGGTGGTGATCAGACCCAGAACTACCTTCTTGTCGCCGGATACCTCAGCCAGAGGAGCAAAGCCGCCGGAGCGCTCATCATCATATTCCAGATAGTAGGCATTTACATTTTCCTTTGCAAACAGGGTGGCTGCTACACTGTCATAGGCGCCGCTGCTGGCGTAGGTGGAGTGGAAGTTGCCGCGGCAGACATGGGTGTTGATGATCAGATCTGCGGGCGTATCTTCGATGGCCAGATTGTTGATGGCAAGGAGCTGTTCCTTGATCTTTTCCAGACCCTTGGCATCTGTGCCAAAGAGTGCGGCCGCTCTGGGATCTACCAGCATACCCCAGGAGCAATCATCCAGCTGAATATTGCGGCAGCCTGCTGCGTAGAGATCGGCGATGACCTTCTTGTAGCCGTTGGCGATATCCTGCACCAGTTCATCCGTGTCAGAGTAATACTTGCTGGTGTTGAGCATAGCAAAGGGCATAATCATCTGCTCTAAGAACTGAGCCGGTGCGGGGATGGTCTGCTTGGCAACGGTATTCTCATCCTCTAAAGCTTTGACGAATTTAAAGTGTTCTACAAAAGGGTGACTGTCTACGGATACCTTCCCGGTCAGATAGGTGTCATCAATCATGGCAGCCTCGCCGTGGAAGGGCAGGCCAGTCTGGGTCTTGCTGTGTCCTACGCCCTGGAATCCCCACATGAAATCCAGGTGCCAGGTGGCACGGCGGAATTCACCGTCGGTGATGACATGATAGCCGGCAGCCTTCTGCTTGGAAACCAGATCCAGAATGGCGGCATCTTCTGCTTTCTTTAAGTCCTCGGCGGAAATCGTGCCTGCCTCATAGTCGGCCCGTGCCTTTTTTAAAGTCTGGGGACGAAGAAAGCTTCCTACATAATCGTAACGAAACGGGGTATTCTGTGCCATGGGTGATCCTCCTGTGTTTTTTCGGATGATTTTCCGGATGTTGAAATGTGGTTAATTGTTTGCATGTACGCGTTTTATTCTTTGTAAGTATGTGCCCTTACAGCTGTGTTTCTGCCCGTCAGAAGCGTTTGTTGCAGTCTGTGTTGTGACCTCACATGCCCTGCTGACATTTTCCCATTATAGAGTTGAAAAAACGGGATGCATAATACTTAAAAACAGTGACGGGTCATAACTTAAAACTATGGCAGATTGCGATATAATAAATGTTGACAATTCAACATCCATGATGCAATATAGGGATTGCAAAGAAGTTGAGAAATCAACATTATGCACTGCATCTTTTTTTACGACACCAATTTGTCGCCGTAATCAGCGGTACAGAAAGGAATTTATGGTCGAACGATTTGAAAAATTTTCGCTGGCGATCTCGGAGATTTCACGGTATTGGCACCGGATCGCCGCGGAGGAGTTAAAGCCCTATGGGCTTAAAAGCACCCATGCGGTTTATCTGACCTGCATGTATCAATATCCGGAGGGGATTACGGCACCGAGCCTGGCCAAAGCCTGCGGAAAGGATAAGGCGGACGTTTCCCGGATGATGTCCGTTATGGAAGAAAAGGGACTGATCACGAAGGAAGGAGAGCATGCAAAGCTCTATCGGGGAACCTTAAAGCTCACCGAGCAGGGAAGAAAAGTGGCGGCCCAGATTACGAAGCGGGCGGAACTGGCGGTAGCCCGAGCAGGGGACGGTCTGACAGAGGAAAAACGGGAGATTTTTTATGAGGCGCTGGATACGATCACTGCGAATCTGCAGCGTATCGCCGGAGAGGGACTGTAAAAATCGCAAAAGTAAACCTGAATTTGCTTTGCGATTTTTCCGGTGCAGAGCGCCTGCTGAATGGAGACTAGTGTAAAAAATATGCCCGATGGCATATTTTTCGCACAGCTATTTGCTTCTGTGAAACAAATAGCCCTGATGGCAAATTGAATTAGAAATTCGATTAAGAGAATCTGAAATTCTCGTCGCCTCTTCGCAGCATAGCTGCTCAGAAATGAGGATTAATATGAGTGTAAAAATAATTGTGGATTCTTCCACAGATTTAAATGAAAACATTAAGGACCAGGTTGCGGTTGTGCCGCTGACGATTTGTTTTGGGGATAAGGAATATGTGGATGGTGTCACCATAACCCATCGTGAATTTTATGAAAAGCTGATAGAAAGTGATGTGCTTCCTACCACCAGTCAGGCAACGCCTGCCGGATTTAAGAAGGTATTTGATGAGGTACTGATGCCAGGGGATGACGGGGTGGTGATCACCATTTCCTCTGCACTGTCCGGCACATGGCAAAGTGCCATGATTGCAGCCTCTGAGTATCCCAATGTCCATGTGGTAGATGGGAGTTCGGCGGCAATCGGAAGCGGTATTCTTGCAGAGTATGCTCTCCGATTGGCAAAAGAGGGGAAGACGGCAGAGGAGATCACCGGCATTTTGGAGGAAAAGAAAAAGGATATCTGCCTGATCGCCATGCTGGATACTCTGGAATATCTGAAAAAAGGAGGAAGAATCTCCTCCACAGCGGCTTTTGCAGGCGGGATCCTGAATATCAAGCCGGTGCTGAATATTGCAGATGGCCGGATCAATATTCTGGGGAAGGCCAGAGGATCCAGACAGGGAAACAATTTACTGGTACAGGAAATTCAAAAAGCCGGAGGTATAGATTTCGAGATGCCCATACTTCTGGGATACACCGGTCTGACGGATGCACTGCTGAAAAAATATATAGAAGACAGCAGTGCTCTGTGGAAGGACGCAGCAGATCACCTACACTACACTACGATAGGTAGTGCGGTGGGCACGCATACGGGCCCGGGGGTCGTTGCAGCTGCATTTTTTAAAATTTAAAATAAATTACGCTATTCCTATTGACATAGTATGAAATGGAGGTTATGATACAGGAGAACCAAGGGACAAAGCCTTGGCAAAGAGCAAAAAATTATCAAAAAGAAATATCAAAAAGAATTATCAAAAAGAGGTTAGAAGAGCCGGAGCACAGGCGGGAGGACGAAATGACTACCAGATTCCAGGAACTGCTGCGTGAAAATTATCGATTCGGACGAATGTGCTGTTGTTGTCAGTAGGCAGAGCAGGACACTTATGATATGATGAATGGCGGGTTTCGGGCGGAGCGCCGGGGACCGCACAGACGCCGCAGGAAGCGGACAGGAAGGGAGCTTATTATGGCACAGATTACCAAAGAAACAGTAGCAGGATGGTCCTTTGAGACAAAGCAGCTTCACATCGGACAGGAAGATTACGATCATACCACGGATTCCCGTGCTGTTCCGATTTACCAGACTTCTTCTTTCGTATTTAAGAACAGTCAGCACGCAGCAGATCGTTTTGCATTAAAGGATGCAGGCAATATCTACGGCAGACTGACCAACCCCACAGAGGATATTTTCGAGCAGAGAATCGCAGCGCTTGAGAGCGGTGCAGCAGCACTGGCGGTTGCTTCCGGCGCAGCAGCTGTTACCTATGCGATTCAGAACGTAGCACTGAGCGGTGACCACATCGTTTCCGCAAAGAATATCTACGGCGGCACCTATAACCTGCTGGCACATACCCTGATTGATTACAATATCAGCACTACCTTCGTAGATGTACTGAATCTGAAGGAAGTGGAGGATGCCATCCAGGAGAATACCAAGGCTATTTATGTAGAGACATTGGGCAATCCTAATGGTGAGATCACCAATATCGACGCTGTGGCAGAGATCGCACATGCCCATGGTATTCCGCTGATCATTGACAACACCTTTGGTACTCCTTACCTGATTCGCCCCATCGAGCATGGCGCTGACATCGTGGTGGAGTCCGCTACCAAGTTCATCGGTGGTCACGGCACCACCATCGGCGGTGTGATCGTAGACGGCGGTCACTTCGACTGGTCTGCACATGCAGAGAAGTTCCCGCAGCTGACACAGCCTAACGAGAGCTATCACGGCATCAGCTTTGTACAGGCGGCAGGTCCGGCAGCATTCATCACCAGAATCCGTGCTATCCTTCTGCGTGATACCGGTGCCACCATTTCTCCTGTCAGCAGCTTTATTTTCCTGCAGGGATTAGAGACACTTTCTCTTCGCGTAGAGAGACATGTAGAGAACACACTTAAAGTATTAGAGTATCTGCAGACCGTACCCCAGGTAGAGAGCATCAGCCATCCGGCACTCTCCACCGATCCCGAGCAGCAGAGACTGTACAAGGAGTATTTCCCCAATGGCGCAGGCTCCATCTTTACTTTCCGCATCAAGGGCGGCGCAGCAGAGGCACAGGCCTTCATCGACCGTCTGCAGCTCTTCAGCCTCCTTGCCAATGTAGCAGATGCCAAGAGTCTGGTGATTCATCCTGCCAGCACCACCCACTCCGAGTTAAATGATGCGGAGCTGATTGAGCAGGGTATTTATCCCAACACGATCCGTCTCTCCATCGGCCTGGAGAATATCAAGGATATCATCGCAGATCTGAAGCAGGCTTTTGAGGGCTAATAAGGATTGTCGGAAAAGCACGCCGGATGCCTGTAAGTAAACAGGAACAGATTCTGCACAGGTACTGAGGCAGAATGGCCTGATGAAACAGGATAGGAATGGCGGCAGAGATGCTGAGATTAAATTGACAGAAAAATAAAACAATTTCCTGGTGAAGTTGCAAAATATTTTTTTCAAAAAAGACTTGCCAAAAGAGTAAACACTCTCTATAATATCGTTTTGTAGCCGACAGGTAAACAAAGCCGACTGCAAAACGATATACATTGGGCTATAGCCAAATGGTAAGGCAACGGACTCTGACTCCGTCATTTTCCAGGTTCGAGCCCTGGTAGCCCAGCTGGAAGACCTCAGTGATTGCACTGAGGTCTTTTGTTTTTATATAATTTTACACATAGTTGCGACACAGAGAGGTAGATATGTATACGTTTGACAGCAGGATCCGTTACAGTGAGGTGGGGCAGGACGGCCGACTGACCACCGAAGCACTGATCGATTATTTTCAGGACTGCTCCGGCTTTCAGTCCGAGGATCTGGAAATAGGTGTGGCATATCTGCGGGAGCACGGCATTGCCTGGGTGGTCAATTACTGGCAGATCGAGCTTTTTCGCAGGCCTGCGCTGGGGGATCATGTGCAGGTAGGGACAGCACCTTATGATTTCATACACTTTATGGGGATGCGTAATTTCTCCATGAAAACGGGGGACGGGGAAATACTGGCCTGTGCCAATTCTGTCTGGTCTTTGATTGATTTGGCCAAGGGGATGCCGGTGGAGGTTCCCACGATTATGAGAGAGCGCTATACACTGGAAGAAAAGCTGGATATGGAGTATTTGCCCAGGAAGATCAAGCTGCCCGGAGAAAATGGAACAGAGAGAGAAAAGATCACCGTGGCATCCTATCACCTGGATACCAACCATCATGTGAACAACGGTCAATACGTGCGGATGGCGATGGGCGCTCTGCCGGAACAGAGCCGCCTGCAGAATCAGGAGCTGCGCCGCCTCCGGGTGGAATACAGAAAACAGGCACTGCTGGGAGATACTATTGTCCCGGTTCTCTGGGAAAAGGAAGAGACAATCACGGTGGCATTAAATGGGCGGGACGGAAAGCCCTATGCGGTGGTGGAGATGCAGCTAGGGGACAGATAATATAGTGACAATATCATACAGAAAGGACGGAGAGACATGTTTCAATTAGGACAAAAACAGACACTGCAGGTAGTCAGAGAAGTGGGCTTTGGCGTTTATCTGGCGGAAAACAGCGAGGAAGTGGACGGAGCACAGGAGCTGCAAAGCGGCGCGGAGAGTGTGCTGCTGCCCAAGTCACAGCTGCCGGAAAAATTGCAGGTGGGGGACAGCATAGAAGTTTTCCTTTACAAGGACTCAGAGGATCGAATCATCGCAACCTGTAAGGAGCCGTTGCTGCAGCTGCATCAGGTGGGCTTTCTGACAGTAAAGCAGGTGAGCAAAATCGGCGCTTTTCTGGACTGGGGGCTGGATAAGGATCTGCTCCTGCCTTTCCACGAGCAGCCCAGAGACCATCATGTTATTGAAGGGCAGGAAGTGCTGGTGGCGGTTTATCTGGATAAGAGCAGCCGCCTGTGCGCCACTATGAATGTGTATCCCTATCTGCGCAAGGACAGCGAGTATCACACCGGGGATCGGGTAAACGGCACGGTTTATGAGACCAGCGATAATTTCGGTACCTTCGTGGCGGTGGATAATATTTTTTCTGCGCTGATTCCCAAGCGGGAACTGGTGCGGGAGCTTCGTATCGGTGATACTATCTCGGCTCGAGTGACGGCGGTAAAGCCGGACGGCAAGCTGGATCTGAGTATTCGGGAGACGGGGATCGTGCAGATCGACCGGGATGCCGCCAAGCTCCAGCAGATCCTGGATACTAAGGGCAGGATTCCATTCACGGATAAGGCCGATCCTGCCTTGATTCGGGAAGAAGTGCAGATGAGCAAGAATGAGTTTAAAAAGGCAGTAGGACGCCTTCTGAAGGAAGGCAAGATTCGGATTGGCAAGGATGAGATCACACCAGTAAAATAAACGGGAATCGCAGAATAAGCCGCTGCCTGGCATGACGTATCGTCCGGGTTGTGTCAGCACAGTAACAATAGCTGCAAAATTTTAAATAATTTGCAGAGAAATACAGGACGAATAAGGTATTCTCGTAGTATAATGTTCTTTACTGGAAAATCGTACAAACTGCAGTCTCTGCGATAAGATACAGTGGATTGCATCGGAGAATTCGCCTTTGCGAAATTCTCTTCACATTGGCGCAGACAGCTGCGTTTTAAGGAGGAAAGTTTGAAAGAAATGCCTGATAGCATTTCTTTCAAACGGCATTGATGACGTAAACGACATCAATGCATAATCACATCGGAGAAATCGCCTTTGCGAATTTCTCCTCGTGCAGCCGCAGTAAACTGCGGCAGAAAGAGGTAAGTATGAAGGTAGAAAACATCAGAGACATTAAGAGATTCTTTGAAGTGGTTGACAGCTGCAAGGGTAAGGTGGAGCTGGTCACCGATGAAGGTGACAGACTGAACCTGAAGTCCAAGCTGTCCCAGTATGTATCCCTGGCAAACTGCTTCTCCGACGGTCAGGTAAAGGAACTGGATATTGTGGCTTATGAGCCTGAAGATACCCAGAGACTGATCGACTTTATGATGACACAGGATTAATTTCTGATCAGAGTATGGAATGGAGAAAGGCCCGGTATTCTGTCGGTGCGGCATACAGCCGCGCAGACAGATGCCGGACGAAGAGAGAGGATAGTTCACACCACAGGCGCGTGGGGCTGCAGTCAGCACAGGTGGACGCCTCTCTTTTTAGATTATTGCAAAAGGCATAGCTTTAGCTGTGACCGGATGCAGCCTGTATGAGAAAGTGGTGGAAATAAATTGACGAGCAAAAAAGCTGGCAGTGTATTTCTTCTGGCGGTCCTGCTGCATATGGTGATGGTGCTTATACTGGCAGTTTGGGGGATATATTTTCCGGCAGTATATGACCTGTGGCCTTCTATAATGATCAGTGAAGGGGTGTTTGTGTGGCCTATGCTGATCTTTGCACTCTGTACGCCTGCGGATTTTTCGGAAATGTTTCCCTTTCACAGGGTGAAGATTCGGACGGTTTTTCTGTCCCTTCTGGTCCTGATCCTGCTCTATCCTCTCATCACGCTTGTGGACAGCATATCCCTGCTCTTTACGGACAGTGCCACGCAGGTTCTGGTGACAGAGGCAACAGTGACGCCTATGTGGCAGATGCTTTTGCTGATGGCTGTGGTGGTGCCCATTCTGGAGGAGTGCACCTTTCGGGGATATATTTACGGCTGCCTTCGCAGCAGCGGCAAGGCAGGGAGTGCAGTCTTTCTGTCCGCTCTCCTCTTTGGCCTGATGCACCTGAATTTTAATCAGGCGCCTTATACTTTTCTGTTAGGATTGTTCCTGGCGATGATGACGGAGTTTACCGGAAGCTTGTGGCCGGCTGTTCTGATGCACGGCTGTTTTAATGGATTTGAAGTCCTCATGATGTATGCGGGACAGAGCGGCGGGGATGTGGAAGGACTGCTTACTTCTATCTGTGCAGCTAACGGACTTGGACCGGAGGAGGTCTCTTCGTCTGTGATGAACCTTCTGGTCAATATATCATCCGTTGCCATCGTGGCTGTGCAGGCACTGCTGGCTGTTGTGGGGACATTGCTGGCGCTGCTTTTAGTGCAGCTGGTGGCAAAGATAGAAAGAGGGAGCAGACACTCCCAGGCAGCCGGTCATATTTGGAATGTGCCGTTGGTGCTGGGGATTCTGTTGGCAGTGGGGTATATCCTTTTTAATGAATTGATACTGATGCAGGTCTAAAGTTTTGAAGAAATGCCCGATGGCATTTCTTCCAAACTGCAAGGATGTCGTAAACGACATCCTTGCGTGATTGCATCGGAGAATTCGCCTCCGCGAAATTCTCCTCTTTATGTGGTAAATATACACAAAAATTTCAGGAAATTTTATGGATTTTTATTTTGGGGTGCTTTACAATTAAGAATACGATAGGAGCACCGTGAAGACTGCTTGGGGAGTAATATGAGTTTTTGCGGTGTATGATGGGTTGATCAGCAGAAAGCGTGGGGAAATGATTTCTAATCAGATTTTGCAGAGTACCATTGACGGCATCAGGGAGATTTCGCATGTAGAGCTGGCGATTATGGAGAGCGAAGGGCGGGAGGTGGCTTCCACCGCACCGGGATTCGGTGAGGCTGCAGAGGCAGTCGTCCGCTTTGTGGAATCGCAGGCTGATACCCAGGAGGCTGGCGGATATCAGTTCTTTAAGATCTTCGATGAGGGGCAGCTGGAGTTTGTTCTGGTGCTGCGCGGGGCTCCGGAGAATTCATTACTGATCGGCCGCATGGCGGCCTTTCAGATCAAGGGACTGATCAGCGCCTTTAAAGAGCGTTACGATAAGGACAGCTTCATCAAGAACCTGCTGCTGGATAATCTGCTTCTGGTAGATATCTACGGCAGAGCCAAAAAGCTGCATATACCGGCGGAGCAGGAGAGAGTTTCCCTGCTGGTGGAGACGGCAGCACCGGATCCGGACGGGGCGACCCTGGAGGCTATGCAGGCCTTCGTGGGCAGCAGCAGCGCAGATTTTGTCACCTCGGTGGACGAAAGCAGTGTGGTGCTGGTAAAGGATCTGGGAGAAGGCAGTCGCCAGAAGGACATTCAGAAGGTGGCGGCAGCGGTGCAAAAGCACCTGGCCCAGAGCGGAATCCAGGGAGTGCGCATTGCCTACGGCACCGTAGTAGGAGAATTAAAAGAAGTCAGCCGCTCCTATAAGGAAGCCAGGATGGCATTGGATGTCAGCCGTATCTTTTTTGAAGACCGCACCATTGTGGCCTACAATGAACTGGGTATCGGGCGCCTGATCTACCAGCTGCCCATTCCTCTTTGCAAGATGTTTATTCGTGAGATCTTCAAGGGCAAGAATCCGGATGATTTCGATGAGGAGACTCTGACCACCATCAATAAATTCTTTGAGAACAGTCTGAATGTCTCCGAGACTTCCAGACAGCTCTTTATCCACAGAAATACGCTGGTATACCGGTTGGATAAGCTCCTTAAGAGCACTGGTCTGGACCTGCGGGTCTTCGAGGATGCCATCACCTTTAAGATTGCTTTGATGGTAGTGAAATACATGAAGTACATGGAATCTTACGAATATTGATTCTGATAGGATGTTTGCGGAATCTGTCGTCCGGGCGGCAAAATCGCCGCAGATGTTGCAGAGAACGCAGACAGGATAACCAATAGGTGAATACCAATGAGATACGCAGAGCGCCCTGGGGGCTCTGCGTATTATAGCGAACAGGCAATATGTGCAAAAAGTACAGCAACACCGCCGCGGCATGCTGCGGCATCGGAGGGATTGATGAGAAAGAACAGGAGAAGATATGATGTGCCGGATGATGTGGTCATTTCCATGGACCGTGTGTACAAGGCTTATGCCAAAGGTGCAGCAGCGTTAAACGGCGTTTCTCTGGACATCAGAAGAGGGGAATTTGTTTTTATAGTGGGAGATTCCGGTTCCGGTAAGTCTACTCTGATCAAACTCCTTCTCCGGGAGCTGACTCCCACCAGGGGCAACATCAACGTCCTGGGTTACGATTTAAATACGATCAAGCATCGGAAAATACCGAAGTTCCGCCGTAACCTTGGCATTGTGTTCCAGGATTTCCGTCTTTTAAAGGATCGCAACGTTTACGAAAACGTAGCCTTTGCCCAGCGAATCATTCAGGTCTCTTCTGCCAATATCAAGCGCAATGTTCCCAGCATCCTGGCTACAGTGGGTCTGGCTGATAAATACAAGAGCAAGCCTTCTCAGCTCTCCGGCGGCGAGCAGCAGCGCGTGGCGTTGGCCAGGGCTTTGGTGAACAGACCGCTGATCCTGCTGGCGGATGAGCCCACCGGTAATCTGGACCCTCGGAATTCCTGGGAAATCATGAACCTGCTGGAACAGGTCAATGAAAACGGCACGACGGTGGTGGTGGTTACCCACAATATGGATATTGTCAATCAAATGAATAAAAGAGTCATCACGATGAAGCGAGGTGTCATCATAGACGACGAGGAAGGCGGTGTATACAACGATGAGGATTAGTACGTTCTTTTATTCCATCGGACAGGGGTTTAAGAGCCTGATCCGAAATAAAATGTATACACTGGCATCCGTTGCTACCATTGCGGCGTGTCTGTTCTTATTCGGTCTCTTCTATACCATCATTGCGGATTTCCAGAATGTGGTTAAATCTGCAGAGGAAGGTGTCTCTGTGACGGTGTTCTTTAATGAGGGTGTGACAGAAGAGCAGATCAATCAGATCAAGATCGGTTTGGAAGAGCGAAACGAGGTCTCTAAGGTCGTCTATGTCTCCGCAGAGGAGGCGTGGAATACCTTTAAAGAGGATTACCTGGGAGAGTACGCGGAAGGGTTCACCGAAAATCCCTTTGAAAATGAGGCAAACCTGGAAATTTACTTAAAAGATGTAAGTGAACAGGGAACTCTGGTCAATTATCTGGAAGGTCTGGATGAAGTTCGTTTGGTCAACCGCTCAGAGATCACAGCTACGGCATTAAGCGGTGTTAATAAGCTGATTGCCTATATCTCTGTGGGCATCATCGTGATTCTGTTCGGCGTATCCATCTTCCTGATCAGCAATACTGTCATGATAGGCATTTCCGTGCGCAGAGAAGAGATCAATATCATGAAATACATTGGTGCTACGGATTTCTTCGTACGTGCGCCCTTCATCATCGAGGGCGTGATCATCGGGCTGGCAGGTTCCATCGTGCCGCTGATCATCATTTATTTTATCTACGGAAGGGCCATGACTTATTTTGCAGAGCGCTTTTCCATGATCTCACAGCTTATGAATTTCCTCTCCGTGGGAGAAATTTTCCGGACATTGGTTCCCGTGACCATGCTCCTCGGCGTGGGAATCGGTTTTCTTGGCAGCGGACTGACGGTGCGTAAGCATCTGCGCGTCTAGCAAAAGGACGGATGCACAGGTTCGGATGATCATCGTCATGCAGCAGACAAGAATCGGAAATTCTTGTCGCCGCCTCGCAGCATAGCTGCGCAGACATGGAGATTAGGATGAAAAAAATAAACAGGCCGGGGAAAATAGCGGCGGTCCTGCTCTCTCTTGCGTTGGCAGCGGGGAGGCTGGCAGCGCCGGCACAGGTGCAGGCAGAGGAGCTGACCAATGACAGTATACGTCAGAAGGAGGCCTCCATTCAGTCTGCCAAGCAGGAACGGCAGCAGATGCAGTCCAATTTAAGCGATCTGAAAAAGGTCAAGGAACAGCTGCAGGCTTCCAAAAACGATCTGCAGTCCTATATCAGTGAGTTGGATTCTAATCTGACCCAGATGCAGAGCAACATCGATGAGCTGAAGACGAAGATCTCTGACAAAGAGGAGGAGATTGAAGCGGCTCAGAAAGAACTGCAGGCGGCCGAGGAGGAACAGGAAGCACAATACCAGGCCATGATCAGGCGCATGTGCTTTATGTATGAACGGGGAGAGGAAACCTATTTAGAGCTCTTCATGGAAGCTAAGAGCTTTGGAGAGATGCTGAATCGTGCCAATTATATCGAACAGGTGACAGCCTATGACCGCAAAAAGCTGGAGGAATATGCACAGCAGGTCAAATTGGTAGAGGTCACCAGGCAGGCATTGGAGGAAGAAAAAGAGACACTGGATGCCGCGGAGGAAGAGCTGGAGCAGGAACAGGCCAATATGGAAAGTCTTCTGGCGGACAAAAAGACCCAGATGGCCAGCGTAGAGGATGACCTGGAAGGACAGAATGCCACCATCGCTGAGTATGAGGCACAGGTAGCCCAGCAGAACGCGGAAATATCAGCATTGGAGTCCGCGGTGGCTTCAGAAAAAGCACAGCTTGCCGCAGAGAACCAGCGGCATTATAATGGCGGCATGTTCACCTGGCCGGCGCCTTCGTACACCTATATTTCCTCGGAGTTTGGCTACCGGACCCATCCTATTTACGGAGATCAGCGTTTCCACAACGGTCTGGATATGGCAGCTCCCGGTGGATCGCCGATTCTGGCGGCCTATGACGGCACGGTGGTGGCTGCGGCATACAGCAGTTCCATGGGTAATTACATCATGATCGATCATGGAGACGGATTGTATACGATTTATATGCACGCTTCGGCTCTGTATGTCTCCAAAGGGCAGAGTGTGTCGCAGGGACAGCAGATTGCTGCCGTGGGCAGTACCGGAAATTCCACAGGCAACCACCTGCACTTTTCAGTGAGACTGAACGGCTCTTACGTAAGCCCCTGGAATTATCTTGGCAAGTAAGGAATGTCTAAAAAGGCATTAGTCATTTTAGATGTTACATTACAGTTTTTACATTGATGCTGTAAACGTCATCAATACAGCCAAATGTTGTTGCACGACATTCGGCTGCGTATCGGAGAATTCGCCTTCGCAAAATTCTCTTCGTGGTGCCGTAATCGTTGCGGCATATGGAGGTAACTATGGAAGAACAGCAGGAGGATGTGCAGGCATCCGTCGAAATGCAGGAAGTGGTACAGGAAAAGAAGAAACCCGGCGGCATACGCTATTATCTGGGAGGATTGCTGACCGGTATCCTGGTGACCGGCGTGGCAGCAGGTATTGGCTTCGCGGCCTGGAATCTCGGGCTTTTGGGCGGCGGACAGAGCACAGCAGTGCAGGAGAGTGACGGAGACGGTGAAGAAGCGTCCTCCACAGCCATCAATACGGATTCGGTATACAAGCTCCAGCTGCTGGAGGATTCCATCAATAAATATTATTACAAGTCCGATGAGGTGACGACACAGCAGAAGGAAGACGGGATGTACAAAGGTCTGCTGGAATCTCTGGAGGATCCCTATTCGACTTATTATACGGCTGATGAGGTGAAGGATCTGCGCAATAATATGCAGGGAATCTATTATGGAATCGGCGCTTATCTGGCCTTGGATAACACTACCCAGATGACCACCATTGTGGGTGTCATTGCAGATACGCCGGCAGAGAAGGCAGGCCTTCGCGCCGGAGATAAGATTTATGAGATCGATGGAGAGTCAGCGGTAGGACTTACCACGGATGAAGTGGTGAGTAAGGTAAAGGGCGAGGAAGGCACCATGGTGCATCTGACCATTTACCGGGAAGGTGAATCAGATTTTCTGGAGATGGACATTCAGCGAGCCCAGGTGAGCTCCCCTACCGTAAACAGCAAGATGCTGGACAATGATATTGCTTATGTGCAGATCACGGAGTTTGATAAGGTTACGGTGGACCAGTTCAGCACAGCACTGACGAACATGAAGGAACAGGGAATGAAAGGGCTGATCCTGGATTTGCGCAGCAACCCCGGTGGTGATGTCTCCGTAGTGACAGAAGTTGCCAATCACATTCTGCCGGAGGGTCTGGTGTTCTATGCTGTATATAAAGACGGCGAGCGGGTGGATTACACCTGTGACGGCGAGGATGCATTGGATGTGCCTGTAGTGGTGTTGGTAAATGAGTATTCTGCCAGTGCATCAGAAATCCTGACAGGCGCCATTCAGGACGCCGGCATCGGCACCATTGTAGGCAAGCAGACCTATGGAAAAGGGGTCATGCAGACCATTTATTCTCTGACCGATGGCTCTGCGGTCAAGCTGACAGTAGCAGGCTATTACACCAGAGGCGGCCGGGACATCAATAAAAAGGGAATCACCCCGGACGTGGAGTGTGATTTCGACGCAGAGAAATACTATGCGGACGGTACGGATGATCAGCTGAATAAGGCAATAGAGGTCATGCAGGAGAAATTGGGACAAACCGAGGAAAAGACCGGGGAAAAGTCAGAGGATACTTCCAAATAGAAACGAGAGGCTGCAGCAGGTATGCTGCAGTCTTTTTTGAAACGGATGGGAGAAGCAGGCAGCTATGGCAAGTGAGCAGAAATTCAAACTTCACAGCACCTATCAGCCCACAGGGGATCAGCCCCGGGCTATTGAAGAATTGGTAAAGGGATTTAAGGAAGGTAATCAGTTCGAGACCCTTCTGGGCGTCACGGGTTCCGGCAAGACTTTTACCATGGCCAATGTGATTGCAGCATTGAATAAACCTACACTGATCATCAGCCATAATAAGACATTGGCGGGACAGCTGTATTCGGAATTTAAGGAATTCTTTCCGGAAAATGCGGTGGAGTATTTCGTTTCTTATTATGATTACTATCAGCCGGAGGCTTATGTGCCCTCCAGTGATACCTATATTGCAAAGGATTCTTCTGTCAATGATGAGATAGATAAGCTTCGGCTGTCTGCCACAGCGGCGCTGACGGAGCGCAGGGATGTGATCGTGGTGGCCAGTGTCTCCTGTATTTACGGACTGGGCAGTCCGGAGGATTATGAGGGCATGACAGTTTCCCTGCGTCCGGGCATGGAAAAGGATCGAGATGAGGTGGTAGAGGAACTCATTGCCATCCAGTATACCCGCAATGATATGACGCTGGAGCGAGGCAGCTTTCGGGTGCGGGGAGATGTGATGGAAATCTGCCCTGCGGAGGGCGGTGATTACTGGATTCGGGTGGAATTCTTCGGGGATGAGATCGACCGCATCACAGAGGTAGAGCCTCTCACCGGCAAAGCGATCGCCCAGCGCAGTCATATTTCCATTTTTCCAGCTTCCCATTATGTAGTAGCTCACGAAAAGATAGAGCACGCCTGCGAGACCATTTCTCAGGAATTAAAGGAAAGAGTTCGCTTTTTCCAAGGGGAAGATAAGCTGCTGGAGGCGCAGCGAATCTCCGAACGCACGAACTTTGACATAGAGATGCTGCGGGAGACCGGCTTTTGCTCCGGCATAGAGAATTATTCCAGACATCTGACGGGCATGCCGGCAGGTTCGCCGCCCCATTGTCTTATGGATTTCTTTAAGGGGGATTATCTCATCATCATTGATGAGTCTCATATCACCGTGCCCCAGATCGGCGCCATGTACGCCGGAGATCGCTCTCGGAAGCAGACGCTGGTGGACTATGGTTTCCGCCTGCCTTCTGCGATGGATAACAGACCTCTCAGTTTCGGAGAATTTGAACAGCGGATCGACCAGCTGCTGTTCGTCTCTGCCACCCCGGGAGAGTATGAACAGGATCATGAATTGCTGCGTGCGGAGCAGATCATTCGTCCCACAGGGCTGTTGGATCCCGAGATCAGTGTGCGGCCGGTACAGGGGCAGATCGACGACCTGATCGGAGAAATCCGTGCAGAGACCGACCGCAAGAATAAGGTGCTGGTGACGACACTGACAAAGAAAATGGCAGAGGATCTGACAGAATATCTGGCAGAGGCCGGGATCCGGGTCAAGTATCTTCATTCAGACATTGATACGCTGGAGCGCACCCAGATCATTCGGGACATGCGTCTGGATGTATTCGATGTTTTGGTGGGCATCAATCTGCTCCGGGAGGGTCTGGATATCCCGGAGATCGCTCTGGTGGCCATCCTGGATGCGGATAAGGAGGGATTCCTCCGGTCGGAGACTTCCCTGATCCAGACCATTGGCAGAGCGGCACGTAATGCCCAGGGGCATGTGATCATGTATGCGGATCACATTACGGATTCCATGAAACGGGCTATGGAAGAGACCACAAGACGCCGCCAGGTGCAGCAGGCCTATAACGAGGCACACGGAATCACGCCGGAGACGATTCACAAGGCGGTCAGAGATCTGATCGCTATTTCCAGAGAGGTCACCAGGGAAGAGGACCGCTTTGAAAAGGATCCGGAATCCATGAACAAAGGAGAGCTGGAAGCTTTGGCAGCAAAGGTGGAAAAGAAAATGCGCAAGGCTGCCGCCGAGCTTAATTTCGAGGCTGCTGCCCAGCTCCGGGATCAGATGGTGGAATTAAAGAAGCAGCTGCTGGAGATGGAAAATAAAACAGAATGACATGGAGGACATAAACGTCATCCACGTCTGCGCGTATGGCGCAGCCGCAGAAAGGTCTGCGGCCTGTACACATAGAGGTAGTCATGAAAAAAAGAGATGTGTGGACAACGCTGGAAAAGAATGCAGCGATTGTGGAAAACGAGCAAAAGATAAGAAAGAAATACAGGCATAGGAAGGCTGAGAATTATATCAGGATCCGGGGCGCCAACGAGCACAACCTTAAGAATGTCAGCGTGGATATTCCAAGGGATGAGCTGGTGGTACTCACCGGTCTGTCCGGCTCCGGCAAGTCTTCTCTGGCCTTTGATACCATCTACGCAGAGGGACAGCGGCGATACATGGAGTCCTTGTCTTCCTATGCCAGACAGTTTTTAGGACAGATGGAAAAACCGGATGTGGAGAGCATAGAAGGCCTGTCGCCGGCTATTTCCATCGATCAGAAATCTACCAATCGAAACCCCAGATCTACAGTGGGAACCGTGACGGAAATCTATGATTATCTGCGTCTGCTCTATGCCAGAGTGGGGATTCCCCATTGTCCGGACTGCGGCAGAGAGATCGCGAGGCAGACAGTAGACCAGATGACGGACCAGATCATGAAGCTGCCGGCGGGAACGAAACTGCAGATTCTGGCACCGGTGGTGAAGGGACGTAAGGGAGAACACGTAAAGGTCTTAGACAGAGCCAGACGGGCCGGCTATGTCCGTGTGCGGATAGACGGTAATCTGTATGATCTCTCAGAGGATATTTCCCTGGAAAAAAATATTCGCCACAGCATTGAGATCGTGGTGGATCGTCTGGTGGTCAAGGAAGGTATGGAGCGCAGACTGACAGATTCTGTGGAAAATGCCCTGGCCCTGGCAGACGGGCAGCTGCAAGTGGACGTCATCGGAGGAGAGCTGCTGCAGTTCTCACAGAACTTTGCCTGCCCGGAATGCGGTACCAGCATATCGGAAATTGAGCCCCGCAGTTTTTCCTTTAATAATCCTTTCGGCGCCTGCCCGGAGTGCGCAGGACTGGGCTACAGGATGGAATTTGACCCGGCTCTCATCGTACCGGATCAAAGCCTCTCCATACTGGAGGGGGCTATTGCGGTGCTGGGCTGGCAGTCCTGTACTTCACCGGGGAGCTTTACCTATGCAACCCTGCAGGCACTGGCAGAACATTTTAAATTTCGCCTGGACGTGCCCTGGAAGGAGCTGCCCAAAAAGATTCAGGATATACTGATGTACGGCACAGAGATAAAGGTGGATGTACATTATGAGGGACAGAGGGGATCCGGCGTCTATCCCATAGCCTTTGAGGGACTGATCAAAAATACACAGCGCCGCTACCGGGAGACCGGATCAGAGGTGATGAAGGCGGAGTATGAGGAATTTATGGAGATCACTCCCTGCAAGCTTTGCGGCGGCAAGCGGTTAAAGAGAGAATCCCTTGCCGTGACCGTGGCGGATAAAGATATTTACGAGCTGACGTGTATGTCCATCGGCAGCCTCCATGGCTTTATAGAAAAGCTGCCGCTGACTCCCACACAGGAACAAATCGGACGTCAGATCCTGAAAGAAATCGGCGCCCGGGTAGGGTTCCTCAATGACGTGGGTCTGGACTATCTGACACTGGCCAGAGCTACCGCTACTCTTTCCGGCGGAGAGGCACAGAGAATCCGTCTGGCGACGCAGATCGGCTCCGGCCTGGTGGGGGTATGCTATATCCTGGATGAGCCCAGTATCGGCCTGCATCAGCGGGATAATGACAAACTTCTGCGTACCTTGAAAAACCTCAGAGATCTTGGGAATACAGTGATTGTGGTAGAACACGACGAGGACACCATGCGGGAGGCAGATTATATTGTGGATATAGGCCCCGGCGCCGGTTCTCACGGCGGAGAAGTGGTGGCTGTGGGAACGGCAGAGGAGATCATGGAGATACCGGAATCTGTTACAGGACAGTATCTCTCAGGAGCACGTTCTATTCCCGTTCCCGCAGAGCGCAGGAAGCCTTCCGGTTATCTGACGGTTCGGGGCGCAGCGGTGAACAATTTAAAGCACATCGATGTTGCCTTTCCCCTGGGTGTTATGACCGCAGTCACCGGCGTCTCCGGCTCCGGCAAGAGTTCTCTGGTCAATGAAGTGCTTTATAAATCTTTGGCAAAGACCCTGAACAGAGCCAGAGTGGTGCCCGGTGCACATGACGGCATAGAGGGCATGGAGCAGCTGGATAAGGTCATCAATATCGATCAGTCCCCCATCGGGCGGACGCCTCGCTCCAATCCTGCCACCTATACCGGCGTGTTTGATATGATCCGGGAGCTTTTTGCCTCCACAGCGGATGCAAAGGCCAGAGGCTATGCAAAGGGACGTTTTTCCTTTAATGTAAAGGGAGGAAGATGTGAGGCCTGCAGCGGCGACGGCATTATCAAGATCGAAATGCATTTCCTGCCGGATGTGTACGTGCCCTGCGAGGTCTGCCACGGCAGACGCTACAACAGGGAGACATTGGAGGTCAAATACAAAGGAAAGAGCATTTACGATGTGCTGAATATGACGGTGGAAGAGGCTGTGAGCTTCTTTGAAAATGTGCCGCGGATCCGCAATAAGATCCAGACCCTCTATGACGTGGGACTGGGCTATGTCAGACTGGGTCAGCCGTCTACGGAGCTTTCCGGCGGCGAGGCACAGCGAATCAAGCTGGCAGCGGAGCTCTCCCGCAAGAGCACCGGCAAGACCATCTATATTCTGGACGAGCCCACCACCGGCCTGCATTTTGCAGATGTGGAGAAGCTGACAGAGATCCTGCACAAGCTGGTGGAGGGCGGCAATACCGTTGTGGTGATCGAACACAATCTGGATGTGATCAAGACGGCGGATTATATCATTGACATCGGCCCGGAGGGGGGCGATGGAGGCGGCACAGTGATTGCCAAAGGAACGCCGGAAGAAGTGGCGGCAGACCGAGGCTCCTACACCGGATACTACGTAAAAAAACTGCTCAGAAGTGGAGATTAGTGTGAAAAAAATATGGTTTGCTTTTGGAGATTCCATTACGGATATGGGATATTATATTGACACGGTGTGCCGGGATCTGGATCTGGAATGCGGAAAATACGGCTTCAGCGGCTATTCCTATGGAGTAGATGAGGCTCCCTTCGGTTGCCTGCTGCAGGCCAGTGAGGAAATGCTGCAGGATGCCCGGACACCGGATATCATCACCCTGTTTGGGGGAAGCAATGACTTTGGTCATAACAGTAAATTAGAGAGTACCGGGGAGAATCTCCGCAGAATTCTGAAAAATATAAAGGAAAAGTGGCCGAGTGCGAAACTGTTGGTCATCCTTCCCTTGCAGAGAGACTATCATCCGGAGGAAGGCAGCTGGGAAACCGCGGGTGTGGGACCTAATAAATACGGGCTGTATCTGGAGGATTATGTAAATGTAATCCGGACAGCAGCCAAAGATGCCGATGTTCCTGTACTGGATCTGTATCACGAGGCCTGGATCACCAAGGAGAATGCCTGGACCTATACGCTGGACGGACTGCACCCTACACCGGCCTACGGCATTTCCCTGGGACATCAGATCGGGGAGGCTATGAAGGCGTTGCTGTAATTGCAAACAGAACACAGATCTGCTGCCGAAAAAGTTTTGAAAAACATAGAGCGATAGAGTATAATAGCAGTGCGTATGCCTTAAGCATATGCATTGCTGTTATTAGTTTATGAATGTTGATATTACTATAGAGTTGTAGCCAGTGGTCGGTGGCCGGTGATTAGAGGTCAGTGATTCGTGGTTAGAGGGCAATGGCCGATGACATTCTTTTCAAACTGCATTGATGTCGTAAACACCGTCAATGCAAGATCACATCGGAGAAATCACCTTCGGGAATTTCTCCTCGCGCGGCTGCAGCGGGCTGTGGCTTAGAAAGGGGAAACATGCAGTTTACAGATATCGGAATCGATCTTGGAACAGCCAGTGTGCTGGTTTATTTAAGAGGCAGAGGCGTTGTGCTCAAGGAGCCCTCTGTGGTGGCTTTTGACAGAGATACAAATCGGATCAAGGCAATCGGTGAGGATGCCCGTCTGATGCTTGGCCGTACACCGGGGAATATTGTAGCTGTTCGTCCCTTGAGACAGGGCGTCATTTCTGATTATACCGTTACAGAGAAGATGATGAAGTATTTCATCCAGAAGGCAGTGGGGAAGAAGACCTTCCGTAAGCCGCGTATCGCCGTCTGTGTGCCCAGCGGTGTCACAGAAGTGGAGAAGAAGGCGGTAGAGGATGCTACCTTCCAGGCCGGGGCCAGAGAGGTATTCATCATCGAGGAGCCCATTGCTGCAGCCATCGGCGCAGGCATTGATATTGCAAAGCCCTGCGGCAACATGGTGGTAGATATCGGCGGCGGCACCAGCGATATCGCCGTGATTTCCTTAGGCGGCACGGTGGTCAGCACCTCCATCAAGGTGGCAGGGGATGACTTTGATGATGCATTGGTGCGCTACATGCGTAAAAAGTACAATCTGCTGGTGGGTGAGCGGACGGCAGAGGACATCAAGATCAAGATTGGTTCCTGCTATCCTCGCCCGGAAGCGGAATACATGGAAGTGCGCGGCCGTAACCTGGTGACGGGTCTGCCCAGAACCATTAAGGTGTCCACGGAGGAGACGGAAGAAGCTTTGAAGGAGTCTACGAATCAGATCGTGGAAGCAATTCACAGTGTCCTGGAAAAGACACCGCCGGAGCTGGCAGCGGATATTGCAGACCGCGGCATTGTGCTGACCGGCGGCGGCAGCCTGCTGCAGGGTCTGGAAGAGCTGATTACCTCCAAGACAGGCATCAATGCGGTTACCGCTGAGGATCCCATGACAGCCGTGGCCATCGGCACAGGCAAATATGTAGAGTTTCTCTCCGGTGGAGAGCATAATCTTCTTTGATCAAAGATAGTTGACAGACGGCAGGCAGTTGTGCAGAAGGCTACGACTGCCTGCTGTATACAATTTTTTTCGGTGTTATTTCTGCATTTTCTTCTCTAGCATATCTTTTATTAAAACAGCGCAGACACAGAGTTATACATGTAAAGGCGGCTGAGTCTATGGAAACAATCAAGGGATACGTCACCCATATCATTTACAGAAACGAAGAAAACCTTTATACCGTTTTTGAAATCATGCAGGAGGAGGAAGAGATCACCTGCACAGGATCCCCTGTGTCCATTCATGAAGGGGAAAACTGCGTGATAGAGGGACAATATACAGAACATCCGGTGTATGGCATGCAGTTTCGTGCTGTCAAGTACAGTGTCACGGTTCCGGAGGATGCGCAGGCTATATTGCGGTATCTTGGTTCCGGCGCCGTTCGGGGAATCGGCCCCAAACTGGCGGTGAGGATCGTAGATGCCTTTGGGGATGAGACCCTGGAGATCATGGAAAAGGAGCCGGAGCGCCTGGCAGAGGTGAAAGGTATCAGCGAGCGAAAGGCGAGAGAAATTGCGGCTCAGCTCCAGGATCAGCATGAGGTGAGAGATGCCATTCTCTTTTTGCAGCAATACGGCATCAGTAATCGCTTCGCCATACGGATCTGGAACCTCTATGGCATGAAAATGTATAACATCCTTCGGGAAAATCCCTATCGTCTGGCGGAGGATGTGGTCGGGATCGGCTTTGGAAAGGCAGATGAGATCGCGGGACGGATTGGTATTCAGGCGGACTCGGATTTTCGTATCCGCAGCGGTCTGCTGTATACATTGTCTCAGACACTGGCAGAGGGAAACTGCTATCTGCCCAGAGAAGAATTGTTGGAGAAAACGGAGGCACTGCTGGGACTTTCCGGAGATAATCTCTCGGTGCAGCTGGACAATCTGGCGATAGAGCGAAAGGTCTACATACGCCGGCAGCAGGAACAGGTACAGGTGTACTCCCGGATGGCTTATCACGAAGAACAGCAGATCGCCAGACTGCTGCTGGAGTTGGATGCCGGTGTAATGGCAGGCAGCGAGGAGACAGCACAGATCGAAAAACGCATCAGGGAGATGGAAAAAGAGGAAAACAGATCCCTGGATGATCTGCAGAGACAGGCGGTGGTGTTGGCTGCTACCAGAGCCGTGGTGCTTTTGACCGGCGGCCCCGGTACCGGTAAGACCACGACGATCAATGCCATGATCCGATATTTTCAGGAAGAAGGTATGGAGGTGCTCCTGGCGGCCCCTACGGGAAGAGCGGCCAAGCGCATGACAGAAGCCACCGGCTATGAAGCCTGCACGATCCATCGCCTTTTGGGCGTGAAGGCAATGACGACAGAAAAGGACGGACAGTCCTTCGGCGGATTTATTCACAATGAGGAAGAGCCCCTGGAGGCGGATGCGGTGATCATCGATGAGATGTCCATGGTGGATATGCATCTCTTCCTGGCGCTTTTGAAGGCAGTGATGCCCGGTACCAGACTGATCATGGTGGGAGATGTGAATCAGCTTCCCTGTGTGGGACCGGGAAGGGTGTTGCAGGACATGATAGAATCCGGCGCATTTTCCACGGTGTCGCTGACCAGGATTTTCCGACAGGCAATGGAAAGTGATATTGTGGCCAATGCGCATGCCATCAACGAGGGGCGTCCCCTGCGTCTGAACAATGAGAGCAAGGACTTCTTTTTCCTGGAGCGCAGGGATCCCAATGTCATGTACAAACATATTGTGCAGCTGGTCAGGGATTTGATGCCCCGCTATGCCCACTGCAGCCAGAATGATGTGCAGGTACTGACACCTATGCGAAAGGGTGCACTGGGGGTGGAAAAGCTCAATCAGGCACTGCAGTCTGTGCTTAATCCGCCTCAGGACGGAAAAGGAGAGCTGCAGCGGGAGGACGTGATTTTCCGTGAGGGAGACAAGGTGATGCAGATCCGCAACGACTATCAGATTGAGTGGGAAGTGCGGGGGAATTTCGGTATGCCCATTGAAAAGGGAACCGGTGTGTTCAACGGTGATTTTGGTCTGATTCAATGCATTGATGAGGCGGCCAGAGAAATGACCGTGCTTTTTGATGAGAACAGGACGGTGGTCTATCCCTTTGAATCTCTGGACGAACTGGAACTGGCCTATGCTATTACGGTGCATAAATCCCAGGGATCTGAATACCCGGCAGTGGTCCTGCCGCTTTTGTCGGGTCCCCCTGCTCTTTTCACGAGAAATCTGCTTTATACGGCAGTGACCAGAGCCAGATCCTGCGTTACGATTCTGGGGAGTAGGGAGACACTGGAGCGGATGGTGGCCAATGTGGGACACACCATGCGGTACACGGGACTGCGGGATCGGATCCTGGAGATGTGCGCTGCAAAGAATCCGGCAGCGGATATTGCTGACGGTATTTACGACGGCTTCTAATGGAAAACACACAGCCAAAGGAGAAAAGATATAGGAATAAAAGATATAAGGAGAAAAGATATAGGAATAAAAGATATAAGAATAAAGCCATCTGCCTATCCAAAGTTGAAAAAATATTTTTCGCTGCCGGTGGATCTGGTTTTCCCCCGGCGCTGTCCTGTGTGTGATGAACCGGTGCGCCCTTTTGGTGCAAAAATATGCACGGACTGCGAGAAAAAGCTAAAACCCATAGAAGGCAGCACCTGCTGCCGGTGCGGAAAAGTGCTCTGCGACGCAGAGGGGGAATACTGCCGGGACTGCAGAAACACAGAGCACAGCTATGAGCGGGGCGGGGCGGTCTTTTCCTATCGGGACTGCGCAGGATCCCTCTACCGCTTCAAATACAAAAATCGAAGAGAGTATGCAAAGTGGTATGGAGAGCAGCTGAGCAGCAGACTTACCCAGGTCTTCCCGGGGGAGCATTTTGATCTGTTGCTGCCGGTTCCGCTTTATCCGGAAAAGGAGAGAAAGAGGGGCTATAACCAGGCATGGCTCCTTGCAAAGGAACTCTCCCGTAACGTCGGGATACCGACAAAAAAGGACGCACTTATACGCGTGAAAAACACCCTTCCCATGAAGAATATGGGGATTTCAGACAGGCAAAATAATTTGAAAAGAGCTTTTCATGCATGTGCAAATGATGTAAAATTGAAGGCAATCATCGTGATTGATGATATCTATACCACAGGAACCACCATAGATGCCTGCGCACAGGCTTTATACCGGGCAGGAGCTGACAGGGTCTGTTTTCTGACACTGGCTATAGGCGCAGACAGACCGGAGAAAGTATATGCTGAATGAGAACAAGATTCGCCTGATGACAAAGATCGCGGTATATGAGAAGACGGAAGGGGCGAAGAATGCCCGCATGAATGCCTATTTCAGGGGAGATTATCTCTCCAGCCAGATGCTACGCTCTTTTCTGTGTGCTACGGTTTCCTTTCTGATACTCCTGGCGGTATATTGCTATTACGGCTTTGAAGAGCTGATGCTCTCGATCTACAGTATGGATCTGATGTCCTTCTTCGGCAGGATTATTGTGATTTACCTATTATATACAGCTGCCGTTCTGATCCTGACCTATGTGGTCTATACCAGGAGATATTCCCGGATGCAGAAGCAAGTGCAGAGGTATTACAAAATGCTGTCAGTCATGGCAGCGAGTTACAAAAAGAAAGAGGAAGTTTAACAGGCATGACTACTTTGCTGGAACTGCGTGAACGCGCACTGGCTATTTACAGCAGCTATGAAAATCTGATACAGCTGGGAGGGAAGTTCCTTCTCACACTTATGGCACTTTTATTTCTGGACAGCAGGATCGGCTATAACACTACGCTGGCGAATCCCCTGCTGGCAGTGATTCTGGCGCTGGTATGTGCATTGTTGCCGGTGAGTCTGAGTGTATCCATCATTGGACTGATCATTGTGGCGCAGATGTATGCCCTTTCTCTGGAGACAATGGCAGTGGCGGCGGCTCTGTATGCGTTGATACTGCTCCTTTATTTTCGTTTTTCACCGAAGGATGCCATCATCCTGCTGCTTTTGCCGGTGGCCTATCGTCTGAACCTGATCTACGCCGTGCCTGTTGCAGCCGGCCTTCTTTTGGGACCTGCTTCGATTCTTTCCGTGTCTTTCGGTGTGATCGTGGTCTACTTTGTGGAATTTATCAATAAAAATGCGGCATCGATTACAGGGATTACCACAGAGGAGTCGGTGAGTAAGTTCCGCTTCGTTCTGGATGGTATTTTCAAGAATGAGAAGATGTGGGTCATGATACTGGCCTTTGCATTGACTTTGATCATCGTCTATATCATTCGGAGACTGATGGTCGTCAATTCCTGGCTGTTGGCCATCGGCGTGGGTTCTGTGGTCGACCTGCTGGTGATCCTCATCGGCGATATGATCTTTGACACGCAGGTTTCTATTCCTCTTCTGTTTCTGGGAACGATACTTTCTTTCGGCGTTGCCTGGATCATTCAGTTCATGGTCTTTAATCTGGATTACTCCCGGACGGAGAGTGTTCAGTTTGAGGATGATGAGTATTATTATTATGTAAAGGCTGTGCCGAAGGTGGCACTCTCCACGAAATCACGCACGGTGAAGAAGATCAGCACCTCCAGAGAGATCGCTCATCCCTATGGCCCTCACAGCGGTTATGCGGACAGAAGATCGGCGCCGCAGGAGGATGTATCTTATGACTATGCCGGGTATGACGATGCCGGCACCTATGGAGATGAGGCGTCCTATGACCGCTATGATGAGGGCGGTTATGATAATGGGGAGGACTTTGTAAACTACACGGACGATATAAGTTATGAGGATCTTGATCCTCAGGATTGGACCAGATAAATGCAGGCAATCGGCACCATTTTTTCCAGCTATCTATCAAATCTTCATATGCCAAATGTGCGGTGGACGGATATCATTGAGATTCTGATCATCGCATTTTTGGCATATTACCTTATACTCTGGGTGAAAAATACCAGAGCGTGGTCGTTGATGAGAGGCGTGTTCATGATTTTGGTCTTTATCATGATCGCAGCGCTCTTTAATATGACCACCATATTGTGGATCGTGAAAAATGTCACCAGTCTCGGTGTTATTGCCCTGATCGTGATTCTGCAGCCGGAGCTGCGAAACGGCATGGAGGAACTGGGAAGGAAGCAATTCCTGACCCACATCATTTCCTTTGACAACCGGGAGCCGGATGGACGCTTTTCTGACAAGACGGTGTCCGAGCTGGTGCGGGGATGTGTGGCAATGGCCAAGGTAAAGACCGGCGCATTGATCGTCATTGAGCAGAGCAGTCCCCTGCGGGAGTACGAGCGAACCGGCATAGACGTGGATGCAGTGGTGACCAGTCAGCTGCTCATCAATATTTTTGAAAAAAATACCCCGCTCCATGACGGTGCAGTCATCATCCGGGGGGACAGGATCACCTCAGCTACCTGTTATCTGCCTTTATCGGACAATAGATTGGATAAGGACCTCGGCACCCGTCACCGGGCCGCGGTGGGCATCTCTGAGGTGACGGACTCCCTGACGATAATCGTTTCTGAGGAAACGGGGAAAATCAGCGTCGCCTATAAAGGGGTGCTGGAGCGGGAAGTCAGTGCGGATCGCCTGAGAGAGCGTCTGGTATGGCTGCAGGGCAAGGGCAGTCAGGAGGAGCATCGCCGGGGCATTCTGTCCAGAAAGGGAAAGAACAAGGATGAAGCTTGAGAAATTGATCTTTCGTAATCTAGGACTGAAAGTGATTGCACTGGTATTTGCCACCATGCTGTGGTTCCTGGTGACCAATATCAATGATCCTGTCACGACACTGCAGTTTACCAATGTGCAGGTCAAACTGCTCAACACCAGTCTGATTACGAATCGGGGCGAGGTCTACAGTGTGCTGGACAATACAGATGTGATTCCGGTGGTGGTGGTGACGGCGCCTCGTTCCGTCATCGATTCTCTGGGAGCAGATAATATTGTGGCCACAGCAGATGTGCAGGATATGAGCACACTGGATACGGTGGGCATCACCCTTTCCACAAACAAATATAATAATGAGATCACCAATATCGAGGGAAGTATCGATGCAGTCCGACTGAACATCGAAGAGAAGAAGACAAAATCCATCACACTGCAGATTGTTTCCAGCGGTGAAGTGGCGGACGGATATATTCTGAGTGATATAACGCCGGAGCAGAATCAGGTGCGCATTTCCGGCGCAGAATCCGTGGTGGATTCCGTGAGTACAGCCAGTGCCACAGTAGATGTTTCCGGGGCTACAGCCAATATCAATACCAGTGCAGAGGTGCGTCTGTATGATGAGGATGACGAGCTGATCAATACGGCAGGATTGACGATGAATATATCCAGCGTCAAGGTAAGCGCCACAGTGCTGCCGGTGAAGACGGTGAGTCTGACAGTGGAAACCGGTGGTACGCCGGCGTCCGGCTATATGGCTACGGGAGAGGTGACGGTGGAGCCTGCCTCTGTGAAGCTGGCAGGCCGAAGTGCAGCGCTGGCGAAGGTAGAGACTATAACCATTTCCGCAGAGGAGTTGGATCTGACGGATGCCCAGGAAAGTGTGACGAAGACCATTGATATCAGAAATTATCTGCCGGAGGGTGTATCCCTGGCGGATAGCAGCTTTAATGGTCAGGTACAGATGACCGCGGTGGTAGAGCCTATTGCTGCCAAGACAGTGGAAATTTCTCTCAGTGATGTGACACTGAACAATATTCCGGATGGTTATACGGCACAGATTGCCTCCGTATCTGACGAGGAGAATACAGAAGAAAGCGCGGACACGAAGCTGAAGGTTTCTCTGCAGGGACTGTCCGAAGAACTTGACCAGATCAGCAGCGGTAAGGCGCTAAAGCCCAGCGTGGATGTGAGCTCTCTGATCAGCAGCTCTATTGCGGCAGATAAGAGCGGCAATTATACAGCAACAGTAGGCTTTACACTGACAGAGCATGTGAAGACCACCGGCAGCCTGCAGGTGCGCGTCAGACTTCAGAAGCAGGATACGGATACGCAGGAGGATGCAGCTGACAGCAGCAGTACGGGAAACAGTGAGAGCAGTACAGACGACAGCACCGGACAGTAGAAAGGCGTAGCCCGGGCTATGTCAGCACCGCTGTCAGGGAAGCAGTGTTTGCATCAACATTGAGGAAGCAGTTGCCTGATTTCGGAAAATGGAGTATAGTATATAGGTGTTGCCGATTTCATCAGATACAAGTGAATTGGCAGCAGGGGGGACTTATAATGAGATTTCCGCGCTTGGAAGGGAGTACAACAGTATGGTAAGCCAGAAGGTGACCATCAAGAATCCGACCGGACTACATCTAAGACCGGCTGGTATCCTATGCAAGGATGCTATGCAGTTTAAATCACAAATCACTTTTACATTCAAGGATACCACTGCGAATGCAAAGAGTGTATTAAGTGTGCTTGGCGCATGCGTGAAGTCCGGTGACGAAATAGAAATTTTTTGTGATGGAGAAGACGAGCAGGAGGCGTTGCAGACTCTGGTACAGGCCGTGGAGAGCGGTCTGGGAGAGTAAGCCGCAGCAAACCTGCAAAGGAAGAGAAAAACCGGTCCGGACAAGGGACCGGTTTTTTCTGTGAATGACAGAAAAGGGAGCAGGACAAAGGCTTCATAATGCCGTAATGAAATGCGGCGTGGAAAGGAAAGAGATGATAAATTACAAGAGATACCAGAGAAATCCGGTGGTGGATTACCCGCAGCGTCAATGGCCGAACAAACAGATCGAGAAGGCACCCATCTGGTGCAGCGTGGATCTGCGGGACGGCAACCAGGCCCTGATCGATCCCATGGTGGTCAATGAAAAGATCGAGATGTTCCAGCTGCTGGTAAAGCTTGGCTTTAAGGAAATCGAGATCGGTTTTCCGGCAGCCAGCCAGATCGAGTACGATTTCCTGCGTCAGCTGGTGGAGCGGAAAATGATTCCGGATGATGTGCGGGTGCAGGTGCTCTCTCAGTGCAGGGAGGAGCAGATCGACCGCACTTTTGAGGCTATTCAGGGCTGCAAGCAGGCGGTGGTCCACATCTATAACTCTACCTCTACCCTGCAGAGAGACGTGGTATTCCATGCAGATAAGGAGGAGATTACCCAGATTGCTATTCAGGGTACAAAGTGGGTAAAGGAGCGGGCAGCGAAGTTCCCTGGTAAGATCGTTCTGGAGTATTCTCCTGAGAGTTTTACCGGTACGGAGCTGGACTATGCGCTGGAGATCTGCAATGCTGTACAGGAAATATGGCAGCCCACAAAGGAAGAACCCATGATCTTTAATCTGCCTTCCACAGTGGAAATGAATACGCCGAATGTATACGCCGACCAGATCGAGTGGATGAATACCCATTTCACGAACCGGGAAGCAATCATCCTCAGCGTGCACCCTCACAATGACAGAGGCACCGGCGTGGCCGCTACAGAGCTGGCCCTGTTAGCCGGCGCAGACCGCGTGGAAGGCACACTCTTTGGAAACGGCGAGCGCACCGGTAATGTGGATGTGTTGACAGTAGCTTATAATATGTTCTCTCAGGGCATTAATCCGGAGCTGGAGATCGAAAATATCAACGAGATCATCGATGTGTATGAGCGCTGCTGCAAGATGCATATCGATCCCCGTCATCCCTATGCCGGCAAGCTGGTATTTACTGCATTCTCCGGCTCTCATCAGGATGCTATCAATAAGGGCGTGGCTGCTATGAAGGAGAGAAATGCAGAAAAATGGGCCGTGCCCTATCTGCCCATCGATCCTGCGGACATCGGCCGTACCTATGAGCCCATTGTTCGTATCAACTCCCAGTCCGGCAAGGGCGGCGTGGCCTTTGTTATGGACACTTATTTTGGATTCAAGCTTCCCAAGGGAATGCACAGAGAATTTGCAGATGTGATTCAGAAGATCTCCGAGAAGCAGGGTGAGGTTTCTCCGGAGCAGATCATGGCATCCTTCCGTCAGGAATACTTAGACCGCAAGGAACCCTTGCATTTCCGCAGACTGTCTGTGACAGATCTCAGTGAGAATGCAAGCAGCGATTTTGACACCAAGGTAACGGTGACCTATGACGATCACGGAGAGAAGAAACACTTCGAGGCAATCGGCAACGGACCTCTGGATGCTGTACAGCGCGGTATCCGGGAGTTTATGGGAGTCGATGTGAAGATTCTCGACTACGAGGAGCATGCGCTGAAATCCGGTTCGGATTCCCAGGCAGCAGCCTACATTCATATGCTGGACTCTCAGACAGGCCGTGTTACCTACGGCGTAGGTGTCAGCTCCAATATTACCAGGGCTTCCGTGCGGGCTATGTTCTCCGCGTTGAACAGACTGGGACTGGGAGAAAAGAAAGAGAGAATTCCCGGAGATTTTTAGAGATCAGCTGACGCGAATAGAAATAGAAATGCAAAGAGGACTTTGACGGAAATGTCAGAGTCCTCTTTTTTGTACACGAAAACAGCGGGAGGGATGTTGTCCTGCGCCTGCGCAGCTGCGATTTAGTGAAACTTCGGGACGAAAGAAAAATGCCCATGAGGGTGGCGGCATTTGGCCGCAGAGGAAGTCTCATAGAGACGCATAATGTGGAATACATAACATATAATTTATTGAAATAATAAACAAACGATAATTAAGCAAAATGCACAACTCAAAAAGGGAATAATGCGTGCATGCGTGCATGTTGACAAATGCAAAAAGAAAAGCTATGGTATTCATTACAAGCGATAACGTGCACGCACGAAAATGAAATGGATAAGGTGCACAATATCAAACGCCGCATAGGGAATCCGCAGCAGATGGGGAATGCAGAGGAAAGCAGCGGCGAAAAGTGCTTTGGGGGCTCAAAGGGGACCGAAGTACTTTTTTTGGGGGGGCTCACAGGGGGCCGACGGCAGCGCAGACGCACTGCGCAGCAAGCAAGAAAGAGAGGGTAAAAGATGGCAGGTGGAAAGGCTGCACCGGCAGCAAGAGAAAAGACGTATTTAAAGTGGTATAACAAAGTGGGCTATGGCTCCGGAGATCTGGCAGCCAATATGATCTACGGATTGCTCACTTCCTTTGTGATGATCTTTATGACCGACACCGTGGGACTGAATGCGGGAATTGTAGGTACGCTGATCATGGCATCCAAGTTCTTTGACGGATTTACAGACATCATTTTCGGCAACCTGATGGACCGCACCCATTCCAAAATGGGCAAGGCAAGACCCTGGATGCTGTGGTCATATATCGGTAATGCCGTTTTCCTGGTGCTCTGTTTCTCTATTCCCACAGGCTGGGGCGCAGCAGCGCAGTATGCATTTTTCTTTATTGCATATACGATGCTGAATGCGATTTTCTTTACGGCAAACAATATCGCGTATGCGGCATTGACCTCTCTGATCACCAGAAATACCAATGAGCGTGTGCAGATCGGTTCCATCCGCTTCATGTTCTCTCTGGGTACTAATCTGGTAGTGGCATCCATTACCCTGAATCTGGTGGAGAGCTTTGGCGGCGGCGCTGCAGGCTGGCGTATGGTAGCAATTATTTACGCAGTGATCGGACTGATCGTCAACACTATTTCCGTATTCTCCGTTAAAGAGCTTCCCATGGAGGATGAGGTAAAGGAAGACGGCACGAAGAAAGAAGCTACTTCCATCATTGCAGCTCTGAAGATTCTTTTCTCCAACAAGTATTTCCTGCTTCTGCTGCTGATCTATATCCTGACCTATCTGCAGACAGGATTTACCGGCGTGGGCGTTTACTTTATGAGAGATGTGCTGGGCGATGCCAATCTGCTGGGCACCTTCACCATGGCGGGTATGTTGCCCATGATCGTGGGTCTGATCTTCACACCCTTCCTGGTACAGAAGTTTAAAGGGATGTATAAGGTGAATATGGCCGGCTATGCGTTGGCAATCGTCTGCCGTATCGTCTTCGTGATTGCCGGATTGACATTGAATGTACCGGTGATGCTGGTCTCTGTTTTTATAGCCGGCATCGGCACTTCTCCTCTGACTGGCGACTTGAATGCACTGATTTCCTCTACCACAGATTATGCCTATAAGAAGACCGGCGTACACGTAGAGGGTGCTATGTTCTCGGCTTCCTCTGTGGGTATCAAGGTAGGCGGCGGCATCGGCTCCGCTTTGGCAGGATGGATTCTGGCGGCCTCCGGTTATGTAGGCACAGCAACTACACAGCCTGCTTCCTACTATGCAGCAATCAAGGGTATGTACCTGTGGTTCCCTCTGGGAATCGTCATTGTCATCTTTATACTGCTGACCCAGATGACTGTAGAAAAGGCAAATGCAGATTGGGATGCCAAGCACCCTGGTATGGATCACGAATAAGGAAAGCACAGACCAGGGCTCTTCTGCAGATAAGCAGAAGAGCCCTTTAATAAAAAGAATGGAGAATGGTATGCAAATATATGTAGATGCTCATTGCAGCAGAAGCGGAAACGGCAGCAAGGAAATGCCTTTTAAGAGTATACAGGAAGCGGCATCCGTGGCGATGGCGGGGGATACGGTGCTGGTGGCACCGGGTATCTATCGGGAGAAGGTGACCCCTATCCATGCCGGGACGGAGGGTGCCCCCATCACCTATAAGAGCACAGAGCCTCTGGCGGCAGAGATCACCGGCGCAGAGGAGATTAAGAATTGGCAGCCTTATAAGGAGAATGTCTGGGTATGCCGGGTGAGAAACAGTATTTTTGCAGATTATAATCCGTATACTACCTATGTGCAGGGTGACTGGTACTTTGGATCGGTGGATAAGCACACCGGCAGTGTTTTCTTGAATGACCGCATGCTCTATGAGGTCAATACCCTGGAGGAGTGCATAAAGGCGGAAGTTTATGAGTCTTCCTGGGAACCGGAGTATTCCGTCTATAAGTGGTATACCCAGCAGGATACAGACAAGGATGAGACAGTGATCTATGCCAATTTTCAGGGGAAGAATCCGAACGAGGAAAATGTAGAGATCACAGTGCGCAGGGAGTGCTTTATGCCGAAGGAAAACGGCATCAGCTACATCACCGTCAGTGGTTTTACCATCGACAAGGCAGCCACTACCTGGGCACCGCCGGCAGCTTTCCAGGATGGTATGATCGGCCCCCACTGGAGCAGAAACTGGATCATCGAGGACTGCGAGATCTATGGCAGCCGGTGTGCCGGCATTTCTCTGGGGAAATACGAAGATCCTGCCAATAATCACTATTTCACATATCGCCATGTCAAGAGCCCCACGCAGATGGAGCGGGATGCGGTCTGCAGAGGACAGTATCATGGCTGGCTGAAGGAAAATATCGGCCATCATATCGTGCGACGCTGCCATATCCATCACTGTGAACAGGATGGCATTGTAGGCAGACAGGGATGTGTATTTTCCATTATCGAGGACAATGATATTCACGATATCAATAATATGCAGGAGCTGGCCGGTGCCGAGATCGCAGGCATCAAGCTCCATGCGGCTATCGATGTGATCATCCGAAGGAACCGCTTCCATGACTGCACCATGGGCGTATGGTGTGACTGGGAGGCACAGGGTACCAGAATCAGCCAGAACCTTTTCTACGAAAATGAGGCGCCGGAGGGCACGGGAAAAGCACCTATGGGAGCAATGATGAGCCAGGACGTCTTCATTGAGGTGGGACACGGCCCTACCTTGATCGACAATAATGTGATGCTCTCCAAGGTATCCCTTCGCATGGCTACAGAAGGCGTTGCCTGCGTGCACAATCTCATGCTGGGGGCACTGACCTCCGTGGGATCCGGCACTGATTTTGAAGTGGATGGGGTAAATCAGCCTCGCTACACTCCTTATCATATTCCCCACCGTACAGAGGTGGCAGGCTTTATGACCATTCTCCACGGAGATGATCGCTTCTACAATAACATCTTCGTACAGAACCATCCTGTGGAGAAGCAGGAGGCCAGAGAAGACATGGGTATGATGATGGCGGATAATCAGGAAGTGGGCACTGCCATCTTCGATGACTATCCGGATTATGAGGAGTGGTATGCACCCTTTGCAGAGCTGGAGGGCAAGGCGGCGAAGGAATTTGACATGATGAAACTCATGAAGCCCCATTTCTCACACCTGCCCATCTGGGCTGGAGGCAATGTCTATTTAAACGGCGCCAAGGCATGGAAAAAGGAAAAGGATCACCTGGTAGAGGATAGTCAAAAAGTCAGTGTAGAGGTTGTAAAGGAAGGAGAACATATCCGTCTGAAGACCAATCTCTATGACGTGATCGGGGAGTACCGCACAGCCATGATCTCCAGTGATACCCTAGGGGAGGCTTTTGAACCGGAAGAGAGATTTGAGACTCCTCAGGGAGAGGATATCCTCTTTGACACGGATTATGCCGGTGAGCATCGGGGCACAGCGGTGCTGCCGGGACCCTTTGCTACAGCGCAGGATGCCGAGAAGACTTTGTGGTAAGTGGGCAGGAACTGTCTGCTAGCAGGATGTTTCGGGCCAGACATCGGCATGATTTAAAATGATAAATTCAAAATAATAAATTTAAAATGATAAATAGAAAAGGCGCAGGATTTCTCTCTGAAGAGGAGAGAATCCTGCGCCTTTTATTAAATTAGAGAAATACTGCTTAAAGTGCTTCACGTCGGAGCGCTTACACGGACTGTCAACGTACGCGGCGGAAAGTTTATGCGGTTTGTGAACTTCTGTCGTGGAAAGTTTAAGCAGTCTGTGAATTTTCACAGTCGGAAAGCTTATGCAACCAGGAAGAACTTAATCAGGAACAGTACGGACAGCACATAAGTCAGCACGGAAACCTGTTTGCCCTTGCCGGTGAAAAGCTTGATGGCAGAATAGGAAATCAGGGCAATGCCGATGCCGTGTCCGATAGAACCGGAGATGGGCATGAAGATCAGCATCAGGGCAGCGGGAGCCGCCTGGTCGATTTCATTCCAGTCAATATTCTTAAGCCCCTCAATCATGATGATGCCCACGTAGAGCAGAGCGGCGGAGGTAGCCGGTGCCGGGATCAGAGCAGCGATGGGTGCTAAGAACATGCAGGCTAAGAACATAAGACCGGTGACTAAGCTGGCAAGACCGGTGCGGCCGCCTGCCTCTACACCTGCGGCAGACTCTACGAAGGTGGTGATGGTAGAAGTACCTGTCACGGAGCCGCATACAGTACCGATGGCGTCGGAGAGCAGGGCTTCCTTCATCTGAGGCATCTTGCCGTCTTTATCCAGCATGCCGGCGCGGCCTGCGGTGCCTACCAGGGTGCCGATGGTGTCAAACATATCGATCATGCAGAAAGTGACGACCAGCATGATGGCGGTAGACCAGCCGATGCTGAAGAAGGTCTGGAAGTCAAACTTAAAGAAGGTAGTGTTAAACATGTCTGCAAAGGGCGGCAGGAAAGAGGACGTCGCCAGAGATGCAAAGGGTGCGAAGTCGGGCAGGAACAGAAATCCGCCGATCCAGTAGACTACGGAGGAAACCAGCATGCCGATGAGTACAGCACTCTTGAAGCCCTTGTTTGCCATGATGAAAATAGTGAGGATGCCTACAAAGGTGGTGATGACATATAAAACCATCTGGGTATAGCCCACAGCCCCCATGGTATTGTAGGTGACAGTGGAATTCAGATTGCCGAAGAAATCCTTCAGCATGTAGTAAGGACCGCCGTTCTCTGTGTAAATGCCTGCATTGGAGCCCAGAGCGATATTCATCAGCATGATGCCGATGGCCGGAGAGATGCCCAGGCGGACACCCACGGGAATAGCTTCCACGATCTTTTCACGAACGCTGAGCACGGAGAGGATGATGAAGACAATACCCTCAATCAGGATAATGCACAGGGCAGCACTGAAGGCCTGGGTATAAGCGACGCCGGCAAGGCCTGCAATGTTGGTAACGACTACTGCAAAGAAGCTGTTCAGTCCCATACCGGGAGCCATGGCAAAGGGCTTGTTTGCCAGAAGTGCCATGATGATGGTGCCGATGGCGGAGGAGAGCACGGTGGCTAAAAAGATGGCATTCCACAGTGTCTGGCCGCCGCAGTCAGCAGAGGCAAAATTGGTCTGCAGGTTCGGGTTCAGGGCGATAATGTACGCCATGGTCATGAACGTCGAGACGCCTGCAAGGATCTCGGTACGCACAGTGGTGCCGTTCTCCTTGAGTTTGAAAAATTTTTCCATTGGTGTTTCCCTCCAAATAAGAAATGATTGAAAATAGAATTGGAACAAAAAGAAACTGCTGTGCCATTCTTACCTTTTTCTGCTGCTAAGTGCTTACGGTATCATGAGAAATAATTCAGATACTTATTTCACGGGTGAATATGGTAAGAAAATAACCAGAAAGTGTAATAAGGATGTGCACAAGTATCAGTATGCACGCACCGATGGAAAAAGGCAAGTGCAACATGGCTTTTGGGTTGTATGAACAGGACAAAGTGTGTAAAATGGAATGGAGTCTGCAGTATGACAGGTATATACAAAGACCTCACAAGCCGCCGCAGGCGTCGGCAGAAAGGAACATTATGGGAATCAGAACAATTTCCAATGATAAGCTGACTGTTTCGATAGAGACCCTCGGCGCACAGTTAAAGTCCATTAAGGACGCACAGGGACATGAGTATCTCTGGCAGGGAGATCCCGCTTACTGGAAGGGGAGAGCCTATAACCTGTTTCCCTTCGTGGGCCGCATGAAGGATCAGAAATATCATCTCTTCGGGGAAAGCTATGAAATCGGCTGTCATGGCTTTGCCAGAAATACAGAGTTTTCCGTCAGCAATGAGAAGGACGACGAGGTGACCTTTCAAATCAAGGACAGTGAGGAGACGTACAGACAGTTCCCTTACCATTTTACCTTCGGTGTCAGATTCAGACTGCAGGGGAATCGTCTGGAGATGACCTACCTGGTAGAGAATCAGGATGATAAGAAGATGTACTTTGCCGTAGGCGGTCATCCGGGCTTTTTCGTGCCTATGGAGGAGGGACTGCAGTTTGAAGATTACCGTCTGGAATTCCCGGATAAAGCGCCGGGAGAGAATGGAGAAATCAAGCTGGATCCTTCTGCAGTGCAAAAGGTGCATATGTCGGAGCGGACACTGCCGGACGGCTATGAGCCCTATCCGCTGCAGGACGGGTGCTATATCCCACTGGTGCATGACCTGTTTGACAATGATGCGGTAGTATTGAAAAATATGCCCCGGAGCGTAAAGGTCTATTCTCCCAAGGGAAAGAGAAGCGTGACGGTGGACTTCCCGCAGATGCCCTATGTGGGGTTCTGGCATGCGGTGAAGACCGACGCCCCCTATGTCTGTGTAGAGCCCTGGTCCACACTGCCCGGCTGGGATGGAACGGAGGAGGACTTTGAAAAGCAGGAGGATCTGCTGCATATTAATGCGGGAGAGACCTATGAGAATGTGTGGGGCGTCACTGTGGAATAACAGCCCGTATCGGATTGTATAAACCGGCAGTTACTAATCGCCGGATATAAGAAGGAAACAGGAAAAACAGGAAATAAGAAACAAGAAGTAAGAGATAAGAAGTAAAAATAAGAAAAGAAATAAGAAAGAAATAAGTAATAGTAAGGAGACAATAACATGGCAGAGCAGAAAAAACTGGTAGCTGAGATCACATCTATGGATGAGGATTTCACACAGTGGTACACAGACGTATGCACAAAGGCGGAGCTGATCGGTTATTCCCATATCAAGGGATTCACCATCTTTAAGCCCGCCGGTTATGCACTTTGGGAGGCAATTCAGAGCCATCTGGACAAGCGGTTCAAGGACACCGGTGTGCAGAATGTATATATGCCTATGCTGATTCCGGAAAGCCTGCTGGCCAAGGAAGGAGAGCTGGTAAGCGGTTTTGCACCGGAAGTGGCCTGGGTGACCCACGGCGGCACAGAGCCTCTGACCGAGAGACTTTGCGTACGTCCCACCTCTGAGACGGTATTTTCTGATTTCTATAAGGATGATGTGCAGTCCTACCGTGATCTGCCCCGCCTGTACAACCAGTGGTGCTCTGTAGTTCGATGGGAGAAGGAGACACGCCCTTTCCTTCGCTCCAGAGAGTTCTTGTGGCAGGAGGGTCATACCATCCACGCCACCAAAGAAGAGGCAGAAGAGAGAACCCAGCAGATGCTGAACGTGTATGCGGATTTCCTGGCAGAGGATATGGCGATTCCCACCATCAAGGGTCAGAAGACAGATAAGGAGAAATTCGCCGGCGCTGAATCCACTTACACCATTGAGGCACTGATGCATGACGGCCGTGCCCTGCAGTCCGGCACCAGCCATTTCTTCGGACAGAAGTTTGCAGAGGCCTACGATATCACCTTTACGGACAAGGACAATAAGCTCAAATATGTATGGCAGACCTCCTGGGGCATGACCACCCGTGTCATCGGTGCCATGATCATGGTACACGGCGACAACAGAGGACTGGTGGTGCCGCCCGGAATTTCTCCTGTGCAGGTATGCATTATTCCCATCCAGCAGCGCAAGGCCGGTGTCATGGAAAAGGCATACGAGCTCAAGGAAGTGCTCTCCAATTTCCGCGTGAAGGTGGACGACTCTGATAAGAGTCCCGGCTTTAAGTTTGCAGAACAGGAGATGCGCGGCATTCCGGTTCGTGTAGAGGTAGGACCCCGTGATATCGAGAACGGCGTGTGCATGGTAGTACGCCGAGACAGCGGAGAGAAGATGGAAGTAAAGCTGGATGAACTGGCATCTACCATCGAAAAGCTGCTGCCGCAGATTCAACAGGATATGTATGATCGTGCCAAGGCATTGATGGAGAGCAAGACTTACAGCGCCAAGGACAGAGAGGAATTCAGCAAAACCTTCGAGGAAAAGACGGGCTTTGTAAAGGCAATGTGGTGCGGCGACAGAGCCTGCGAAGAGGAGATCAAGGAAAAGTACGGCGTCACCAGCCGTTGCATTCCCTTTGAACAGGAGCATGTGGCAGACACCTGCGTCTGCTGCGGCAAGCCGGCGACAAAGATGGTCTACTGGGGCAAGGCTTATTAAGCCCGGAAATGCTGCATAGTTATCTTTTTTGAGGATTGCAGAAGCGCATAACGCGCAGTGATCCGATGATTATGGGACAAAAGACCTTTTGACCTCAACACCATTGTATGGGAGTGGAAAGCAGAACAACATTGTCTGCGGAATGGAGAAGGAATGAATATTTTAGTAATCAACTGCGGCAGCTCTTCCTTAAAGTATCAGCTCATCGACAGTGAGAGTGAAGAAGTACTGGCTAAGGGCCTTTGTGAGAGAATCGGCGGGGAAGGCAGTGCCATTACCCACCAGGCAAAGGGCGGCGAAAAGAAAAAGACCGAGATCCCCATGGCAGATCACAGCCAGGCTATCGGCGCTGTCATTGACAAGCTGACTGATGCACAGGAGGGTGTGATCAAATCTCTGGAAGAGATTGGCGCAGTGGGACATCGTGTGGTACACGGCGGAGAGACCTTCCACGAGGCAGTGCTCATCGACGATGCGGTTATGAGCGCCATTGAGGAATGCTCCGAGCTGGCACCTCTGCATAATCCTGCCAATATCATCGGCATAAAGGCCTGCCAGGAGAAGGCACCCGGTGTGCCCCAGGTGGCTATTTTTGATACTGCTTTCCATCAGACCATGCCGAAGAAGGCATACCTGTACGCTCTTCCTTACTCTTACTACGAAGATTTCAAGATTCGCCGCTATGGCTTCCACGGCACCAGCCATGATTTCGTCAGCAAGCGTGCAGCGCAGATTCTTGGCAAGGATCGGAAGGACTTAAAGATCATCGTCTGCCATCTGGGCAACGGCGCTTCTGTCAGTGCTGTAAAGAACGGAGAGTCAGTAGATACCTCCATGGGCTTTACACCTCTGCAGGGCCTGATCATGGGTACCAGAAGCGGTGACATCGATCCTGCCATCGTGACTTATCTGGCGGATAAGCTGGGCGTTACTGCCAAGGATGTCCTTGATATCTGCAACAAAAAATCCGGCGTGCTGGGCTTGTCCGGCGGCTTCTCCAATGATTTCCGCGATTTGGCAGAGGCAGCAGCGGAGAATGAGATGGCAGATACGGCACTGGAGGCCTATGCGTATACCGTAGGCAAATACATCGGTGCCTATGCAGCAGCCATGAACGGCGTAGATGTCATCGTCTTCACCGCAGGCGTAGGTGAAAACAATGCAGAAGTCAGAGAACGAATTGCACAGTATATCGGCTTTTTGGGCACCAGCATGGATTCGGAGCGCAATAAGATCCGCGGCGAGGAAGTGATTCTCTCCGCACCGGAGGATAAGGTGATCACCATGGTGGTTCCCACCAATGAAGAGCTCTCCATCGCCCAGCAGACGCTGGCGGTAGTGGAAGCACAGTAGGAATCCTCCACCACGAAAAGTAATACAGGGAAAGTTGGAGGCAGAATTTGACAGAAGTACAGGATCGTCAAAATGAAAAAAAACCGCTTGCGGCTGTAAAAATAGAGATGCCGCCGGCAGCGGCAAAGATCCTGCAGACCCTTCATGAAGCAGGCTATGAGGCCTATATCGTAGGAGGATGTGTCCGGGATTCTCTTCTGGGGCGCAGTCCGGAGGATTGGGACATTACTACCTCCGCCAGCCCCCAACAGGTGAAAAAGCTTTTCCGCAGGACCATCGATACCGGAATCCAGCACGGCACAGTGACAGTGATGGAGCATGGCGTGGGTTATGAGGTGACTACCTATCGCATCGATGGGGAATACGAGGATGGGAGACATCCTAAGCAGGTCTCCTTTACTTCTCTTCTCTCAGAAGATCTGCGGCGCAGAGACTTTACCATTAATGCCATGGCCTACAGTCAGGAGGAAGGGATCATCGACCTTTTTCACGGCATGGAAGATCTGCAGCAGGGCGTCATCCGGGCTGTGGGAGATCCGGCGGAGCGTTTTACAGAGGATGCCCTGCGGATCATGCGGGCTGTGCGCTTTGCCGCGCAGCTGCAATATGACATTGAGCCCCGCACCAGAGAAGCCCTGGCGGCTATCGCGCCAAATCTTAAGAAGATCAGTGCGGAGCGGATTCAGACAGAGCTGACCAAGCTGCTGCTCTCAGACCGGCCGGAGGATCTGCGGATCGCCTGGGAGAGCGGTATGACAGCCTGCTTTTTGCCGGAATTTGACCGCTGCATGGAAATGCCGCAGCACAATCCGCATCACTGTTACAGTGTAGGAGAGCATATCCTACATGCATTGCCGCAGGTGCGAAAGGATAAGGTACTGCGGCTGACTATGCTGCTCCACGATATTGGAAAGCCGGACTGCCATACCAGAGATGAGGAGGGTGTTGATCATTTTCACGGCCACGCCGAGATCAGTGCCCGAATGGCAGAGCGCATATTGCGGCGGCTCAAATATGACAATGACACCGTTCGCAGCGTGACCACATTGGTGAAATATCATGGAATCAAGATCGACAATACTCCGTCGGCTATGCGTCATGCCATAGCAGAGGTGGGAGAGGCTCTTTTTCCCCTGCTTTTCCAGGTGAAGCACGCAGACGGAGCGGCCCAGGCACCGGGACGGCTGGCGGAAAAGGAAGAACAGCTGGCAATCTGGAAGCAGCTCTACGAGGACGTCTATGCAAGAGGAGACTGTCTTGGCCTGAAGCAGCTGGCGGTGACAGGAAAGGATCTGCTGGCGGCGGGTATGAAGCCGGGCAGAGAAATGGGACAGGTGCTGCAGCTTATGCTGGAAGATGTGCTGGATGAACCTTCTCATAATGAAAAAAACTATCTGCTGGAGCATTATGTGCAGACTCGTGAATGAGCTGATCGTGTCCTTGCCGGCGGCTCTCCCGTCCTGTATCTGTGCAGCGGCAGAAAGGCCGCAAAAATGGCGTAAAATGGCGGTTTTCCTTGACAAATGATATAGTGGGATATATAAATAGTATATGTGTTTATGAAGCATATACACAGAAAACAGAGAAATGTACTATACAGGAGGATTTACAATGAACAAGACTGAATTAGTGGCTGCTATTGCTGAGCAGGCTGAATTATCCAAGAAGGATGCCCAGAAGGCTCTGGAAGCTTTCACAGATATCGTTGCAAAAGAGCTTAAGGACGGCGGCCAGGTTCAGGTAGTAGGTTTTGGTACCTTCAAGGTATCTGAGAGAGCAGCTCGTGAGGGCAGAAATCCCCAGACTGGTGAGACCATGAGCATTAAGGCTTCCAAGGCTCCCAAGTTCCAGGCTGGTAAGGCATTAAAGGACGCTGTTAACTAGTTTTAGTTCTGTTCTGAAGGATAGATGACCCGGAGAGCTTTTCTCCGGGTTTTTCTGTATGATGCACGGATAAGGCAGGATAGGAGCCGCTATTGTACGGAGCCTGGAGGTGTTTCCCAATTCGGAGCCTCTGACAGCTCCCGGTCTATGACCGGAGATGGTACAGTAGCCAGTAGCCTGCGGACAAAAAGAAGAGGAGCAGGATTGCGATTAGATAAGTATTTAAAGGTGTCTAGACTGATCAAGCGGCGCACAGTGGCCAACGAGGCCTGTGATAATGGCAGAGTGACGATCAATGATCGTCCGGCCAAGGCTTCCGCAGAGGTAAAGGTGGGAGATATACTCGCCATCTCCTTTGGAGACCGGGAGACAAAGGTAGAGGTGCTGGCAGTACAGGAGACTGTCCGCAAGGAACAGGCGCAGGAGATGTTCCGGTATCTTTAACAGAGAGAGGGCAGTCGCCGTCTGTGGGTTGTCTGTTGACGGCATTGTCATTTCGGCTGATACAGAGTGTGGGCGCACGCTTTGGAATGATTGCATTGGAAATGGCGGCGTGCTACTATGTTATTACTCGCCCCGATGGGCGGAGGGGAGGAACGACGATGCGCAGAATTGCATATAAGACCAGCAGACAGAACCATTGGAGTATGTTCCTGACCCTGATGATTGTGGTTTTTCTTCTGGGAGTGGTGCTCTACAGCAGCAGCGGCCTTTTGGCGGAGCTGCGGGACAAACAGCAGCAGAAAGAAACATTGCAGGCTCAGATTGCAGAGGAAGAAAAACGCACGGAGCAGATCGAGGAATATCGTAAATATACCCAGACCAATAAATATATAGAAGAAGTTGCCAAGGAGAAGCTTGGGTTGGTCTACGACGGGGAGACAATCTTTAAGGATGAGGACAGTGAATAGGCAGCTGTCCTCTTTTTTTAGTCATTACATTGCTGCTGTGTACGTCATCAATAGCCCTGATTGTCTATCAAATAGTGATTTTTGATTGGCGATTCCTTCGGCGCCGGGCGCCTGCGAAATGGAGATTAAAATGACATTACAGGAAAAGACCAGAGCGATGCTGGTCAAAGAGCATATGGTAACACACGGTGATAACCTTTTGGCGGCGGTGTCCGGAGGAGCGGATTCCGTTGGACTTTTGCGAGTGCTGAAGGAACTGGAAGGAGAGATGGGATATCACCTGCATGCCATGCACGTGGAGCACGGCTTGCGTGGGGAGCAGTCCCTGGAGGATGAGCGCTTTGTCAAGGCACTGTGCACACAGTGGGAGATTCCCTGTCATACCGTGTCGGTGCCTGTGCAGGATTACGCAGCGGCTCATGGCTGCGGCACGGAGGAGGCGGCCAGGATCCTGCGCTATGAGAGCCTGGAGCGGGAGAGACGCGGCATAGCAGAAGAGACAGGAAGGCGGTGTCGGATTGCTGTGGCCCATCACAGAGAAGACCAGGCGGAGACGGTGCTCTTTCATCTGTGCCGGGGCAGCGGCCTGCGTGGCCTGCGGGGAATGCTGCCGGTGAGCGGTGAGATCCTTCGTCCCTTCCTGGAGGCAGACCGACAGGAAATCAGGGAATATTTGCTGACAGAGGGTATTTGCTGGCGGGAAGATGCTACCAATGCGCAGGATACCTATACCAGAAATGCCATTCGTCACAAGGTACTGCCTCTGCTGACGGAGGAGATCAACAGTCAAAGTATTCGTCATATAGGAGAGTGCGCCGGGGAGCTGGCGCAGATCCAGGAATATATGGAAGAGCAGGCGAGGCAGGGACTGCAAAGCTGTGTGCTGCAGCGAGAGACATTGCAGGAAAAGTCAATCTCACAGCTTATTCTCTCGATAGAAAGAATGCTGTCCTATCCGCCGGTTCTTCAGAATCGAATCATTTACCTTGCATTGTCAGAGACTGCCGGAAAAATGCGGGATCTGCAGCGGGTGCATATAGAAGCCATCAGGCGGCTGGCAGAGGGAGAGGGCAATGGCTGCCTGTCCATGCCCTACGGCGTCACAGTCAGAAAGAGCTATGACTTATTGTTTTTCTCAGCTCTAAATACGGAAGAATTGTATTTCTCTGCTACAAACCCAGAAGAGAAAAGTCCGGAAAGGACACTGCGGCCGGAGAAAAGCGTGAAGGGGGGCGGGGGATTTTCCATTCTCCGTAAGGAAGACTATCTCTGGGAGGTGCTGCCCAATCCTTTTCCTGAAGGCGTGGTCCCCCAAAAAAAGTATACGAAATGGTTTGATTATGATAAAATAGGCCTGTTTCTTGAATTTAGGACCAGACAGACCGGGGACAGGATCACTGTGAAAGAAGACGGAAGCAGCAAGAAATTGTCCAGACTGATGATTGACAGTAAGGTTCCGGCAGAGATTCGGGAGCAGATGACACTTCCTTTTGCGGGCAGTGAGGTGCTTTGGCTGCCGGGGGTGCGGATCAATGAAGCCTATAGGGTGCGTCCCACCACGAAACGGGTTCTGAAAATCACATTAAAAAGTGAAGCAAGAGAGTATGGAGGAAGAGAAGATGGCAGAGATCATCCACGAGCTGATCAGTGAAGAAGAGGTTAATGCAAAGATTTGTGCCTTAGGCGAACAGATTTCCAGAGATTATGCAGGTAAACAGGTGCATCTGGTAGGCATCCTGAAGGGCGCCTGTTTCTTTATGTGTGAGCTGGCTAAGCGGATTACCGTGCCGGTTTCCATTGACTTCATGTCTGTCTCCAGCTATGGCAGCGGCACAGAGTCCAGCGGCATTGTGAAGATTGTCAGAGATGTGGATGAGCCTATTGAGGGTCAGGATGTGATCATTGTGGAGGATATCATCGATTCCGGCAGAACTTTGCACTATCTGGAAGGCGTGCTGAAGGAAAGAGGGGCAAAGAGTATCCGCTTCTGTACACTGTTAGACAAGCCGGAGCGCCGGGTAGCAGAGATCCATGTGGATTATACCGGCTTTACGATTCCGGATAAATTCGTGGTGGGCTACGGCATGGACTATGACCAGCGCTACCGCAATCTTCCCTACATTGGTGTAGTGGAGATTAAATAATACGATTCTTTATGTGCGGACAGAATTGCACTGAGGGAAAAGCGAATGGAAGCGTTTCCCATGCCGAATATGCCGGAAGGCTGTTTGGCACAGCTTTTGCGGACAGGCGACGCAGAGAGCTTTCCGGGTTACAAAACAAGCGCCTGGGGAATGGAGATTTTTCATTTGGATACACAGCAGAGAAACGGCGGTAATTTTTTTATCATCGGCATGATTGCCCTGGTGGTGTTCGTCATGCTGATGCAGATGCTTGGCGGCAGTGGTTCCTCCAGCACGGAAAACTATTCCAGGGGTGAATTCCAGCAGGATCTGCAGGACGGCGAGGTGGCGAGAATCGTGATCACACCCAACCGGGAGACACCCACAGGTTATGCTTCCATCACCTTAAAGGATGGCACAGAAAAGATTCTGTATGCCACAGACATCCGGGATATTGAGGAACTGGCTGTAGAGCAGGGGTATGATCCCACTGTGCGGGACGTTCCGTCTGAAAACTGGTTTATGAATAATGTGCTGCCTATGCTCCTGGTAGTAGTGGTCTGCATGTTCTTCTTCTTTATGATGAATGTTCAGGCTATGGGCGGCGGCGGAGCCAATGCCAAGATGATGAATTTCGGCAAGAGCAGAGCCAAGCTGGCGGCAGACAGCAAGGTGCGCTTAGATGATGTGGCCGGCCTGCAGGAGGAAAAAGAAGAGCTTCATGAGATCATCGACTTTTTAAAGGATCCCGGCAAATATACGAAAGTAGGCGCCCGGATTCCCAAGGGTGTACTCCTGGAGGGAGCTCCCGGTACCGGCAAGACCCTGCTGGCTAAGGCAGTGGCAGGAGAAGCAGGTGTTCCTTTTTTCAGCATATCCGGTTCTGACTTCGTGGAAATGTTCGTAGGCGTAGGTGCCTCCCGTGTCCGTGATCTCTTTGAGGATGCCAAGAAGAACTGCCCCTGCATCGTTTTTATCGATGAGATCGACGCAGTGGCGAGACGCCGGGGCACAGGCCTGGGCGGCGGTCACGATGAGAGAGAGCAGACCCTGAATCAGCTGTTGGTAGAGATGGATGGCTTTGGCGTTAATGAGGGAATCATCGTCATGGCAGCCACTAACCGTGTGGATATTCTGGATCCGGCTATTCTTCGTCCCGGCCGTTTCGACCGGAAGATCAGCGTGGGCAGACCCGATGTGGGCGGCCGTGAGGAAATCCTTAAGATTCATGCACGAAATAAGCCCATGGGTGATGATGTGGATCTAAAGCAGATTGCCCAGACCACTGCCGGCTTTACCGGTGCCGATTTGGAGAATCTTTTAAATGAGGCGGCGATTCATGCGGCGGCGGATAACAGACAGTACATTCGTCAGAGTGATATTCAGCAGGCCTTCATCAAGGTAGGTATCGGCACGGAGAAACACAGCCATATCATTTCCGACAAGGAAAAACGCATCACCGCTTATCACGAGTCCGGTCATGCGATTCTCTTTCATGAACTGCCGGATGTGGGGCCTGTGTATACGGTCTCTATCATCCCCACAGGTATGGGTGCGGCAGGCTATACCATGCCTCTGCCGGAGAAGGATGAGATGTTCATGACCAGAGGCAAGATGCTCCAGGAAATCATGGTGGATTTAGGCGGCCGTATCGCAGAGGAACTGGTGCTGGATGATATCACTACCGGAGCTTCTTCTGATATTAAGAAGGCTACTTCCGTAGCCAGACAGATGGTGACCCGTTACGGTATGTCCTCTTCCATCGGCGTGATCAACTACGAACAGGAAGAAGAGGATGTATTTTTAGGCTATGATCTGGGACACAGCAGCAGGCACTCTGAGCTGATGTCCGGCGAGATCGATAAGGAAGTCAAGGAGATTATCGACGAGTGCTATGCCAAGGCTAAGCAGATCATTATGGATCATCAGGATGTGCTGCATCGTTCCGCAGAGCTCCTGATCGAGAAAGAAAAGATTACCGGCCAGGAGTTTGATGCACTCTTTGCGTAGAGTTTCTTTTGAACGGCGATAGATTTAAAAGCGGCTGCCCGATGCAGGGGCAGCCGCTTTTAATTTGTACAGCACGTGGGATTGTGTAAAACTGACAAAAATTATGCAGGTCTTTTGTTAACTTTGTGAATTCTTGGCATTTACCGAAAATAAGGTGAATGATAATATACTACTTGTAACCCCCCAATACATTATAAGTTTTTTGCTATACCCCATAAGAGAATACCTTCTCTGAAAAAAGACAGGCCCCCCAAGCACTGTCTTTTTTTCTGCCCTTTTTCAGGAATTCCTCTCTCTGTGAATAATGTTATCTTAACGAAAATGCTGCAAAAAAATTAGTAAGTGTGCACAAACTGACCGGCGGTCAGCGTATAAGTTTGCTTTTGCCAAATATTAATAAACGAAATTTCGGACGGAACCAAGGTTCAGATAATGGTAAAAAAGTGGTAGAATGTCCGTATGCTGAAAAATTTATGATAGCAGGGGCAAAAGAGTCAAACTGCCGATGCGAGATTGCTTTCATGAGGCGATTTGACCGTGGAATCAGATACCTTTTGACCCCAACATCATTTTATGGATTGGGAGATTATACAATGAGTGATTATTTCATGCAGAATCCGGTGGATCCGGAGGACGGCGATTTTGATGAAAAGGCACTTTTAAGTGATGCCTCCAGAGATTTTATCAGTCCCAGACAGCCGGCGCCCTATACAACGGTTCAGATCAGACTGCGCACAGGAAAATACGGCGTGCTGCGCTGCGTTTTGGTGCACTGTCATAAGGACGGCAGCGATGTGTGTTGGGAGCGCATGCAGGTATTGGATGCGGACGAGAGCTTTCTCTATCATTCTGCTTCCATTCAGTTGGATGCAGCACCTATGGAGTATTACTTTGAGATTTACACCTGCAGCGGAGAAAAGCTCATCTATACCAGAAGCGGGATAAAGGACAGTGTGGATGCGGCATCCAGATGGCGGCTTGTTCCGGGGTATCAGACACCGGAATGGATGGAAGGAGCGGTTACCTATCAGATTTATGTGGATCGCTTCTGCAATGGAGATCCCACCAATGATGTGCTGACGGATGAGTATTATTATATCGGAGATCGAACGGTACAGATTAAAGACTGGGGACAGTATCCCCAGCCCAATGACATACATGAATTTTACGGCGGTGATCTGCAGGGCGTGATCAATAAGCTGCCCTATCTGCAGGAGCTGGGAGTAGAGGTGATTTATTTTAATCCCCTCTTCGTATCTCCCTCCAATCACAAGTACGACTGCCAGGACTATGATCACATTGATCCCCATATTGGCAGGATTTTGCACGATGAGGGGAGACTTCTGGAAGGAAGCACCCAGAACAGGGATGCCACCCGCTACATCAACAGAGTGACGGATCCTGTAAACTTAGAGGCCAGCAACGAGCTTTTCATGCAGCTGGTGGAAAAAGCCCACAGCCTGGGGATTAAGGTAATCCTGGACGGCGTGTTCAATCATTGCGGTTCCTTCAATAAATGGATGGACCGAGAAGACATCTATGATGGGGAAAAGGGCTATCAGAAGGGCGCTTTCCAGGGAGAAGACTCGCCTTACCGGAATTATTTCCGCTTTCAGGGAAACGGATATGAAGGATGGTGGGGACATGATACGCTGCCCAAGCTCGATTATGAGAATTCTCAGGAATTATATAATTATATTCTGAGAGTGGGCGCCAAGTGGGTTTCTGCCCCCTACAATGCAGACGGATGGCGCCTGGACGTGGCGGCGGATCTGGGACATTCACCGGAATTCAACCATCGGTTCTGGAAGGATTTCCGCAAAGCTGTGAAGAGAGCCAATCCCAACGCCATCATTCTGGCGGAAAATTACGGGGATTCCCAGCCCTGGCTGCAGGGAGATGAGTGGGATACCATCATGAATTACGATGCTTTTATGGAGCCGGTGACTTGGTTCTTTACAGGTATGGAGAAGCACAGTGATGATTTCCGGCCGGAGATGATCGGAGATGCGGATGCGTTCTGGAGAAGAATGCTCTATGAAGGTGTGCCCGGGCTTACTACGGTGCCGATTTACTGCAGTATGAATGAACTGTCCAATCACGATCACTCCCGTTTCCTGACCCGTACCAATCACTGCGTGGGCAGAAGCAACACCGTCGGTGCTGCACAGGCCGACAGGAATGTAAATAAAGCTGTTTTTCGGGAGGCTGTGGTGCTGCAGATGACCTGGATGGGCGCTCCCACTATTTACTACGGAGATGAGGCAGGTGTATGCGGTTTTACAGATCCGGATAATCGCCGCACCTATCCCTGGGGACAGGAAGACCGGGAACTGATCCGTTTCCATCAGGAAATCATAAAGGTGCATAAGTCTTATGAATGTATTCGCAACGGATCTCTCATGCAGCTTTATTCGGCCCATAATATCATTGCCTATGCCAGATTTAATCGAGATGAAACAGTGGTGGTGGTTATTAATAACAGCGATGCACAGGCACAGATCGAGATGCCGGTGAAGTATGCCCATGTGCCGAAGAACTGTCAGATGTCCATGGTGTTCCGGACAGATGCAGAAGGCTTTGAGAGCTTTATGCAGCAGAGCTGGATGGTGCCGGTGCAGTCCGGTAAGCTGAAGGTGACCGTGCCCGCTACCGGCGCACTGGTTTTGGCTATTGCGCTGCCCAACGGTCATGACGATGCGGCTGAAAAAGAAGAGTAGACGCAAAGGGCGGAGCAAGCGGAGTGTCATAAAGTTAAAAGTGCTTTTGCCCCCAACATCATAAGATAAAGTTAAAAGAAGGAATGCACAGATAAGTAAACTGTGCATTCCTTTTTGGTTGCAGATGCAGCTGCTGTCATGCAATTAGGACGATCAGGAGGCATTACCGCTGCTTACCGCCGATTATCGCAGAAAATCATGAAAAGTAATAGTCCTCATCTTCCGGGAAAATTTTTCGGCTTAAATTCTCCGTCAAATCAGAGATATGAAGAAAGCGGAACAACCTGATTCGCAGCAGCTCGATGGCACTGCAGAGCAGATAGATCACCAGGCCGGTCAGCAATACCCGTCCCCAGACGGTGATAAGAGAAGTGGCCTGCGTAAGGGCATTCATGGACTGATTGATGAACTGTCTGCGCACCAGCGGGTGATCATGGAGCAGGTAGACACCAAAAGAAGGTGCTGCAAGGAAACAGATGATTCTGGAGGAGGTGTGGTTTCGAATCCGCAGATTGACCACAAAGAGCAAAAGGCCGATGGCGGCTAAGAGCATCAGGGAGGATGGGTAATACATCAGGTGCTGACGAACCTTGTCCAGATGGTCGTGCAGCGCAGTATCGGCCGCTGCCTCTGCACCATCCTCCAGCACTCGGAGACGGATCTGCAGAAGGAAGAAGACAGCGGTGCATCCCAGATAGAGAAACAAAAAGGGCAGAGGATGCTTATGTCCCGTGCGGAATCTGCCGAAATAACAGCCAAAGACATACAGAATCAGGAGCCAGACGAGACTAAAGCCCTGATAAGTCACAAAGGGGTCGTTGAGGAAAATAGTGGGAAACACGGAAAATAACAGAAACAGGCCAATCAGTATATTTCTGAAGCGCAGGCGGTTGATTTCCTTGAGGACAGGATTTAAAAAGGGAAGGAAAAAGAACATTCCCACATACGAAGTAAAGTACCACCATTGATTCCGCACAACAGGAAAGAGGGCGTTCAACACTCTTGTCAGTGTAAAATTCTCCGGTGCAAAAATAAAAAAGAGCAGGGAAATGGTTACAGAATAAAAGAATACCTGAAACCAAAGTCCAAGCAGTCTGGAAAAACGGACATCATGGCGGATGGTGACATATCCCGTGATCATGCCGAAAATATTGACGGCCGGATATACCATGCAATTTAAAAGCCAGGCACCGTAATAGGCCGATGTGCCCACCGTGGCGGGCTCCAGCAGATAACCATGGTGAAGGAGATGGACCAGAATGACCATATAGATGGTCAGGATGCGTAAGAGGTCAATGGAAGGATTTCTGTTTCTTTTCAAGGAAAGTACACTTTCTGCGAGATTCTGCGGGAGTCTGCGGGAATTTTGTGAGATAAAGTATAAACAGTGACTTGGAAGCTGCTATTGTCGAGCAGCCGGCCGGGAGAGCGGGTGGCGGAGAGTGTCCGGGTGCAGGGGCCTTACAAGTGCCTCGGTACTTGCGAGCGTTCTCTGCGAGCTTATGTACCGCTAGGCACTTGTACGGAGCCGAGAGGCGTCCCCAAATCCGGATACCTCCGACAGGACCCGCTCTCCCGGCCGGCGTCCGTATGGCAATAACATGATTATTGTAGCATGCCGTGGCAGTATTTTGTGTATTTCTTTTTCGGAAAGAGTGCGTTATAATGGGAACGCGGTAAGACCAAATTAATAATTTTCAGAAAGGTGGTATAAATCATGCCCTTAGTTACAACGACTGAAATGTTTAAGAAGGCATACACCGGCGGATATGCAGTCGGTGCATTCAATGTAAACAACATGGAAATCGTACAGGGAATCGTTGAGGCTGCAACAGAGCTGCATTCCCCCGTTATCCTGCAGGCTTCCTCCGGCGCGAGAAAGTACGCTAATCAGGCTTACTTAAAGCACCTGGTAGAGGCTGCTGTAGAGACTTCCGATATTCCGATCGCTCTGCACTTAGATCACGGCGCAGATTTCGAAATCTGCAAGTCCTGCATCGATTCCGGCTTTACTTCCGTCATGATCGATGGTTCCTCCCGTTCCTTCGAGGACAATATCGAAGTTTCCAAGAGAGTTGCTGAGTATGCGCATGAGCACGGAGTAGTAGTAGAGGCTGAGCTTGGTACCTTAGGCGGCGTTGAGGATGATGTAAAGGTAGACGCTGACAAGGCTATGTACACCGATCCTGATCAGGTGGAGGAGTTCGTAAAGAAGACCGGCGTTGACTCTCTGGCTATCGCTATCGGCACCAGCCACGGCGCATACAAGTTCAAGCCCGGCACAACTCCTCGTCTTCGTCTGGATATCCTGGCAGAAGTAGCAAACAGACTGCCCGGCTTCCCTATCGTTCTGCACGGTTCTTCTTCCGTTCCGCAGGAATATGTAAAGATCATCAACGAGAACGGTGGTAAGCTGGATGACGCCATCGGCATTCCGGAGGAGATGCTCCGTGAGGCTGCTAAGGGCGCTGTCTGCAAGATCAACATCGACTCCGACCTTCGTCTTGGCATGACCGCCGGCATTCGTCAGCACTTTGCTGAGCACCCGGATCACTTCGATCCCAGACAGTACATGGGCGACGGCCGTCAGAATGTAAAGGATATTGTCAGCCACAAGATTCTGACCGTTCTTGGCTCTCAGAACCAGGCTTAATGCAATAGCATAAAGAAAAAGCCCCGGCGGTGAATTTGCGTTCATTGCCGGGGTTTTGCATGTCTTCTTTGTGCAATCGTTGACTTGCATAATTTTTAACACACTGATAAACTGAGAGCGGTTACACAAAAAGATAGGATTACATCGGAGAATTCGCCTGTGCGTAATTCTCCTCATGCTGTCGCAGATGAGCTGCGGCATAGAAAGGAAAGCAATGGAGAAGATTAGTTTAGATTATTCCAAAGCAGGCGTTTTTGTAAGAGATGAAGAGATCGCGCAGATGAAGTCTGCCATCGAACTGGCCAAGGATACTCTGGTACAGAAGACTGGTGCAGGCAATGATTTCTTAGGCTGGATCGATCTGCCGGTGGATTATGATAAAGAAGAGTTTGACCGTATTAAGAAGGCAGCGTCCAGAATCCAGGAAGACTCCGATGTATTGATCGTCATCGGCATCGGCGGCTCCTATTTAGGTGCCCGTGCGGCCATCGAGTTCCTGCGTCACAGCTTTTACAATAATGTGGATAAGAGCGTTCGCAAGACACCCGAGATCTACTATTGCGGTAATTCCATCAGCGCTACCTATCTGGCAGATCTGATCGAGACTGTGGGAGACAGAGACTTTTCTGTCAATGTCATCTCCAAGTCCGGCACCACTACAGAGCCTGCCATCGCCTTTAGAATCTTTAAGGAAATGGCGGAGAAGAAGTACGGCAAAGAGGGTGCTGCGAAGAGAATTTATGCTACCACCGACAAGGCAAAGGGAGCATTAAAGAATCTCGCCACCCAGGAAGGTTATGAGACCTTTGTAGTGCCGGATGATGTAGGCGGCCGTTATTCTGTATTGACTGCAGTAGGCCTTCTGCCCATCGCAGTTTCCGGCGCTGATATCGATCAGCTGATGCAGGGTGCAGCTGCAGCCAGAGAGCTGGCACTCAATACTCCTTATGAGGAGAATGACGCACTGATGTATGCAGCTATCCGCAACATTATGCTGCGTAAGGGTAAGAGTGTAGAGATTCTGGCAAACTATGAGCCCAGCGTACACTACGTATCCGAGTGGTGGAAGCAGCTCTACGGTGAGTCTGAGGGCAAGGACCAGAGAGGACTGTTTCCGGCCAGCGTGGATCTGACCACCGATCTGCATTCTATGGGTCAGTTTATTCAGGACGGCGCCCGCATCATGTTTGAGACTGTTCTGAATGTGGAAAAGAGCAGAAAGACCATCACCATCGAAGAGGCAGCAGAGGATCTGGACGGCCTTAATTATCTGGCCGGCAAGACCATGGACTTTGTCAATAAGAGTGCGATGAATGGCACGATTCTGGCACACACAGACGGACAGGTGCCGAATCTGATGGTTCGCATTCCGGAGCAGAATGAGTTCTATCTGGGACAGCTCTTCTATTTCTTTGAGTTCGCCTGCGGCGTCAGCGGCTATACCCTGGCAATCAATCCTTTCAATCAGCCCGGTGTAGAGAGCTACAAGAAGAACATGTTCGCTCTTCTCGGCAAGCCCGGTTATGAGGCACAGAGAGAGGAACTTTTAAAGAGACTGTAGTGCTGAACAAAGACAGACTTATAGCAAAGATATGATAAAGAGAATATGATAACAAAAATATCATAGCGAAAATGTCATAACTAAGATGTTATATAGGAAATATCATATAGAAAATATCATATAGAAAATCAAAGACACCTTCCTGCTGCGTGGATGTTTGGCGGCGGGAAGGTGTTGTTGTATGAGCCGTTGCGAACAGCAGAGCTTTCCTATCGGCACATAAAATTTTGCCTGGCTCTGAGAATGGTTACTATATGTGAAATCATGCCTTGCATAAAGCGGCAGGAAGAAAGATAATAAATGTTATGTAATTGCTTTGCAGACTGCCGTTTTATGTCTCTTTGGTATGAGTATGGATATGCAAAGGTGCCGTCAGTGAAAAGAAATACGGCAGTTGCCGGATAGAAAGAGATGGAAGATCTGTATATCAGTGGGGAAGATAGGCAGGGATAGGACAGGCCAAGGCTGATCCGGCAGGAACAGCAGGCTGTATCAATAAGGGATATAGGACATAATGGATGAGATATAATGAGCAGTATGACGACCGGGATTGGGAGTATGAGAGAGAAAGAAACCGGGATGCGCAGGGACAATATGATGATTATGAAGATGAGGATGCGATAGAAGAGGAGATTGCCAGACGAAAGGCTATACGGCAGGAGAGACGCAGGCGGAAGAAACGCAGGAGACTGCTGCAAAGAATCTGCGTTTGCGGCGCCGCGGCGGTGATCATCTGCAGTGCGGCGGGATTTTTCATCTATCAGGATCATCAGAAAAACGTGCAGGCGGCAGCTCAGGACCGGGAACAGATGCAGGTGACGGAAGAAGCGGCAGTGCAGGAAGAGGCATCTGCAGAGAGCACGGAGGAAGCGGTGACCGAGGAAGGACCGGTGATGCTGCAGTCTGTGGAAAACAGTGCCACGGTGCAGATGAATGAGGAACTGGACAGTGCCACGGCAGTGCTTTTCTCGGTAAAGGACGGCAGCATTATTGCAGAAAAAGGGAATCCCAATGCACGGATCGTTCCTGCCTCCATGACTAAGATACTGACGATATTAGTGGCGAAAGAGCATGTAGATAACCTGGATGATACCTTCGAGATCACCTACACAGAGACGGACTACAGCTTTAAAAATGAGTGCAGTATTGTGGGATTTTCTGTGGGTGAGAAGCCCACAATCCGGGATCTGTTCTATGGGACGATCCTCTGCTCCGGTGCCGATGCGGCAATGGGACTGGCGGATTATACGGCGGGATCCCAGGAGGCCTTTGTGGAATGGATGAATGCCAAGCTGCAGGAGCTGGGAATCGCAGATTCCGCCCATTTCACTAACTGTGTGGGTGTCTATGAGGAAGATCTGTACTGCACGCCCTATGACATGGCGGTCATTCTCAATGAGGCCATGAAGGATGATTTCCTGCGGGAGGTGCTGTCGGCGCATACCTACACTACGTCCTCCACCACAGAGCATCCGGAAGGAATCCTGATCTCCAACTGGTTCCTGCGCCGCATTGAGGATAAGGATTCCGGCAGCGGTTTTGTATTGGGAGCTAAGACCGGTTATGTGGCCCAGTCCGGCAACTGCGCAGCCAGCTATGCTACGGATCCGGAGGGTAATGGTTATATCTGCGTGACGGCAGCAGCCACCAGCGGCTGGCGGTGCATCTATGACCATGCGGCCATCTACAAGCGTTTCGTGCCGGGCGGCAGCGGTGAGGCTGGCAGCACAGAGACAGGAGATATTGCAGATACAGAAAATAGCGAGAGCGCAGCAGAGACGTCAGGTGAGGAAGGCGCAAATTTTGAATAGTAATGCCATCCTTGCATGATCGCATCGGAGAATTCGCCTGCGCGAAATTCTCCTCACGGTGCTGCAGACAAGCTGCAGCACAGAAAGGAAAGTATGAAGAAAACTACAAAAAGAGCCTTAGCATTGATTTTGGTACTGGTAACTATGAGCATCCTGCTCTTTGGATGCGGCAAAAAGAAGACGGTTCGCTTTACAGTGGATGGCATCGGTACCTATCAGGTGACCAGTATTCCGGAGGGAACCTTAAACGGCGGTGTCAATGACCAGGAGGTCTTCGTCACCCTGAATAAGGAAGGAGACTATGATTTCACCCTGCAGGCAGAGGACGGAACAGAATGTGTGGTCACTGTGAAGTACCATGACGGCGCGGTGGAGGTCACTTCTGCAGATGAGGTGGGTATTTCCGCCAGCGTGGAATAAGGAGGCTGCAGGCGTCATCCATGTAGAACCGCATCGGAGAATTCGCCTGCGCGAAATTCTCTTCACGAAGCCGCAGGCAAGCTGCGGCTATAGAGGTAACCATGAACTATAGTATACGAGCAGCCGGGGAAGAGGACGCCGAGGCACTTTTGGCGGTGTATGGGGAGTACATTCATACCAACATCACCTTTGAAGAGGTCCTTCCCACGGCGGAGGAATTCAGAGAACGGATCCGCAGCACCGTGGAGAAATATCCCTATATCGTGGCGGTGCCGGAGGGAGGCAGTGTGCCGGTGGCCTATGCCTATGCAGGACCTTTTGCCCAAAGAGCTGCCTATCGCTGGGATGTCGAGCTGTCTATCTACATTGCAGGTGCCCACGCAGGCCATGGCCTTGGCAGGAGGCTGATGGAAACCTTGCTGGAGATTTTAACTGCGCAGGGAATCCAGAATGCCTACAGTGTGGTGACACAGGGCAATCCAGCCAGCAATCATCTCCATGAGGCTATGGGGTTTAAGCTGGTGGGCATGAATACCAATACAGGTTACAAAAACGGCGCCTGGCATAACATGCTTTATTATGAAAAATCTATTGGGGAACATGAGATACCGCCCAGAGAGCCGGACCGGGATTGGGTGAAATATCTGCGGAGCTGATGGGCCGATTTTGAAAGTAAATATCTCTTGGGGAAACTTCAGAATGACAGCCGGGATGACAGCTGTTATCGCAGTGTATGATCGGATGCGGCGTGGGGCGCTGCATCCGGGGAGTATAGCATATCGCCGCAGACAAACGGCAGTATAGGGGGTAACGATGAAAGAAATGAAACTGACAGGCAGGCAAAAAGCAGCATTCGGTATCGGCGCGGTAGGAAAGGACATGGTCTATGCCCTTTCCTCTTCTTATGTCATGTATTTTTACCAGGATATACTGGGACTGTCCGCTACCTTTGTAGGGCTGGTGCTGATGGGAGCCAGGATCTTTGATGCTTTTAATGATCCTTTCATGGGCGTACTGGTGGCGAAGACCAGATCAAAATGGGGACGTTTCCGTCCCTGGATCTTATCCGGCACTATCCTCAATGCATTGGTGCTGTATGCTCTTTTTGCGGCACCTTCCATGGAGGGGACTGGCTTGATGGTGTACTTCGGTGTCATCTATGTACTCTGGGGTGTTACCTATACCATGATGGACATCCCCTATTGGTCCATGATCCCGGCGGTCACAAAGACTCCGGCAGACCGGGAAAATCTCTCGGTGGTAGGACGGACCTGTGCAGGCGTGGGTTCTGCCTTGATCGCGATGTTTACCATGCTTCTTGTAGGCGTTCTTGGCGGCAGCAGTGAGCGCGCAGGCTTTCGCATGGTGGCGCTGCTGGTGGCGGTGATCTTTGTGGTGACAGAGATCATCTGCTGTGCTTCCATGCGGGAGGAAGCACCGGCTGAGATGAAGACAGCTTCTGTGGGGGAGATGTTCTCCGCCCTCTTTCGCAATGACCAGGCACTGGTGATTGTAGGTACCATTGTACTGATCAACTCGGCGCTGTATCTGACTTCCAATTTCATCATCTATTTCTTTAAATATGATTTCGGCGGTGCCGGCTGGAAGGGGAGCTATACGCTGTTTTCCACCATTGGCGGTGCTGCCCAGATTCTGGGAATGATGGTGCTCTATCCGCTGCTTCGAAAGAAACTGAGCAATACAAGCACCTTTCTTGGCAGTCTGGCAGCAGCTCTGTGTGGGTATGGGGTTCTGATGGTATTGTGTCTGACAGGCTTCTCCGGCAATCTGGCGGTATTGAGTATTCCAGGCATTGTAGTCTTTGCCTGCAACGGTATGCTGACGGTATTGACGACGCTGTTTTTGTCCAACAGCGTAGATTACGGACAGTTAAAGACAGGCAGACGGGAGGAGAGCGTGATCTTCTCCATGCAGACCTTTGTGGTAAAGGCGGCCTCCGGTGTGGCGGTATTTCTCACCGGTGTGGGACTGGATCTGATCGGACTCACCGGCAATACGGAGGAAACCGGCGAAGTAGTAGCTCAGAGTGCTCGGACGCTTCTGGGACTGCGGCTTTTGATGACGGTGCTTCCCATGATCGTACTGGTCATCGCCTTTATTCTGTTTCGCAGGAAGTTTATTCTGACGGATGAAAAGGCTGCGGAGATTAGCAGACAGCTGCAATAAAAAAAGCCTCCCCTGTGGGAGCTGTCGGAAAAGTGACAGCTCTGCAGGGGAGGCTTTTTTTATTTCTTTAATCCTGTGCCAGGGGGCGTACCTGTTGATTATATACCCTCTTAAAGAAGAGAATGGACAGAAGCAGCGATACGGTCTCTGCGATGAAAAAGCACCACCAGACATTATTGACATTGCCAGTCAAGGAAAGAAGCCAGGCCACCGGAATCAGTACTACCAGCTGACGGCCCAGGGAGACAATCAGGGAGTAGATGCTCTGACTGAAGGCCTGGAAAATGGAACTCATGACGATGCCGAAGGCCGCCAGCGGGAAGTGAATAGCGATGATGCGCAGAGCGCGGATACCCATCTGCTCCATTTCGGGAGAGGCGCTGAAGAGTCGCAGCAGCTGACCGGGAAGCAGCTCCATGGTAAAGGTGCCGCAGATCATGATGCAGAGGGCCAGCAGTATGGAAAACTTTAGAGCGTCATCGATACGCTTTTTCTGGCGGGCACCGTAGTTGTAGGCCAGCACCGGGATCAGGCCGTTGTTCAAGCCGAATACCGGCATGAAGAAGAAACTCTGGAGCTTGTAATATACGCCGAATACAGCGGTGGCGGTGGTGGAGAAGCCGGCCAGGATCAGATTCATAAAGTAGGTCATGATGGAACCGATGGAAATCATCAGGATCGAGGGGATGCCTACAAAATAAATCCTGCGGATGATGGCAGCGGAGGGGTGCAGCACCCGCTTCAGGGAAAAGTGAAGCTCTTTGTTGAAACGAACATTCATAAACAGTCCCAGCATAGCAGCCACACACTGTCCTAATACGGTGGCGTAGGCGGCGCCGGCCACGCCCAGAGCAGGGAAGCCACACAGACCGAAGATCATGATGGGGTCAAAAATAATGTTGATAATGGCACCGGTGAGCTGAGAGTACATGGAGAGCATGGTCCGTCCGGTGGACTGCAGGAGTCTCTCAAAGGTAATCTGGAAAAACAGACCCACAGAGAGCATACAGACGATGCCCAGATAGGTATCTCCGGCGGCGATGATCTCCGGATCGGAGGTCTGGCTGCAAATGAAGGGATTGGCCAGGAAAATGCCGACGAGTAAAAATATAACAACATTGAAGACGGTGAGCAGCAGGCCGTTGGCTGCTGCTGCATCGGAGTGCTCGTAGTTTTTCTCTCCCAGAGATTTGGAGAGAAGGGCATTGATACCTACGCCGGTGCCGGAGGCAAAGGCAATCATCAGATTCTGCATGGGAAAAGCAAAGGTGACGGCGGCCAGGGCATTCTCACTGATCTGAGCGACAAAGATGGAGTCGACTACATTGTAGAGAGCCTGCACCAGCATGGAGATCATCATGGGGACGGACATGTTGACAATCAGCCGCTTGATGGGCATGGTGCCCATTTTGTTTTCTTTGGGTGGATTGGATTGAGTTTGAGCCATTGTAAAATCCTTTCTTTGTTTCATTTCTATATGTGAATGGTACAGTAGATGCGGACTTTGTGATCGGTTACACCCGGTCATATGCCAGAGTGCGGCAGATGTCTCGCATCATGCAAAGCGGATGCGCAGTGCTAAGGATGCGAGACATTTTGCTGCGCCCCGAAGTATCACATTAGCGTGTGAATTCTAACGCGGACTTTTATCATATCATATACATAAGAGAATGTGAATTGTATCGTTTATCGTTTATATGCTACAATAAAGCGGAATATGTATTGCTGACAGGCGAGTCAATCAGGATAAGGAAACCAAAATCAATGGATAAGAAAAAACAGGGGAAATATCCCATAAAAGCGGTCTTTATGGACGTGGACAATACACTCTTAAATTTCGAAGCCTACGTGCAGCAGACCATGGAGAAGGGTTTTGCCCATTACGGTCTGAAGAAATACGAGCCCTGGATGTTTGACTGCTTTACGACGGAAAATGATAAGCTCTGGATTGCCCTGGAGAAAAAGGAACTGACTTTTCCGGAACTGAAGGACAGAAGATGGAATATAGTCTTTGAGAAGCTGGGCATCGACTTTGACGGGCATATTTTTGAGGAATACTTTCGAGAGGAGATCTGGAACAGCGCGATTCCCGAAAAGGGAGCCATGGAGCTGCTGGAAAACCTACACGGGAAGTATATTCTCTGCGCTGCCAGCAACGGCCCCTACGAGCAGCAGATGCATCGCATGGAGCTTGGGAAAATGCTGCATTACTTTTCCTTTTGCTTTATATCGGAAAAGCTGGGAGTGTCCAAACCGGCACCGGAATTCTTTGAAAAGGCCTTTGCACAGCTGAACGAAGGCCGGGAAGAAAAGATCCTGCCCGGGGAGACCATGATCATTGGGGATTCCATGACTTCGGATATGGCGGGCGGCATTGCCTACGGTATGCATACCTGTCTGTATCTGCGAGGGAGAAAGGCGACAGATACGGCGCAGCAGGCACAGCTGGATTTCACCGTACAGGAGCTGGGAGAGATCACGGACCGGGGAATCCTGTAAAACAGAAAGACAGACTTAAGGGAGGAAAGAATCGTGAGTGACGAAGAAACAGACAGTTTAAAGAAAAAAAACCGATATGAGATCGACATGTGCAACGGAACCATCATCAATAAGCTGATCTCCTTTTCCCTGCCTTTGATGCTCTCCGGTATCCTGCAGCTGTTATTCAATGCAGTGGATATCATCGTAGTGGGGAGATTCAGCGGCAGTGAGTCCCTGGCGGCGGTGGGTTCCACTACAGCATTGATCAATGTTTTCATTAATCTGTTTATCGGCATCTCCCAGGGAGCAAATGTACTGGCGGCACGCTACTATGCAGCAGGCAGGAAAAAAGAAATGTCCGACACGGTACATACAGCCATTACGGTGGCTGTTATCAGCGGCATCGTGATGGCTTTCGTGGGATTTTTCTTTGCCCGGTTTTCTCTGGAATTAATGGGTACCCCGGACAATGTCATCGACAAGGCGACCCTTTATATGCAGATCTATTTCCTGGGTATGCCCTTCTTCATGCTGTATAACTACGGTGCGGCAATCTTAAGAGCAATCGGAGATACGAAGCGGCCACTGTACTTCCTGGTGGTCTCAGGGGCCACCAATGCAGTGCTGAATCTGTTTCTGGTCATTGCCTTCCACCTGGATGTGGCCGGTGTAGCCATTGCCACGGTGATTTCTCAGATGATTTCCTGTGTCATGGTGCTGGCTTGCCTGTGCAGGACAGAGGGAATCTACCGTCTTTATTTTAAAAAGCTGGGAATCAACGGCCGGGTGCTGCGGCAGATCCTGCAGGTGGGCGTACCGGCAGGTGTCCAGAGTATGGTGATCAATTTCTCCAACGTGCTGCTGCAGTCCTCTGTGAACTCTTTCGGGGCCACAGCCATGGCAGGCTACACGGCAGCCAATAACATATTGGGATTCCTCTATGTCTCCGTCAATGCCGTGACGCAGGCCTGCATGAGCTTCACCAGTCAGAATTTCGGCGTGGGCAAGTGGAAGAGAATGGATAGGGTGCTGATCGATTGCATACTGCTCAGTGCCTCTGTGGCCTTGGTGCTTGGCTTTGGATTTTATTTTTTCGGACCTGTGGTACTGCAGGTCTATACAGAGGACAGTGCCGTGATCTCCTGCGGTATGGAAATCGTGGCCATCACCACCACGACTTACTTCCTGTGCGGCATCATGGATCTCTTCCCCGGGGCACTGCGGGGCATGGGCTATTCGGCGGCGCCTATGCTGCTGTCCATCATCGGCACCGTGGGTATTCGGATCATCTGGATCTTTTGGGTATTCCCTTTGCATCGTTCGTTGACAGTGCTCTTTATTTCCTATCCCTTCTCCTGGCTGGTCACCATCATCATGCAGGTGATCTGTTTCTGGCTGGTGCGCAGACACCTGCACAGGAAAATGGGATGGAATGTAATAAAGTAAAGAAAGGAAAAGCGACAGTGAAAAAATTACTATGCATAGTGTGCACAGCAGCACTGCTGCTCACAGGCTGCGGCAGCAATACCACCCTGCGCCTCGGTGTGGCGGGACTTGGCGGAGCCTATCGGGAATTCGGAGATGCCTATGTAAGGCTGGTGAACGGGGGCGATGATAAGGAACAGATAGAGGTCAAGGAGACAGCGGGTTCTGCGGCAAGCCTTCGCCTGCTCTCTCAAGGGTATATCCAGCTGACGCTGGCGCAGGCAGACCTGGCCAAGGATGCCTGGAACGGAACGGGGGTATTTGAAGGTGCGGACTTAAAGCAGAATTACGGCGCAGTGGCTGCCCTTTATACAGAGGCATGCCAGATCGTGGTAAGGGCCGAGGATGACCTTACCTCCATCGAGGATCTCCAGGGCAAAAAGGTAAGCATAGGGGAAAAAGAATCCGGCACGGAACAAAATGCCAAACAGATCCTGGCTGCCTACGGTCTGGATGAGAAGTTGGTGGATGAGGTAAATCTTACCTATACAGAGGCGGCTTCTTTGCTTAAAAGCGGCAAGATTGATGCATTTTTCCTGACGGCCGGTGTGGAGACTACCGTGATCGCGGAGCTTTCCCATCAGCTCCCTATTGCCTTGCTGCCTGTGGATGGCAGCGGTGCAGACCGTCTTAAAGGCAGCAATGCATCCTTTGTCACCTACGAGATTCCTGCAGGAACCTATGAGGGACAGACGGAGGCAGTGACCACGGTAGGCTTACAGGCTCTGCTGCTGGCTTCCGACAGTGTGCCGGAGGAGACGGTAAAGTCCATGACGCAAATGCTTTATGATCATAACCAGGCTCTTCAGCTCTCCCTGCCGGTGGATCTGATGACAGACGAAGCGGGAGGAACAGAGGCTGTATCCATTCCCTTCCACAAGGGCGCAGCTGCTTACTATGAAAGTAAGGGCATACAGGTGGAGACAGATAAATAGAGAGTAAAGAGGAGTACACGGGTTATGAATATTACGTTAGATATGTACCAGACCATCGCAATGGCTGTGGTGGTGCTGATGCTGGGAAGCTTCCTTCGCAAGCGGGTGGACTTTCTGGAGCGGTTCTGCATCCCCGCCCCAGTGGTAGGCGGTGTCTTATTTGCCATCCTGACCTGCATCCTTTATGTGACAGGCATTGCAGAGGTGTCCTTTGATGATACGTTAAAAGAAGTGTGTATGGTCTTCTTCTTTACATCTGTGGGATTTCAGGCTAACCTGAAGGTGTTAAAAAGCGGCGGCAAGGCGCTGATCGGTTTTTTATGCCTGGTCATTATTCTGATCATTACGCAGAATTTCCTGGCGGTGGGATTATCGCAGGTGCTGCATATTGATTCGCTGGTGGGTATGTGCACGGGCTCTATTCCCATGGTAGGCGGACACGGTACCGCTGGTGCTTTTGGCCCGGTATTGGAGGATTTCGGCGTGACCGGCGCCACCACCGTCTGCACGGCGGCTGCCACCTACGGCCTGATTGCCGGCAGCATGATGGGCGGTCCTCTGGGCAGACATCTGATCGAAAAGAAAAATCTCCTGGCTACCGCTATTCCGGAGGATGATACCCTGCTGGTGGAGGAAGAGAAAAAACACACCCGTCATACCACCATGTATCCTGCAGCGACCTTTCAGCTGATTCTGGCGATGGGTATCGGTACCATTATTTCCTATCTGCTGTCCATGACAGGGATGACCTTCCCCATCTATATCGGCGCTATGATCGCAGCGGCCTTTATCCGTAATATCGGGGAGTATTCCGGCCGCTTTACCATCTACATGGGCGAGATCAATGATATCGGCGGCATCAGCCTGTCTCTGTTCCTGGGCATTGCCATGATCACCTTAAAGCTGTGGCAGCTGGCAGAGTTGGCCCTTCCTTTGATCATCCTGTTGGCAGGACAGACGGTGTTGATGTTTGTTTATGCAAACTTTGTGATCTTCAATCTCATGGGCAGAGATTACGATGCGGCAGTGATCAGCGCCGGTGTCTGCGGCTTCGGCATGGGCGCAACCCCCAATGCCATGGCCAATATGCAGGTGCTGTGCGATAAATATGCGCCTTCCGTCAAGGCCTATCTGCTGATTCCGTTGGTGGGAAGTCTGTTCGCGGATTTCCTGAACAGTTTGATCATTACGTTCTTTATTAATCTGCTGTAAATCGCATCAAGGGATCGCATCAGAAAAAACGCATCAGAGAAATCGCCTGCGCGATTTCTCTTCGCGCAGCCACAATAAATTGTGGCTGAAAGGGGAATTTTTCCGGAGTGCCCGATGGCAATCCGGAAAAATCGAACAGAGTCAGCAAGCAGACTCTGTTCGGAATCGCATCAGAGAAACCGCATACGCGGATTTCTCTTCGCGTAGCCGCAGACAAGCTGCGGCAAGAAAGGGGAATTTTTCCGGAGTGCCCGATGGCAATCCGGAAAAATCGAACAGAGTCAGCAAGCAGACTCTGTTCGGAATCGCATCAGAGAAACCGCATACGCGGATTTCTCTTCGCGTAGCCGCAGACAAGCTGCGGCAAGAAAGGGGAATTTTTCCGGAGTGCCCGATGGCAATCCGGAAAAATCGAACAGAGTCAGCAAGCAGACTCTGTTCGGAATCGCATCAGAGAAACCGCATACGCGGATTTCTCTTCGCGTAGCCGCAGACAAGCTGCGGCAAGAAAGGAAGAAATGTTTTCTGGAATATTTGAGGGATTGTTTAAGAAAAAGAAATATCACGATCTGAAGAAGAAAAATCAGTATAAAGTGGAAAGTGAAAACCTGGCGGTGCCGGAGGTGCATGTGGAACGTGGAAACGATGCATCGGATGCGGAAAAGGAAGAAGGTAGTCAGTCGGAGGAAGAAACAGAGGAATCTATCACCTACGATAATGTAGCCATACCGGAAATACATGTCCATCACCAGAAGAAAAAACAGTAGAATCCGCCTCGGCGGATTCTCTTTGTGCGTGATTACAGAAAGTTACAGAAAGGATAGAAAAATACGAAATGAGCATTTTAAATGTAGAACACCTGACCCACGGCTTCGGTGACCGGGCGATTTTTGACGATGTGAGCTTTCGTCTTTTAAAGGGGGAGCATATCGGTCTGGTGGGGGCGAACGGAGAGGGTAAGTCCACTTTTATGAGCATCATCACCGGCAAACTCCAGCCCGATGAAGGCAAGGTGGAGTGGGCGAAGAACGTTCGGGTAGGCTATCTGGATCAGCACACAGAGCTGCAGCCCGGGCAGAGTATCCGGGATGTGTTAAAAAATGCTTTTTCCTTTCTGTTGGAGCTGGAAGCACAGATGAATGAGATCTGCGACAGACTGGGGGATGGCTCTCTCTCTGAGGAGGAGATGAACGCCCAGATGGAGGAACTTGGCACCATTCAGGAACTTCTGATGTCCCATGACTTTTACATGATCGACAGCAAGGTGGAGGAGATCGCGCACGCCTTTGAACTGGATGAGCTGGGGCTGGACCGGGATGTATCCGAGCTCTCCGGCGGACAGCGCACCAAGGTGCTGCTGGCAAAGCTCCTTTTGGAGAAACCGGACATTCTTTTGCTGGATGAGCCTACCAATTACCTGGATGTGCAGCACATTGAGTGGCTTCGCCGCTACCTGCAGGAATATGAGAATGCCTTTATTCTCATTTCTCATGATATTCCTTTCCTGAACAGTGTGATCAACCTGATCTACCACATGGATCACCAGCATCTGGACCGCTATGTGGGCGACTATGATAAGTTTCAGGAGGTCCATGCGGCCAGACAGGCCCAGATGGAGGCGGCCTATCGCCGTCAGCAGCAGGAAATCGCGGATCTCCAGGACTTTGTGGCCAGAAATAAAGCCAGGGTTTCCACCAGAAACATGGCTATGTCCAGACAGAAAAAGCTGGATAAAATGGATGTCATCGAATTGGAAAAGGATAAACCCAAGCCGGAATTCCAGTTTAAGGGCGCTCGCACCAGCGGCAAGCTGATCTTTGAGAGCAAAGGCCTGGTCATCGGCTATGACGAGCCCCTTTCCCGTCCCATTGACCTGTTGATGGAAAGAGGGGATCGCCTGATCCTGAAGGGAGCAAACGGTATCGGTAAGACCACCCTTTTGAAAACTATCTTAGGGCAGATTCCGTCCCTCTCCGGCACTGTGGAAACCGGTGATTACCAATTCCCCGGCTATTTCGAGCAGGAAGTGGAGGCATCCTCCCGGACATGTATCGAGGAGCTGTGGAAGGAATTCCCTTCCTTCAGCCAGTACGAGTGCCGCTCTGCTCTGGCTAAGTGCGGCCTGACCACCAAGAATATCGAGAGTCAGGTGCGAGTGCTCTCCGGCGGCGAGCAGGCCAAGCTGCGTTTGTGCAAACTCATGAACCGGGAGAGCAACGTGCTTTTTCTGGATGAGCCTACGAACCATCTGGATGTAGATGCCAAGGAGGCACTGCAGAAAGCACTTCTGGAATACAAGGGCAGTATCCTGCTGATCTGCCATGAGCCGGAGTTCTACGAACCCCTGAAGGCTAAAGTGGTGGACTGCACCGAGTGGTCTCTGCGGGTGTAGCAGGCGTTCTCTTTGTATGTTATTCGATATGTTTTGTTACGGTGTTGATACGCGGGATTTACTACAATCAGTTCAACAAAACAAAAGCAAGTCACAAGAGAGTGACAGAAAACAAATCATCAAAGCGTATCCGATAGACATACCGGAAGGAAGAGAGGAAAAATTATGTTATCATTTTTAGGTGCAGTAGGCGTATTTTTGGGTGTTTCAGGTGGCATTGTAGGAATTTCCTATGGCATTTATGCGGGTGCAATGGGCCTCAGGAAGCTTTCTAATTTAAAGTAAGTATACAGAAATAAAATAACAGACAGCGAGTCTGATGGATGCCCCTGTAGAAATGGTCAGGGCATAAGAAAGTAATATCATATTTTCGCAGGAAACGGCGTGGCTTTGGTCACGCCGTTTCTTGCGTCATTGAGAATAGCGAGATGGAACAGTTGACAGAGAAAGTAAAATTTGGCTTTTGGGAAAAGTACGATGACTCTCATACAATCTCGATGTGGCTTGTTACGGTATCGATACATCAGATTTATTACAATCAGTTCAACAAAACAAAAGCAAGTCACAAGAGAGTGACGAAATACAAATAAAAAAGCGTATCCGGTACGAACACCGGAAGAAAGAGAGGAAAAATTATGTTAGCACTTTTAGGAGGAGTAGGAATGACTGTTGGCATTTTGGGTGGCCTGTTTGGTGTTTCTTATGGCATTTATGAGGCTGGAACAGCCGTCAAGAATTGGCTGGACAAGAAATAAAAATAATAGACAGCGAGTCTGATGGATGCCCCCTGCAGGAATGCAGGGGGCATCTTTGTCCGTGTTTTAAATAAATCAATCAATTCCTATAATACGCTGGTGCCAGGGAAATGATGGTGGAATCTGCATTTCCTTGGCATTGAATTATTAATCTAACTGTATGGAATCAAGTCTTTCTGTCAGCAGATCCAGGAAACGTTTGCCGAAGCTGGCGGTTCCCATGAGACAGTCGGAAGCAGGTTATGCAGCAGAACTGACCGGATGGCAGACACTTGTTCATATCGTGGCGCCGCAGGCGGGGAGAATATCCTTGCCGATGATGGGGACGACCTTCATCTATGCATTTCAAGCGACGGCACTGGCATACATGGTAGGCGTCATCGATATGATAGGAAAGACCAGATCATTGGGAAGCGTCACGGGTCATACACTGGAAGGCTATATCATCTGCGCACTGATCTTTGCAATCTTAAGCCTGATTCTGGAATTCCTGTTCAATCAGATCGATAAGAGACTTGATTTTGGCAGAAGCGGTATGCCGGGCAGAGGAAAGAGCTACCGAAATACTAAACTGGCATGAGATTGGCTGCTTTGCAGCACAAGCAGTAAATATGGTGAGGGAAACGCTTTGCGCAGCGTTTTCCTAAGAAACTTGGAACGGACAGGCTCCCTGCAGGATTAGCAGAGGGCCTGTCCGTTTGTTACGGTATTGATACCTCGGATTTATTACAATCAGTTCAACAAAACAAAAGCAAGTCACAAGAGAGTGACGAAATACAAATAAAAAGCGTATCCGGTACGAACACCGGAAGAAAGAGAGGAAAAAATGGGTCTTAGTCTTGTTAATTCTATTGGAACTGTGGTAATTGGAGGTATCATTGGCGTAGGTGTTATTCACTTTGCTGCTTCCACTGTCAACACAGTTTACCAGAAGGCAAAGAAAATCGTAACCGGAAAGTAAGAAAAAATTTGTTACGGAATTAATACAAAGGATTTATTACAATCAGTTCAACAAAACAAAAGCAAGTCACAAGCAAGTGACAGAAAACAAACAATAAAAACGTATCCGGTAGATATACCGGAAGAAAGAGAGGAAAAAATGATTTCAGAGTATCTTTTCGGCGTGAGTGTAGTATTTATAGGAGGCGTTGCTGTTTTGGGCGCTGTCGGTACAGTTGTCGAGAAAATAAAAAAGGACGTAACCAAGAAGAAGTAAGAATAACAGAAGCATAGACAGCAAGTCTGATTGAAGCCCCCTGCAGGAATGCAGGGGGCTTTTTTGATGCGTGTTTCAGATAAATCAATTTTGCAGGGAAAAGAGAGAAGCTATCTTAGTCTAATTGCATGGTATCAATTCTTTCTGTCAATAGATCCAGGAAACGCCTGCCGAAGCTGCTGAGTTCATGATCTCTCCTGCATATCCATCCCAACTCAATTCGTTGATGGGTATCGAGATTCATGACGGCGTAATTTTTTTCCAGCATATTGTCACCGGATATACCGGAACCGATGGTATAGGTATTCATTTCCATGCCGAAGCTGGCGTCGGCCATCTCATCTGTGATAGTAATCGTCTTTTTGGCAACGGTATTCTCTACCAGCTCCTCGGAGAAAAAGCGGTCCCTGGAACTGTCAATTCCCTGAAAATAGTGGCTGTAGATATAGGGAGCCAGGTCGTCCATGGATACCTTCGACCTGCCGGCGAGGGGATGCTGTCTGGCAACGTAGACCTTTGGACGCATGGTGGCCAGCAGGTGAAAATCAAGCTCCTGCTGTTCCATTTCCCAGTTCAGAACACGGTTTTCGCGGTTTTTAAGGAGAATGCCGATTTCGCAGAATTCCGATGCGACGTAATCCAGAATCTCCTTGGTACGCAGCTGCAGATACTGAAAATTATATTCGTTAAAGCAAGTTTCCTGCTCCTTCATGAAAGCGATCATGACCTCTGTCACTATGGAAATATGCTGCGTGGCGACACTGAAAGAGGTGGTGTGACTGCTGGGCTGTTTATAAGTATCCTCAAGGCGCTGCACCTGATTTAAGATTGGCTGGATGGAGCGGACAAACTCGGCGCCATCGGGAGTTAACGTCACACCGCTTTTTTTTCGCTCAAAGATCTGAATGCCCAATTCCTGTTCCAGATCCTTGATGGCGTTTGACAGATTAGGCTGTGACAGTTGGAATTTCTCAGCAGCACTCGTGATGGAATAGCATTCTGCGGTGGTTATCACATATCTCATTTGTTGTAACGTCATAGCTTTCTCCCTGTACCGCAATTTATTGCGGTACCACGAGGAGAATTTCGCGTAGGCGAATTCTCCGATGTACGCAGTTTGAGTGAAATACCAACAGGTATTTCACTCAAACTTATGCTCTTTTGATAAGTACGGCCTGTTCCTGCTTCATTTGTTTATTATGCAAAATAAACATGCCGGCGGCAACAATATTTAAGAGAAACTGTGTGATCACGGCTGTTAGCCAGATGCCGTCCGTTCCCAGGAAATGCGACAGGATTGCCAATGCTGCCGGTGTCAGACAGAGCGGATCAAAATAGATCATAAAGAGAGAGTAACGGTTCTTGCCCACGGCATAGAAAAAGCTGTTGGTCACTCTCACTATGCCGGTAAAGATGAGCTGGGCTGCGGTAAGCATAACGGCATGATAGCCGGCAGCGGCGGCCTCTCCCTGATAGCCGTACAGCGTCGGATAAAAGGAAGCAGTGGCAATGGTAAAAAGGAACAGAAGAAAGCTGGCGGCGATGGCAGTTCGTATGGCTTTATTGCGGATATGCCGGATTTCGTCATAGGCCGCGATACGCTCCGCAAGGGAAGCATTTCCGTTTAGTGAGGCACCGTAGGCTTTGCTGGCAAGGGGCTGCATTCCTTCTGCAACGCCGATGAGCAAGATCCGGTAGGAACCGATGGTGGAGGAAATCAGTGCATATGCGCTGACGGCAAGGTCTCCGTAATGCAGGCAGGCGACATTATGATAAAGAATTAAAAGCGACGGTGTCAGGGATATTCCGAAAGGGGAGATCCCTATAGAAAAAATGCGCTTCCAGCAGTCTGCGTCAAGGACAAACTGATCTCTGCGCAGCGGGACAAAGTGTGCTCCGGCAGAACTTTTCAGACCTAGTTTGGCACGGATGATCTCCGTGATACCCGACAAAGAGAGAAAACAGAGTATGGTGGTCAGCAGCTGTGCACCTAAAGAGGCCAGAGCGGCGCCGCCGATGCCCAGATGAAAAAAGTACAGCAGTACAAAATCCATCGAGAGATTAAAAAAGAATCCCAGAATCATGATGGCCATCGCGCCGACTTGCCGGTTTTCGTTCCTCAATATGGGGGCTAGTCCACAGGATAAAACCTGAATGACGCCGCCTGCGATCATGATTCTGCCGTATTGTTCTGCGGCGCAAAGCAAATCACCGGAAGCACCCATCAGCTTTAAAAGCGGCGTTAAAAACAGGAGGAAACATGTGGTGATTATGGCTCCCGCAGCAAAAAGTGCAAGAATAGTATTGGCACGAACCCGTTTGGATTCTTCCCACTTTTGTTCTCCCTGTTTGATGCTCATATAGGAAGCGCCGCCGGCACCGATGCCGGTTCCAGCGGCCGTGATGACGGCAATAATAGGCCATGCGACATTGATGGCAGCCAGTGCTGTATCACCTACCATATTGCTTACGAACAAACCGTCTACGACGGAATAGGCACTTTGAAGCAACATAGTGATCATAGAGGAAGCAACCGACGTTCGAAATGAGACGGGCGCACTCCCTGTCGATGTCTTTTCTGCGTTCATTTTTTTCATATTCTTCCTTTCTATACTTCTATACTGCAGCTGGATTACATCTCCATTTTGAAAATACAGTTCACTCAAACCACATTTCTTTCAAAATTCATTTTGCTCATTTCCCTGTTATTCACATCAATCATCTAATATGAAAACTAGCTATGTAACTATGACAAAAAATTATGACAGAATCGTAATATAACAAGGCGATGTAATGGCTGTGTTTATGTGTACAAAATGCATATTGGTTGATGTTGTTATGGAAAATGCAGATATGAAGAGAAAAACAGCGATTGATAAATTTTTATCTCTTGCGCTTGACAATATCATAAAATGAATTTATATTCAACATCATAAAAAAAAGTTATTGATAAAAACGAGATGCGATTTGGGCATTGAGTGGAAAAAGTAAAAGAGGATGCATGATGCATAAAACAGCGATTCGCAGACAGGAAGGGAGGGGAATAAACATATGAAAATAGTGATTATTCGGGAGAAGATCATTCAGCCGGATATAACAGCGGAGGAACTGATTTCCCAATGGAAGAAGCTGGAGGCCATTCCCGGCGCAGGCGATGTGCAGCTGCAGATCGTGGATACCTATCCGTCTATGGAAGAATTGGATCAGCTGGTGGAGGATGCGGATGCGCTGTTTGGTGTCTGGATCACAAAAGGATTGATGAATGAGGCCTTTTTCCAAAAGCACCCGAAGCTAAAATATATTGCCACTCTGGGACATGGGTATGAATCATTTGACTATGCGATGACGAGACGCTATGGGGTGACAGTTACGAACACCGTATACGGCGCGCAGACCATCGCGGAGCATGCTTTTGCGCTGCTGATGCATACCTGCCACCATATCGAAGTGCAGGATCGGCGGGTGCGGGAAATCGACTGGAGTGATCCGGGAAATGCACCGGAATTCTGCAAGGCAGTGGTTCCGCAGATTGAATTATACGGAAAAACGGTGGGCATTGTCGGACTGGGAGCAATTGGATTTGCTTTTGCGAAGATGGCAGCAGGATTTGGTATGCATGTTATTTCCTACAGCCGCAGCGTCAAATGCGGTGAGGAATATTCCTTTGTGGAGCAGGTGGGTTCACTGGAGGAGCTGCTTGCGAGGGCAGACGTGATATCTTTGCATCTTCCGGAGAACGGCAATACGCACGTTATCAATGAGGATACGATTGGCCGGATGAAGGATGGCGTTATCTTAATGAATACGGCGCGGGGGATCTTAATTGACGAGGCAGCGCTGGCAGAGGCATTAAAGTCCGGAAAAGTGCGGGCCGCAGCGCTGGATGTCCTGACGGAGGAGCCGCCGAGGCATGGGACGCCGCTGCTTACAGCACCGAACTGCATCATAACAGGACATATTGCGTGGCTCACCAGGGAATCCCGGTTCAGGGCCATTGATATGGCAATAGACAATTTTAAAAATTACCTGGATGGGAAGCCGTCTTCTGTGATCAACGGCGGGGGTAAGTGATGCAAAAAAGGCAGTGATCGGTCTGCTGCGGCAATCCGCGGCATAGAAAGGAAAAGTTTGAAAGAAATGCCTGATGGCATTTCTTTCAAACTGCATTGACGCCGTAAACGTCATCAATGCAAGATCGTATCAGAGAAATCGCCTGCGCAATTTCTCTTCACGTAGCCGCAATAATTGCGGCATAGAAAGGAGAATTATGAAAAATGCAACAGCATTATTGCGGGACAGTATGAAGGTAAAACCGGCAAGTAAGCGCGGCGCCAGACAGAAGACATCTACACCCAAGGGCGTGGTCCGACTTAATTTTAATGAGAACAATTACGGACCGGCACCGGAAGTAAAGGAACTGCTGATTGACAGCATCGGGCGAGTCAATGAGTATCAGGATTTTTTCGCCATCGATCTGAAGCGGAAAATAGCAGGTTTCTACGGAATTGACAGAACGGCGGAGGCGGCGGTGGAGACCAATGAGTTCGGCGAACATTCCAAACCGGAGGATTATGTGATCATCGGTGCGGGATCCAGCGCTGTGATCGACATGCTGGGAGAGATTTTTATCAATCCCGGAGATGAGGTTGTGTACTGCACACCGTCCTATGAGTCGTTCCCGGATATGGTCAATGACTACGGCGGTAAGAGAGTGGAGATCCCTCTGACGACGGACTATCATTTTGACCTGGACGGAATGTATGAGGCAATCACGGAGAAAACCAAGCTCGTCGTGGTCGTAAATCCGAATAATCCGACGGGAACCTGTATTACCGGCGCGAGAATTGAGGAATTTGTCCGAAAAGTACATGAAAAAGCAGCCGGACTTCATGCCCATGACGACGGGGATGTGGTGGTGATTGTCGACGAAGCATACTACGAGTATGTGGATGATCCTGAGCATTACAGTATGATCGAGATGATTCAGAAGGGATATGACAGACCGCTGATTGTGCAGCGGACATTTTCCAAGGCATACGGACTGGCGGGACTTCGGATCGGTTATGCGATTACGCAGCCGGTACTGGCGGATGCGATCATGAAGGCCTGTCAGGCCTGGAATTACAGCGGGCCGGGACTGTTGGCATGTGAGGCAGCGCTGGATTATCAGGATTACATCCAAAAAGTGAAGGTACTCAACATCGAAAACCGGAATTATGTGGCGGGAGAATTAGAAAAGCTCGGTTTTGAGGTCGTTCCGCCGACTGCAAATTTTATATTCTTTGGAGCGCCGAAGAATGCTCCGGTCTTGCAGCGGGAAAAAATGGACCCGATGCGGATAAAAAAGGAACTGGCAGAACGAAAACTGATGATCGGCGCGCCCAATGGACATAATCGTGTCAGTATTGGCACCGCAGACGAATGCAAATTATTTATCGCAGCCATGCAGGAAATTATGAGATAGATAAATAAAAATTATGGAAAATGGTTATAATTCATAAAGAACCGGTGAGTTTTCAGAAATATTATGTAAAAATACATAGTTGACAATTAAAGTGCAAAACACTAAAGTATAAAGAAAATTTATGACGAACTTGCAACAAATCAGTTGGGAACGAAGGCGTTCAGAGCAATTTACTCTGAGCGCCTTTTCGTTATAGAGAAAAGAAAGGCACATGCGCCGTAGGCGCCACTTTCCGAAGGGAGGACATTATGAAAAAAAGAGCAATGATGACCAAAGTAACAGCAGCGGCACTGGCAGGGGTGATGGCATTGGGAATGCTCACCGCCTGCGGAGGATCCTCGGACGCAGATACTGCAGCGACAGCGGATTCCACTGCATCCACAGTATCCGCAGATGCCAAGAAGGTAAAGGTAGGTATCAGTGCAGAGAATAAGCCGTATTCCTACATGAATGAAAATGAAGAGTATGAGGGATATGAGTATGCAATCCTCTGTGAGATTCAAAACCGCATTGGTGATCAGTATGATATGGACATTGTGATGGATGAATGGACGAATCTGCTGGTAGGCATTGATACCGGCAATTATGCGGCAGCAGGAGGATCCTTCGGATACAAGGAAGAACGGGCAGAAAAATACAGCTATTCGGCAATGCCCACTGTAAATGCCGGAAAATTTTATATTGGATATCTGAAGGGCAGAACAGATATCACCGATATGGCATCTCTGGCCGGAAAAACGGTGGCAACGATACCGGGACTTCTGGCAGAGACCATTGTTCTTGACTGGAATGCAGAGCATCCTGATCAGGAGATTCATCTGGAATACCCGGATGGCTATGAAACCATCAGCGCAGGGCTTAAGAATGGCCTTTATGATGCCTATATAGCCACCAGCATTGAGATGATGAATTTCAATGAACAGTACGACAATTTCATGGATGTTTCCGATGACTGCGTATACGAATCAGAGAATGGCGGCATTTATTTCCTGTTCAGCAAGAATGAAGGGGACTTCCAGACCGCCTTTGATACCGCTCTCAAGGAGATGAAGGAGGATGGCACCCTTGGCAAGCTTTGTGAGGAATGGATCGGAGAGGATCTCACAGAGTAGGGAACGAAGAGAAAGGATATGAGCGTATGTTATCATGGGAACGTTTTATCTATTTTTTTCCGAAGGTCATAGTGAAATTTCCGGTTACCCTGGAAATCGTACTGGTCTCGTTTGGAAGCGGCCTGTTGCTGGGCTGCCTGCTGGCGTGGATTAGGATAAAAAAGATACCGGTATTAAGTCAGATCGCAGCCGTTTTTATTTCCTACATCCGGTGTACCCCGGTCATCTGTCAGATGTTTGTGATTTATTTTGGAGTTCCTGCACTTCTGGGACAGATGGGAATTGACAGCTCTTCCATTGACAGAGTCGTCTACATCTTTATTGCATACGGTCTGAATAATGGCGGATTTATGGGAGAGACCATTCGTTCCGCTGTGCTGGCGGTTCCCATGGGACAGACGGAAGCAGGTTATGCAGCAGGACTGACCGGATGGCAGACACTTGTTCATATCGTGGCGCCGCAGGCGGCGAGAATATCCTTGCCGATGATGGGGACTACCTTCATCTATGCATTTCAGGCGACGGCACTGGCGTACATGGTAGGCGTCATCGATATGATAGGAAAGACCAGATCGTTGGGAAGCGTCACGGGTCATACACTGGAAGGCTATATCATTTGTGCACTGATTTTTGCAATCTTAAGCCTGATTCTGGAATTCCTGTTCAATCAGATCAATAAGAGACTTGATTTTGGCAGAAGCGGTATGCCGGCTGTGCGCAAAAGAAAAGCGGCTTAAGTAGGCAAATTTGAAAGAAATGCTCGATAGCATTTCTTTCAAACCGCATTGATGCCGTAAACG